>DLCH01000068.1:83641-176542 GCA_002480525.1 Gammaproteobacteria bacterium UBA7803 | reverse complement strand
AGCGCCGCCAGCGGTCGAGCCGCAGCGTGCGCGCCGGCTCACCGAAGCGCAGGTAGAGCTTGAAGCGCGGTTCGATGTAAGCGAGCGATACGCGAGTCAGCGGCACGCTGCCGGCCTGGCCGGCGAGTGCCGAAAGCGAAGGCGGCGGCGCAGCAGCCGGTGCAGCCGTCGCCGCGTGAGCGGCAGGCAAGGCGGATGCGTTCATGGCGGGTTCTCCAGGCGCTTGTCGGGAAACTCGCGCTCCAGCAGGCCGCGCAGCAGTTCGGCCACGGTCACGCCCTGGCCAAAGGCGGCGATCTTGATGCGCGCGCGGAGCGCGGGCGTCACGTCGAGCGTCAGGCGTGCGGTGTAGAGGTCGCCCTTGTTGAGCGCACCGGCATCGCCCTGGCGAATCCACGCCTCGGCGTGCGGATTCGCGGGCGGACGTGCGCCGATGCCAACGCGCTTGCTGCGCGGGCTGCTCATGTCGGCCACCGCAGCAGTTCATCGGCGAGCGCGGCAATCTCGCGGGTGGCGACGCTGTCGGGTGCCGTCTCGCGGGCGAGCCGGCCGGCGGCCACGCTGTCGGCGAAGACGATGCGCTGACGTACTTCGCTACGCAGCGCCGGCAGCGGCTGTTCGGCCAGCGACTGCCGCGCTTCCCTGCCGATGATGGTGGTGCTGACGCGCCGGTTGATGACGAAGGCCGCGCGCAGTGCAGGCCGGAACACCTGCGCCTCGCGGATCAGCGCCACCATCTCGGCGCTGGCCCACAGGTCGTAGGGGCTGGGCTGCACCGGGATCAGCACGCGCTCGGCCGCCAGCAGCGCGGAGCGCGCCAAGGCGGCGATGCGCGGCGGGCCGTCGATGATGACGTGATCGGCGCGGCGGGCCAGCTCCGGCGCTTCCTGATGCAGCGTTTCGCGGGCGAGGCCCACGACGCTGAACAGCCGTGGCAAGCCCTGCTGGCTTCTGCGCTGCGTCCAGTCCAGCGAAGAACCCTGCGGGTCGGCATCCAGCAGGATGACGTGCTGGCCGCGCAGCGCGAGTTCGCCCGCGAGGTGCGTGGCGAGCGTGGTCTTTCCGACACCGCCTTTCTGGTTGAGCAGCGCGACGATCATGGCGCGGCCCTCCGGGTTGGAAAGCCGGGCTTTGGCTGTTGCGCGTGGTGCCGTTTCGCAGTTGTCCACCGAAGCGGCGCGCTTCTACTAAAAGTTATGTATTTCTTGTTAGGTATGTTAGAGGGCGCGCAAAGCCAGCAATGGCGCGGGTTTTCAGCCGATTTTTGTGCCTGATAGCACGAGGATGTGTTGCCTGATAGCACGAGCCTCCTGTTGCCTGATAGCACGAGTGAATCCACAGGTTTTCCCGCACTTATCCCCGTGCCGTAGGCAGCACGGGCCGGAAGGTCAGCAGCTCGGTTTTCTCGCCAGGCATCCGCTCGATGCCCAAGACGTAGCCGGGCAACGATTGCCGCGCCACCAGGGCGCGCAAATCGGCGGCGAAGTCGTAGAAGCGCGCTACGCTGCCCGACTTGCGGTACAGGTGCTGAAAGTCGAATTGCCAGCCGTGTTCTTGCCGCCCGCCATGCTTGCGCACCAATCGGTACAGCCAGCGTTCGATGCCACCGGTGAGCCGGAAATACGTCGGGTCGATGGTCAGCACCAGGGCCGCGTCCACCACGCCCGCATAGAACCAGTCCGGCAGGATCAGTTCGATGCCCAGCGGCGTGCCGCTGGCATCGGCCAGTTCCTTCCACTCGTTGATCCACGAGAAGCGGTGCAAACGCCTTCCCGTGGTTTCGCGGATGGACGTGGCCACCGTGGTCGATTGCAGCCGGTCGAGCGCCGCTTTCAGGCGCTGGTAGTCGCGCAGCGACGTACCGCGCCCGATGAAGCGCAGGATCTCGTAGGGGCGCACCTGCATCAGCCGCGAGGTCGGTATGCCCGCATCGCGGGCTTCCACGATCTGGCTGGCGGCCCAGATCAGGATGTCGGCATCCCAGATCGTGGCGATGCCATGCTCCTGCGTGCCTTCCACGCGGATGGTGATACCGCCAGTGCGAAAGTCGATCGGCGTTGTGCGCCGCGACTTGGCGAGCGAAAAGAACGGAAAGGCCATCAAGTCCTGGCTGTCGCGCGGCGCCATGTCGCCCGGCAGCGCGCGGAACAGGTCGAGTTGTTCGCGCTGCGGCAAGGCTTGCCCTGGCGGGCTGGGCATGGCGAAGGCCATCCACGCGCCGAAGGTCAGCGACCATCACGGTAGTCGCCCGCGTGGCGCTCGGCGTACTCGGGATCGGACGTAGCCGCGTAGCTGCGCGCATCGGCCCAGGCGTCGAGGTCGGACACCGCGTACATGACGCGGCGGCCGAACTTGCGGAATTTCGGCCCGCCGCCGATCACGCGCTGCTTTTCCAGCGTGCGCGGCGAAAGGCGCAGGTAGTCGGCGGCTTCGTCGTTGGTCAGGTAGCGTTGGGGCTGCGCGGGCGCAGCGACAGCAGCGGCGGCAGGCCGCAAGGGAGCGGGTCGCATGGGATGGTCCTCCATCAAGCCCGGCCACACCACGCGACCGGATAGAGGCACTTTCGAGAAATCCGGGCTTCCTGCTAAGGGACGAATTGCAGGGACTGCAAAACGTCCCCCTTACTGCGATGCAACTGGCGGAAGCTGCGCCAGGCTGCGATAGCCGCCGCGCATCAACGCCTCGCCACGCCGCACCAGCCGGCGCACGCGGGCGCGCAAGGCGCTGTCCTTGTGCCAATCGGCCACGACGATATCGGTGCCGAACAGTCCTTCGGCCACCTCGCGTAAGGATGCGCCCGCCAGGGTCGCGTCGAGCGCCTGCAAGCTGTGTAGCTCCAGCACCGCGGACGGCGTAGGCCGGGAGCGGGCCGCTGCCGCAGGCGCGGCCACGGTCGCGGCGGACAGCGCATCCAGCTCGGCCGCCAGCGTGCGATAGCGCGCGCAAGGCGCGGCGCAAGCACGGGTGGCGTAGAGATACGCCATGCCGTCTTCCAGGCCGGGCGCAAGTGCGAGCCGCAAGCAGCAGCCGGGCCAGTGCGACACCAGCACCAGGCGCTTGCCATCGTGGATCAGTTGCTTGCGGCCAGGCACGCGCCAGAATTCGAAGACAGCGGCTTCGGGCGGTGGATCGGCATCGGGAAGAAGCTGCACCACGGCATCGTGATCGGGGAACCAGGCCGGATGCGCGTCCCGCGCATCCAGGGCGGGATCTTCCAGCAGGCGCAGGCCCCAAGCCTGCGCCGCGTCCGGCCGGCGACGACGGCGCAGCCAGTCGCGGCGGTAATCGGGATTCCGTCGCAGGTACTCCCAGGCCAGTGCCGGGCCGTCGAGGTGCAGTGTGTAGAGATAGGCGGCGGTGGGATACCAATGCTCGGCGCTCGCTTCGGCCATGACGCAACCTCCCGTGTAGCAGGAACGTCGCCACGGATTTCGCCGTACGGAGCTATCGAATCGCCATCAAGCTGTCATCGGGTCGGGGTGAACTGATGTGGCAGGTGTCAAGACCGATTGGCTCCGAAGCATTGCGAAAATCGTCTCGATGCGACGGCTGAAACGCCAGAAAATCGGAGTCAGCATCAGGCACCGTGCCGAAACCCGCGCCAAAGATCATGTCTGTTTCGGTCAGGCACGCACCGATTTCGTGCAATAAAGCCGAGCAAGATCTATTCGGTCTTGACCAAGACCGAAATAGTCACAATGTGCTCGCCTTGGCTCGGCCTTCTCTGTCTTCGTGGCCGCTCAATCCGTGATCGAGCCGTTCTCCTGCGCCCGTCGGACGTACTCCGACAGCGGGCGCTCTGCCAGAAAGTAGAGATCACGCATCACCGGATGCTGGCTCGGCCCGACGATGGATGCCAGATCGGATAGCTTCACCGTTCCCAACGTCGGCAGGCCGATACCCAGGTCGATCAGTCCCCAGGCCGTATCACCGTCGTCCGGGTCAAGCGCGGCTAGCAGCCAGGTGGCGTGCGCGTCAGGGGTGAACAGTCGCACCGCCGGCATCGGGTCGATGCTCCGGCCAGCGGTGCGTGCCGCGCCGACGGCCAGCAGTTGCGCCCGCTGTTCAGCGGTGACGAGCGGCTGGGTCATGCCCCGAATCCCCACGCATCCGAAGATGCACGGGTACGCTTTTCCACCGAAGCGCGGAACCGCTGAAGCGGCTGCGTGCTTTGGCGGGAAAGCACGAAGGCGCAAGCCATCGAATCCGTACATGCACAGAAACGCAGAAGCGCAATTGTGAGGGTCAGGAAAGGCACGGAAGTAACTCTCTGGCTCCGGCTAAATCCGCAGTTGCGGATTTCCGTAAAAGCATGAGGCGGATTGCTCAGCAGGAATGAATACTATAGATTGTAGCCCTATTGGGTGCAATGAGCTGTCATCTTGGTTTTCTAGGGGAAACCAAGTTGGTGGCAGCGAAACACTCATTGGCGACGGCGATACGGACAGTCAGGAAGGCGCGCGGCTTGAGCCAGGAAGCGTTCTCCGACGTGTCCAGCCGTACCTACATGAGTTCGCTGGAGCGCGACTTGAAAAGCCCGACCATGCACAAGCTGACCGAACTGTGCAAGGTCATGGACGTGCATCCGCTCACGTTGCTGACTCTGGCCTATGCAGGCGACGACATGGACAAGGTAAGGCGTGTGCTTAAGCAAATAGAACAAGAGCTGCTATCTATCAAGCAACGGGATGTTCATGGATAAGAAGACCCAAGGCGCGTGGTTGCTGCACCACGCAAGAAAACTTCAAGCAACAACGAACCAAGATTTTGACTCGATCGCCTTCGCTGGGAAAAGTGGCACGTTGTTGTCCGCAATCTCCGCGGAAAGGCAAAGCGTTGTCACGCAACAACGCCTAGAAGCCCTCGCACGTGCCAACCACATCAGCCCCAAAACGGAACTCCCTGCAATCGTTGCCGAACTCGCGCGACAAAAGCTAATCCTGCCGGGCAGCGGGGGGGTGGAAGTCCTCGGTTTGACTGGACATAGCGTGCTCGAGCACACATCCAGAATTTTCGATGAAAGCAGCCACGAGGCACATGAAGAAGCCGTAATCTTCGTATCAGAGATTGCCTCCGAGACGCCCACGACGGACAAAGCTATCGCCGAGGTCGTTTCCGATAATTTGAAGCTTTCACGCAAGGAAGTCGGCGATACGCTGGATCTTGCGACCAACATCGGCTTCTTTGACTCTGAGCCGATCTCGGCTCAAGAGAAATTACTTTTCAATGGCAACCTGTTCCGGCGCGATGATGCGCGGAAGGTCAATGCAATTCTATCAACCTTGAAAGCCCCCGAGGCTGCGCTTCTGACAGAAGTGAATCAGAAGCTTCAAGAAACAGGCTGCCTACCATTGGAGACGGTCAACAGGATTCTCGGGCAGGATCTTTTCGCACGCCTTCACTCCATTGGTCTATTCGATGTCAGCGTCGTGGGTAATGATCAGGGAAAGAGCTACTTCGTTACCCGTCCGGCTGCATTCTCCAAATTCAGCAACTCCATTGCGGACGACGCGTTGGATTTGGCCAAGGCGCTGGTAGCCTCGCTCACCTACGGGATGACCGTCAGCAGCTATTACCGTGGCCGTATCCAGATGGTTTCGGCACTCATGAATAAGCTGATCGCAGGCCATAGCGTCGGTCCCGCCACCGCTATTGGAAGCGACTATCAGGCCCTTGAGCTCAAAGGCGTCGTCGCCGTGACACCTGCTGATAACGGCATGTTCAGCATGAGGCTCCTGAAGCCGGAAGTGGGGCGTCTTGCACTCGCCGTAATCGAAGATGGCGACATAACGGCCGAGAGCGTTTCGCATATTCCTGGTGCACGTATCACTGAATACATCGCGCCGGAATTGAATCGAGAGGTGCAGCGGAAAAATGCCACAGAGGCAGTGAAACTGAAGGCGCGCAACCTGCTCCAAGAAATTCGAACCGGCGGGCTCAAGCGATGAAAAGCCAACCACTAAAGGGCTCTGTCGCCGAGGAAGCACTGCGGAATTATTTCCTAAGCATTGGCTACTATGTTGCCAGAGGCATCAAGTTTACATTCCATCGATTCGATGTGACGGATGTCGATCTGTGGCTATACGCGCGCAATTCGCCTCTCAGCAGAGAACGCATCTGCGTCGACATCAAGAACAAGAAGACACCGCAGGCTCTCGAACGCATTTTTTGGGCAAAGGGCCTGCAGTCAGTTCTAGATCTTGACTCGTGCATTGTCGCGACAACGGATTCTAGGCCGGATGTTCGCGAGTTTGGCCTCCAACACGATGTCCGGGTATTGGATGGCAAGTTTCTTTCTCGATTAACCAATAGCGCACGCAGCCACAAGGAGCGCATCACCGAGGAAGATTTCCTTGCGGATCTTGAATCGGGCTCTCTAGGCCGATTGAGTGGTGACTGGCGTGGCAGGTATGAGGAAAGCAAATCTCGCCTGCTTCACTCCTTGAACTTCGACGGATGCAACGCCTGGCTTGAAGACATCGAATATTTATTGACCCAGATCGCCTCCGGAAATCGGGCGTGGAGACTCTTCTATGCCTCATGCTCGCATTTCATGATCGCGATGGACTTCATCCTCAGGGAATTCATTGCTGAGGATCAGGAGCAACGCCGTCAGATCATCGAGCGTGGAATACGCTACGGCGTATCAGGGCAGGCTTTCACGGAGAAGGTCGGTCGCATGGCGGCAGCACTAGTGGAAGGTG
This sequence comes from Gammaproteobacteria bacterium UBA7803, assembly GCA_002480525.1. Classification (GTDB taxonomy): domain Bacteria; phylum Pseudomonadota; class Gammaproteobacteria; order Pseudomonadales; family Azotimanducaceae; genus UBA7803. The sequence continues at coordinate 169,838 of DLCH01000068.1, read as the reverse complement.
TTGCGGCTCAACCTGGTCTCGCTGATACGCTACAACAGGAACTTCAGCAACAGGCTAGTAACGTCAAAGCCGATCTGTTGGCCGAGTTCTTCGCCAGAAACCTAACGGGGTCAGCGGCGTTCGATGTGGCACTTGCGTTAGAGTCCGCAGCCTTCTCTCCCCAAGCTCCCACGCCATCCGCACTGCCTTCACAGGCGCAGGCGGTGGTTGGGGTGATCGCTGATTTTTGCGGCGTAGATCGGAAGATTGCGCTCGCCTAACGCTCAGGCGAGCGATTGGAACTGAGAGATGCCGCGCCCCGCCGCAATGGGCGGGGCGCGGTAGGCGGCCGTCAGGCTGCCTTGGGTTTGCTACGCGACCAGATCAGGTCGTGCGTGCCGTCCTCGTTCTCGATCAGGCGGGCATAGACCGTCGCGGGGAACGAAGGGTCATCGAGTGAAACCGACAGGTACGGACGGTCGGCCTGGCTGGTTTTCTTCCACGCCGCGCCGATCTCGTGGCCGGCCGCCTGAAGGTGGAAGTCGGGGGCGTTCTCGGTGTCGCCCTTGTCGTTGGGAACCAGCTTGACCTTGACGTTGAGCGTCAGGGTGCGGAGCGTGCCGGTGAAGCCGTCTTTCTCTGCGATGAAGGTGCCGATGTTAGCCATGATGTTTCTCCTTTCGGGTTGAACAAGGTCGCGCCAGTGCGTCCTTGTTGTGATCCGTCCGGCGGGGGATGGGCTGGCCGCACCGCTTGCGGTCGAAGCGCAGCGGAGAGCCTGGAAGCGAAAAGAATTTGTCCCGCGAGGAATGCGCGCAGCGCAGGGGAAATTGTTTTCGCTGGAAGGTTGCGACCATCAAGCCCAAGGCGCAGCCGCGCCCCCGCCAGGATTCACAACAAGACAAGGACGTACAGGCCGACCGCCCCCGAATGGAGACATGGCCGACTCGGCATCCCCGCGCGACGGCTTCACCGGCTTGCGCCCTGACGCGGGCAAGGCCAACCACCAAGGACAAGGGCGAGAACGCGCCTGCCGTCGCAGGCGGCAACGTGCTTGAGGCGTGGCGTGGAAGCTCCATAGGCATGGCCGTGCGGCGTGTCGGTGAACCGTCCTTCGTGACGACCAGGCAGCGAACTGCCAGCGTCGGGGACGGCACGCTTTCGCACAACCTGCCGCAGCAAACCTGAGCGTAGCCCTACAAGCCTCGCCCATTGCAGCGGGGCGCTGTCTAAGCACCGGCGGCGCGATGCGCCGGCGCACTTGCCGGCTTCTTGGGTTTCTCGCGCACAAGGCTGCTTGTGCGCGGCCCCTTCGCCGCCTGCCCGAAGGCGGCGAAGGGGCGTTTTGGCTTGGGCCTTGAATCCGAGCGCGGCTACCGCCGCGCCCGGATTCTTGACCGCCAGCTCCAAGGCGGAACGGCCTGGAGCTGGTGCGAATGGGGGGAGTCCTTCGTTTCGACAGCATGAAGCGCCCCGGTCGGAACCGGAGCGCCTATCTGCGGTGCAGGGTCACGCGGCCAATGCCTCGGCCGGTTCATCCGCCACGGCGGCAGCTTCTCCCGTACCGTCCTGCTCCGTGCCTGCTTCCGGCATTACCTCTTGCGGGCCTTCGGTGCGGAAGATGGCGGGCATCCAGCCGGTGCCATCGGCCAGCCGTTCGGCTTCGCTGGCACTGTCGGCCTTCTTCAACTTCGCCAGCCGGGTCACATGCTCCGGTGCAAACTCGCCCACGGCTTCCAGAATCGCGGCTTTCGGCACATGCCGGAAATAACCCTCATTGGTGGGCTTCCACCATGCGGCTATGTCCAGCCCCACGGCCTGCGCTAGTTCCGCGCCGGGTTGCAGCGTGGTGGCGCGGAGCGTCACCACGTCTACCGTGGGTGCCACGCACACGGCCAGCAACCGCACCAGTTCATCCTGCGACTTCGCCAGCAGCACGGCGAACAGTTCGGCACTGTCCTCCGGCAAGGCGTCGCCTGCTACCTGTTGCAGTTCGCGCAGCGCGACGGCGGCGGGCGATTCTGGCCAGTCCGGGGCCATGCCTTCCAGTCGGTCTTGCACCTTCAGGCTCACGCCCAATGGCAGGTCGTGGCCGTAGTGGCTTTTCTGCAAGACGGTCTGCACCATGCCATGCACCAGCGCAGCCAGCGCCACTTGCGGACGCCGGGCGACTTCGATTTGCAGCACGGCGGTGCGGTGGGCGCTCAACCGCTGTGCCAGCCGGTCGGACATGGCGGCGGCCTTGGGCTGCTCGTCGTCCTCGGCTTTATCCTCGTTTTCAGCGTCTGCGCCACCGAAACCCTGCCGAAAGCGTTCCAGCGTGCGCAGCGCCTTGGCTTCGGCTTCGCGCATCAGGCCGCGATGAATCACGGCTTCGCCGCTGCGGTCGATGGTGACGATGGCACCGGCTGCGGCCTTCACGTTCGGGCTGTAGTCTTGCAAACTGTCCTCGATGGCCTGCAACTGTTCGCCCAAGGCTTCGCCTTTCTCCTGCAAGACACCGGCCTTTTCCTCGTCGTCGGCATCCAGCGCAGCATCCACGGCTTCTGCCAGGTCGTGCAGCTTGGCTTGCAGCTTCTCGATGCGGGCAGCTTCGCGCTTGTTCGCCGCAAGGCGTTCCCTCGGGACGCGTTGGAAGGCGTGCAAGTCGGCATGGGTCACGCTCGGCGTGGCATCCACCCATGCCCAGCCTTCGGCCTTCACCTCGGCGGCAATACCGGCCAGCTTGTCTTGCGCCAGCTTCTCCAGTAGCGCGGCATCGGTCAGATACACACCTGCATCATCATCCGCGAACAGGTCGCGGCGGATGCCGCCGCCTGCAGCTTCGTAGGCATCCAGCCCTACAAAGCGAACCAGTGGATGCCGATAGGCGTCAATCTCACGCTCGGTAAGGCGGTCGCGCAATTGGGACGGGTGCCGCTGCCACGTCGGCGCATCGTAGAAGGCGGTTTCCTGCGCGGCGTGATCGTCGGTGATGGCAAGGGCCATCAACTGGTCGAGCGTGACGGCATCGGCGCGATAGTCGGCCATCAGACGCGGCGATACGTTCGCCAGCTTCAAGCGGCGCTGCACCACCAACGGCGTAACGCTGAAATCCGCTGCAATGTCCTCGATGGGCCGGCCTTCGGCCACCAGCGCGGCAAAGGCTTCAAACTGGTCTGCCGGGTGCATGGCTTCGCGCTGCACGTTCTCGGTGAGGCTGGCCGTGCGGGCGGTGCCATCGGCCACCAGCAAGCAAGGCACTTCCCATTCTTTGCTGATGCGGTGCTTCTTCGCCAGCAGCTTCAACGCGGCAAGACGACGGCCACCGACGACGACTTCATAAGGTTCGTCGTCAGCGGTCGCGGTGACGATGAGGTTTTGCAGCAGGCCGACACGTTGGATGCTCGCGGCCAGCTCGGGGATGGACATGCGCGGGGTCTTGCGCACGTTGCGACCAGTCGGGCGCGACACCAGCCGCGACAGCGGAACCAGAATCAGGTTCTTGGTCGGGTCGACAGTTTCCAGCGCGGGGACTTGGATGGCGCGGGCTTCGCTTTGGGGGATGGCGTTCATGGTGATAACTCCTTGCGGTGAGGAATGCAGCAGCGAAAGAAGCGGCAAGGGCTGCTGCCGGCCCCTGCCGCGTGGGGATTCAGACTTTCAACTGGCGCAGGCCATCGGCCAGCATCCAGAGGGCGCGGTTCAGGCGCACATCGGAGTCAATGCCCTGCACCGGGCGGGTTTTCTGGCGGCGACCATTGGCGCTGCGGCCATGCAATCCGCCTTTGGTCAGGTTTTCTTGGGTGCGATTGAACACGCTCCACAAGTCCGGGCGGCGGTCGTCGAACCGGCGCGGCATCAGGATTTGCGATTCGGTGATGGGCGCGGGCTTGTTGCCGGTGGGGTCGTACTTGAGGGCCAGCGCGGCGCGGGCGAACACTTCGGCTTCGCCTTCATCCAGCGTGATCGCGCGCATGGCATCGCGGGATTCCTTCACCCGCTCGAAGCCCTGCAAGACTTCGTAAGCGCCTTCGATGACGGAACCGGCCACGTCGCCTTTGTGCGGCACGCGCACATCCGCCACGGTGTCGCCGCACACAAGGCCATTGCTGCACACGAACCGGAACATCCCGGCCAGCATCTGATAGCTGCTGGTGCCGTCGTGCGAGTTCAGCAGGATGATTTCATTGGCTTCCGCGCCGTTGATCTGGCTGGCGTGGCGCAAGCGCAGCATGTGCTTGGTGTGTTCGCGCTTGCCTTCGTCGCGCACGCGGGTTTGGCACGCCATGAACGGCTGAAAACCCTCTTTGCGCAGTTCGGCCAGCACGGCGGCGGTGGGAATATAGGCGTACCGCTGCGAACGGCTTTCGTGCGGGGCCTCCGCGAAGATGGACGGGGCCACGCGGTGAATCTGGTCATCGGTCAGCGGGTAGTCGCTGCGCAGCGACGGCGAACGGGAAGCAAAACGGGATGCGAGTTGCATGGTCTTTCTCCTGACGAAAAGGGTTTGCTGTTCAAACCGCACACCGGATTCCTAGATTCGGAGCCCAGCCTTTCGGCTGTTCTGTGCGGTCGGCACGAGGAACCCGGTTGGCCCTGTTGCCACCGTCTTTCCTGAGTTCATCGCCCGCGACGGTCAGGAGCACGCGGACGGGAGCCGTCAAGGAAACAAGCGCAGGGTTGGTGCGGCCCGCAGGCGCAGCCGAGGACACGGCCCTGCGCGCCTTGACGGCACACGGACGCGGGCTACAGTCGCGGACAAGGTGATGAGGTCAGGGAAGACGGCTGTACATGGCAACGGCCCCCCTCGTGTGCTGAACCGCACGCAAGCGAAGCGCGCAGGCCCGGATCGAGGAATCCGGGCCGGAGGCGTCAGCGATGGAAGCCCGAAGGGGGCGAGACTCGTGCAGCGAGGCTCGATGCGCAGCACGACAGCGCGACCGGCCGTTTCCTGGCCGGGGACGCCCGGATCGCATGAGGTACCTGAAAGTCAGCCGATAGACGAAGACTCGGGTACCGACAAGCCCGCCTTGGTTAAATACGCTGCAAAGCGTCTTCAACATCAGGAACGGAACATGAGTTCACCGCAGACGACAAGCCCGCAGCAAGCCTGCGAAGCCATCCTCATCGAAGGAAAGCGCTACAACATCGAGCACGGCATCCTGCCCAGCGAGAATGCCGTCGCCGACCGTCTGCTCGCCCGCGGCGTCGAGCTGAGGGAGGCCTACGGCGAGTTGTACGAAAAACTGCAGCCGCGTCCGCCGGCACTCAAGGTTTTCCTGGACCTTCTGCTGAGCACGGCAGCGTTCTGGAGCCCGGAGAAGATCGCCGAGGCGCGCGTCGCCCGCGACGAACTGGCCGGCGTCAACCGGCAGATCGCACGGAAGGCCGAGGAACTGGCGGAGCTGCTGGAGCGCCGCACCGAGTTGAACAACACCTCCGGCTTCAGCAGCGAAACGCACTATCACGTCTGCGACGTGATCGAAGCGGCATCCGAGCACAACTACTTGTTCAACTCCTGGGTCAAGGATCGCCTGGATGCCCTTCGCGGCCAGTTCGATCTGAAATACTGGCCATCGCTGGATCAGTTCCTGCGAGAACTGGCTGCCGATGCGGAGAACGCCGGCATGGAAGCCACAGATCCTTTGACTGCGGCGGCCACCGTGGCGTCGCGCCCGTCACGGGCCGACTTCTTCAAGGCCCTGTTCGCCGCCATCGAGGAAAACAGCGCACGAAACTACGGGCTGCTACCCACGGGCTTCAAGCTTACCGACGGCACCCTGGCCTCGTTGGCGAACTGCGCATTGGATCTTGGGCCAGACGAGCTGGCGGACAGCACCTATGTGAAGCGGCTTCGCCAGCGCGAACGCAACGGCGGCAAGTGACGACGTGCCGTCGCCAGCAAAACGCAATCTCCCCTGATGCGCAGCAAAAAGGGGGCCGAAGCCCCCTTCGTCACAGCCAGCCGAGTTCGGCGAATGCCGTCGTCTGGTCGCCTGCAACGATGATGTGATCCAGCGTGCGCACCTCAACCAGTGTCAGCGCCTCCTTGAGCCGCTGGGTCAGTGCCCGATCGGCCGCGCTCGGCTCGGGATTCCCGCTCGGGTGGTTGTGCGCCAAGATCACCGCCGCCGCATTGTGCTGCAGCGCTTCCTTGACCACCTCGCGCGGATACACCGATGCCTGGTCTATGGTGCCGCGGAACATCTCGACGTACTCGATCAGCCGATGGCGCGTGTCGAGGAACAGGATTGCGAAGACCTCGTGCTCGAAGCCTGCGAGCTTGGTGCGCAGGTACTCCTTGACCGTCGCCGGCGAACTAAACTCGGTACCGCGCTGCATCTTCTGGTCGATGACCCGACGCGCGGCATCCAGGATCTGGTCGGCCGACGCCGGCCGATAGCGGCCACGGCCGTCACGCACCAGCAGCGAGGCATCGGAAGAGAGGGAAAACTGCGACATGATCGTGCTCCGGTTGCTCGGGCGGAATTGCCCGGAACCGGCGCCAGCACGGCGCAGCGCAAGCAGTCAGGGGGCGAAGCCGGCCGCCAGGACGCCAGCGCGCAACGCGCGCGCCGCCCTTGACGGCGAGAACGCCGTGGTACGGTGAAGGGAAACAGCAAGACCGCTCCATGCCATACACGCCCCCCGGCAAGTGGAGCGCGCAGGCCCACCAGGGCCGGAGGCGTTAGGGATCAAAGCCGGATGGCCACAACTCGATACGAGGCGCGGGGCGTGACCCCCAAGCCCAACGGCGAAACGCAGAGACGCACAAAATGAAAAAATCGGGTAAAACTTGCAACAAAGACTGGAGGGGGCTATGTCGATACTGCAAGAAATTCTGGCTTGGACTCAGGGATTGCCAGCTTGGCAAAGCGATGCCGTCGCACGCCTGCTGGCGAAGCAGACATTGACGATGGATGACAACGAAGATCTATTCGCGCTGCTTAAGCTGGCACATGGAATTCCCGATCCGAAGGGCCGTCAGCCTAAACCCCTAACGGCCGACCAGATTCCTGCGCCCGTTGCGGTGGCGACGCACATCGAGCTGGTCGCAATGAAGAACATGAGAAACGTCAATGCGATTGCAGAGAATCAGCGCTTGCCTTTCAATGCAACAGGTATGACCGTCATCTACGGAGATAACGGTTCTGGCAAATCAGGATATTCGAGGGTGCTCAAGCGCGCCTGCCGCGCTCGCGACCGAACTGAAGCGATCCATCCCAATGCCCACCTCCCCGCTGGTCAAGCCGGCGTCCCAGAGGCGACCTTTGAAATCTTGGTGGACGGTGTTGCGAAGGACGTGCAATGGACGCATGGCAAGGTAGCTCCCCCTGAATTGTCGTCATTGGCAGTCTTCGACACGCGCTGTGCACGCGCCTATCTGGACAGTGAAGACGATTTCTCTTACGTACCTTACGGGCTCGATGTATTTGAGGCGTTGGCGAAAGTCTGCAAGCAGTTGAAGGCTATGGTCGAAGCTGAGCAGATGCAGTCCGCTGCCGACCTTACTGCATTTTCCCCGTTGCAGGGCGATACTCTGGTCGGCAAGCTGATTTCCTCACTGTCCGCAAAGACAACTCAGGCCCAGATCGACGCGCTAGCCAACTTGACCGCAGAAGAATTGGCGCAGCACGCCGAATTGGAAAAGAGCCTGCAAGAGAACAATCCGAAGGATAAGGCAGCTCAACTGCGCTTGCAGGCTCGCCGTGTCACAACCATCGCGACAAGCGCGACCAGCAAAGGCGCGCTGGTAGACCATCCCGTCGTCGAAAAGCTGCGCAGTTTGGCGGACAGCTATCGCACAGCGCAGGCAGCAGCCGCGCTTGCTGCCAAAGAATTCAAGGAAGGCGAAGATCTTCTGCCGGGCACCGGGGGAGAGGTTTGGCGCGAGCTGTTCGACGCCGCTCGCAAGTTTTCCGTCGAGTCACATCCGGACAAGGCGTTTCCCGACCTAGGCACAGATGCACCTTGTCCGCTATGCCAGCAGCCCTTGGCCGAAGGCGCTACTCGCTTGCTGCGTTTTGAGGCATTCATCCAGCAAGAAGCCGAGAAGACTTCACAGACACGTCGGGCCGCACTGTATGCAGAGTACAAGCCTTTCATCGCGCAGAACCTGACGTTGAATCTCGACGATGTGACCTATGGAGAGATTGAAGCGTTGGACCCGAAGTTGGCAGCGGACGTCAAGGCATTCGAGCCGCTGCTGGCAGCCCGCCAAGAGGCTATCAAGGCGGCTGTGCTCTCACACCAGTGGGAAGGCGTTGCTCAAGCCCTAGAAAATCCCGCGCCGCGACTTCAAGCGCTGGCCGACAAGCTGAACACTGCGGCAGAAACATTGGAAAAGGCCTCAGACGAGAAGGCCCGCGCTACCCTCCAGAAGCAGTTCATGGAGCTGAATGCACGGGTCAAGCTGCGAGAGGTCAGAGACGCGGTGGTCACGGCCGTGGGCAAGCTCAGCCATCAAGCGAAACTTGCGCAGTGCCTATCCGCTGTTAAGACCAATGCCATCTCGCTGAAGGCATCGGACATGGCCGAGAAGGTTGTTTCCAAGGAACTCGCCGAAGCGCTGAATCGCGAGTTCAAGGCATTGGGGGTTGGTGCGTTGAGCGTATCACTGCAGAGCCGCGCCGACAGAGGCAAGGCGTTGCACAAGCTGAAATTGGAACTTCCTCAAAGTCGAAGCCCCGGTGACATTCTGAGCGAGGGCGAACAGCGCGCCGTGGCGATCGGCTCCTTCTTGGCTGAAGTCGGGTTGAGCGGTGGCAAAGGCGGCATCGTCTTTGACGATCCTGTGTCATCGCTCGACCATCGCAGGCGAGAGCGCGTAGCAAAGCGCCTGGCCACCGAAGCCGCGTATCGTCAAGTTGTAGTGTTCACCCATGACATCTACTTCTTATGTCTCTTGGTGGAGGAGGCCAAAACTGCCGGCGTGGCGATTTCGACTCAAAGCCTGATTCGCCGCGCTGAGGGGTTTGGCGTCGCCGATCCAGAACTCCCGTTTGAAGGGAAGAATGCAAGTAAGCGGATCGGCGCGCTAAAGGCCCAACAGCAGTCCATCGCCAAGCTGCACAAGGATGGTGAGGAGCAAGAACACCGAAAGCAAACAATCGATGCCTATTTTCGTTTACGCATGGCGTGGGAGCGTGCTGTCGAAGAAGTCTTGCTGCGTGAAGTGATCCTCCGATTCCGTAAGGGCGTGGAAACGCAAAGGCTCGCTGGCGTCGTGGTCGATGACGACGACTATGCCCAAGTCAATGCAGGCATGACGAAATGCTCGAACTATGCACATGACAAGGCGCTGATGGGTGGAATCGCAGTCCCCGATCCCGATGAGCTTCTCGCCGACATCACAGCGCTGGAAATGTGGCGGGCGCAGATTGAGAAGCGCGGTGTGGAGACGGCTAAGAAGCGCAAGGCTGCTCCAACCGTTAGTGGGGCGCCCGCAGTGGCCGCAACACCTGGGTGAGTGGAGTTTCACGAAATTCCCACATGTGCGAATCGTCATGGATAAAGATGGTATCGAACACTGAAAAAGCGCCCATTTCAGCAAGAAGCGGGGCCAAATACGATGCCGCTTTGGAGCAGTTGATGGCTGGCAGCGGCCAGTTGTCATACACGATCAACCAGTTGGCGGGGTATCGAACGAAGCCGTCGGCCGTCGCCTTCGGCATCTTTTCTTTGACGTAGTGGGCCATCGCGGCGGCCCATTCGCGCTCCGGCGAATCGCCACACCACCCTGGGCCTGACTCGTCGGCCTCGATCTCACGGCGGAGTTCACCGGCCGTCTTTCTGGGTTCCCCAGGCAACACATGGGGAGTGAAGTAGACGTCCGGCCCCAAGCCCTCCTTTTCACGGAGAAAGTCAGCGCGGGCGATGTTCTCCGGCACAGCTTCAGTGTGCTCGATTCCCACATCGGCCCGGAACATCGCCAAAAGGAAATCCGGCTTGTCAGAATGGGTCAAGGTCAGCGGGAACGAGAGCTGTTCAACCGGTAGCGTCGCAAGCAGATGCGCGATGCAATAGCGCTCTGCATGGTGGTTCCGGCGCCCCTCCGACCGCGGGGGAACATCGATGTCCAACTCGGCTAGCCTGTCCTTTAGCTCCGCTGGAGTATTTGCCCGCAGGATGATTTCCGACATGGGATGGTCATGCCTCCTGGTTGGTTGCTGCGTGATTGCGATGCAGGTCCGACACCACTGCGATCAACCTGTTGATCGGTTCGGCCAGCCGCTTCGGCAATACGCGGTGCTGGGTATGAGTTTTCAGGTCGGCGATCCAGCGATGCGCAACCCACACATCTTCTTCGGGGTGGTTGTTGTTCACGCCATTGCAATACTTGTAGCCAACGAGCGCATCTGTGTGCGACAGCAGGATGCGCGCCATCGTCATGTGGAAGCGATGGGCCTGGATATCCGCTGGACCTTTGGGGCGCGGCACGGTCAACCGTAGGCATCGCTGGCTGTTGAACTCACTCCAGTCGGGGCCAACGACCTGTCCCGCGCGTTCCAGCATTTTGCGCGACTGTTCGTTCTTGCCATTGACCAGAGCAACGGCGACCGTACCTTTCGGGTACTCCAGCTTTTCGGCGAGCAAGTTCATCCAGCGCACCAGCTTATTCAGTGTCTCATCGTCGGCAAACACAAGGAACTGATGGCGTTGCTCGTCGTCCAGAAACGCCGGCAATTGCGCGTAGAGGGGGTACAGCAGGTCGTGGATATAGATGTAGGTCTGCCGGCGTCCTTGCTCGTGGCTCCGCGTGGTTGCGGTCAGTACCCGCTGTGCCCACTCAGGCGTAAGTTCGTCCAGCGTCATCTCGGTGATGTCGATGGAAATCAGCGGAAATCCGAGCGACTTCCCGATCAGCGCCTTGCGCCCGTCGAAGGCGTGGCCGAGTTCGATTTCAACGCCGCCCAGCACCATCGGCTCGACCTGGACCGGCGGCCCGAGCACAGCCACGTCGAGCCGGAATTTGCTGCCAAACGGCGTCTCCAGGGGATGCTCGGTTGCCACCCGGTCGGCGCCGAGCAACAAGTTGCCTTCCAGCGGATAATCCGACGCATCCGCATCCTTGAACGCCCACGGCATCGCAAGCCCGGCATTCAAGCGTCGGGAGAGTTCGGCCGCGACACGTTCTTTCGCCCGCCGGTGTTCGGGGCTTTCCTGCACGGCGCGCCACCGACTGGCTTCTTCATCGTCGAAGTGTGCTTTGGGGTTGAAGGTGTGCTGGGCAGGAAGCACCCGAAAATGGGATCGCCGACGCAGCTTTCCGCTTTCAAAGGAGGGGCTGACCCATGTCACCATCTGTCGTGATGCGTCTGGAGATACCAGGGGCCACAGTTTGCGCGCATGCTCCCGGCTGCGAACGTCGCGGGCGGCGATCGTGGTCTGAAAAATCCCTTTTCGAGAGAAGACAACGATCGCCTCGTCCATTCTTGGCCTTCCCTTATGGCGATACGGTCGCTAATTTCGTGGTGTCATCCAACTTGCGGTGAATCAGCGATACCAGCGTCAGGATGTCCAGTGCATCCTGTTCGGACATGGGCCAATTCGTCTTGGGTGCATGGGCCAGCGGATTGCGCACGGCGCCAAACAGGCCGATCAGAAGATTGGCAAAGCCTTTCTGCTCGCTCTTCTCGGACTCTGTGGTGAGCGGCCCCAAGGCCAGAACGGGCTGCTGGCCTGAGAATGCCTTGTTCACCAGCTCAGCGCCATCGCCGCTCAGGCCCGAAAGCAGGCGAATCCGCTCCGCAACGCCTTTCGTTGCCTCGAACACGGCATGGAAATAGTTTTCGTCCAGCAACTCCGCGCGGCAGTAGTTCAGCACTTCCGCGTGGACGACACGGCTTTCCAGAGCAGCCCTGAGTCGCCCCGCTCGGGCCCGCGCGGCATCGAGCGTCGTGGTCTTATCGGCGTGCGCGACCTTGCCATCTTCGCGCACGTAGAAACCGGAGAAGGCAAGCACGACGTTGAGTTCGTCGCGCCGCCAAGCGAACGTCGCAGGTTCGCGGGCGTAGTTCACAGGGTTCATCGCGCGATTGATGAACATGATGAGATGGTTACCGACCTGGTGCTGATTCTGTACGCCGGCCAGCGCATTGAACAATCGCTTCCACTTGGTCATGCCAGGCGACGTGTCGGCAACCTCGATTTCGTGCAGCAGGCGTTCTATCTGTGTGCCACTCAGGCCGCGCTCGGTATCGGCGAGCACGCGGCAAGCGGCTTCAAGATGCTGTGAGCTGAAAGGAGGAATTCGCGTCGCCACTGCCTGTCTCCGTTGTCAGGCATCAGATGATGGCCTGCAAGCCCTTATCGGCAATGATGTTCAGCAGTTTGAGTGCAGGTCCTGTGGGATGGGTCTCGCCTTGCTCCCACTTTCGCACGGTCGAAGCCGTGGTGTGCAAGTGAAGCGCGAACACCGGCTGGCTGAACTTCAAGGTTTCGCGCAGGCGTTTGATGTCGGCCGCGCCGAACTCCCGCACGGGAGGCGGGCAAATCGCGTCGAACTCGCGCATCGTCACCTTGCTGATCGCTCCCGCTTCATGAAGCGCAGCCAGGTCACCTCGCAGGGATTCAATGATCTTGCTCACAATGCACCTCCAATAACAGACCGGACTGCAACGCCATCGACAAGGCTTCGGCAGACAGTTCCATGAACACCTTGCCGGCGAATTGCAGTGCCTTCTTCTCGTCCTGTGTGACGTTCGCCTTATCGCTCTTGGAAAACCCGTGCAGGAACACATAGCGGCTACCTATCCTGGCTGACAGCAGCGTGCGGTAGCCGCCGCTCTTACCGCCACCGGGGCGAGCCACCCGCTTCTTGTAGAGGGAGCCGCCCAAGTCCGCATCGATCAGACCGTTTTCCATCTCCTGAACCGCTTTGCACAAGGCAGCATCGGGCAGCTTCTCACTCGCCTGCCACCGCGCGAAGTCCCTGCGCTTGAGGATGCTCGTCATGTCGACCTCCAAACTATACCCGTAACGGGCATGTTTTTCAAACCTTCGCCGTGAAGCCGCCCTGGAAGGGGGGGCCTGCCCGATTCTCGTGACACCAACACGACAATCGGAACAGGCAAGGCGGGGTGCTGGCCGCTGCTCATGCAGTGGCTTCCGCCGGGCGCGAGGCACCCGTGATCGCCAGCCGCCGGCTTGCCACCAGCTCGGCCGCGTCGCGCACCGGCTTGTCCTCGGTGTGGACGTAGTGCATGAACATCGCCACGGTCTTGTGACCCGTCAGCCTCATCCCCACCTTGGTCGGCACGCCCGAATTGGCAATGTCCGTCGTGGCGCGGTGGCGGATGCCGTGCGTGCCGACATGCGGCACGCCGGTAGCCTTGAGCACGCGCTTCCAACCTCCATAGTGCTCGCCAAAGGTCAGGTGTCGGGTCGGATCATTGGGTGACGGCAGGACATAGGGGCAACCCTCCCGGCGCGGCGCAGTCGAAAGCAGCCGATAGGCTTCCTCGCTCATAGGCTTGGAAACGCCTCCGGTCTTGCTGTCGGGCCAGACGACGCGGCGCTTCTCCAAATCTACCCAATCCCATTCCAACGGGCAGATTTCGGAGCGGCGAGCAGCGAATTCGAATTGCAGGCGGATCGCCAGCGGGATGACGTAATTCTCCAGCCCTTCCGCCTCCAAATGCTCCAAGTGACGGAAGATCCGTACCAGCTCATCGTCCACGATGAGCCGGGTTTCCTTGCCCGGCGGGTACATCGGGACGTGACGGCATGGATTCGTGCCGTCCGGGCGCAGGCCCCATACTTCGGCCAGATTGAACATCTTGCGCAGCACGCCGAAGGTGCGGTTGGCCTCGGCCGGCTTGTAGGCCAGCTTCTTCATCAACGCGGCCACGTCCGGGCGCTTCACGTCCTGCACCTTCATCCGGCCCATGATGGGGATGATGCAGCGGTCGATGACCCCCTGGTAGCCTCGCTGCGTGCTGGGCTTATTGCGCTGCCTGGAGTAGTCCTCCATGAAGGTGTGGCAAAACTCCTTCATGGTCGGAGCCTTACGGGCAGCGTTCTTGGCCGCGCTGGGGTCGCCGCCCTTGCGCACCTCGGCCAGCCACTCCTGAGCCATCGTGCGTGCCTGATCGACTGTCAGCTCGCCGTACTGCCCCAGGGCGGGTTTGCGGCGTTCGCCGGCGTTCGTGCGGTACTGGAGCATGAATACCTTGCGGCCAGCAGGGGTGATCTTGCATAGGAAGCCGGGCACCACGGTATCCCGGAGCTCGATGGCCTTGGATTGAGGTTGTGCCGAGTCGACTACGGACTTGGTGAGCTTGATTTTCGCCATGATGACTCCTCGGAAAGCCCGGTTTCCAAGAGCCGCATGGGAGCCACGCGAGGGGAAGCCGGGTCAAATTTCGGAAAGCACCGGCATATGTTGAACTCGCTTAAGTGGTTGATAAACCTGCTGTATCTAGCCCTGGCGTAGTCCAGCGAATTGCGATGCTGGAGTCATCGTGAAACAAAAAATTTTCGGGGAGGCGCGCCGCGGCATCGCGGCGCGGTCACCGGACGAATGGAACGGCGATCGCCAGCGCGGCAGCACCGAGCAGCGTGAGAAACGTCAGCGACATGCCGGTGACCCGGAATCGATAGTCCTCGGGGCTGCGGCTGACGCCCCAGGCATGGCTCGCCCGGCCGGCCAGCAGCGCCGCGCCGAGGGCGTGGATCCAGCCCGGACCCGCGCCCTGCAGCTCCGCCAGCACGATCAGCAGCAGGGCGAAGGGCACGTATTCGGCGAAGTTCGCGTGGGTGCGCATGGCCCGCAGCATCTCGTCGCTGCCGCCGTCGCCGATGGCGATGCGCAGCCGGCGCCGCACCCGCAGGGTGCGGATGCTGAGCAGAACGTAGAAGACAGCCATGGCGGCGGCGTAGAACGGCGCGACGAGCATGGCAGACTCCGGAGCCGGTTCGGATCAGGTTGACGCGGCCGCCGTGGGCCGCGCGTGAAACCTCAGGGTGCGTCCGGGTTCATGAGGGTGAACGCCAGCCTGCCTTCCTCCTCGAACTGGATCGTGAGCGGAAACCCGAGGGTGCGGTACCTGCCGTCGTCGACGTGGGTGATGTGCACCACGGCGATGGTGCCCGGGGTGATGTCCGCCGGCGTCACCCGGAACAGGGCGCCGGCATCGCGGATGCCCTGGGTGGGCTCGCCGAACCCCATCTCCTGCCACGCGGGGGTGCCGATCTCGCGGCGGAGGTTCGCCAGGAAGGCCTGGTCGGGGTCGAGGATCAGCTTGAGCTGGTCGTCGTCGGCGACCTCGTCCCACAGGGAAAATCCCCGGGAGGCGTCGAACTCCCCGGACCTCGACCAGTTCGAACGCTCCACGCTGCGGTCGACCAGCTCGCCGTTGCGATAGCTGCTGGTGGTCTTGGTGACCGATACGGACAGGCTCCAGCTCCCCCACAGGCCGTAGCCGAGATACTGCTCCGGCCAGATGCGGGAGCAGTCGGGTTTCTCGAGGAACATGGTGTGGAAGGTGCCTTTGCCCCGGGCGCGGTCGACCCGGGCGCTGACCAGCATGCCGTCCTCGTACATGCGCCCGCCGATCCGCAGCCGGGCGTCGCCGTCCGGATGATCGATGCGGGCCTTGTCGCGGCGGCGGATCGGATCCTTGTACAGCTCGGGTTCCTCCTTGCGGCCGCCGCCGCCGAGGAAGCCGCCCACCAGGGAGCCGATGGCGGCGCCGGCGGCCTTGCCGACCATCTTCTGCATGAAGCCGTCCGCGTCGCCGAGATCCAGCGGCGCCGCCGCCAGCGGAGTGCCGCAGCGGGTGCTGGCCTGCTCGGCCACCTCGCGCTCGATCGGTTCGAGGTCGAGCTCGATCTCGGGCCAGGTCGGCGGCTCGGAGTACTGGAAGCCGCCCTTGTCCGATGCCGGGAAAGCGCCGGCCGGGCTCGCCGGCGCGTCTGCGCCGTGCCCGGCAGGGCCCACGGCCACCGCCAGCAGTCCCACCATCAGGGCATGTCGATCAAGGGCCATGGCTGCCTCCGGGCGCTTCGCAGGTCACCGCGTCCGCGGTGGCGCGGGCCGCCGCGGCGCAGGCGTCCATCAGCCCGATGCCGAACTCGGCGTCACGCCCCGGCGCGCCGAGATCCCGGCCCGCGCCGCGGATGACGGCGGCCAGCTCCCGGCCGCCGAGCAGCGGAGAGAGCTCGCGCAGCAGCGCGGCGGCGCCGGCGACGTGGGCCGACGCCATGGACGTGCCGGACAGGGGCGGATAGCTGCCGCCGGGTGCGGGGCTGATGATGTCCACGCCGGGCGCCGCGACGTCGATGTACTCGCCCAGGTTGGCGTCCGCGTAGCGCCGCTCCGCCGCGTCCACCGCGGTCACCGCCACGACCTCCGGCAGCGCGGCGGGGTAGGCGGGGCGCGCGTTCGGGCCGTTGTTGCCGGAGCCGGCGACCACCAGCCGGTCCTGCCCGGCCGCCAGGGCCACGTAGCGGGCGACCAGATCGTCCGGCGGCCCCGCCAGACTCAGATTGATCACCGCCGCGTCCCGGCTCATGGCCAGGTCCAGAGCCTTGACCAGGCTGCTGGTGCGGCATTTGGCGCGCAGCGCGCCGGGGCCGACGGGCTGGCAGGCCTTGATGGCGAGCAGCGCCACGTCCGGGGCGACGCCGTAGCTGCCCTCGGCGTTGTCGGCGGTCGCCGCGATGATGCCGGCGACGGCGGTGCCGTGGAGGTCGGCGCTCCAGCCGTCGCCGGTGACGTCCAGCGTTTCGCGCACCCGGCCGGCCAGGTCCGGATGCTCGGCGTCTACGCCGGTGTCGATCACGGCGACGAGCTGGCCCGTGCCGCGCGCGCGGCTGTGCAGCGCGGCCGCGCCGGTCAGTCTGGGCCCGTAGCTGAGCGCTGCGAAGGGGTCGCTGTAGGCGGGTGCGGCCGGCGCCGGACCGTCGTCCGTCTGCCCGTCGGCATCCGGGCGGGCGGCGCCAAAGTCCGCCGTGGTCCGGTAGACGTACTCCGGCTGCGCCGCGCTGACCCGCGGATCGAGCAGCAGCGCCGCCGCCGCGGCAGCGACGTCGCCGGCGCCGGCGAATACCGTGAGCGCCTGGTCGGTGGCGTCGAGTTCGATCTCGCGGACGACGGTCACGCCGAAGGCGAGGGCGACCGCGGCGGCGGTGCCCGCGTCGACCAGCGCGGTGACGTGTCCGGGCACCCGGGCCGGCTCCAGGGCGTCCATGGGCACTTCCACCGCGGTGCAGCCGGCGTTGACCATCAGCGACCAGTCGCTGGTGTCGTCGGGCAGCCGTTCGCCGGCCAGGCTCGCGCCGCCCAGGGCGTCGAAACCGCGCTCGAGGGTGAACGCGAAGGAACGCGCCGCCGCGGGCGCGGCGGAGGTTTCCGGCGAAGGGGCTCCGTCCGGGCCGGCCGCGGAAGCGTCCACGGCCGGTGGCTCGGCGCCGGGGGCGGCGTCGGCGGCGTCCACCGCGGTGGCGCTGGATGCCCGGGAGCCTGACCGGCCGTCGATGTCCAGCGTGAGATCGAGGCTGGAACCCGCCGCGCGGTCGGGCCCGGCGAGGGCGACCGGCCGCCGGCACATGGCGGCGTCGCCTTCGCCGTCACCGTCCAGCGGGTCGAGTTCGGGCTCGCTTCGCACCAGCCGCGCGGTCACCCCGTCCGGCCCGCCATGGGCGCCGGGGTCCACGCTGCCGCGGAACTGGATGCCCCGGCAGGCGGCGGTTTCGCAGCGGACGCCGGGGGCGGCGCAGCGTTCCGCCTGGAAGGCCTGCCAGTCGGCGTCCGTCATCGGCGCCTGCAGGATGCTGCCGCCGGGTCCGCGGTACAGCAGCCGGAAGCCGTCGAGCCCGGCCTCACCGGCCCACCGGGCCGGGTCGAGGCCGGCCGCGAGGCTCACCTGACGCGGCGGCGCGGGCAGGTCCAGGCTGAACGGCGCCTGCCAGTCGCCGGGCGCGCCGGCGGAAACCGGGCCGGCGGCGGCCAGAACGGCCAGGGTGGTGAACAGGGTGCGCCTACTCATCGCCGGTCTCCGGGGGTGCCGGCGGTGGCGGCAGGGCCATCCGCAGACGTGACTCGCGGCTCGCTCCGTCTGCCGTGTCGACGACCAGCCGTACCTCCCAGGCGGTGATGCCGTCGGCCATGGCCAGCAGGTCGTCGAGGCTGCGCCGGGCGAGAACGGCGTCGCTGGCGGGTTCCGCCAGGGGTTCGCCGAGCGGCTGCCAGGCACGCAGGGCCGCCAGGCGCTCCTCGATCTCGCGCCGCTCCCGGCGGCTGAGGCGACGGTCCTCGGGCGGTCCCTCGGGCACGGCCTCGGGATCGGGGCGCACTTCCAGCCGGGCGGCGGCGAAGGCGTCGCCGGCGGCCGTGCCGGTGAAGGCGAGCCAGACCTGCTGGCCGTCCAGGGACAGGTCCACGCCGGTCAGCCGTGCCTCCACGTAGTCCTTCGGGTCCGCGCCCAGCGCCCCGATCAGGTCCGCCCGGCCGTGGCCCGTGGTCTGATCGGTGCCCGGGGCGTCGAGGTCCACGGCGCCGGCCAGCAGCACCCGTCGCAGGTCGTCGGCCCGGTAGTCCGGGCGCACCGCCAGCACCCGGGAAGCCAGGCCGCTGACCAGGGCCGCCGCGAAGGAGGTTCCGGACGCCCGGTAGTAGCCGGCGTCCTCACCGACGGTGGCCCCGCCCGCCGGGTAGTCAGGCGCGCCGGACAGGCCGATGAAGTCGGTGTCCCGGGCGCGCAGCGACAGTACGTCGACGCCCGGCGCCAGCAGGTCCACGTCCGCTCCGAAGTTCGAGAACCCGGCGCGCCCGTCCTCGAGGTCGCTGGCCCCGACGATCAGAGCGCCGGGCAGCCCGGCGTAGCCGAACCGGCCCGCGTCGAGTCCCTTGTTGCCCGCCGCGACCACCAGCAGCACGCCCGCGTCGGCGGCACGGCGGGCCGCTTCCCGCTCCAGCTCGGTGATTACCTCACCGCCCAGGCTCAGGTTGATGATGCGGGCGCCGTGGTCCACGGCGTAGTGAATGGCCGCCGCCACCGCCGTGCTGGCCGCCTGGCCGGCGAAGTTGGCGACCTTCAGGGTCATGATGCGGGCGGTCGGATCGACGCCGGCGATGCCCAGGCCGTTGTCCGTGCAGGCGGCGATCAGCCCCGCGACATGGGTGCCGTGACCGCTGACGTCGAAGGGGTTCGGGTCGTCGTCGACGAAGTCCCAGCCGATCAGGTCGTCGCGGTAGCCGTTGCCGTCGTCGTCGCGGCGGTTGCGCTGCTCGGCCGGGTTGTGCCAGAGCCGCTCGGCGGCCAGGTCCTCGTGGGTGTAGTCGATGCCGGTGTCGATCACGGCGACGACTACGGGCTCGCCGGGCGGCGGCGTCATGTCCGTGTAGACCCGGAGACGCTCCAGCGCCCACTGGTCGGCGTGGGCCTGGCCCCAGGCGCCGCTGCCGGTGGCGTAGGGGTCGTCCGGCATGGCGGCACCGACGGCGAGCGCGGGCAGCGCCAGCAGCAGGCCGGCGAGAAGCCTGGCGGTCCGCGGCATCATGGCTGCGGCGCGGGCTGGAGGAAGGTGACGATGCCGCTCGCCTGCAGCCGCCGGGCGGCCTCGGCGGTGTCGACGCCTTCGTCGAAGTCGATGGTGTACAGGCCGATGGCGGACGGACCGGCGACGATGCTGGCCCGTTCCTCCAGCAGCAGCGTGCGAACCTGGGCCTCCGAGACGCCGGGCGCGAAGGTCAGCGTGTAGTCGCCCACCGCACGCCCGGAAACCGTCTCGTAGCCCGCGTCGCCGGCGTCCTCGCCACCGAGGGTGAGCGCCACGGTGAGCCCCAGCAGCAGCGCGAACTGGGCGGCGATGGCGGCCCGCGCCAGGGGCGGGGTCATGGACCACTGGAACCGCTCCCGCAGCCGCTCGACCCATCCCGGGCCGGCCCGGCGCGCCGCGGCGGCCCGGGCCTGGCGTTCGCGCACGACGACCAGGGGTTCCTCGCCGTCGTGGGCATCCTGGGGCACGTCGTCGAGCCGGTCGAGCACCCGGGCGAGAATCTGCGGGTCGTAGCGCGGCTCCTCCGGACCGGGCTCGACGAGGGCGTTGCCGACGAAGCGCATCTCGTCGACGTCCGCGGCGCTGATCTCGCCGTTGTCGACGAACGCCTGCACGGCCTGCATCTCCTCCCGCGACAGGGTTCCGGCGACGTACCAGGGCAGCAGGGCCTGAGCTTCTTCTCGATTCACGACGCCATCTCCACGTTGGCCGGGTCCAGACCGCGCCCGCGCAGCAGCCGCTGAAGCTGCTTGCGGGCATGAAACATCCGGGTCTTCACGGTGTTCTCGGGGCAGCCGACCAGGACGGCGATCTCCGGGTAGGTCAGGCCGTGGAAGAAGGTCAGTTCGATGACGTCGCGGTGGTCGGCCGACAGATCCGCCAGCGCGGCGCGGATGCCGCGCTCCAGCACCGCCTGGTCGTGGGCCATGCCCGCGGTGGGCGCCTGGTCGTCGGCGACCGGCGGCGCGTCGTCCATGTCCACCGTGTCGAGCTGCTTGCGCCGCACGGCGTTCAGCGCCAGGTGCCGCGTGATGCCCAGAATCCAGGTGCTGACCTGGGACCGGGCCTCGAAGCGCGGGGCGCTCTTCCAGACTTCCAGCATCACGTCGTTGGTCACTTCTTCCGCCTTGGTCACGTCGTTGATCAGCCGGTGCGCGTAGCGGAACACCCGTTCGCCGTAGTGGCGGAACAGGGTTTCGAACGCGCGCCGGTCTCCCGTCGCGATGCGAGCGACCAGTTCGAGGTCCGTATCCTGTGCCGAAGGCTGTTCTGACATTTGCCGCTGCCCGATGGGTCTGCGTCGGGTGGCTGCTCGCAATTCGCATCCGACCCGTGGGTCACGCTCGGCGGGGAAAAGGTTCAACGACAGGCGGAATCTCGTGCCACTGCGCCGTCTGGATGTCTTGTTTGCGCCTTTCTCGTCCGCGCCGGAGTCGATGCTGGTGCCCCGGTCGCGCTCGCGGCTGCTTCCCCCCAGAAGCTTTTTCATTAAACGACCCGCCTCCCGGAGAATCAATTGCGCATGCTGTCAGTGCTTTGTAAACGATCGGGTGGACGGAATTGATGAACCCTCCGCCACCGGGACGTGACTCATGTTCCCGAAGGCGCCCGTGGAATGGCGCGAAACGGCACGAAACGACCGGTGAACCGGTGGGAGAGAGACATGATCACGGTACGAGACAAGCTGATGGATCTGGCGGCCACCCAGGCGGAACGGGATCTGCTGTCGCTGTGGCTGTCGGAGGAGCACGACGACCTGTGCGCCCGCCAGCGGGCCTGGCAGGAAGTGCGGGACCGCCGCAATCCGGGAACCCTCACCTTCAACTGGTGACCGTCCCGGCGCCGGTGCCGGCGCCGGCTCCGGCCGGGAGGTCAGTCGGCGGGACGCCAGACGCCAGTGGCGGCGTCGAAGCGGCGGCGTCGAAGCGGCGGCGGTCGCGGACCGTGCTGCCGCCGGAATCGACGGTGTGGACGGCGAGGGTGACCCGGCGGCCGTCCAGGGTCAGCAGGTTGAAGCCGTTGCTGCCGTCCCGCCGGCGGGGCGAGGTGGGCGTCGCCGCGCCGACTTCCAGCACGCAGCCGTGGCGCGTGACCGCCGCCCGGTGGTGATGTCCGTGCAGAAGAATCGCCGGGGAGCGCTCCGGCAGGCGTTCGGCCAGGCGGGCGCCCAGTGGATGATGGCCGGCGAAGATGGTGAGCCCGGCCCCGCCCGGGCCGTGCGGTTCCGGAACGTCGCGCAGCCAGCCTTCCTTCCAGCGCCAGTTGACGGTGGTGTTGAGGCCGCGCACCCGGGCGTTGTCGAAGGCCATCTCGGGTTCGAGATCGCCGTGCAGGTGGCGACGGTACTTGCGGTAGGGCGCGTACGCCCGGCGCAGCGACAGCAACGGGATGTCGTGATTGCCGGGAACGACCAGCGTCGGGGCCGCGAGCCCGTCGAGAAAACGTCGGGCCGCGCGGAACTCGTGGCTGCGGGCCCGCCGGGTGAGGTCGCCGCTGACCACCACGAGTTGGGGCCGCAGCCGCTCGACGGCGTCGGCGAGCCGGGCGGCGAGGCCCGCATGGTGCTCGCCGAAGTGCAGGTCGGCGGTATGGATCAGGCGCTCCAGCCGCACGTTCAGTCGGCTCCGACGACGACGCGGAGTCGGCGTGCCTGGTGGCGGATCACGATGGGCGAGGCCATGCGAATCAACTCGCCGTCCAGGGCCACCTGCAGGGTCCGGCCCGGCAGCTCGAGCTCGAGCTGCCGGGCATGGATCACGTCCAGTCCGGGGCATTCGCTCACCCGGCCGGCGAGGGCGAAGCTGGCCATGCTCGCCAGGTCTGCGGGCGCCAGCGAGCGGGGGTGGAACAGCACCAGACGGCCGCCGTCCAGGCGGCTGCGCGACAGCGGGGCGAGCGGCTCGCCGGCGTAGTCGTTGTTGGCGATCAGCAGCGCCCGGGTGTCGAACCGGCCGTGGCCGGCGTCGCTGCGCCACGACACGGAGATCGTCCCGGCGCGGCGCCGCAGCACCTGGATCGTCGCCCACAGGGAGGCGAGCCGCTTGGACCCCAGCAGGCGCTCGCCGTCGAGTCGGGCGCGCTCGCGGACCATCCTCGGGTACAGGCCCACCGCCAGATTGTTGAGGAACGGCCTGCCGTTGGCCTCGCCGACGTCGACCTCCCGGATCCCGGCCGCTTCGAGCAGATCGGTCCAGCGCGCGGGCTCCAGGGGGATGCCCAGGTCCCGGGCGAAGTGGTTGTGGGTGCCCAGCGGCAGCGCCACGCACTCGGCGTCGTGGGCCACGAACAGGGCAGCGAGACTGGCGAGGGTGCCGTCGCCGCCGCCGACGGCGATCCGCCGGTGGCCGGCGTCGAGCAGTTCGCGGACCCGGCCGGCGATCCCGTCCGGATCGACCAGCCACACCGGATGCCGGTCGCCGAGGTGCAGCTCGTCCAGCCAGCGCCAGGCCCGTCCGGACCGGGTCAGGGGCAGGTCGCCGTTGCCGGACCGCATGGTTCCGGCAAGGCGGTTGACTACTACCGGTACGCTGGCAGCGGCGGATGACTGGTCTATGCTCAAGAACGATCCACTCCGGACGACGGCAACCATCACAACGGCAATGGACCGCGGATGCAAACGCTGACGCTTGGCGACCTCAAGGTCGTGGCGGATCCGTCCGGCCTCGTGGTGGAGCTGGGCGGCAAGGGCGGCCGCCAGGTGGCGCTGTCGTCCCACGAGGCCGGCCAGCTCGAGGAATTCCTGCGCCGCCATCTGCCGCGTGAGCGGCGGATGGGCTTCCGGGTGCGCATCGCGCCGCTGGCCGACGCGCTGCGGGCCTCGTTCCGCGTGGTCCTGGGCAGCGGCGCCGCCGCCCAGACCGTCCGCCCGGTGGACCTGAGCCTCACGGGCATTCTGGTCGAGGGCCAGGAACTGCGCCTGGCGCCCGGCACCGAGTTGCCCATCGCGCTGGATCTCGACGGCCGCCGCTGCGCCCTCACCGGCGTGGTGGTCCGGGCCCAGCGGGATCTGGTGGCGCTGCATTTCATCGAGTGCCTGCAGCGCGGCGAGCTGGCGCCGCCGGAAGGCCTGCTGACCATCTACCGCCGGCTCGAGACGGCCTGGCTGCGCAGCCGGATCGACTGACGCTACCATCAGCCCCTTCTTGGAGAGGGGGATCGCCTGTGAACGTGTTCGAGCGCGCCGCGCGGCCGTTCGTCGTCTTCGTCGAACGCTTCTATCCGGACGCATTCGTGTTCGCCATTCTGCTGACCCTGGTGACCTTCGCCATGACCGTCGGCCTGGCGGACGAGACGCCGGCGGCGGCGGTGGAGATCTGGGGGCTCGGCCTGACCGGGCTGCTGTCCTTCATCGCCCAGATCGCCCTCACGCTGATCTGCGCCCACGCCGTGGCCCACACGGACCTGGTGGGCGCCGCCCTGGACCGGCTCGCCCGGCTGCCGCGCAGCGCCGGGCAGGGCTACTTCCTGGTCGCCGCGGTGGCCGGCGCCGGCAGCCTGATCGCCTGGTCGCTGGGGCTGGTGGTGGGCGGGCTGATCGCCCTGCGGGTGGCGCGGGTGGCCCGCCAGCGCGGGGTGGACATGCACTATCCCCTGCTGGTGGCGAGCGCCTATGGCGGCTTCGTCGTCTGGCACATGGGTTACTCGAGCTCGTCGGCGCTGTTCGTGGCGACCCCGGGCCATACCCTGGAAGCGGTGACCGGTCTCATTCCCGTCACCGAGACGATCTTCGCGCCCTGGAACCTGGCGCTGGCCGCGGTCACGGTGCTGGCCGTGGCCGGGCTGTGCGCGGCCATGGGGCCGGCGCGCTGCCGGACCTACGCGGGCCAGGCCGACGGGCCCGGCGGCGCGCGTCCGGCCGCAGTCGCCGAAACCCCCGGCCAGTGGCTCGAGTCCCGGCGCAGCCTGTCCCTGGTCATGGGCGGCGTGGTGCTGTGGTTCCTCTGGCTGTGGTTCGCCGAGCGCGGATTCAGCCTCACCCTCGACATCGTCAACTGGTCGTTTCTCGGTCTCGGGCTGGTGCTGGCCCGCTCCCCGGTGCACTACGTGGGGCTCATCGCCGACGCCAGCCGCACGGTCGGGCCGATCGTGCTGCAGTACCCGTTCTATGCGGGGATCATGGCGCTGATGACCGGCACCGCCCTGGTGTCGATCCTGTCCGGGTTCTTCGTGTCGGTGTCGACGCCGGAGACGCTGAGCTTCTGGGCGTTTCTCGCCGCCGGCGCGCTGAATTTCTTCATTCCCTCCGGCGGCGGTCAGTGGGCCGTGCAGGGGCCGATCTTCATCGACGCGGCCCGGGAGCTGGGCGTGGCCTACCCGCACATCGTCATGGCGGTTGCCTATGGCGACCAGTGGACCAATCTGATTCAGCCGTTCTGGACGATACCGCTGCTCGCGGTGGCGGGGCTCAACATGCGGGCGATCATGGGGTACTGCTTCGTGGTGTTCGCCGCCACCGGGGTGCTGTTCGGCGGCACGCTGCTGCTGCTCGGCGCCTGAGGGCGTCCGCCGGCGGCCTGTCGATACCGGCCGCCGAGAGTGCTAGTGTCATCTCCGTGACAGGCGCAAGCGGTTGGCAAGCGCTTGGCAAGGCCTGTTCCACACAGTCTGCGAAAGGGGGTGTCCATGGGCAATACCTGGGTCGTCGTGGCGGATGGAACTCGGGCCCGGCTGTTCAATCGCCACCGCAACAAGAAGCTCGAGGAGTTCGACGTGCTGCTCTCGCCGGAGCACCGGCTGCACGAAGGCGACCTGGTGACCGACCGCGACGGCCGATCGCTGGACGCCGGCGGCGCGGGCCGGCACGGCGTCGGCAACCGCAACGCCGCCAAGGATCACGAGATGTCCATCTTCGCCAAGCGGCTGGCGGGGCGCCTGGAAGAGGCGCGTAACGCGGGCGAGTTCGAACGCCTGGTGCTGGTCGCCGCGCCGCGCTTTCTCGGCCAGCTCCGCGCTCAGATGAGCGGTCCCACCACCGACCTGGTGGCGCTGACCATCGACAAGGAGCTGACGACCCTCGCGGCGGACAAGCTGGAAAAGCACATCCCGGAGTTTTTCTGACGGCGCCGGACCGGCGTCATTCGACAGGAGCGAGCATGAGCCACCACGAACGCGTGACCTTCACCCAGGGCCGGGACGTCATCGAGCATGCCGTCCGTCACCTGTCGCAGGTGCGCGACGCCCTCGACGAGCTCCGGGAGCGGGACGACCACGACGAGCGGGTGGCGATGTTCCTCGACAGCGTGGAGGTCGAGCAGCGCAATCTGCTGGGCGCGGTGTCGCGCCTGCTGGAAGACGGCGCGCCGGCCGCCCTCGACACCTACGCGCAGTACACGGTGGAGCTGCCCACCGAGGTGCCGCCGCCCGGCGACTCCGGGTCCACGCTCGGCATCACGCGCTGGCTGGCGGAACAGAACGGGTACCTCCAGCGCACCTTCGCCGAGCTGGCGGAGAACGGCGGCAGCGCCGCCGAGCGCGAGGTGTTCGGCGCCCTGGCCCAGCAGATCGAGTCCCACGAGCGCCGCCTGTCGAAGGCGTATCAGCGCTCCGAGGATCTCTGAGGCGCGTCCGCGTCCTCGGCGGCGGCCGCGCGGCCGGATTCGCCGTCAGCGGCGCTTCCGCTGACCGGCCGGTCCCCGGCGTCGCGCCCGAGCCAGCGCTCCAGACACAGGCAGGCCACCAGGTCGCCGCTCGCATTGACCGCGGTTCGACTCATGTCGAGCAGCCGGTCGACGCCGATGATCAGCGCGACGCCGGCCGGCGGCACGCCGATGCTGGCCAGGATGCTGGCCAGGATGACGATGCCGACGCCGGGGGTCGCCGGTGATCCGATGGAAGCCCCCACGGCCATGGCGACGATCAGCGCGAGCCCGCCGACGCTCAGGTCTACCGCGAACACCTGGGCCAGGAACACGGCCGCCACCGCCTGGTAGAGGGCCGTGCCGTTCATGTTGATGGTGGCGCCCAGCGGAATGACGAACTGGGCGGTGCTGGGCCGCACGGCGAGCCGCTCGATGGCGGTCTTGATGGACAGGGGCATCACCGCCGCCGAGCTCGACGTGCTGAAGGCCAGCAGCAGCAGCTCGCGGGTGTCGCGCAGGAACGCGGCGGGGGAACGGCCGGCGATGGCCCGCACGCAGACCAGGTAGAGGGCCAGCACCAGCGCGAGGCCCAGCACCACGGTGAACACGTAGACGCCGAGGCCGAGCATGGTCTGCCAGCCGGTGCGGCTGGTGAGCTGCGCCATGAGTCCGAACACGGCGACCGGGGCGATGGTCATGGCCCAGCGCACGATGGCCATGGACACCTCCTGCAGCGACCCCAGCACCTCCAGCAGGGGCCGGGAGGTGTCCCGGGGCAGGCTCACCAGGGCGACGCCGATGATGAAGGCGAACAGCACGATCTGCAGCATCTGGCCTTCCACCATGGCGTTCAGCGGATTGCCGGGCAGCAGGTCGATGACCACGTTCGGCAGCTCGCCGAAGGTCGGGGGCGCGGCGGCGCTGACCGGCGCCGCGGCCGCGGCGGTGTCGGGCATGGCGAGATACGCGCCGGGCTCGATCATCAGGGCGAGCTGGATGCCGATGCCGGCCGCGATGGCCGTGCTCACGGCGAAGAAGCCGGTCGCCCACAGGCCGAGCCGGCGGATTTCGCCCGGATCCGGGCCGCCCGCCAGGCCGCGAACGATCGAGGCGAACACCAGCGGCACCACCACCATCTGGATCGTCGCCAGGAACAGCCGGCCGGGAAACGCCAGCCAGTTGCCGATCACCTCGCCGGTGGCCGGCTGGAACAGGCCGGTCTCCGGGCCGATCACGATGCCGGTGACCAGTCCCAGCCCCATGCCGATGAGCACCTGCAGCCACAGCTTGCCCTCGACCAGCCGGGTCAGGTAGGTGTGGAGGGCGACGAGGGGTCGGGGTTGCGAGTGATCGGTCATTTCAGGTGCTCCGGCAGCCTACAGCAGCGCGTCGACCGCGTTCTCGATCAGCGCGGCGCCGACCCAGGTGAGCGGCGGGATCACCAGGTAGAAGGCGAGGCGGGTCATCACGCCGACGTCGAAGGGCCATTCGGACACCGCCAGCAGCTCGCGCCGGTAGGTCAGCAGCGGTTCCAGGGCCCGCAGGCGCTCGTGGTCCGCCGGGTCCGGCGGGGACAGGGCGCGGATGCGCCCCTGGACCGCCTGCAGGGCCGCCTGCCTGGCGGCGGCGATGCGCCGGTGAATGGGCCACACCGGCAGCGCGGCGAGCCCGAGCATCGGCACGGCGGTGGCGAGCAGGCCGGGCCAGAAGGCCGCCGCGCTGACATCGCTCTGCAGGCTCATGATCGGAAACGCCGCCTGGGCGCCGATGATGGCCAGGGTCGAGGACACGGCGACGGTGGCGAACGGCCGCAGCCGGCTGGTGTCCAGCAGATCGACGGTGGCGTGGCGGGCGCAGCGGGCCAGCAGCATGGCGTTGTCGAGCAGGGTGGCGATGGCCAGGGTGGTGACCAGCCAGGTCAGCGCGGTGCCGAGCACGGTGGCGGCCGTTGGCGGCGAGGTCAGCGCCGTGGCCAGGAGCACCGCCGGGCCCTCGAACAGCATCAGATTGTGGGCGGCGCCGCTCACCGCGCCGATGACCATCACCGTGACGAGCCAGCGAACGGGCTTGCGGTAGATGCGCGTGCGCCACTCCCGGACCCGCTCGTCGTCCACCGCCAGCACGGGGCGCAGCGCGTCCAGCGCGGTCAGGGTCCGCTCGCCGATGTAGCCGACCACCGGCACGATGTAGGCGATGATCACCGCGAAGAACAGGGCGGCGGACCAGGACGCCTGGGGGCCGCTGCGCTGCTCGGGCGGGCCGAACACGCCGCTGCTCCAGAAGCCGGCGAGCAGGGCCAGCAGCAGGGCGCCGCCGAGCAGCCAGCGGCCGGCGGTCACGCCGGGCCGGCGGATGGGAAAACAGCGTCTCAGGTCGACGGTGGTCATGGTCTCGGCACGCCCGATATCGGTGTCCCCGTCGCCGCAGCGGCGGCGCCCTACGCTAGTGTACTGTTCCGGCCGTGCCGCGGGGCAGGCGTGACTCAGAGGCAGCGGCCGCCGTCGACCTCCAGGGTGACGCCGGTGATCATCGAGGCCTCGTCGGAGCACAGGAAGCAGGCGGCGTTGCCGAGGTCCTCCGGGGTGGACAGCCGCCCCAGCGGAATCGTGTCGAGCATCCGCTGACGTTTCTCCGGCGTGTCGCCGCCCATGAAGGTGGCGAGCATGGGCGTGTCGCCGGCGACCGGGTTGAGGGCGTTGACCCGGATGCCCGCGCCGGCCAGCTCCGCCGCCATCGACCGGGTGGCGGTGATCACCCAGCCCTTGGAGGCGTTGTACCAGGTCAGCCCCGGGCGCGGCCGCACCCCGGCGGTGGAGGCGATGTTCAGGATCACGCCCCGGCCGCGGCTGCGCATGCCGCCGACCAGGTGCCGGGTGGTGTGGAAGATGCCCCGCACGTTGACCGACAGAATGCGCTCGAAGTCCTCCGGCGCCATGGCCTCCAGGGCCGCCGGCGCCTGGCCCACGCCCGCGTTGTTGACCACGATGTCCGGCAGCAGGCCCTCGGCGCCGAGCCGTTCGGCCAGCGCCGCCACGCTGCCGTCGTCGCCGACGTCGACCTGCCGGGCGGCTGCTCCGGCGCCGAGCTCGGCGGCCAGTGTCTCGGCCGCGTCCGCCGCCAGGTCGGCGACGATCACCCGTGCGCCTTCGGCGGCGAAGCGCCGGGCGATGCCCGCGCCGAATCCGGACGCGCCGCCGGTGACCAGCGCGGTTCGGCCCGCCAGGCGGCCGGCACTCACGCCGCCGCCCCGGTGAGCAGCCCGAGGGCCGCGAGTCCCATGACCTGGGCGGCGTCCACCAGATCGTCCACGGCGACGTACTCGTCCGGCTGGTGGGCGAGGTCGAGGATGCCCGGCCCGTAGGCGACGCAGCTCGGCAGGCGGCCGATTCGGTCGATGTGCTTCTGGTCGTAGGTCCCCGGCGACACCACGAACTCGGCGGGCCGGGTGAGCACCTGCTCGACCGCCCGGGCGACGGCCCGGGCCACCGGGTCCTCCGCCGGGGTCATGGACGGCACCACCTCGAACAGGTCGGTCAGGCGGTAGCGGAAACCCTCGCGCTCGCGGGCCAGGCGCTCGAGCAGGTCGCGCACCTCCGCCTTGACGGTGTCGAGCCGCTCCTCGATGAGAAAACGCCGGTCGAGGATCAGCCGGCAGGCGTCGGCGACCAGCGGCGCCGGCAGGCCGTCGTAGCCCTCCGCTTCGCCGCCGTGGATGCTGTTGACGTTCAGCGTCGACGCCCGGGCGCCGTCGGGAACCACCGGCATGTCGGTGCGCTTGGCCGCCAGCCTGGGGAACAGCTCGGTCTCGAAGGCGGCGAGGACGGCGCCCATGTGGCGGATGGCGCTGTCGCCGAGGAACGGCATGGAACCGTGGGCCTGGCGGCCGAAGGTCTCCAGCTCGGCCCACCACACGCCGCGGTGGCCGAGGCACACCCGGTCCTTGTTGAGGGGCTCGGGAATGATCACGTGGTCGACCCGCGGCCGGGAGAAGTAACCGCGTTCGGCGAGGTAGGCGACCCCGCCGTAGCCGCCGGATTCCTCGTCGGCGGTGCCGGAGATCTCGATGGCGCCGGGCAGGTCCGGGGCGATCTCGAGCAGCGCTTCGACCGCGACGACGGCGGCGGCGATGCCGCCCTTCATGTCGCAGCTTCCGCGTCCGTAGATGCGGCCGTCGATCTCCTCGGCGGCGAACGGGTCGACGGTCCAGCCGCTGCCGGCGGCGACCACGTCGATGTGGCCGTTGAAGTGCACGGTGGGTCCGGCGCGCGGCCCCTCGCGGCGGGCCACGACGTTCCAGCGGGGATGCCGGTCGGTGTCGCCGACGGCGCCCTCGGCCCGCTCGTAGACCACCTCGAAGCCCCGCCGCGCGAGCCGGTCACCGAGGTGCCGGGCGCATTCCTCGTAACCCTCGCCGGGCGGGTTCACCGTGGGGAAACGGATCAGCGAGCGGGTCAGCTCGACGACGTCGTCGCGTTTGCCGGCGATTCGCCGTCGCAGGGCGTCCGGGTCGATCATGGCGTGGCCCCCTCGTCGGTGTTCTGCATGGCGGCGTAGACGCCCTGGGCGATGGCCCGGGCGACCACGTTGGCGGCCGCTGTGCCCAGGGCCAGCAGCGACAGCGCGTCGCGTCCCAGTGCCCGGGCGCCGGTGGACAGGGTGAACAGCAGGTCGCCGTCACCCGGCGAATGTACCGGATAGAGCGCCCGCGGGAAGCCGTCGTGGGCCATGACGGCGACCTGCTTGGCCTCCACCTTGCTCAGCACGGCATCGGTGACGACGACGCCGATCGTGGTGTTGAGCCCGGCGGTGTCGTGGCCGGCCTTGGTGTGGACCCGGTCGGGGCGGGCGGGCATCGGCGTCGGCCAGCCTCTGCCGCCGAACTCGCCATTCCGCTCGAAGGGCGCCGCCCAGAAGTGCCCGGTGTCGTCGATCAGCGGCGACCCGGCGGCATTGACCGCCATGATGGCCATGACCGTCGCGCCGCAGGCCAGGCGTTCCGCCGCGAGGCCGATGCCCCCGGGGGTGGTCGCCGTGGTGGCGCCGTAGCCCGCGCCACGCCGGCCGGTGTCCATCGAGGCGCCGGCGGCTGCCGCCGCGTCGTAGCCGAGCTCCCGGTAGGGCGGGTACCGGCCCCAGTCCTTGTCGCCGCCGTTGGCGAGATCGAACAGGATGGCGGCGGGCACGATGGGCACGCGCAGGTCGCGCACCGGAAAGCCGCGTCCCTGCTCGCGCAGCCAGGCCTGCACGCCGGTGGCGGCGTCCAGGCCGTAGGCGGAGCCGCCCGCGAGCACCAGCGCGTCGATGCGTTCCACCATCTGCAGGGGATTGAGCAGGTCGCTCTCCCGGGTGCCCGGGGCGCCGCCGACCACGTGGACGCTGGCGACGGCGGGCTCGTCCGGCAGG
This sequence comes from Gammaproteobacteria bacterium UBA7803, assembly GCA_002480525.1. Lineage (GTDB taxonomy): Bacteria > Pseudomonadota > Gammaproteobacteria > Pseudomonadales > Azotimanducaceae > UBA7803. The sequence goes on along the minus strand of DLCH01000068.1, from coordinate 138,390 downwards.
ATGACGGTGACGCCGGAGCGCAGCGCCGGGTCCTCGGCGTGACCGACCCGCAGACCGCTGATGGGTATCGACGTCAGAGCCGGTCTCCGGGCATCGGCGGCTCAGGCCGCCGGACGCTGATCGCCGACGATCGAGACCCGCTCGGCGTGGCGCGTATGGGGATGGTAGTCCCAGATCGCATGATGCTGAGTGCAGCGGTTGTCCCAGAAGGTCAGGGTGTTCGGCGCCCAGCGCACGCGGCACGGCAGCCGCACCTCGGTGGCGATGTGCTGATACAGGCCCTGGAGCAGCATGCGGCTCTCCCAGGGCGCCAGTCCCTTGATGTGCGAGGTGAAGCCGGAGTTGACGTAGAGCACCTTGCGCCCGGTCTCGGGGTGGGTGACCACGACCGGGTGCTCGTGACGGGGGTAGTCCTGACCCTCGGGCGGACGCACGCCATAGGCGCCGACGTACGGCAGTGCCCCGTCGTGAACGGCGACCAGGCCGTCGAGCATGGCCTTCATGGTGTCCGACAGCAGCTCGTAGGCCAGGTACATGTCGGCGAACAGGGTGTCGCCGCCGCCGCCCTCCGGCGTTTCCTTCATGTAGAGCATGGAGCCGAGGGGAGGGATCTCGTCGCAGGTGACGTCGGTGTGCCAGCCGTTGCCGGCGGTGTACTTCGAGTCCGCGGTGGTCCTCACCGTCAGGATTTCCGGGTCACCGCCGTAGCTGTGCTGCATGGGGTGCACGTGCAGGCTGCCGAAGCGCCGGGCGAACGCCTTGTGCTGGGCCCGGTCGAGGTGCTGATCCCGAAACACCAGGACCTTCCAGTCGAGCCACGCCTGGTAGACCTCGCTGAACTGCTCGTTCGACAGCGGCCGGGCCAGGTCCACGCCGTGAACCTCGGCGCCGATGTGGGGCGTCAGGGTGGTGATCCCGATGGTCCGGTAGCTCATGTGTGCCTCCAGCTCGGCCCCGCCGGGCCGTCACGACCTCCGCGGCCGGAGGTCGCATCGAACGGGGTCCGCCGTCCCGGCCGACCTGGTGTCAGTCGGGAAGGCCCAGGACCCGCTTGGCGATGATGTTCGCCTGGATCTCGTCGCTGCCGCCGTAGATGGTGGTGGCCTTCAGCGACAGCCACTCGCTGGTCGCCTCGAGCTCGTCGGGCTCGAAGCCCTCGACGCCGAGCCCGCGGACGCCCATCACCTGACGCTTCAGGTCGGCGCCGTTCTGCTGCAGCCGGGCGCCGACCAGCTTGAAGATCGACGTGGCTTCCGCCGGGGTGCCGGAGCGGTTCTCCTCGTTGGCGCGCTGGGCGGTCAGGGCGAACGCGGCGCGCTGCATGTTGTACGCCAGGATGGTGGCGCGCATGTCGTCGTCGGCGATGCGGCCGTCGCGCTCCCCAAGGTATTTCTTGGCCGCGCGGGCGAGGCCCTCGCCGGGCGAGGCGCGGCGCGCGCCGCCGGATAGCCCGCCGATCCCCGAACGCTCGTGCTGCAGCAGCCGCTTGCCGACGGTCCAACCCTTGTTGAGTTGACCGACCAGGTCCTCCTTTTTGGCCACGGCGTCGTCGAAGAAGGTCTCGCAGAACGGCGAGTTGCCGGAGATCAGGCGGATCGGGCGGACGGTGACGCCGGGCTGGTCCATGGTCAGCAGCACGAAGCTGATGCCCTCGTGCTTCGGCGCGTCGAAGTCCGTGCGCACCAGGGCGAACATCCAGTCTGCGGTGGCGGCTCCGGAGGTCCAGATCTTCTGGCCGTTCAACAGGAAGTGATCGCCCTTGTCGTCGGCCCGGGTCTTCAGCGCCGCCAGGTCGGAGCCGGCGTTGGGCTCGGAGTAGCCCTGGCACCACTGCACCTCGCCGCGCACGATGGGCGGCAGGTGGCGGGCCTTCTGCTCCGGCGTGCCGAATTCCAGCAGGGTCGGTCCGATCATCGACAGCCCCATGCCCATGAGCGGCGAGCGGGCGCGGATGGCGGCCATCTCCTCGTAGAGCACCCGGGCCTGGGCGGGGGACAGGCCGCCGCCGCCGTACTCGGTCGGCCAGGTCGGCGCGGTGTAGCCGCGCTCGGCGCAGCGGTCGAGCCACAGTTTCACGTCCGGCTCGAGCTCGATCCTGGTGCTGCCGGTGGCGATCTGGCCGGGGCCCCGGGCGCCCTCCGGACAGTTGTCGGCCAGCCACGCGGAAACGTCCGCGCGGAATGCTTCGAGCCCGCTGTCTGCGACGGCTTCGGACATGAGATACCCCCCCTATTGATCCCCGAAAGTGATCCCCGAAAGTCAAACGCCGAAAAGGCAGCTCAAGAGCTTATTCGGGCGCCGGGGCAGGGGCAAGCCGGAGTGCGGGCGTGCCGCACCCCGGCCGGATGGCGCGGGCCGTCAGAACACCAGGCGCAGTACGCTCTCGGCCACGCAGGCCGGCTTCTCGGAGCCTTTGATCTCCATGGTCAGCTCGTTGACGATCTCGAGCATGGGACCTTTGGCCTCCACGGACTTGAGCATGCCGCTGGTCCGGACCTGGGCGCCGACGGGCACAGGGGCGGGAAAACGGACCTTGTTCCAGCCGTAGTTGATGCCCATCTTCACGCCTTCCACGGCAGGCAGCCCGGTGCCGCCGCCGCCCGGCAGGAAGCTCATGATGGACATGGTGAGCTGGCCGTGGGCGATGGTGGTGCCGAACGGTCCGTCCTTCGCCCGGTCGGGATCGGTGTGGATCCACTGGTGGTCGAGGGTGGCGTCGGCGAATTTGTCGATCCGCTCCTGGGTGATCTCGAACCAGTCGGTGGGCTCGGAACGCTCGCCGATGCGGGCTTCCAGGGCCTGCCTGGCTTTCTCCAGCGCTTCGGACATGGGGTCGGTCTCCTTTGCTCTCGTTGGTTTGCGGTCAGTCCAGCATCTGGTAGGCCGCGCTGCGCAGCTCTTCGTTGAGCGGCAGAACGGCGCCGAGATACTGGGTCATGAACACGCCGAGGAAGTCCTCGGCGGGGTCGACGAAGAAATAGGTGCTGGCGGCGCCGGCCCAGCCGAGCTCGCCGTTGCCGGTCAGCGCCATGGCCTGGCCGACGTCCATCATGACCCGCACGCCCAGCCCCCAGCCGTAGCCGGGCAGGGGGTTCATGCCGATGGTGAGGGGAAGCTGATGGGGCGGAATGCGGTTGGTCCGCATCATCTCGATGGTCTTGCGCCCCAGCAGCGCGTGGCCTTCGGCGTCGCGGCCGTCGCGCAGCATGCGGGCGAACTTCGTGTAGTCGGCGAGGGTCGAGAACAGGCCGTGGCCGCCGCGGCGGAAGTCCGGCCGGTCGGCGGGATACATCTCCGAGACGTCCGCCGGGGTGAGCGTCTGGGGGCGCGGATGCAGCGGCGCGAACTCGCTGATGTCGGTCACGCCGAACATGGGCATCAGCCGCCCGTGCTTGTCCTCGGGCACGTGGAAGGCCGTGTCCGTCATGCCCAGGGGCTCGAAGATCTGTTCCCGCAGCAGCTCGTCCAGCGAACGGTCGGCGGCCCGCTCGACCACGTGGGCGAGCACGTCGGTGGCGACGCTGTAGCGGAACATGGCGCCGGGCTGGAACGCCAGCGGCTGTTCCGCCAGCCGCTCCATCATGGTGTCCAGGGAGCACAGACCGTCGCTGCTGATGCTCGCCTGCTGGTACAGCGGGGCGATGTGGCAGCCGGTGATGAACTCGTAGGTGAAGCCGGCCCGGTGAGTGAACAGATCCTCGACGTGGATGGGCCGCTCGGCGGGCACGAGCCGCCCGTTCGGCAGCAGCACCTGCATGTTGGCGAACGCCGGGTCGTAGGTGGACAGCAGATCGAACAGCCGCAGCTTGCCCTGCTCCATCAGCATCAGCGCCAGCACGGAGACGATCGGCTTGGTCATGGAGTAGATCCGGTAGATCGCGCCGTCGGGAATCGGCGTGCCGGCCAGCGCGTCCGCGTGTCCGGCGCGCCCCTCGGCGAGCACGCTGCCGCGATGCTCCACGTGCCACTCGATGCCGCTGTACTTGCGCGACCCGGTGTAGCGGGCGGCGACCTGGGCGATGCGGTCCTGGCGACTCATGGCGGCTCCTGGCTCGTGCGGATTGGAGCCGGCCATCATAAGCGAGCCGCCGGCCTGCGCGCGAACCTCGGGCGGTGGGCGTGGCCCGGCCGCGCGCAGTACACTGGCGTGCGTCACAGGCCGCCGGCGGGGCGGCGGCCATCGAGGGAGGGGACGGTTTGTCCGAGTCTGCGGGGCGGGACCGCAATCGCCGATGGTTCACGGCGCTCGGGGTGGCCTACGCCGTGATCTGGCTCGCGCTCGCGGTCGCGCCCGTCGATCGGGAGACCTGGGTGCTGGAGAACGCGCTCACGGTGGTGTTCGCCGCCGGGCTGCTGGCCACGCGGCGGCGCTTTCCGCTGTCCCGTCTGTCCTACGGCCTGGTGTTCACGTTTCTCTGCCTGCACGCGGTCGGCGCCCACTACACCTATTCCCTGGTGCCCTACGACGCCTGGTCGTCGGCGCTGTTCGGCGGGTCGGTCAGCGAGCTGACGGGCTGGGAGCGCAATCACTACGACCGGCTGGTGCACTTCGCCTTCGGCGCGCTGCTGGGCTACCCCGCCCGCGAGGTGTTCGTGCGCATCGCTGCCGCGCGGGGTTTCTGGGGCTACTTCCTGCCGCTGATTCTCATGATGTCGCTGTCGGCCGCCTACGAGCTCATCGAATGGGCGGCCGCCGTCGCGTTCGGCGGCGACCTCGGCATTCACTATCTCGGCACCCAGGGGGACGTCTGGGACGGTCACCGCGACATGGCGCTCGCGAGCCTGGGCGCCCTGCTGGCCATGGCGGCGGCCGCCGCCGTCAACGGCGCGCTGCAGCGAGACTTCGCCCGGGAGTGGCACGACAGCCTGCGCGTCAAGCGCGCCGAGCCCCTCGGCGAGGTCGCGATCCGGGACATGCTGGCCGCCCGTGACGACGCCGGTGAGGCCGGGGAGGCGGGCGCAGGCGGCGGGACCGCGGACCGGTAGGGCGGATCTGAGGAAGGGAGGGCGCGACATGGCCGGAACCATCAGCGACGTGGTGCGGACCCTGTGCCTGGGGCTGCCGGAAGCGGCCGAGGTCGAGTCCCACGGTGCGCCGGACTTCCGGGTCCGCGGCCGCACCTTCGCCACCTACGCGGTCAACCATCACGGCGACGGGCGGGTCGCGCTGTGGCTGTGCCTGCCGCCCGGCGGGCAGCAGCATTACGTGGACGCGCTGCCGGAGGCATGCTTCGTGCCGCCCTACGTCGGTCCGCGCGGCTGGCTCGGCGTCGAACTCGACCGCGGCCTGGACTGGAACCGCATCGACGCGCTGATCCGCGAGGCCTACGCCCACGTGGCGCCGGACGAGCTGGCCGCGGCCATGGCGCCGCCGGGGCGGGTGTCACCGCCCACGGAGGGCATCGATCCCGAGGAGTTCGACCCGCTGTCGCCGCCCAGGGTCCGGGAGCTGGTCGACGGGCTGGACGCGCGCTGCCGCGCCCTGCCCGAGGTCACCGCGATCCGGCAGTTCGGCAACCCCGCCTGGCGGGCCGGCAAGAAGACGTTCGCGTCCGCCAGCCGCTATCACCGGCGCCTGCAGTTCCACTTCCGCGTCGGAGCCGACCTGCAGTCCCAGCTCACCATGGACCCGCGCTATACCGTGCCCGCCTACCTGGGCCACAATGGCTGGATCGCGCTCGACGCCGAGGACGGCGTGGTCTGGGAGGAGGTGGAATCACTCATGCTGACGAGCTATCGCCATTTCGCGCTCAAGCGCATGCTGAAGGCGCTGGATCTGCCGCCGCCGGCGGACGCGTCGTGACCCGTTCCGCCTTCGAGCTGACGGACGGCGCCGGCGAGCGCCGCCGGTTCGACCCGGCCGAGCGCAGCGTGGTCTGCTTCGTCAAGGACGACTGTCCGACCTGCCTGGAGATCCTGCCGACGGTCGAGCGGCTGCGCGCGCACTTCGCCGGGCACCTGCCGTTTCTGGTCGTGGGCCAGGACGAAGCCGGCAATCGAATGCTGGAAGAGCGCTTCGAGCTGGCCGCGCCGCTGCTGGACGATGCCGAGCTCACCGTGTCCTACGACTGGGAACTGGACGTGGTCCCGACCCTGTTCGTCACCGGCGGCGAGGGGGAGGAGCAGTCGGTGGTGGGTTTCGTGCGCGAGGAGTGGCAGGCGCTGACCGCCGCGCTGAGCGAAGCGCTTGGGATTGTGGCGCCGGAGGTCGACTGGCAGGCTCTGCCGGCCTGGCGTCCCGGCTGCGGCAGCAGGTCCGCCGATCCGCTGATCGCCGAGCGGCTCGCCGCCCGGGCCGGCGGCAGTCCGCTGCGCGCCCGGCGCATCGAGGTCGCCAGCGCCGACGACCCCCACGAGTTCCTGTTCGACCAGGGCATGACCGACGGCCTGCCGGTGGTGCCGCCGACCCCCGAACGGGTGATGCGGATGCTGTCCGGCACGGCCCGCGACCCCCAGGAGGTGGTGGCCGTGGTGCCGCCGAACCTGGCCGAGGCCACGGTGGAGAAGGTGGCGATCAACGCGGTGATGGCGGGCTGCCGGCCCGAGTACCTGCCGGTGGTGATCGCGGCCCTCGAGGCGGCCTGCACCGACCGGTTCAACGCCCACGGGGTGATGTCCACCACCATGGGCGCGAGCCCGGTGATGGTGGTGAACGGCCCGATCCGGCAGCGGCTGGGCATGAACATGGGGCTCGGCGCGCTGGGGCAGGGCAACCGGGCCAATGCCACCATCGGCCGGGCGCTGCGGCTGGTGCTGCGCAACGTCGGCGGCGCGCGCCCCGGCGGCACCGAGCGCTCGACGCTGGGCAACCCGATGAAGTTCACCATGTGCTTCGCGGAGTGGGAGGAGCGCAGCCCCTGGACGCCGCTGCACGTCGAGCGCGGCTTCGAGCCTACGGACTCGGTGGTGAGCCTGTTCGCCATGACCAGCGGTCCGGTGCAGATCGTCGACCAGGAGTCCCGCACCGCGAGCCAGCTCGCAGGTACCATGGGACAGTGCCTGGAAGCGGCCTTCAGCCCCCAGATGCACTACGTCACGGACACCCTGCTGGTGGTGTGCCCCGAGCATCTCGACACGCTCCAGCGGGACGGCTGGGGCAAGGAGGAGCTGCGGGCGCGCATCCAGGAGGTCAGCGCCCGGCCGATCCGCGAACTGGTCGAGAACGAGCGCTCGGGCACCGGTTTCCGGCGCGCCGCGGCGGACGGGATGAGTGACGAGGAGCTGGACAAGCGGCTGCCGAAGTTCCGCCGCAGCGAGGACATTCACATCGTGGTCGCCGGGTCGGACGCCGGAAAGTTCTCCGGCGCCTTCCACGGCTGGGCCATCGGCGAGATCGGCTCCCAGTCGGTCTCCGCCAAAATCGAGGAGGTGACATGACGACCATTCTGGACCCCACCGACGAGCGCACGCCCGTCGAGCGGCAGATCACACCGCGCCCGGCGGCGCTGCACGGCACGGTCGCGCTGCTCGACATCATCAAGCCGCGCGGCGACGTGCTGCTGGACCGGCTCGAGGCTCTGCTCACCGAGCGGGCGCCGGGCATCACCGTGAAGCGATTCCGCAAGCCGACCTTCACCAAGCCGGCGCCCGACGCCCTGCGGCGCGAGATCGCCGGCGAGGCGGACTTCGTCATCGAGGCGCTGGCCGACTGAGGCTCCTGTACCACGTGCAGTTTGCATGACACGGTATGGTTCGAGATTCAGGGCACCCCGGCGGTGACCATCGCGTCCAGCGAGTTCCGGGACGCGGCGGAGACCCAGGCCAGGGCGCTGGGCATGGTGGATGCGAAGCGGGTCTTCGTGCCCCATCCGATTCAGGACGCCACCGACGACGAGATGCGTGGCAAGGCGGAGGGCATCGTCGATGCCGTGCTGGCGGCGCTGACCCAGGATTGAGGCAGGGCTGGCGTGGGAGATCGCGCTCTGGAGAGCGCTCCCACGGAAGCGTGCTGCCGCGGGGGAGGGCTTGCACATGACAGCGCTGCCACGGGCGAGCGCGCTCACGGGTGGATGCGGGGCCGTGGCCCGGCCCCGCCGGCGCGAGGATCAGTCGGTGACGAGGACCTTCTTGACCCAGCCGCCGCCGTGACCGCTCTCGATGCGCACGAAGCCGTCGGCCTCCTCGCCGAGGAACACCAGTTCGTCGGTCTTCTTCAGGGCTGCCAGCTCCGCGCCGCCGTCGCTCGGTGACGCCATCAGCTTCACGCCGTTGATCTTCGGCCGCAGCACGTCGCCGGCGCTGAACACGGCCCCTGCGACCGTCGAGCCGCCGGCGGCCGCTTCGTCGGCCAGGGAGCCGACGTCGCGGACCAGGTTCGGGTCGTTGCGGATCACGCCGACCACGTTGTTGAAGTTGTCCACCAGGCTCGCGGCGATGACCTTGCCCTCGTCGGTGCTGCCGTAACCGCCGAGCCCGCCGACGGCGCCGCCGCCGAACAGCACGCCGCCCAGCGACAGATCGGCCTTGCGGGCGCTGCCCTCGGCGGCCGCGACCTGCACGCCGGAGCGGGCGTCCGCCACCAGCATGCTGGTCTGGGCTTCCTTGAACTTCAGGCCCCCGGCGACCGCGCCGACTACCCGGCCCGCGCGGCCGAACAGGCCGCCGATGGCACCGCCGACGCCGCCGGCGTCGTTGTCGGAGAACACGATGTTCGGGGTCAGCACGAAGTCGGCGGCCACCATCTGGCCGCCGCCGTAGTTGGAGCCGCCGCGCAGCTCCCCGGATTCCATCAGGGCGCGCTCCTGCATCATGTTCTGCATGCCCATGCCGCGCTCCACCACGATGAAGCAGTTGGACTGCTGGATCATCATGCGGATGATGCTGGTGGGCGAGCCGAGCGAATAGCGGGACAGCGAGGCCATCACGTAGTCCTGGGGCTCCACCACGGCCATGGCGCCGAGCGGGCGGTCGCAGCGCTCGAGGCCGTCGCCGCCGGTGCTGCCGCTGGTGCCGGCCGCGCCCTGGACCGCGCTGCCGCCGGCCCCCTGTTTCATGCCGGTCACGCCGGCCGCGGATGCCGTGCCGGTGACGACAAGCGCCAGCAGAGCGGCGCAGATTGCTCGTTGGCTCACGGTTCCCTTCCCTCCGTCGATGTCGGGCAAGTCTGCCGACCGCCCGGGGCACGGTCAACCGACCCGCCTTCGCCGCAGCCGGATTGAATGGCAGAATGGACGGCCAGGGGCAGGGACGCAGGGACATGGTGCTGGAAGACGGCAGAACGAAGGTCAGCGGCGGTTGCGCCTGCGGCGAGATCCGATTCGGCTTCTACGAGCCGGTCGCCTTCCGCACCATCTGCCACTGCCGGGCCTGCCAGTACGCCTCCGGCGGCGGTCCCGCCTATCTGGTGGGCGTGCCGCGGGATCAGTTCCGCGTCACCCGCGGCCACCCCGGAGAGTTCGCCACCCTGTCCGAGGCGGGCAACCTCGTCACCCGGGTGTTCTGCGCCACCTGCGGGTCGCCGCTGTATTCCTACAGCGAGGGCATGCCGGACGCGTACGCGGTCAAAGTCGGGGCGCTCGACGATCCATCGTCGTTCAAGACCAGGACACACATCTGGACGAGCGAGGCCCAGCCGTGGCACCCGAAGGGGCTGTGGTCGGTGAAGTTCAGGCGGAATCCGCCGTTCTCCGGCCGAGCGGCCCGGAGTACCGGGGATGGCTCCGGCGACGGCGGCTGAGCGGCGGCGGGCCGCTCAGGCGTCGGTCACCCGGCGGCCGGCCCCGTAGCGCTTGTCCTCCGGCACCTGCCGCATCGGCAGGCCCATGTCGGCCTCGCGCCGGACCTCGGTCCGGCGGTCGGTGAAATGGCGGTACACGCACTGGCAGGTCCCCGCGCTGGTGCAGCCGTCCAGTGGCAGGCGCGGCGCTTCGTCGCTCAGGAATCGTGATCCGACCAGTGCCTGCGCAGCGTCGCAGGCGCCCTCACAGGGCTCGATGGCGATGCCGTGGAACAGGTGGCTCAGGGTTCTGACGGGCGTTTTGCGCCCACTCGATTTGCGTTTGAACACCTCGGGGCCTTTGCTGCTTTCCTTCCCGGCCCCTAGAAATATCACAAGGCAGATGACAGTTCCATGGCGATCACCAGGCCCGTCGCGACGTGATGGCGTTGGCGGACTCGAACGTCCGGGTGCGCAGGTGGTCGAGGCGGGCGTTCAGATTGCGGAATTTCAGCGGGTCGGAGTCCTCGAAACGACGCCCGATCACCAGATCCGAGAAGGTCTCGTGGCCGCCGAAGCAGCCCAGGATGAAGGTGGCGCCGGACAGCCGGTTCTCGCGCACCTGGGCCAGCCCGCGGCGCAGGTACGGGATCCAGAACGGGTCTTCCGACTCTTCCAGCAGGCCGATCAGCCGGGTGACGTTGTCACCGAGCTCCTCGAACTGCCGACGCAACTCCGACACGGCCGCCTCGATGCAGGGTGGAGCCGTCACGCTAACACAGTGCGGCCGCATTCGGGGCGTCGCCGGGTCAGCCCTCCGGCGGGCCGCCCGCCGTGCCGTGATACCAGATCGGCGAGGACCAGGCCCGCTCCTGAATGGTCGCGGCGAGGTCCGGCCGAGGCGCCACGCCGGCGCGGACGGCATCCCAGGTCGACCAGCGGCAGGTGGGGTTCTCCAGCGCCCGCAGGTAGTAGAACGCCTCCTGGTGCGAATCGAAGTCCGGGTCCTGCCAGGTGACGGCCAGTTCGGCCGCGCCTCGCCCCTCGGTGATCCGGCAGGTCTCGAGGTCGACCCGGGCGCCGTTGTCGGGGCAGCGGCGGGATTCCGGGTCCGGTTCGAGGCCGTCGGCGCAGGCGACGTCGTAGATGCGCTCGCGGGGCGTGCCGTCCTCGACCCAGCCCTTGACGATCTGCAGACGCTGCAGCGGCGTGCCGAGCGGGTCCTGCAGGGCGCTGGCGACGAAGACCGGCGGGCCGTCGCCGGGCGCGAGGTCGCCGCCCATGGGCACGCCGAGGCGGTAGCCGAGCTCGGCCAGGTCCGGCCGCCGATGGGCGTCCCCGGGCAGCCCGAAGCCGGCGAACAGCCGGACGACGATGCGCGGCCCGCTGGTGGCGAAGGTCTCGCGGCGGCGGAACGCGTCGTAGATCGCGCCCCGGTCGTTGTGCTCGGCCCAGACCCCGGTCAGGCCCGACGCGCCCCAGGTGTCGTAGTACACCTCCCGGTAGGCGTTGCCGTCCGCGTCGGGTTGGTCGAGGGGAACCGAACCGCGAAGCTGGGGCGTGGCATCCAGCAGGCCCACCTTGCTGAAGTAGGCGTCTTCCTGCAGGGACGCGGCGCCGGTGTGGGTGTCGCTGGCGCCGACGATGCCGAACTGGAACGGGTTGAACCCCCCGGCGGCCTCGAAGGCGATGCCGTTAAGCAGCGCCTCCCGCACGTAGCTGCCGGAAGGCTCGCTGTCCTGCCAGGTGGCGATCCGGTAGGGCATGATCTCGAATCCGGCCCACTCGTCGTTGGGCGACAGGGCCGGATGGGTCTCGGAGGTGCCCTTGACCTGGGTGATCTCCACCAGCGGCTCGTTGCGGCGCCGCTGGTCGGCGTAGGCGGCGTCCAGCGGATCGCCGGCCCAGTCCGCCAGGGCGAACATCTGGCCGTTGGAGCCGTTGGAATTGTGGGGAATGGCCAGGGACTCGATGCCGCGGTCGCGCAGCTCGTCCATCCAGTCCCACAGCCGCTCTGGGTTCATCGAGTCGAGCCGGCTGAAGGGCAGCTCGGGGGCCGCGTCGCTGCGGAAGATGACGTTGCGGTGCAGGTTCTGCTGATCCGGCGCGGCCGTGTACTCGTAGGCCACGAAGGTCGTGAACCGGCCCGGGTCGTCGTGCCGGGCGGCGGCCTCGCGGATGTCCGCCCAGGCCGAGCGGACGACGCCGAGGTCGAGCAGCTCGTTGTCCGCGCCCTCCTGCAGGTAGGGACGCATGCCGAGGAACGCCTCGGTGCGCGCCGCCACGCTGGTGGCGTCGCGGATGCGCTCGGCCACCGGGTGGTCCGCGGTCGCGCCTTCGCCTTCGGCCCAGGCGGGCAGATTGCCGAGGAACATGGCGTGGTCGGTGACGGCGTAGAAGTCGAGGGGCCGGTCGAGCTGCACGTCGAACCCGGCCGGATGGCGGATCGCCTCGCCCTTGGCGTAGCGGTACGCGTCGTCCGGCGTCGCCCGGGTGCCGAAGATGAACGCGTCGAAGGAGTACAGGGTGTGCACGTGCAGGTCGCCGAAATAGACGCTGCGGCCGCCGGACGGTGAGGCGCCGGGCGTGGCTGGGGCCGCGTCCGGCGCCGGCGCGGTGGCTTCGGGGTCCGCCTCGCCGGGTTGGCCGGGCTGGCTGCAGCCGGTGATGGTCGCGGTCAGCGTGACGGCGGCGACGATGGTGAGCAGGCGCATGAGTCTCCCCCTCTCGATGCCCGAACCGTGTTTATAGCACTGCCATCCCAGATGTAGGAGCGGCCTCCCGGCCGCGATCGGCCCCCGCGAGGCCGCGGCCTGGCGATTTCGTATCGAGAGATCGCGGCCGGGAGGCCGCTCCTACACGCAGGTGCGCGAACGTCACGACACGCAGGTGCGCGGACGTCACGACACGCAGGTGCGCAGGCGTCAGGCCAGGCAGGTGCGCAGGCGTCAGGGTTGGTGGAGCTCGGTGCGGCGGCGGAAGTGATCGAGGGCCTCGGGGTTGGCGAGCGCCGAGGTGTTGCGCACCGGCTCGCCGTGAATCACCGAGCGCACCGCCAGCTCGACGATCTTGCCCGAGCGGGTGCGCGGAATGTCGGGAACGGCGAGGATCTTCGCCGGCACGTGGCGCGGGCTGGCCTGGGCTCTCACCGCGGCGCGGATGCGGTCGCGCAGCGCGTCGTCCAGCTCGGCGCCCTCGCGCATCCGCACGAACAGCACCACGCGCACGTCGTCGTCCCAGCGCTGGCCGACGCACAGCGCCTCCTCGACCTCGTCGAAGTGTTCCACCACGGCGTAGATCTCGGCGGTGCCGATCCGCACCCCGCCGGGGTTGAGCACGGCGTCGCTGCGGCCGTGAATGACGAAGCCGCCGTGGGGCGTGATCTCGGCGAAGTCGCCGTGGGCCCAGACCCCGGGAAACCGGGAGAAGTAGGCGTCGTGCATGCGCTGGCCGCCCGGGTCGTTCCAGAAACCGATGGGGCAGGAGGGGAAGGGCCGCGTGCACACCAGCTCGCCCTTGGCGCCGCGCAACGGGCGGCCGTCGTCGTCCCAGACGTCCACGGCCATGCCCAGCCCGGCGCACTGGATCTCCCCCTCGCGCACCGGCAGCGTCGGGGCGCCGAGCACGAAGCAGGAAATCAGATCGGTGCCGCCGGAGATGGACGCCAGGTGAACGTCCTGCTTGATGTCTTCGTAGACGAACCGGAAGCCGTCCGCGGCCAGCGGCGAGCCGGTGGACAGCACGCTGCGCAGGGCGCCGAGGTCATGGCTGCGGATCGGCCGGCGCCCGGATTTTTCCAGCGCCGACAGATACTTGGCGCTGGTGCCGAACACGGTGACGCCTTCCCGCTCGGCCATGTCCATGAGCGCGTTCGGGCCCGGCCGGAACGGCGAGCCGTCGTAGAGCACCAGGGCCGCGCCGCTGGCGAGGCCGCTCACCAGCCAGTTCCACATCATCCAGCCGCAGGTGGTGAAGAAGAACAGCACGTCGTCCCGGTCGAGGTCCACGTGCAGCCGGTGCTCCTTGAGGTGCTGAAGCAGCGTGCCGCCGACGCCGTGGACGATGCACTTGGGCTTGCCGGTGGTGCCCGAGGAGTACAGCACGTAGAGGGGCGCGTCGAAGTCCCGGGGCTCGAACACCAGCGGCGGCGCCTCCAGCGAGCGCAGGTCGTCGAACCGCTCGGCGCCGTCGGGCACGGCGTCGATCAGCGATACCCAGATCACCGCCTCGATGGTGCCGACGTCGGCGGCCACCCGGCGCATCTTGGCGGCGGTGTCGACCTGACGGCCGTTGTAGAAGTAGCCGTCGCAGGCGAACAGCACCCGGGGCTCGATCTGGCCGAACCGGTCGAGGGCGCCCTCGGCGCCGAAGTCCGGCGAGCAGGAGGACCACACCGCGCCGATGCTGGCGGTGGCCAGCATGGCGATCACCGTCTCGGGCACGTTCGGCAGCCAGCCGGCGACGCGGTCGCCGGGACCGACGCCGAGGGCGCGCAGGCGCGCCGCCACGGCGGCGGTGCGGGCGTGCAGCTCGCGGTAGCTCAGGGACTGCCGGCGACCGTTCTCCAGCACCGACACCAGGGCCGGCCGGTCGTCGTCGTAGCGCAGCAGGTTCTCCGCGAAGTTGAGCTGGGCCCCGGGAAACCAGCGGGCGCCCGGAAAGCGGTCCAGGTCGGCCACGGCGGTATCGGGCGGGTGGGAGGCGATGACGCCGGCGTCGTCCCAGACCCGCTGCCAGAAGGCGCCGGGATCCGCCACGGACCAGGCGTGCAGGTCGGCGTAGTCGCTGAGATCACGCCCGACGGCGGCGCCGCCTGCCTCGGCGAAGCGGGCGAGCCGGCTGGCCGCGGCCCGGTCCGGGTCCGGCGTCCACAGCACCTTGCCGCCCGCGCCCGCCATCACCGCACCAGGCGGAAGCAGTTCCTGAGCTCGTCGACGAACAGCGCCGGCTGCTCGAAGGCGGCGAAGTGGCCGCCGCGGTCGAGCTCGTTCCAGTAGATGATGTTCCGGTAGCGGTTCTCCGCCCAGCGCCGGGAGCAGACGAAGATCTCTTTCGGGAAGATGCTGCAGCCGGTGGGCGTCTGCACGTCGCCGGCGCTGAACGAGCCGAAGCTCTCCCAGTACAGCCGTGCCGACGAGGCGCCGCTGGCGGTGAGCCAGTACATCATGACGTCGTCGAGCATCTTGTCACGGGACAGGGCGTTCTCCGGGTGGCCGTCGCAGTCGGTCCAGGCCCAGAACTTCTCCATGATCCACGCCGCCTGGCCGATCGGCGAGTCCACCAGGCCGTAGCCGAGGGTCTGGGGGCGGGTGCTCTGCTGTTTGGAGTAGCCGGAGTCCCAGTCCTGGTAGTGCTTCATGCCCGCCAGTCCGCGCTTCTCCAGCTCGCTCAGGTCGTCGTCGATGGGATCGGGCCGGGCCGACACCATGTTGACGTGGATCGCCCGGCAGTGATCGGGGTCGCGGATGCCGATGGCGGTGGTCACCGCGGAGCCCCAGTCGCCGCCCTGGGCCACGTAGCTGTCGTAGCCGAGGCGCTTCATCAGCTCGGCCCAGGCGTCGGCGATCTTCTCCACGCCCCAGCCGGGTGCCGCGGGCTTGCCCGAGAAGCCGTAGCCCGGCAGCGTCGGGCAGACCACGTGGAAGGCGTCGGCCGGGTCGCCGCCGTGGCTCGCCGGGTCGGCGAGGGGGCCGATGACCTCGAGGAACTCGCACACCGAGCCCGGCCAGCCATGGGTCATGATCAGCGGCAGGGCGTTCGGCTCCGGCGAACGGACGTGGAGGAAGTGGATGTCGAGGCCGTCGATCTCGGTGAGGAAACCGTCGAATTCGTTGAGCTTCGCCTCGGCGCGGCGCCAGTCGTAGTCGTTGCGCCAGTAGTCGAGGATCTCCCGCATGTAGGCGAGGGGCACGCCCTGGGACCAGTCGTCGGGGGTCTCCTTTTCCGGCAGGCGGGTCAGGGCCAGCCGCGCCCGCAGGTCCTCGAGCTGCTGCTCGGGAATGTCGATCCGGAAGGGTCTGATGTCGCTCACGGTCGCTCTCCAGCGCTGATCGTCACAGGGAGGCGCAGACGTGGCCGCCGTCGACGGTCACGACCGAGCCGGTCATGTAGCTCGATGCATCGGACGCCAGCAGCAGCAGGGGCCCGTCCAGGTCCTCGAACTCGCCGAAACGGCGCAGCGGAATGCCTTTCATGAACGACGGCGCCTGGTCGCTCTCGAGCAGCAGGCGGCTGACGTCGGTGAGGATGTAGCCCGGCGCCAGCGCGTTCACGCGGATCCGGTACTTGGCTGCTTCCAGCGCCATGACCTCGGTCATGCGGGTCATGGCGCCCTTGGAGACGGCGTAGGGAAACTGGCCCTTGATGGTGCGGCGGTCGGTGATGGAGGAGACCATGACGATGTTGCCGCCGGCCTGGCCGTTGGCCACCACGCGTTCGGTGTAGGCCTTGGACATCATCCAGGCGCCCTTGAGGTTGGTGTCCATGACGAAGTCCCAGTCGTCCTCGTCGATCATCGCGTAGGTCTTGGCACCCGCCTCGACGCCGGCGTTGTTGATCACCACGTCGATGGGGCCGAAGGCTTCCTCGGCCGTGGCCAGGCACTCGCGGATGCTGTCCGCGTCGCGCACGTCCAGGGTGACGCCGAGGGCTTCGGCGCCGCCCTCGCGCAGCTCGGCGACCCGGGCCTCGACCTTCTCGGTGCGCCGCGCCCCGAGCACCACCCGGGCGCCGGCCGCGGCGAGCACGCCGGCGAAATGACTGCCGAAGCCCGACGAGGCCCCGGTGACGACGACGTGCTTGCCGTCCAGGCGGAAGTTCTGCATCCGTCCATCCTCCGTTTTTTGCGGCGATGCTAACACGTGGCCGGTGCCGCGCGGCCGTCCGCCGGAAGCTCCCGGCGTCCGGCATCACGTGGGCATCACGGGTTTGGTGTAGGCTGTCCCCACAGTCACCGTGTTCGCGCTCGGAAGAGCGCACCCGCGGCGCCGCCTTCGCGCGCCTGCCGCCGGTGTCGCTTCCGGCCGTGAACCCCGGCCAGGAGCGAAACATGAGAATCTTCGAAGAGCTCGAATCCGAGGTCCGCGGCTATGTCCGCTCGTTCCCGACGATCTTCGACGTGGCGCGGGGCGCGCTGCTGTACGACGAGCAGGGCACGCGCTACATCGACTTCTTCGCGGGCGCGGGCACCATGAACTACGGTCACAACCACCCGGACATCACCCGGGCGGTGATCGACTACCTGGAACGCGGCGGCATCGTCCACGGCCTCGACAAAGCGACGGTGGCGAAGCAGGCGTTCCTGCAGAAGCTCAAGGACACGATCCTCGGGCCGCGCAATCTGCCCTACAAGATCCAGTTCACCGGCCCCACCGGCACCAATGCGGTGGAAACCGCGCTCAAGCTGGCGCGCATGGTCAAGCGCCGCTCGAACGTCATCTCGTTCACCAACGGCTATCACGGGCTGACCCTCGGCGCGCTCGCCGTCACCGGCAACTACTTCTACCGCGACGAGTCCTACGGCGCCCGCAACAACGTGGCGTTCATGCCCTACGACGGCTACTTCGGCCCGGACGTCAACACCATCGACTACATGCGCCGGTTCCTCGAGGACAACAGCAGCGGCGTGGACGTGCCCGCCGCGGTGATCGTCGAGACGGTGCAGGGCGAGGGCGGCATCCACGTGGCCAGCGTCGAGTGGCTGCAGCAGCTCGAGGCGCTGTGCCGGGAGTTCGACATTCTGCTGATCGTCGACGACATCCAGGTGGGCAACGGCCGCACCGGCACCTTCTTCAGCTTCGAGCGCGCCGGCATCACGCCGGACATGGTGACCGTGTCGAAGTCCATCGGCGGCGGCCTGCCGCTGGCCATGCTGTTCATGCGGCCCGATCTCGACCAATGGCAGCCCGGCGAGCACACCGGCACCTTCCGCGGCAACAATCTGGCGTTCGTGGCGTCGGAGGTGGCGTTGTCCTACTGGGACAACGAGGACCTGGCCCGGGCCGTGGTGCACAAGGGCGAGATCATGAAGAGCGAGCTCGACCGCCTCGCCGACAAGTACGGCGAGCTGAGCCCCAGCGTGCGGGGACTGGGCATGGTGTGGGGCCTGGAACTGCCCCAGCCCGGCGTGGCGGGCGACGCCTCCCGGGCCGCGTTCGAGCGCGGGCTGATCCTGGAGACGGCCGGGGCGAACGACGACGTGCTGAAGTTTCTGCCGCCGTTGATCATCGAAGAGGACCTGCTGCGCGAGGGCTTCGACATCGTCGACCAGGCCCTGGGCGCGGTGCTGGCGCAGCGCCACAAGACCATGGGTACCAGCTAGGCGACCCCGCCAGCGGTCCTCCATACCTCGCCGTAGGAGCGCCCTCCCGGGCGCGATGTCCCGGGCGTCCGGGAGCAGATCGCGCCCGGGAGGGCGCTCCTACGGGGTGGGCTCAGGCCTCCGGGGTGAAGTCCGCGGTCGAGGTCACCCCAGTGTCCACCGGGACGTCCTGGGGCTGCTGGAACATCAGGTCGTCGATGGCCAGCCGCTCGTCCTCGGTCTCGCCTTCCGGGTCCGGATTCCGCTCGAGATCGGCCGCACAGGTGAACGCGGCGGTGTACTCGCCCGGCGGCAGGAAGCCGATCCGGTAGGCGCCTTCCCCGGCGTTGCCCGCCAGCGGGTCGAACGTCACCGCTGCGGTGGCGAAGGGCTCGGCGGACGCGTCCGCGTCGTCGCCGTTCAGATCCCCCGGCGTCTGTCCGGCGCCTTCGTAGAGATACACGGCGTTGCCCGTCGCCGGGTCGTCGTCGCTGCACATGGCGTTGGAACCGTCCATCAGCGCGACGTCGACGGTGCCGGCGATCGCGCCGCTGTCCTCGGTCTCGACGATGCGGTAGGACGGGCGCAGGAAGTAGCAGTCGAAGGGCGGCGGCCGGTGCAGCGACTGGCGCAGATCGAAATCGACCACGATGGCGGTCGAGCCGCCGGCGGGCACCTCGAACGGGGCGCTCAGGCGGATGCCGTTGTTGGCGCCGCTCGGCACGAAGATGCCAGCGAGGGTGCCCATGTCGTCCTCGACCACGTAGGAGCCGAGCAGCGGATCCTGGCCGTCGCAGGCGTTGGGGGTCTGGGCCGGCGCCTCCAGCACCAGCCGCACCTGCTCGTAGGTGCCGGCGGGGATCTCCTCGCCGTCGAACAGTTCGAGGGTCTCGCCGTTCTGGTAGTCCAGCAGGTTGAAGGTCATGGGCTCGCCGGTGTCCGGGTCGGTGAGGTCGATCACCACCGGGTCCTGTCCGGCGTCGTCGCCCTGGCGCAGCTCGAGGGCCGTGACCCGGAGGTTCACCTCGATGACCTCGTCGACGGCGGCATCGGTGATCGCGCCGCTCAGGGTGCCCGTTTCCGGCGCCGGCGCGGGGGCAGGCGCCGCCGGGTTGCCGCTGCCGCTGCTGCCGCCGCCGCCACAGGCGGCCAGCGCGGTGGCCGCGGCCAGATAGAAGATGGATTGAACGGTGAACTGCTTCATTGGGGGTACCTCTCTCGGAAATGGGAAAATAATCCCACCCAGTCCAGGGAGAGCATGACGGCTGGCGATCCGCGACGCAAGGGCGACCCGTGCGCCGGGTCACGGGTGCGGCAGAAACAGGCGGATTCGGGCTGGAAGGCGGCCCCGCCGGGGCGCGCGGTCAGCGGCGGCGGGCGGTCAGAGGTCGCCCTTGACCCGCATCACCACCTCGCCGAGGGGCATGTGGATGATCTCGGTGCGGCCGGCATGGCGCCGGCTGACGCGGCACAGGCCGGTGGCGTCGTCCACCTCGAGGACGAAGTGGAGGGCACTCTCGTGGGTGAACACCCGGCCGAGCACGATCCCGCGCCAGCCGTCGACGTATTCCCGCATGCTGATGCTCGGGCCTTCGGCCATGGAGCAACTCCTGTGACGTTACCGATACTGCTGGTGTGACGAGTATCCCCGCTTCGACACGCCGCTTCCGCCATGGACGTCACAGTTTCCCGGGCCCGGAGCGTGCGCTGCAGCCCCGGGCCCGGGAGTCGGGCGGCGCACTGCACTAGAACACGTAGATGAATCCGATGCCGACTTCGGCTTCATAGTCGTTACGTGCGATCGGGCTGTCCTGGACGTCGCTGCCATAGCGCTCGTAGACCGCCTCGCCGAAGATCTGCCAGTTCTCGTTGAGGTAGTGACGATAGTTGTAGTTGATCCCGATCGAGCGGAAGCCGCCGCTCAGGTCGGTCTCGGCCAGCCCGGATGCCGCCGACTGCTCTGCGTCGATACCGAAATCCCTGTTCGCATAGTCGCCGTCGTGAAAGACCGCAGCGATGGCGATCTCGTGGCCGGTTCCGTCGTTCCGCGCGCCGAAGCGGCGCCCCACGCCGAACAGACCGAGGCTTCCGTCGCCGCCGGTGACCAGCCGGACGTCCAGCCAGTAGCGCCAGTCGGCATCCAGTGCCCGGCGCGTCTGCAGCACGACTTCCAGGTCCTCGTCGGAATCGCCGAGCCCATCCAGCCGGCCATCGTCGGAGTCGCTCTCCTCGCGGCCCTCTTCGAAGGCGACGGCGGCCTCGAGCAGCCAGACGTCGGCGCGCCGGCCCCGCCAGCCCAGCGCCTCGCCGGCCCAGTAGACGAGGTCGTCACCGCGGCGCCATTGCACTGCGCCAGCCGGCGTGACTTCGACTTCGAACTCGTCCGAGCCTTCGTAGGCGGACTCGTATTCGACCCCCAGACCCAGGCCGAAGGCCCAGCCATTACTGCCTCGGGTGAAGTCGTCGACAGAGGGCAGGGGCACCAGCGCCGTTTCCGGGTCCTGTGCCACTGCGGTTTGAGACATCAATGCATGTACGACCACGGCCGACAGCAGACCGGCAAGCTTTCTCATCCAATTCGCGCCCAGGTTCGTGTGGTGGCGCACGATCCTCCAAGAGGTGTGGTTTCGAGGTGAAGGACGCGTAGCGCTTGCGTGAAGAGAGGGTTCGCAGTCGAGAGAAGGCGGGCGTCGCGAGCTCGTCGTCGGTCAGGCGCCCGACGGACAGGGTGAGCGCCTGCGGGATCCGTTTCCGGCGTGCCAGGTGTGTGGCTGGTTCCTGCCCTGGACGGGCGCGATCGCGAGGTAACGGGTCGATCTGAAAGGTTGGTCGGAGTGAGAGGATTTGAACCTCCGGCCCCCACGTCCCGAACGTGGTGCTCTACCAAGCTGAGCTACACTCCGACGCTCCCCGGCGGTGCCGAGGGGCGCGTATTGTAAGAGCGCTTTGGCACGCCGACAACCACGACGTCGCCGGTTCGGCTACGTCCCTTCAGATCAGGATGCGTTCCCGCCGGTACAGGGCGATGGCCACCCACGCCACCAGGGCCGCGAGCAGGCCGGTCGCGCCCGCGGACACGGCGACGTGCAGCCAGGAAACGGCTTCGCCCTTGATCAGGCTGGTCACCAGGGTGGCCTGGGACAGGCTCGGCACCAGCATCAGCGCCGTGCTCGGCGCCTGGTCGAGCATCTGGGTCACGATCAGCGGCAGCGTCGGCACCAGGATCACCACGGTGAGGTAGGTCTGGGCCTCCTTGTAGCTCTTGGCGAAGGAGGCCACCGCGGTCAGCAGCGCGGCGCCCAGGGCCACCAGCGGCAGCGACACCCCGAACATCGCCAGGCAGGTCAGCGGGTCGATGGACAGCGACATGCCCACCCGGTGCAGGGGCACGAACGGCACCGACACGGACAGGCTCACCAGGAACAGCACCGTGGAGACCATGCTGAACACGCTGGCGGCGCCGATCTTGCCGAGCACCAGGGCGCTGCGCGACACCGGCTGGGACAGCAGCGGCTCCAGCGAGCCGTGCTCGCGCTCGCCGGCGGTCGCGTCGATGGCCAGGTAGAACCCGCCCATGAACACCACCAGCACCAGCAGGTAGGGCAGCATGCCGAGGATCGTCACCGCCCGGGCGGCGGGGGAGGCCGTGTCCACCTCGCCGATCCGGATCGGCGTCAGGATGGCGGGGTCGACGCCGCGAAGCTGCAGCCGCAGCACCCCGATCTTCTGACCGTACTGGCCGATCATCTGGCGCGCGCGGGCGAAGTCGCGGCGCGCCGAGCCCATCTGGGCGCTGTCGTGGATCAGCGTCACCGAGGCGACGCCGCCGGTCTCGAGCTGACGCGGGTAGTCGGCGTCGATCACCAGCACCAGATCCTCGACGCCGTCGCGCACGGCCTGGCGCGGATCGTCCAGGGACACCGGCGCGACCTCGACGTTGTAGCGCCGCAGGTGATCGACCAGGCGCGGCGCGTGCTCGGCGCCGACCACGGCCAGCCGGAAGCCGGCCCGGGACTCGCCCAGTGTGGACGTCAGCACGAACGACATCAGCGCGGTGAACAGGGCGGGGCCCAGCAGCGCGAGGGAGAAAGAGGCCAGGATCGTGCGGCGGTCCCGCAGGTTGTCGCGGCACTCCTTGGCCAGGACGACGCCGAAGCCCCTCATGGCGCCTCCGTGCCGACCACGCGGATGAAGGCTTCTTCGAGGTCCGACTCGCCGGTGCGCCGGCGCAGCTCGTCCAGCGTGCCGGCGAAGCCGACCACGCCCTGGCCGACGATGACCACGTCGTCGCACAGGGTCGCCACCTCCTGCATGACGTGGCTGGAGAACACGACGCAGCGCCCCTGGGCCCGCAGCTCGAGAATGATGTCGCGCAGCGCCCGGGTGGCCATGACGTCGAGACCGTTGGTCGGCTCGTCGAGAATCACGTTGCGCGGGTCGTGCACCAGCGCGCGCGCCAGGGCCACCCGGATGCGCTGGCCCTGGGAGAAGCCGCCCACCCGGCGGTCGGCGAAGCCGCCCATGTCGAGCTGGTCGATCAGCGCGTCGACCCGCTGCCGCAGGGCGGCGCCTTTCAGGCCGTGGAGCGCGCCGAAATAGGCGACGTTCTCGCGGGCCGTCAGCCGAGCGTACAGGCCGGCGCCGTGGGGCAGCACGCCGATGGCCCGGCGCACCGAGTCCGGGTCGTCGGCGACGCTGTGGCCGTCGACCCAGGCGGCGCCCCGATCCGGCCTGAGCACGGTGGCGAGGATCCGCAGCGTGGTGGACTTGCCCGCGCCGTTCGGCCCCAGCAGCGCGGTGATGCGGCCGTCGGGCGCGGTGAGGCCCACGTCGCGCACCGCCTGCACCGTGCCGAAGGTCTTGCTCAAGGATTCGGCGCGGATCACGGCGGCGGTCCCAGCAGATCGACGAAGAAGGGATCCGCCGCGAGGCGGTCCAGGCAGGCCGTGTCCAGGTCGTCGACGGCGGCGGCCTCGATGAAGTCCTCGGCGATCTGGGGCACGCAGCCCCGGGCGATCACGCCGTGTCCCTGGCCGGGCGCCACCAGGTGCCGGCTGCGGGTCAGCCCGGCCGCGGCCCGCTCGGCGTACGCCGGGGGGGTGATGGGGTCGAACTCGCCGGACAGCAGCAGCACGGGGCGGTCCGAGCGGAGCGGCTCGGCCAGGTCGTCGTGGCGCACACCGCGGGGCCACAGCCCGCAGATGGTTTCCAGGGCGCGGACCTGGTCGGCGCCGAGATAGGCGGCTTCGAGCGCCGGCTGCAGCGCCGTCAGGTCGCCGTAGAAAGGCACGTCCTCGGTGCACACCACGCTGTTGTGCATGCCGAAGCTGATGGCGCTCTGGAGCTGCGCCTCGATGCGCATGGCCTGCCCCGCGAGGGGCGTGAAGTTGCCCGTGTCGGCCTCGTGGACCACCAGGGGAATCAGCGCGGCGGTCTCCGGCGCGTAGCTCAGCAGGCGCACGGTCATCGCCAGGTGGCTGTCGCTCAGGGTGACCTCGCGGCTGCGGCCGGTCACCGGGTCCGGGGTCTCGAGGGTCACCGGCGACGCCCGGAGGCGCTCCCGCAGGCGCTGGAACTGGCCGGCGGGGTCGGGGAACGCCGCCGCGCAGTAGTCGGCCTGGCCGCAGCGCTCGAGTATGCCGTCCAGGGTCGTCTGGGCGTTGAGCGCGACGTCCGGGCCGAGGGCCAGGTCCGGCGGCACGACGCCGTCGAGAATCACGCTGCGCACGGCGTCGGGGTAGCGGCGCAGGTAGTGCTGGGCCACCCGGGTGCCGTAGGACACGCCGTAGAGGTTCCACTGGCGGTAGCCGAGCTGCCGGCGGAGCCGCTCCAGATCCTCCACGGCGAGGCTGGTGGTGAACAGGCGCGGGTCGTGGCGCAGCGCGTCCAGGCAGTGCCGGGTGGCCGCGCGGACCGTGGCGGGATCGAACTGGTAGGTCGCGGTATCGAGGGCCGGGCAGTCCAGGGGCGCGGAGCGGCCGGTGCCGCGCTGGTCCATGACGATCACGTCCCGGTTGCGCCGCAGCGCCGACAGGGCGCCTTCCAGATTCACGTACAGCGAGACCGACGAGGCGCCGGGTCCGCCGTTGATGATGGTGACGGCGTCCGCGGCCGGCTCCGGCGTGAGCGCCGGTATCCGCGCCACGAACAGCGCCAGCGTGTCGCCGTCCGGGTCTGCCGGGTCGGCCGGCACGTCGAAGGTGGCGCACTCGGCCTCGACGACGCGCTGGCCGTCGCTGCCGCGGATGTCGCAGGGTTCGAAGGTCAGCCCGGCGCCGGGCGCGGCCGCCGCGCCCAGCGCCGGCAGGAGCAGCAGGGCTGGAAACAGCAGATGCCGGACGACGGGAATGCGCAAGGCCCGGTTCAGCTCAGCCGCGCGGTGGAGTACCGGGCGAGGGTTTCGAGGGCGTCGCGGTAGGGCGTGTCCGGCAGGGCGGCCAGGCTCGACAGCGCGGCGTCGGCGTGCCGGCGCGCGGCATCCCGCACGTAATCCAGCGCTCCGCAGCGCCTGACCACGTCCAGCACCTGGGGGAGCGCCTCGGCGGAGCAGGACTGGATGGCCTGGCGCAGGGCCTGGGCGTCGCCCGGCGGCGCCTCCGCCAGGGCGCGGATCAGCGGCAGGGTGAGCTTGCCCTCGGCGAGGTCGTCGCCCGCGTTCTTGCCCATCAGCTCGGCGTCGCCGGCGTAGTCGAGGTAGTCGTCCACGAGCTGGTAGGCGAGACCGAATTCCAGGCCGAAGCGGCGCAGGGCGGAGATCTCGTCGGCGTCGTCGCTGGCCAGCACGCCGGCGGTGTGGGCGGCGGCCTGGAACAGCAGGGCCGTCTTGCAGCGGATGACCTCCATGTAGGCGGCTTCCGTCAGCGCCAGGTTGCCGACGTTGGCGAGCTGCATCACCTCGCCCTCGGCGATGGTGTTGGTGGCATCCGACAGGATGGCCATGATGTCCATGTCGTCCAGCTCGACCATGAGCTGGAAGGCCCGGGAATAGAGGAAGTCGCCCACCAGCACGCTGGGCGCGTTGCCCCAGGTGGCGTTGGCGGTGGCCCGGCCGCGGCGCCGGTCGGAGCGGTCCACCACGTCGTCGTGGAGCAGGGTCGCGGTGTGCAGGAATTCGATCACCGCCGCCAGGCGGACGTGGTTGCGGCCCTCGTAGCCGCAGGCCCGGGCGCCCAGCAGCACCAGCAGCGGACGCAGGCGCTTGCCGCCGCTCTCGACGATGTAGCGGCCGATCTCCTCGACCAGCTCGACGTCGGAGGTGAGCTGGCGCGGGATGAGGGCGTTGACCGCCGCGAAGTCCGACGCCACCAGGGCGTAGACATCGGCCAGCGCCCCCTGTCGGGCGGCGGCCAGGCCGGCGGTGGAGCTGATGGCGTTGCTGGCGATGTCGGTCTGTCCTGTGGTCGCGAACGGGCGCTCGAACGGGCGCATGGTAGCGGACTCGGGCGCCGGGTGTTACAGGGAATGTCCGCCGCGCGCCGGGTTCCGGAGGGCCGCCGCGGCCCATGCCACGAGGCGCCCGCCGTCTGCCGCTATTTGGTTGCTATCTCGTTGTAATCGAAAATCTTTGTCCGTAGAATACCGCGCCTTCACGCGCGGAGGTAGCGGCCGGTCCCGTGGATGGACGGGCTCGGCGATCGCCATCACCCAACCTCCCGCTTTGGTTCAATCGGCTTGGTCCGGACGCGCCGCTAGATCGCGGTCCGGTCGTTGCGGGAGTAGGATTTATGTTTGCGGTATTCGCGAGCGGTGGCAAGCAGCATCGGGTGACGGAAGGCGAGATCGTGCGCCTCGAGCTCCTCGACGCCGAGCCGGGCCAGGAAGTCGTTTTCGACAAGGTGCTGATGGTCGCCGACGGAGACAAGGTCGCCGTGGGCGCGCCCTACCTCGAGGGTGGCAAGGTCACGGGCGAGGTGGTCGGCAACGACCGCGCGCGCAAGATCCGCGTCATCAAGTTCAAGCGCCGCAAGGACTACCGACGTACCCAGGGCCATCGCCAGTGGTACACGGACGTGAAAATCACCGGCATCGACGCCTGACCGGCGCGACGGGCATCAGGAGACACCTGCAATGGCACACAAGAAGGCAGGCGGCAGCACTCGCAACGGCCGCGATTCCGAATCCAAACGCCTGGGGCTGAAGAAGTTCGGCGGCCAGGCCGTTCAGGCCGGCAACATCCTGGTCCGGCAGCGGGGCACCAAGTTCCACGCCGGCAGCAACGTCGGCATGGGCCGGGACCACACCCTGTTCGCCACCGCCGACGGCCGGGTCCAGTTCGTCACCCGGGGGCCGAACAAACGCAAGTACGTCACCGTCGAGCCGGCGTCGGCCGAAGCCTGATCCGACAAGCCCCGCTCAGCGGGGCTTTTTTTTATGCAGTTCATCGACGAAGCCAGCATCCGCGTCGAAGCGGGCAAGGGCGGCAACGGCGCGCTGTCGTTCCGGCGGGAGAAGTACGTCGCCAAGGGCGGCCCCGACGGCGGTGACGGTGGCGACGGCGGCGACGTGGTGCTGGTGGCCGACGACGCCCTGAACACCCTGGTCGACTTCCGCTTCCAGCCGCTCTACCGGGCCGAGCACGGCCAGCCGGGCGCCGGCCGCAACAAGACCGGCGCCCGGGGGGCGACGCTGCGGGTGCGGGTGCCCGTCGGCACCTCGGTGGTGGACGAGGAGACCCTGGAGACCCTCGGCGACCTGACCGAGGCCGGCGAGACCCTGGTGGTGGCCCGCGGCGGCCGCCGCGGGCTCGGCAACACCCACTTCAAATCCAGCACCAACCGGGCGCCGCGGCGCACGACCCCCGGCGAGCCGGGCGAGGTCCGCCTGCTGCGTCTGCAGCTCAAGCTGCTGGCGGACGTGGGTCTGCTGGGCATGCCCAATGCCGGCAAGTCGACCCTGATCAGCAAGGTGTCCGCGGCGCGCCCGAAGGTGGCCGACTACCCGTTCACCACCCTGACGCCGAGTCTCGGCGTGGTGCGGGGCGACGGCGACCGCAGCCTGGTGATGGCCGACATTCCCGGGCTGATCGGCGGCGCCGCGGCGGGCGCCGGACTCGGCGTGCAGTTCCTCCGGCACCTGGCCCGCACCCGGCTGCTACTGCACCTGGTGGACAGCCTGCCGCCGGACGGCTCGGACGTGCTCGACAACGTGGCCCTCATCGAGGCCGAGCTGGAGGCCTACAGCCCGGCGCTGGCGGAGCGGCCGATCTGGCTGGTGCTCACCAAGTGCGACGTCATCGACGCGGAACGGCGCGAGGCCCTGCTCGGCGATCTGCGCCGGGCTCATCCGGGGCGCCCCGTTCACGCCGTGTCGTCGGTCACCGGAGCGGGACTGGACGAGCTGGTGAGGGCGCTGCTCGAAGCCGTGGCCGCCCATCGCCGGGCGCTGCAGGATGACGAGGCGTTCGCCGAGTCGGAGCGCGCGCTCGAGGCGCGGATCGGTGAAGATGTGCTAAAAAGCGCCCTGGCAAAACGGCCCGGCCGCCGGGGCGCGGACGACGCCGACGACGTGCTCGACGACGACGAGGACGACGACGGGATCGAGGTCGTCTACACCCGCGAATGACCCGCGAATGACCAGCGCCGGAACGAACCACCAGTGACAGACAGCGATCAGCAACAGCGCCGGCACCTCGGCCAGGCGCGGCGCATCGTCGTGAAGATCGGCAGCGCGCTGCTGACCAGCCCCGGCGAAGGCCTGGCCCACGCGCGCATCCGGGTCTGGTGCGAGGAGATCAACCGGCTGCTCGAGGGCGGGCGTCAGGTGGTGCTGGTGTCGTCCGGCGCCGTGGCCGAAGGGGTCGCCCGGCTCGGCCTGAGCCAGCGGCCCACTACCGTGCACGGGCTCCAGGCGGCCGCCGCGGTGGGACAGAT
Organism: Gammaproteobacteria bacterium UBA7803; assembly: GCA_002480525.1. GTDB lineage: Bacteria > Pseudomonadota > Gammaproteobacteria > Pseudomonadales > Azotimanducaceae > UBA7803. The sequence continues at coordinate 110,567 of DLCH01000068.1, read as the reverse complement.
GGGCCTGGTGCAGGCCTACGAGCAGGCCTTCTCCGCCCACCGCCGGCGCACCGCCATGATTCTGCTCACCCACGACGACCTGGCCGACCGGCAGCGATACCTCAACGCCCGGGCCACCCTGACCAGCCTGCTGGATCTCGGGGTGATTCCGGTGATCAACGAGAACGACACCGTCGCCACGGACGAGATCCGCTTCGGCGACAACGACACGCTCGCCGCGCTGGTGAGCAATCTCCTGCAGGCCGACGCCCTGGTGATCCTCACCGACATCGACGGGCTCTACGAGCAGGACCCGCGCATGGCACCGGAGGCGCCGCTGGTGCGCTGGGCCGATGCCGGGGACCCGCGCCTCGACGCCATGGTCGGCGACGGCGGGGTGCTCGGCCGGGGCGGCATGGTCACCAAGCTCAAGGCCGCCCGCATCGCGGCGCGTTCCGGGGCCGACACGGTGATCGCCGCGGGCCGGGAGCCGGACGTGCTCGCCCGGGTGCTGGCGGGGGAGAGCATCGGCACGCTGCTGAGCGCCTCCATCCTGCCGCTCGATGCGCGCAAGCGCTGGATCGCGGGGCAGCTTCGGGCCAAAGGGGACCTGGTGCTCGACGACGGCGCGGTCGCCGCGGTGAGCAGCCGGGGGGTCAGCCTGCTGCCGGTGGGGGTGACCGCCGTGCGCGGCCGGTTCTCGCGGGGTGACGTGGTGCGTTTTCTGGACGCGGGCGGCGCGCTGGTCGGGCAGGGTCTGGTGAACTATTCCAGCGAGGAGGCGGAACGTCTGATCGGTGCGTCGAGCTCGGAGATCGCCGGCCGGCTCGGGTTCGCGCTGGAACCCGAGCTGGTGCACCGGGACAACCTGGTGGTGCTGGGCCCGGTCAGGCCTGCAGCGACTTGATGGCTGCGTTCAGGCGGGATTTGTGCCGGGCGGCCTTGTTCTTGTGCATGATGCCCTTGTCCGCCAGGCGGTCGATCACGGGCACGGCCTGCTCGTACGCTTCGCGGGCCTGCTCGTGATTGCCGCTGCCGATGGCGGCGTTCACGCGCTTGATGTAGGTGCGCACCATGGAGCGCTGACTGGCATTGTGGCCGCGGCGCTTCTCGGCCTGACGGGCGCGCTTGCGGGCTTGTGGGCTGTTCGCCAAGGCGTTCTCCGGGGGTCAGTTTGCGAAAGGCGCGGTAATATGCCGTCGAGGTCCGGGTATGTCAACCGGAGGTGAGGACGGCCGCCAGAACGTGACCGCCCAGGGCGGGGTCGTGGCCTCGATGACGGCGTTGTCCCGGGTCTCCGGTTTCGTCCGCGACATGGTGCTGTCCCACGTGTTCGGGGCGGGGGCGGCGGCCGACGCCTTCTTCGTCGCCTTCCGCATTCCCAACTTCTTCCGCCGGCTGTTCGCCGAGGGGGCGTTCAATCAGGCCTTCGTGCCGGTGCTCGCCCGCTACCGGCAGGGCGACGCGGCGGCCTTCCGGGTGTTCGTCGCCGCCATGGCCGGCAATCTGTCCGTGGCGGTCTGGAGCCTGGTGCTGCTCGGCGTGGTGTTCGCGCCGGCCCTGGTGACCCTGTTCGCGCCGGGCTTCTGGAACGCGCCCGAGCAGTTCGAGGTGGCCACCGGCATGCTCCGGGTGACCTTTCCCTATCTCGGGTTCATCTCGCTGACCGCCTTCGCCGGGGCGCTGCAGAACAGCCACGGGCGTTACGCGGTGCCGGCGTTCACACCCGTGCTGCTCAACCTGACGCTGATCGCCGCCATGCTGTTCGCCACCGGCGCTTTCGAGGCGCCCGTGTATGCGCTGGCCTGGGGGGTGTTCGTGGCGGGCCTGGTCCAGCTCGCCTTCCAGCTCCCGGCGGTGGCGCGGCTGGGCCTGCTGGTGATGCCCCGGCCGACCCTGGCCCATGACGGCGTGCGCCAGGTGGGGCGGCTGTTCCTGCCGGCGATGTTTTCCGCCTCGGTCAGCCAGATCAACACCCTGATCGACACCATGCTGGCGTCCACCCTCGCCACCGGCAGCATCTCCTGGCTGTACTACGCGGACCGGCTGCTGGAGCTGCCGGTCGGGCTGGTGGCGGTGGCCCTCGGCACCGTGCTGCTGCCGAACCTGTCGCGGCTGGCGGGCGCCGGCGACGACAAGGGCTTCGCGGCGACCCTGGCCTGGGGTCTGCGGGTCGGGCTGCTGTTCGGCCTGCCGGCGGCGGTGGCGCTGTACGTGCTGGCCCTGCCGCTGGTGTCGACCCTGTTCCTGCACGGCGCCATGACCGCCCTCGACGCCCGCATGGCGGCGCTGGCGCTGCAGGCGTTCGCGGTGGCGCTGGTACCGCTGGTGGTGGTGAAGGTGCTGGCGCCGGCCTACTTCGCCCGGGAGGACACGGCCACCCCGTTCCGCTTCGCCGTGGCCGCGGTCACCACCAACGTGGCCCTCAATCTGGCGCTGTTCTCCTGGTTCGGCCACGTCGGGCTGGCGTTCGCCACCGCCGCCTCCGCCTGGGTCCACGCCGGGCTGCTCTGGCGTGGCGTGTTCGGCGCGCTCACGGGCCTGCCGACCGGCGTCGGGCTGTGGCGGTTCGCCGTGGCGGCGGCGGCGATGGGCCTGGCTCTCTGGTGGTGGTCGCCGGCCGCGGAAGCCTGGCTGGCGGCGGGGCTGTGGGTCCGGGCCGGCTGGATGGGCCTCGCGGTGGCCGGCGGGGCGGGTCTGTACGTGGCGGTCGCGGCCCTGCTCGGCACCCGTCCCGGGCATCTCGCGCACCGGGCCTGAACGGCTGCGGGGCGGTCATCGGCGCCTGACCGCCATCGGCCGCGCCCGTATAATGCCCGGATGGAAATCATCGTCGGCATGCACAACATCGAGCCCCGCCACCGCGGCTGCGTGCTCACCGTGGGGAGCTTCGACGGCGTGCATCGCGGCCACAAGATGCTGCTCGAGCATCTGGTCGCCAAGGGCCGCGAGCTGGGCGCGCCGAGCATGCTGATGACCTTCGAGCCGACCCCGCGGGAGTACTTCCGCGGCGGCGTGGTGCCGGCCCGGCTCACCCGATTCCGCGAGAAGATCACGCTGCTGTCCCGCACGGAACTCGACCGGGTGCTGTGCCTGCCCTTCAACGAGCGCACCGCCGCCATGGACGCCGAGGTGGTGGTGGAGGACCTCATCGTCGGCCGGCTGGGGGTGCGCTATCTGGTGGTGGGTGACGATTTCCGCTTCGGCCAGGGCGCCCGGGGCGATTTCGCCATGCTGGAGGCGGCGGGCGAACGCCACGGCTTCGGTGTCAGCCGCATGCAGACCCTCACCGCGGACGACGAGCGCATCAGCAGCACGCGGGTGCGCGAGGCGCTCCAGGCCGGCGACTTCGCCGAGGCCGAGCGTCTGCTGGGGCATCCGTACTTCATGATGGGCCGGGTGGTCTACGGCCGCCAGCTCGGCCGCCAGCTCGGCGTGCCCACCGCGAACATCCGCCTGCAGCGTTACCGCACGCCCCTCGAAGGCGTGTTCGCGGTGACCGTGAGCGGGCTCGACCGGCGCTACGAAGGGGTGGCCAACGTCGGCGTGCGGCCGACCGTGGACGGCAAGGAGCCGCTGCTGGAGGTGCACCTGTTCGACTTCGCCGAGGAGATCTACGGCCGGCTGCTCACCGTCGAGTTCAAACGCAAGATCCGGGACGAGCGCGCCTTCGACGGGCTCGACGCGCTCAAGGCGCAGATCGCCCGGGACATCGAGAGCACCCGGGAGTACTTCGCCGATGCTTAAGTGGCTGTCGCTGGCCGGCGTCGTGGTGGTGCTGGATCAGCTCGTCAAGGCCTGGGTGGTGGCGGTGCTGGCGGTCGGCGAGCGGGTGCCCGTGGGCCCGGTGCTGTCCTGGGTGCGCTGGCACAACGAGGGCGCGGCGTTCTCCATGCTGAGCGACGCCTCCGGCTGGCAGCGCTGGTTCTTCATCGCCCTGGCGGTCGCCTTCGTGGTCTTCATCGTCTACGAGCTGCGCCGGCTGCCTCCGGAGGCCCGGCTGATGGGCTGGGTCTACGGTCTCATCGCCGGCGGCGCCGTCGGCAACCTCATCGACCGGGTGATGCACGGCTACGTGGTGGACTACGTGCTGCTGCACTGGGGCCGGCACTACTTTCCGGCCTTCAACGTCGCCGACGCCGCGCTCACGGTGGGGGCGGCACTGTGGATCGGCGCGATGATCGCCGAGTACCGGCGGGAACGACATCAGGAGCCTTCGTGAGCGACGTGATCGGCGACCACAGCCGCGTGACCCTGCACTTCGCCGTGCTGCTCGAGTCCGGCGAGGAGGTGGACACCACCCGCCGCGGCAAGCCGGCCACCTTCGAGATGGGCGACGGCAGCCTGCTGCCGGGCTTCGAGGAGGCGCTGCGGGGCATGCGGGCCGGTGACGACGCGCAGATCGAGCTGGCACCGGAGCAGGCGTTCGGCGAGCACCGGCGCGACAACGTCCAGCTCATCGCCCGGGAGCGGTTCCGCGGCGTGGACCTCGAGCCCGGCACCATCGTCAGCTTCGCGGCGCCGGACGGCGAGCTGCCCGGCGTGGTGCGCCGGCTGTTCGACCGCACGGTGGAGGTCGACTTCAATCATCCCCTCGCGGGGCGGCGCATCGTCTTCGACGTGTCTATATTGAACGTAGAGGACCTCGGGCGCCGCATCCCGCTGTCCCCCGACCCTTCGTCGGAGAATTGATACCGCCCGTCGGCGGTCCATGGGCCCCCGGGGGGCCGGCGCCCTAGGCTGAAAGGAATCAGCGAGAGGATTGTGTCGATGCGTAGCCAGATGTCGCGCGCGGGCGGGTTCACCCTGGTGGAGCTGATGATCGCGGTGGCCATCCTGGCCATCATCGCGGCCGTCGCGCTGCCGCTCTACAACCAGTACAGCCAGCGGACCTACCGCACCGAAGCCCAGGCCGACCTGCTCGAGTGCGCCCAGGCGATGGAGCGCTTCGCCGCTCAGGCCTTCACCTACGACGGCGTCGACGACGCCACCCTCGACAACCTGTGCGAGCAGCGCTCCGAGGACCGCAACCGGTATGTGATCAGCGTCGCGGTTCCGGACGACGACGAGTTCACACTCACGGCCACCCCCGTGGCCGGCGGCCCCATGGACGGCGACGGCGCGCTGACCTACGACGAGGCGGGCACCCGCACCTGGGCCGGCAACCCCGGCTGGGAAGAGTGACCCTGCTCCCGGAAGTCCGACCGTTCGTCCGGTAAAACCTCTCCGCTCGTCGGTATGGCAGTCCCCGGCCTCCATGCGGCGCGTACAGTTCACCCTGCAATCAGTCCCGGACCGCCCGAACGGGCGCAGCACCGGAAGGACAGTGGATCGAATGGCGAATCGAGTGGCTGACACGACACGGCACCGGCATCGGGTTCTCACCCGAGGCTTGACCCGAGGCTTCACCATCGTCGAGCTGATGGTGGCGCTGGCCGTGGCCGCCATCCTGATGGGCTTCGCGGTGCCGGCGTTCAACGATTTCGTCCGCCAGCGGACCGCGGCGGCGCGCATCAACGACTTCGTGCTGGCGGTGACCTATGCCCGCAGCGAGGCGGCGCGGCGCGGTGAGACCGTGAGCATCGTCGCCCTGGGGGGTGACGACGCCAACGAATGGGGCGAGGGCTACAACGTGGTGGTCGACTCCGACGGATCCATTCTGCGCGGCTTCCAGGCCCTGGGCGCCGACTCCGATTTCACCATGGACGCGGTGGGGGCCGGCTGGCACGACGTGTACCAGCTCCGCTTCACCCCGCGGGGCCTGCTGACGCCGCAGCCGGCGGCAGCGGGCCAGATCCGGCTGTGCCACGCCGAAGAGGATCCCGGCCGCATCATCAACATCACGGTGCTCGGCCGGCCTGACGTTGAGGAGCTGACGTGCAACCCGTAACCATGAACGCATCGGGCCCCGGCAAGGCACGGGGTTTCTCGCTGATCGAGCTGCTGGTGGCCGTGCTGGTCATGGGCATCGGCGTGCTCGGCGTGACCGCGCTGCAGATGGTGAGCCTGCAGAACAACCGCATGGCCCTGGAGCGGGGCGAGGCGGTGCAGCTCGCCTACGACATGATGGACCGGATCCGCGCCAATCCGAGCAACGGCTACGACGGCATCGGCCTCGGCGACGGGCCGCCGAACCCGCCGGACTGCATCGGCGACGGCGCCAACTGCAGCGCCGCGCAGATGGTGGACTTCGACACCGCGCTGTGGAAGTGCCAGCTCGGCGAGTACCGGGACGACGCCATCTGCGTGGCCCTGCGTGGCGCCGGCGCCATTCCCGACCAGCGCGGCCTGTCCGACGGCGACGGCGCCGTCCAGGTGGTGGAGAACGTGCTGCCGAACGGCACCCGGGTCTACGACGCCACCGTGACCGTGCAGTGGACCAGCGCCGACGGCCAGGTCCAGAACGTCGTGATCGACAGCCAGGCGTGAGGACGGCAGACATGATCCGACCCGACACTCTGTCCAGATCCTGCCCGGGCCGCCGCCAGTCCGGCTTCTCGCTGGTGGAGCTGATGCTCGCGCTGGCCCTCGGCCTGATCGTGGTGACCGGCATCGTCCAGCTCTTCATCGGCAACTCCCAGACCTACAACGTGCTGAACGGCCAGGCCCGGATGCAGGAGAACGCCCGGTTCGCGCTGGAGTTCATCTCCCGGGCGGCGCGCCAGGCCGGCTATTTCGGCTGCGCCAACGCCCGAGAGAACCTGGTGTGGACCCTCACCGGCAGCAACCCGGCCAACGCGGGGTCCGTGCCCGAGTTCGACGTCACCCGGCCGGTCCAGGGCGTGGAGAGCGTCAGCGGCGCCGGCGACCTGGCGAACTTTCCCACCCAGGCCTCGAACTCGTTCAACCTGGCCAACGGCATTCCGGCCGCCGACGTGACCATCGGCACGGACGTGCTGGCGGTGCGCAGCCTGGAGACGCCGGGCTGGCGCCTGACCGAGGAACTGTTCCCCACCGGCGCCAACAGCAACCCGCGCATTCCCGACACGAGCGACATCCAGGTGGACGACATCGTCATGGTGTCCAACTGCGAGCAGGCCGCGGTGTTCCGGGTGACCGGCACGCCGGCGGCGGGGCCGGACTCGGTGGAGCTGCTGCACGCGGCGCCGGGCGGCGGGCTGTACCTGAACTCGCGCCCGACGCTGACCGACATCGGCCGCACCTACGGCGAGGAGTCGCTGGTCGGCCGGGTGCAGAGCACGTTCTTCTACATCGCCGAGGGCGCCGGCCTCACCAACATCCTCGACGGCGGCGGCAACCAGACGCCGCCGCTGGCGCTGTGGCAGAAGCTCGGCCCGAACGCGCCGGTCGAGCTGGTTCAGGGCATCGAGAACCTGCAGGTGCTGTACGGCATCGACAACACCGACGACGACGTCGCCAACGCCAACGAGTACGTCACCGCGGACGACCTCGGGTTCGATCCCGTCGATCTGTCCCAGGTCGTGGCGCTGCGCGTGTCGGTGACGGCCAACAGCGTCGACGCGGTCACCGAGGACGGCAACCCGCTGCGGCGCACGTTCACCAAGACCATCGTGCTGCGCAACGCGAACCCGGAGTTCTAGTGGTGAAAGGCAAGGTCCACATGTCGTTGACGGCCATCCGGCGCGAGCGCGGGGTGGCCCTGTTCATCAGCCTGGTGCTGCTGCTGGTGCTGACCATCGTCGGCGTGTCCGCGGTGCAGACCACCACGCTGGAGACCCGCATGGCGCGCAACGAGCACGACACGCTGCTCGCCTTCCAGGCCGCCGAGTCGGCGCTGCGCGACGCCGAGGCGTTCCTGCTGGCCAACGTGGCATCGGTGGAGGACACCGACGCCTTCACGCCCGCGGGCGCCGCGGGACTCTGGGACGTAGCCGATCCGGGTGATCCGGATCCCTGGGATCTGGCGAACATCTGGACCGGCGGTCAGAGCGTGGTCGCGCCCACCGACACGGGCGCGGTGGTCGCCGAGCCGCCCCGGTACCTGATCGAGCATCTGGGCGACGTGGCCAGCGTGGAGAACCCCTACCAGCTCACGCCGGACTACCCGGACCCGGTGGACCGCGTCGCCATGTTCCGCATCACCGCGCGCGGCGTCGGCGGCAGCGCCAACGCCCGCGTGCTGCTGCAGAGCACGTTCGGAATTCTGGTCGACTAGGCCGAGCCTGGGGACCGCAGGAGGACGTATGAATCAGTCTCAACCGAATACCGTGAAGCCGGCGCGCAGCCTGGGCGGCCTCGCCGCCGCGCTGCTGGCGACGTTCCTGCCGGCGTCGGCCTGGGCGGTGATCGCCTTCGACGATGTCTACGTCACGGACGAGGACACCCAGCTCACGGTGAACGCGGGCAGCGGCGTGCTCAACAACGACGACAACGAAGGCGCGCTGCCGATGAGCGTCATCGCCATCGACGACGCGGGCACGAACGGCACCGTATCGCTCAGCTCGAACGGCGGGTTCACCTACGATCCGCCCGCGGACTTCGTCGGCGTCGACACGTTCTCCTACACGGTGATCGACGGGGCGTTCGGCACCGACACCGCGGCCGTGACGATCACCGTCAACTCCGTCAATGACGCGCCGGTGGTCATCGCGCCGGCGCCGGACGTCTCGGCCAGCGAGGACGATCCCGACCTGATCATCGATCTGTCCGCCATCATCGGCGACGTGGACGTGGCCACGGCCGGGGACACGGTCACCTACAGCGTGTCCAGCATCACGGGTGATGCGGTGTTCACCTCCACCAACGTTGCCGGCGCGTCGCTGACCCTGGACTATGCGGCCGACGCCAACGGCGCCGCCACGATCACGGTGCGGGGCACGGACGATGCCTCGGCCTTCGTCGAGGACACCTTCACGGTCACCGTGGCGGCGGTCAACGACGCCCCGGTGGTGGTCGCTCCGGTAGCCGACGTGACGGTGGACGAGGACGCCGCTCCCGTCAGCATCGACGTGTCCGGGGTCTTCACCGACACGGACATCGCCACCAATGGCGACGTGCTGACCTATTCCGTCGCCGGCGTCGCCGGCGATCCCGTGTTCGACTCGACCTCGGTGGTCGGCTCGAGCGTGGACCTGGTGTTCACGGCGGAGGCCAACGGCGTCGCGACGGTCACGGTGCGCGCGACGGACGGCGGCGGCGCGTTCGTCGAGGACACCTTCGACGTGACGGTGAACGCCGTCAACGATGCGCCCTACGTGGCGGGCGCGGTCCCGGCGGGCAGCTTTCCGGAAGACACGGCGACGGGCGTCGTCGATCTGAGCGGTGTGTTCGACGACGTCGATCTGACGCGGGAGGGCGACAATCTCACGATCCTGGTGAGCGGCGTGGCCGATCCCGCCGGGGTCATTGCCGGCGCGGTCATGAACGGCACCGATCTGGAGCTGACCTTCCAGCCCGATCAGCACGGTGCGGGCGGTGTGGTCACCGTCACCGCCACCGACGATCAGAGCGAATCCGTGTCCGTGGACGTCGACGTCGAGGTCACGGCGGTCAACGACGCGCCGACCGTGGTGGCGCCCATCGCCGACGTCACGGTCGACGAGGACGCCGCCGGCGGCAGCATCGACCTGTCGGCCGTGTTCGCCGACGTGGACGTCGCCACCAGCGGCGACAGCCTGACCTACACGGTCGCCGGGGTCACCGGCGACCCGCTGGGTACGGCGGTGATTGCCGGCTCCAGCGTGGTGCTGTCCTACGCGCCGGATCAGAACGGCACCGCGGACGTGACCGTCCGCGCGACCGACACGGGTGGCGCGTTCGCCGAGGATACCTTCACGGTGACGGTCAACCCCATCAACGATTCGCCCTTCGTCGCCAGCGCGCCGGCGCCGGTGACCTTCCCGGAAGATGCGGGCAGCGCGTCGGTGTCCCTGGCCGGTGTGTTCGACGACGTCGACCTGGCCATCGAAGGCGACAACCTGAGCTACAGCGTGGTCGGCGGTCTGCCGCCGTTCCTGTCCGGTGCCGTCATGAGCGGCACGGATCTCGATCTGACGTTCGCAGCGGATCAGCACGGCACCGGCACGGTGACGGTGCGCGCGACGGACGACGGCGGCCTGTTCGTCGAGGCCGGCGTCGATGTCACGGTCAACCCGGTGAACGACACGCCGACGGTCGTCGGCCCGCTGTCGGACGTGGCGGTGGACGAGGACGCCGCGGATACCGTGATCGGTCTGGTCGGGGTGTTCGACGACGTCGATCTGGCCACCAGCGGGGACACCCTGAGCTACTCGGTATCCGGTCTGTCCGGTGATGCGGTGCTCGACGCCGCTTCGGTTGCGGGTACCGATCTGGTTCTCGACTACGCCGCGGACCAGCATGGCGTGGTCGACGTCACGGTCCGTGCCACCGATACCTTCGGCGCCTTCGCCGAGGACACGATCCAGGTGACCGTCAATCCGGTGAACGACGTGCCGACGGTCGCGAACCCGATCCCCGACATGACCCGCGCCGAGGACGGCCCCGACGTGGTCGTCGATCTCAGCACCGTATTCGAGGACCCCGACGTTCTGACGAACGGCGACGTGCTGACGCTGACGGAAACCGGCAACACCAATCCGGCCCTGTTCGACTCCGTGAACCTGACCGGGACCACGCTGACCCTGGATCTGGCCTTCGACCAGAACGGCACGACGGTCATCCAGGTGACTGCCACGGATTCCATGGGCGCGAGCGTGTCGGACAGCTTCGAGCTGGTGATCAGCGGCGTCAACGACGTTCCTGCGCCGTCGGACGACGCCGTGACCATCGACGAGGACAGCGGTTCGGTGCTGATCCCGGTGCTCGTGAACGACTACCTCGCCGAAACCCCGACGACCATCACGGCGGCGGGTGCGGGGGGTGACAGCCAGTCGGCCCCGGTGATCGTGCTGGATCCGAACGGTGACCCGGTGCTGAACGGCAACGGCACCACGGCGAACGGCACGGTGACCATCGTCGGCACCGACATCGAGTACCTGCCCAAGGAGCACTTCCACGGCGTCGACTACTTCGACTACGTGATCACCGACGTCAACGGCGACACCGGCACCGCCCGGGTCACGATCACGGTGAATCCGGTCAACGATCCGCCGACGGCCCCGGCCCAGCGCAACTTCTCCATGCTGGAGAACGGCATCCTCACGGTGGACGTCACCGACGGGCTGCTGTTCGGCGCCTACGACGTCGAGGGCTCGTCGCTGTCGATTCTGCCCCAGACGCTGCCTGCGGTCGGTGTCGTTTCAATCGACAACACCACCGGCGAGTTCACCTACACGCCGCCGGTGAACTTCACCGGCGAGGTGAGCTTCAACTACCGGGTGACCGACGGCGCCAGCCAGAGCACCGACTACGAGGCGCGCATCGTCGTCTACGCGACCACGCCGCCGCCGCCGCCGCCGCCGCCGGGCGAGGTGGCCACGCCGTTCAATCTGTCGAACGTGCCCCTCGAGCAGTCCACCAGCGTGTCGCCCAACGTCATCATCATGATGGACGACTCCGGCAGCATGGACTGGAACATGAGCGTCGCCGGCGAGGACGCCCAGGGCGGCTTCGTGATCGACAACGATCCGATCGCGACGTCGTCGGTGCGCTCCACCACGTACTACTACCTGTGGGACCTGCCGAACAACATCTTCGGCACCACCAGCGGCAACGGCCGGATTCTGCCGACCCAGGACGAGATGGTGCAGTGGGGCTACGCCGCCAACCAGTACGGTCTGTGGCGGGCGCGCAACCACAAGTACAACCGGCTCTACTACAACCCCGAGGTGCAGTACACGCCGTGGGTGGGCCAGGACGACCAGAACAACGAGTACGCCAACGCCAATCCGTCGGCGGTCCGGCTGAACCCGCGTGATCCGTTCAACACCTTCGACATCCTGGACGATCACGACTACTTCTCGGACAACATCCCGCGCTGGCGCACGGGCGGCGGCACGGGCGACCGTACCGTGGACAACATGTACATCCCGCACTACTACGCCACCACGGCCAACCCGCCGCTGGCGTGGAACGATCCGCATACCCTGGTGGAGATCCGGCCCGGCAACGAGCCCTTCACGGGCGGCCCGGCGCGGGAGGACTGCGCATCGGACGACGGCGATCCGATGACCTGCACCTATGCCCAGGAGATTCAGAACTTCGCCAACTTCTTCCAGTACTACCGGACCCGGGAGTACGCGGCGAAGAACGGCCTCGGCAAGGTGGTCTCCCAGCTCCAGGACATCCGGGTGGGCTACGAGACCATCAACGACAACCGCTCGGAGCCCGTGCGGGAGATGAACGATCTCCACACCGAAGGCAACAAGAAGCTGCTGATGGACGACATCTACCGGACCAACTCCAGCGGCGGCACCCCGCTGCGCCGGGCGCTGGACCGGGCCGGCCAGATCTTCTCCGGCAACCACGGCAGCGACCCGCTGCTGGCGGCGCCGGAGGGCTTCTGTCAGCAGAACTTCACCCTGCTGTTCTCCGACGGCTACTGGAACGGCTCGGATCCCTGGTGGCTCGGCAACGAGGACGCGGACAACTCCAGCAGCTTCGACGGCGGCGTCTACGCCGACACCGAGGACGAGACCCTGGCCGACGTCGCCATGCACTACTACGAGCGTGACATCCGCGCCGGCTACGACGATCTGGTGCCGGTGTCCCAGCGCGACCGGCTGGGGGCGCCCGACGGCACCTTCCCGGCCACCGGCTCGCCGCGCATGCATCAGCACATGAAGACCTACACGGTGGCCTTCGGCGTGGTCGGCGACGTCGACCCGACGACGCTGCCGGTGGATCCGACGGTGCCGTTCGCCTGGCCGGACCCCGAGGCTTCGCCCCAGGGCAAGATCGACGACATGCTGCACGCGGCGGTGAACGGCCGGGGTCAGTTCCTCTCGGCGGTGAACCCCCAGGAGCTGCAGACCGCGCTGGAGGCCGCGTTCCTCGAGTTCACCCAGGCGGCCTCGTCCACCTCGGCGGCGGCGTTCAACTCGACCTCGCTGCAGGAAGGCACGCTGCTGTATCGCGGTTTCTACGACCTGCGGGACTTCACCGGCGAGCTGTCGGCGACGCTGGTCAACCCGGACGGGACGCTGAACCCGGTGCCCGAGTGGCGGGCGTCGGAGCAGCTCAACCCGGCGAACAAGCTGCCCAACAACCGGGTCATCATCTCCTATGACCGGAACTCCCGGGCCGGCGTGCCGTTCCGCTACGGGTCACTGACCGCCGACCACCAGCTCGTGCTCAACAACGACGAGGTGAACTACCTGCGCGGTCAGCGCGGCCAGGAGCAGCCCGCCGGTGCGCTGCGCCGCCGCCCGACCACGGACGGCCTGCTGGGCGACATCGTCAATTCGAGCCCGGTGTACGTGGGCGACGCCCGCGGCCTGCACCGCGACCAGGCCCCGTACCCCGAGACCGACCTGTACTCGGACTTCGTCGACGACCAGGAGGGCCGTCAGCCGATGGTCTACGTGGGCGCCAACGACGGCATTCTGCACGGCTTCGACGCCATGACCGGCGAAGAGCTGTTCGGCTTCGTGCCGAACAAGGTGATCGACGGCACCCAGACCTATCACAATGATCTGGACGAGTTCACCTCGCCGTTCTACCAGCACAAGTACTTCGTCGATCTGTCGCCGCGGATCTCGGACGCCTACGTGCGGCCGTCCTCGACGTCCATCGGGCGGGACTGGAGCACCATCCTGCTCGGCGGTCTCGGCGCCGGCGGCAAGGGCTACTTCGCGCTGAACGTGACCGACCCGGCGGGCTCCTTCACCACGGAAGCCAATGCCTCCAACGTGGTGCTCTGGGAGTTCACCGACGAGGACGACATCTCGCCGAACCCGACCCTGACGGATCCGCTCGGGGCGCCGGTCAAGGATCTGGGCTACGCCCTCAGCCTGCCGAGCCTGGCGATGAGCAACGTGCCGGACACCGACGGCAACGAGTGGGTGGCGATCTTCGGCAACGGGCCGAACTCCACCGCCGGCGTGGCCAAGCTGTTCGTGCTGTTCATGGATCGCGGTCTCGACGGCTGGGGCGCGGGCGACTTCATCAAGCTCGACACCGGCCGCGGCGTGCCCGTGGCGCCGGATCAGCTCGCGGGCTATCCCAACGGGCTCGGCACGCCGGCGCTGGTCGACACCGACCTGAACGGCACGGTCGACTGGGTCTACGCGGGCGACCGTCTGGGCAACCTGTACCGGTTCGACCTGTGCGACCGGGATACGACGACCCAGGAGTGCTCGACCAATCCGAGCGACTGGACCGTCACGCGCCTGTTCACCGCCACCTACAACGACGGCGGGGTCGAGCGCCTGCAGCCGATTCTGAGCCAGCCGCTGGTGATCAAGCACCCGGACGAAGACGGCTTCCTGGTGATCTTCGGCACGGGCAGCTACATCACCCGGGAGGACGCCGACGACGAGGAGATCCAGTCGATCTACGCGATTTGGGACCGCGGCGAGACTAGCCCCGCCATGGCCCAGCCGAACAGCAAGTACGACCGGCTGGTGGAGCAGACGCTCACCAACATCGTCGACGACTCCGGCACGCCGGTGCAGACGCGGCGGGCGCTCACCAGCAACAGCGTGATCTACGAGCCCGACGACGGCGGCACGATGGGCACCTACGGCTGGTACATCGATCTCGACATGCCGCGGGCGACCCAGACGACCTCCGGCGCGGCGAACCCGGACAGCTCCGGGCGGAACCCGCCGGACGCCCAGTTCCCGGGCGAGAAGGCCATCCGCCGGCTGGTGCTGCGCAACGGCGCCATCGTCACCACCACGGTGCTGCCGAGCCTGGACGAGTTCTCCTGCTACGGGACCCGCCCCGGCGCCATCCTGGTGCTCGACGCGGTGACCGGGGGTGACATCGGCCGGCCGGTGATCGACTTCAACACGGACGGCGTCATCGACGAGAACGATCTGCTGGAAGACGGCGGCGACACCTACTCCGCGGGCCTGCTGTTCAACCAGGGCGACCTCGACGGTGCGCTGGTGGACCTGTCGACCCTCGGCGGGGAAGGGGACGCCGACTGGCTGTTCGCCTGCGGCGGCAACGACTGTCTGCCGTTCCGCATCGAGCCGCCGGACGAGAGCCGCACGGGCCGCCTGTCCTGGCGCGAGCTGAGCGAAGACTGATGGGAGACGCGACATGATTCGAGTCCTTGCGACCGGCTTCATCGGGCTGTGGCTGCTCGCCCTGTCGGCGACGGCCAGCGCCCAGAGCGCCGACGGCTATCCGCTGGCGGAGAGCGCCGGCGTCATTCAGGAGCTGAGCCTGGAGGCGCAGACCGTCGTCATCGACGGCATGCGCTACCAGGTGGCCCTGGACGCGGACGTGGAGATCGGCGGCAGCTACGGCGCCTTCTCCATGCTCGCGACCGGCATGCGGGTGCACTTCGAGTTCCTGAGGATCTCGGCCTCGGAGCGCCGCATCGTCAGGCTCCGGGAGCTGCCCCCCGAGGTGGAGCTCCAGGAGGTCTGACCGCCGCTCCCGGCGCCGCTGAACGGCGCCGGAGCGACCCTGGCGCCGGCCCAGCCGGGCGGCGCCGGGCCTGCCCGTTCACGATCCCCATCCGACGGGTGCCGATCCGCCAGGCCGCCGTTCCGTGCGGCCCGTCACGCCAACGGCCCGTTCCCCTCCGTATCCTGTCGTGCTACTCCGGCACGGATTGCGCGGACGTCATGGGACGCATCCACATCGCACCACGCCGGGGCCAGGCGCGCGCTTCATGAGCCGGCCGGTCCTGGTGGTAGACAACGGCTCGGCAGGCCAGCGGCAGCGCGGCCTGGTGGCCGTCTGCGTCGCTTCCTTCGAGGGGGTGGGCCGCACCACGAGCCAGCTCGGCAGCGAAGCCGCCGGCGCCGCCACCGCCGAGTACGCCAAGCGCCTGTCGAGCCTGGCGGGGACCGGCGATCAGCTCATTCAGATCCACGAGGCCAAGCACTGCCTGCTGCTGCGGCGGCTCTGCGACGAGAGCGAAGCCGCGGCGGCGGGCGCTCGCCTCGAGTCCGTGTTCTCGGAACCGTTCCGTTTCCGCGACCTGTCGATTCCTCTGCAGGTCCGGGCCGGAATCGCCTGGGGCGTGGACCAGGATGCGGACGCGGAGTCGCTGTTCCGCGCCGCGGAGACCGCCCGCGAAGCGGCGCGCAGCAGCGAGCGGATGGTGCAGCTCGCCGACGCGACGCTGCTGGCGGACATGCGCCGCCGCTGGGAGCTGAACGACCAGGTGGACGAGGCGCTGGCCCGGCATCAGCTCAAGCTCTACTACCAGCCCAAGATGGCGGCGGGGGAGCACCGGCTGGTGGGCGCCGAGGGGCTGGTGCGCTGGGAGCATCCCGACGGCCTGCTGACGCCGGCCCAGTTCCTGCCCCATCTGGAAGCGGACAAGATGATGGCGATGACCCAGCACCTGGTGCGCCAGTGCGTGCGCGACCTGGCCGGCAACCCGTGGCTGCCGCCGCTGTCCCTGAACCTGGACGCGGACATCGCCGATGAGGCGTCGCTGCTGGAACTGATCATGGACGAGCTGACGGTCTGGCACGTCGACCCGGCCCGGCTGATGATCGAGATCGCCGAGGCCGGCCTGGTCCGGCGCCTGGACCGCCTGCTCGAAGGGCTGGCCGGCCTGCGCGGACGGGGCGTGCGGATCTCCATGGACGATTTCGGCACCGGCGGCGCGGCCCTGGCCCGATTCCCGCGGCTGCTGGTCGACGAGGTGAAGATCGACCGCTGCTTCGTGCTGGGGATCGAGCATCACGCCGCGCACCGCTACCTGGCCGGCATGATGACCGAGCTGGCGCACTACTTCGGCATGTCCGTGGTCGCCGAAGGCGTCGAGACGGAGGCCGCGGCGGACAGTCTGCGGGAGGCCGGCTGCGACACCCTCCAGGGCTTTCTGTTCAGCCCGCCGCTGCCCCTGGACGAATTCTCGCGCTGGGTGGCCCGCCAGCCGGAACCCGGCGACTGCGCCTGACCCCGGCCGTCCGCGGCCGGGCGCCGGTCCGGCGGCCGGCTATGGACACGCCAGCGGCCGGCCGCTGGCGTTCTCCACCACGCCGTCACCATCGCCGTCCCGCGCCATGCGCACCCGGCCCTGGGCGTTGACGATCGCCATGCGCGCACCGCGCGGGTCTCCGTCCGGCGGGCAGTACTGGAAGCTGCCGTTCTGCCAGCGCGTCCAGCCGCGGGGCTGGAACTGCAGATAGCTGCGGGCCCGGAAGGCGCGCCACCGGACCCGGGCGCCGGGACGCAGCGGGGGCAGGGCGTGGGTCAGGGTGTCTTCGTCGTCGAGGCGGCCGTCGCCGTCGACGTCGACGAACACGAGCTGGCCGGCATGCCACGTGTCGGCCGGGCCGCAGCGTCCCGCCGCGCCCGGACAGAACGTCACGGTGCGGCGCCGCAGAATCGCTTCCGCCCTGGCCGCGGCGATGGCGCCGGCGATCTGGTTCATGTCGGCGGCGGTGCGCCGCGCGGCGACCAGCTCGCGGAATGCCGGCACGGCGAGGCCGAGCAGGATGCCCGCCAGCGCCAGAGCGACCAGCAGTTCGATGAGGGTGAAGCCACGGGGTGCCATGGCCCATTGCAGCGGCTGCCGCGCGGCCGGGGCAGCGGCCGTTGGCCCACAGCGATGTAGGGGGATGCCACCGCGGCGAGGCGGCGGCCCTAGTCGAGGTCCAGCTTCTTCAGACGATAGCGCAGCGCGCGGAAGGTGATGCCGAGCTGCTTGGCCGCGGCGGTCTTGTTCCACCGCGTCGCCTCGAGCGCGTCGGTGATGAGCTGGCGCTCGATCTTGTCCAGAAAGGACTCCAGGGATTCGCCGGGTGGCAGCGTCACCGCGCCGGCTGCCGCTTCCCCGGCGGCAGGCGCCTCCGGACCCTGCGCCCCGGCAGCCGCGGCGGGGGCCTCCGGCGGGTGCCGTGCCGGCTCGTCACCCGCTGGGGCCGCGGCGCCGCCGGCCGGGGGCGCGCTGCCGAGCTGCAGGTCCTCGGCGCGGATCCTGCCCCCCTCGCACAGGGTGAACGCCCGCTCCAGCACGTTCTCGAGCTCGCGCACGTTGCCGGGGAACGCGTAGCCGCCGAGGGCGGCCATGGCGTCCGGCGTGATCTCCGGGGCGGATTCGCCGTAGTCGGCGGACAGCCGCGCCAGGATCTGGCCGGCGAGCTCCGGGATGTCGCCGGGCCGCTCGCGCAGGGCCGGAATCGGCAGCTCGATCACGTTGAGACGGTAGAACAGGTCCTGACGGAACCGCCCCTCGGCGACCTCCCGGGCGAGGTCCTTGTGCGTGGCGCTGAGTATGCGCACGTCGGTGGGACGCTCCTGGGCCGCGCCGACCGCGCGCACGGCCTTCTCCTGGATGGCGCGCAGCAGCTTCACCTGCATGGACAGCGGCAGGTCGGCCACCTCGTCGAGGAACAGGGTGCCGCCCTCGGCGGCCTGGAACAGGCCTTCCTTGTCGGAGACGGCGCCGGTGAAGCTGCCCTTCACGTGGCCGAAGAACTCGCTCTCCATCAGCTCGCCGGGAATGGCGCCGCAGTTCACGGCGACGAAGGGCGCCTCGCCCCGGGGCCCCTGCTCGTGAATCAGCCGGGCCGCCACTTCCTTGCCCGAGCCGGACTCGCCGCTCAGGTAGATGGGCGCCTGGCTGCGGGACAGCTTGGCGATCTGGCCGCGCAGCCGGTCCATGGCCGGCGAGCTGCCGATGAGCCGGGTCCGGGTGGGGCGGTCCTCCGGGTCCACGGCGGCCAGCCGCAGGGCGGAGTCGACCAGCGTGCGGAGCTGCTCGAGGTCCACGGGTTTCTGCACGAAGTCGAAGGCGCCGGCCTTGAGCGCGCCGATCGCCACGTCCATGCTGCCGAAGGCGGTGATGACCGCCACCGGCAGATGGGGATGCCGCTCGGCGATCAGCTCCACCAGCTCCACCCCGTTGCCGTCCGGCAGGTGCAGGTCCGTGAGGCACAGGTCGAACGCCTGCTGTTCGAGCAGCGCCCGGGCCGCCGTCAGGTCGGCGGCGGCGAAGGTCTCGATGCCCATGCGGCCGAGGGTGATCTCCAGCAGCTCGCGGATGTCCGGCTCGTCGTCCACCACGAGCACCCGCCGTCCGGCGGGGCTGGTGGCGCTGTCGCTGGTCTTCTCTGACATGTCCGCTCCCGTCAGGCGATGATGCGGTCAGGGTGACTGAAGGTGATCCGGAAGCAGGCGCCGCCGCCGTCGGCGCGCTCGTAGGTGAGCCTGGCCTGATTGGCTTCGCACAGCTCCCGGGAGATGTACAGGCCGAGCCCCGTGCCGCTTCGGGCGGTGGTGAAGAAGGGCTCGAACAGGTGTTTCTCCATGTCCTCGGACACGCCCGGTCCCTCGTCGATCACGGTGAGGAAGGGGCGCTCCGTGCGGCTGTCGATACCGCCCCGCAGGTGCACGATGGGCCGGCCGGTGTGCTCCCGGCTGTGGCGCACGGCGTTGCTCACCAGGTTGGTCAGCACCTGGTCGAGATGGCCCTTGTCGATGCGCACCTCGGTGTCGTAGGGATCGACGTTGACGCAGATCTGGGCGTCCGCGGAGGCATCCCTGAAGGCGGTGACGAACTCCGCCAGGTGGCTGCCCAGGGGCAGCCGGACGGGGCTCGGCGGCCGCCGCCGGGAGGTCTCCAGCACGTTCTCCACCACGCCGTTCATGCGCTTGCAGTGGTCGCGGATGATCTCGGTCAGGCGCCGGTCCCCGGTCTCCAGGACCTGGGACTCGTGCAGGAGCTGCGCCGCGTGGCTGATGGCGCCGAGCGGATTGCGGATCTCGTGGGCGATGCTGGCGGACAGCCGGCCGAGGGCGGCGAGCTTGAGCTGCTGGGCCTGCTGCTGCACCTCGGAGGTGTCCTCGAGGAAGATGGTCACGTCCGCGGACGGATCGTCGCTGCGCACGGCGGAGAAGTTGGCCCGGATCTCCGGGGTGCCCGGCGCCGCGTGAAACGGCGCGGCCCGGCGCTCGGTATCCTGGCGCCAGGCCTCGAGATGGCGCTCGAGCACGGCCGGCAGCCGGGCGAGGTCGTCCTGGCCGGGCACGCCGAGCAGGGCCCGGGCGGACTGGTTGGCCATGCGCACGTGGTTGGCGGCGTCCACCACCACGATGCCGGTGCGCATGCGCTGAATGATCTGGCGGTTCACCTGCTCCAGGTCGGACAGCTCGGCGGCCTGGGTGAGGGCGCGGATGTCGTTGTCCCGCACCCGCTGGGACAGGTACTGGAGCGCCAGGGCCGCGCCGAAGCACAGGGCGCCCAGCACGCCGGCCTGGAAGTAGTCGTAGGGGTACTGGGGCGCCGTCAGCGACAGGTACAGCTCCTGATAGAGCATGCCGATCGCCGCCAGGGACGCCAGCAGCAGGGCGCGGCGGCCGGTCACCAGAATGGCGCCGGTGGCCACCGACACCAGCACCAGCAGGCCGATGCCGCTGCCGAGGCCGCCGCTGAAGTACATCAGCGCCGTCAGCACCACGATGTCGTAGATGCCCAGGGCCGTCGCGAACAGCTGGGTGTGGAAGTGACGCCGGGGCACCACCTGCAGGAAGATCACGCTGACGACGTTGAGCAGGCTGTAGAGCAGGGTCAGGCGGAGGAACGCCACCGGGTCGAGCTGGCCGATGGCGCTGCCCATGACGTTCTGCTGAAACACCACGGCCAGGCCGAGCCCGACCAGCAGCCGGTAGTAGCTGTAGATCTTGAGCAGGCTGAGATTGAGCGCGTAGCGTCGGCGCTCGATCTCGTCGAGGATTTCAGCGCGATGGGCCAGCATCGGATGTTCGGGGACGCGTCCGTTCGTCGTCTCTATTCAGTGTAGTGCGGATGGCCCCGCGCGCCGACTCCGTTCCGGCGTCCTGCCGGGACGCGCTGCCGGTGCATGGCGCTGCCGGGGTCAGCCGCCGGCGGCGAAGCGGTCAGACGCCGGAGTCGGCGCCGTCGTCGACCCGCTGGAGCTTGATCGGCGGGGGCACGTCGGGCCGGTCGAGCAGCCCCAGGGTCACCAGATTGGTCCAGGAACGGTCGCGATTGAGGATCTGCTCGGCCAGCACCAGATTGCCGTCCTCGTCGAAGGCCTCGTACTGGGGAAAGTTGTGGGCGAGCACCCGGAGCGCGTCGTTGGCGGCGTCCTCCAGGCCGAGCTTGTAGTTCGCCTCGACCAGCACCGCGAGGGCGTCGGGCACGGACTCGGCCTTGGAGTAGTTCTCGACGATGAATCGGGCTCGGTTGGCGGCGGCCACGTAGGCGCCGCGCTCCATGTAGAAGTTGGCGACGTGCAGCTCGTGCCGCGCCAGCAGGTTGCGCAGGTAGAGCATGCGCTTGCGCGCGTCCGGGGCGTAGGGGCTGTCCGGGAATCGGGTGAGCAGCTCGGTGAAGTCGGCGTAGGCTTCCCGGGCGGAGGTCATCTCGCGCTTGGCGACGTCGGTGGAGAACAGCCGGTCGAGGATGCCGCGGTTCTTGTTGTAGGACGCGAGACCCTTCAGATAGTAGGCGTAGTCGACGTTGGCGCTCTGGGGATGCAGGCGGATGAATCGGTCCGCGGCGCTGCGGGCCGCTTCCGGGTTGTAGCCCATGTAGTGGGCGTAGATCAGCTCGAGCTGGGCCTGCTCGGCGTAGCGGCCGAACGGGAACCTGGCCTCCAGGCGCTCGAGGTTCTCGATGGCCTGCTGGTAGTTGCCGGAGTTGAGGCTGCGCTGGACGTTGCGGTAGAGGAGCTGCTCGGTGGCGTTCAGGTCCTCCTCGGCGTCGCGCTCGTCGTCCCCGCCCCAGAACGGAATCAGCGAGCATCCGGTCAGGCCGAGGGTCAGCAGCAGCGCTGCTGCGCCCAGGGAGAATCCGGCTCCAGTGAATTTGGCCATGCGGATGTCGAGGCTCCGATTGATCCGGGGAGCGATCCCCCGGAGACTAGTGTGATTGGAGAAGCGCCACTTTAACGATAAACACCCGCCGTGCAACCGCATCCCGCAACTCCGGACCCGCACATCGGCCGCCAGGCCAGCGTGCCCCCCGAGCTCGCCGGCGAGCGCCTCGACCGGGCCGCGGCCGTGCTGTTCCCGGAATTCTCCCGGGCCATGCTGTCGCGCTGGATCCAGGGCGGCGAGCTGACCGTCGACGGTGCCCCCGGCCGGCCGAAGCACCGGCTGGCCGGCGGCGAGGTGCTGCGACTCGACGCCACCCTGGTACCCCGGGAGGACTGGACCTCGGCGGAGGCGGTGGCGTTCGACGTGGTCTACCAGGACGACGCGCTGCTGGTGGTCGACAAGCCTCCGGGCGTGGTGGTGCACCCGGGCGCCGGCAATCCCCGCGGGACCCTGGTCAACGGGCTGCTGAACCGGTTTCCGGAGCTGGAGCATCTGCCCCGGGCGGGCATCGTCCACCGCCTCGACAAGGACACCAGCGGGCTGCTGCTGGTGGCCCGGACGGTGCAGGCCCAGCACGCGCTCGGCAAGCTGCTCGCCCGGCGGGAGATCTCCCGCCGTTACCAGGCCGTGGTCGAGGGCACGCTGACGGGCGGGCTGGACATCGACCGGCCCATCGGCCGGGATCCGGTGCGGCGCACCCGTCAGGCCGTGCGCGCCGACGGCCGGCCGTCGCTGACCCGGGTGCGGGTGCTGGCGCGGTATCGGGCCCACACGCTGGTGGAAGCGACCCTCGAGACCGGGCGCACCCACCAGATCCGCGTGCATCTGGCGTCCATCGGCCACCCGCTGGTGGGTGACGCCCGCTACGGGGCCCGGGGACGTCTGCCGACCCGGGCCGACGAGGAGACCGTGGCCGTGCTGCGCGGCTTCCGCCGGCAGGCGCTGCACGCCTGGAAGCTGCGCCTCGACCATCCGGACACCGGCCGGGAGCTGCGGTTCACGGCGCCGCCGCCGGCGGACTTCGCCGCGCTGGTGGCGGCGCTCGAAGCGGATGCCGAGGGGCATGACGGCTGACGTGGCGGCCGACTGGCCGGTCGCCGCGGGCCCGGACTGGCCGGCCCGGGTCGGAGCCTTCACCACCACCCGGGGCGACGCACCGGGGTTCGGGTTCAATCTCGGCGACCATGTCGGTGACGATCCGGATCAGGTGGCCCGGCGGCGCCGCCTGCTGGCCGGGCGCGCCGGCCTGTCCGGCATTCAATGGCTGCGTCAGGTCCATGGCGTGCGCTGCGTCGAGGCGACCGCGACCTCCGTGACCGGCGACGTCCCCGAGGCCGATGCGGCCTGGACCCGGGCGCGCGGCGTCGGCGTCGCCGTGCTCACCGCGGACTGCGTGCCGCTGGTGGTCGCTGCCGCGGATGGTTCCGCCGTCGGCGTGGCCCACGGCGGCTGGCGCGGCCTGGTCGGCGGCGTCGTCGGCGCGCTGCTCTCGGCGATGCCGGTGGCGGCCGGGGACGCGGTGGCCTGGATCGGCCCGGCCATCGGTCCGGATGCCTACGAGGTCGGTGACGACGTGGCCGCCGCGGTCCGGGCGCTCCCCGGGGTGGGCGGTCCGGGCGGCGAGGAGGTGCTGCGGATCGGGCGGCGGCCGGACCGGTACCAGCTCGACCTGTTCGCCCTGACCCGGGCGCTGCTGGCCCAGGCCGGTGTGACGCGGATCATCACGGACCGGCTGTGCACCCATGACGATCCGCGGTTCTATTCCTACCGCAGGGAGGGGGAGACGGGTCGGATGGCGACCCTGGCGTGGCTCGACTGAGGGCCGCCGGTGGCCGGGCGACTCAGCGGCTGGCGGTCTCGGAGCAGTTGGCGACGATGGCGCGCTGGGCTTCGTCGATGCGCCGCTGCCGTTCCTCCTCGGGCATCACGCGCTCCTCGCCGTCCGGACCGGCGATGCGGATGCGTCCGCGGGCGGTCAGGCGCTGAAGCAGGTCCCGGGCTTCCTGGCAGTTGGATTCCCGCACCCGGGCGATCTCGGCCTGCCGGGCCTGTTCGGCTGCCTGCAGGTCGGACAGCATCTGCTGCTGCTCCGGGGTCAGGGTCTGGCCGGAATCTCCGGCGGGAATCGCCGGAGCGGGCCGGGCCGGCGCCGCGGCCGGCTTGCGCCGGCCGGTGTCGCCGCTCACCAGTTCGGCGTCGACGCCCTCGGGCTTGATCTGGGTGTAGTTGACGACGCCGTTCTCGTCGACCCACCGGTACACGGCGGCGCCGGTCAGCCACGGCAGCAGGCCGACGATCAGGACCAGGTGGCGGGCAGAACGCATGGGCGGTGGCTCTCCTGTTCGCGCAATACGTCCCGGGCACAGGCGCTGTCGCGCGCCCGGGAGGCTCGTCCTTAACGATAGCAGTTCCGGCGATGCTACCGGCGGGACGGCCGGAATTACGTTAGCTGGGTCGCAGTTTGGCGGCGCTGGCGGGCGCCGCGCCCGCTGCCCGGTCCCCCGGCCGGCGCCGGCCGGGGCCGCGAATCGGCGTGCCGCGTTGACAGAACCAGGGGGAACCCCAAGAATACGCGGCTCCCCTGGGCGCGCCAGTGCAAACAGCCTGAGAAATCAATCGTTTATGGGCCGGATCAAGGCCCTGGTCGATGCTGTCTGCCACGATACGCCCGGGAACCGGGCCGGGCAAGCGGGGCGCAGGGCGTCCGCGCTGCCCGAGAGCGAACACGAACACAGTCGATTCGATCATGGGTGAGTCACTTTCCGGCGGCGACATGCTGTTGCGGGCGCTTCAGGATGCCGGCGTGGAGTACATCTTCGGGTATCCGGGCGGCGCCGCGCTGCACATCTACGATGCCATCTTCCGCCAGCAGAAGGTCGAGCACATCCTGGTACGCCACGAGCAGGCGGCCACCCACATGGCGGACGGCTATGCCCGCTCCACCGGCAAGCCCGGCGTGGTGCTGGTCACTTCCGGTCCGGGCGCGACCAACGCCATCACCGGCATCGCCACGGCCTTCATGGACTCCGTGCCCATGGTGGTCATCTCCGGGCAGGTCGCCCACGAGCTGATCGGCACGGACGCGTTCCAGGAGACCGACATGGTCGGCGTCTCCCGTCCGGTGGTGAAGCACAGCTTCATGGTCAAGGACTGCGCGGAGATCCCCGAGGTGGTGCGCAAGGCGTTCCACATCGCCACCACCGGCCGGCCGGGCCCGGTGGTCATCGACGTGCCGAAGAACACCACCGATCCGGACGTGACGGCGCCCTACGTCTACCCGGAGAGCGTCACCATGCGCTCCTACAATCCGGCGGTGAAGGGCAACGGCCGGCAGATCCGCAAAGCGGCCAACGTGATGCTCAACGCCCGCCGGCCGATCATCTACGCCGGCGGCGGGGTCATTCTCGGTGACGGCTCCGAGCAGCTCACGCGCATCGCCCGCAAGCTCAACTTCCCGGTCACCAACACCCTGATGGGGCTGGGCTGCTACCCGGGCAACGACGATCAGTTCCTCGGCATGCTGGGCATGCACGGCACCTACGAGGCCAACATGGCCATGCACGAGGCGGACGTGATCATCGCGGTCGGCGCGCGCTTCGACGACCGGGTGACCAACGACCCCACCAAGTTCTGCCCGGGCTCGACCATCATCCACATCGACGTCGACCCGGCCTCGATCTCCAAGATCGTCGCGGCGGACATCCCCATCGTCGGCCAGGTGGCCAGCGTGCTGGAGGATCTCGAGGCGATCCTCGACGCCGAGCTGGCCCGCGCCCCGGACCTGCCGGACCGGGAGGCCCTGTCCCGCTGGTGGACGCAGATCCGCGGCTGGCGCGCCGAGCACGGCCTGAACCACGACCTCGCGCCGGAGCCGGGCAAGCCGATCCTGCCCCAGCTCGCGGTTCAGACCCTGTACCGCGTGACCGAGGGCAACGCCTTCGTCACCAGCGACGTCGGCCAGCACCAGATGTTCGCGGCCCAGTACTACAAGTTCCACGGCCCGCGGCGCTGGATCAACTCCGGCGGCCTCGGCACCATGGGCTTCGGTCTGCCCGCCGCCATGGGCGTGCAGTTCGCCCACCCGGAGGCCACCGTGGCCTGCGTCACCGGCGAAGGCAGCTTCATGATGAACATGCAGGAGCTGTCCACCTGCCTGCAGTACGGCCTGCCCATCAAGATCATCAACCTGAACAACCAGGCCCTGGGCATGGTGAAGCAGTGGCAGGACATGCAGTACGGCGGCCGCCACTCCCAGAGCACCTACAGCGACTCGCTGCCGGACTTCAAGACCCTTGTCGAAGCCTTCGGCCACGTCGGCATCAAGGTCGAGCGTTCCGAGGATCTCGAAGGCGCCATGCGCGAGGCCTTCAGCGACAAGCTGAAGCGCCGCACCGTGTTCGTCGACGTCTGGGTCGACCCCCACGAGCACGTCTATCCGATGGCCATCAAGGGCGGCTCCATGCGGGACATGTATCTCAACAAGGCGCTCACCAGCCTGGGTGACACCGCCGTGCTGAGCGAGGACGCCTGATGCGCCACATCATCGCCGTGCTGCTGGAAAACGAGGCGGGCGCGCTGTCCCGGGTGGTGGGGCTGTTCGCCCAGCGCAACTACAACATCGAGAGCCTGACGGTCGCGCCCACCGAGGACGAGACGCTGTCGCGGCTGACCCTGGTCACCGT
The DNA here is from genome assembly GCA_002480525.1 of Gammaproteobacteria bacterium UBA7803. Classification (GTDB taxonomy): domain Bacteria; phylum Pseudomonadota; class Gammaproteobacteria; order Pseudomonadales; family Azotimanducaceae; genus UBA7803. Next base: position 84,081 of record DLCH01000068.1, on the reverse strand, counting down.
GGGTGACGACTCCAAGATCGAGCAGATCATCAAGCACCTCTACAAGGTGATCGAGGTGGTGAAGGTGGTCGATCTGTCCGGGTCGGACCACGTGGAACGCGAGCTGATGCTGGTCAAGGTGCGCGCCGAAGGCGCGGCCCGGGCGGAGGTGAAGCGGAGCTGCGACATCTTCCGGGGTCAGATCATCGACGTCACCGCCAGCTCGTACACGATTCAGCTTTCCGGGCCGAGCGACAAGCTCGACGCGTTCATCCGCGCCATCGGCAAGACCACGATTCTCGAGGTCGTGCGCTCCGGCGTGTCCGGCATCAGCCGGGGGGAGAAGGTGCTGAGCGCCTGAGCCCGCGAGACACAGGAAATTCGTAGGAGCGGCCTCCCGGCCGCGATCGCCCCGCGACGGCATGCCGCAGCCTCGAAGGATCGCGGCCGGGAGGCCGCTC
>DLCH01000068.1:62496-83330 GCA_002480525.1 Gammaproteobacteria bacterium UBA7803 | reverse complement strand
GCCGGGAGGCCGCTCCTACAGGCAGGGGACACTAACAGAGGGATCCATCATGCAGGTCTACTACGACAAAGACGCCGACCTTTCCATCATCCAGAAGATGAACGTGCTGATCGTGGGCTACGGCTCCCAGGGTCACGCCCATGCCAACAACCTTCGGGACTCCGGCGTGGAGAAGGTGGTCATCGGCCTGCGCAAGGGCGGCGGCTCCTGGCGCAAGGCGGAGAACGCCGGCTTCGTGGTGAAGGAAGTGGCTGAGGCCGCCAAAGACGCCGACCTGATCATGGTGCTGACCCCGGACGAGCACCAGCAGAAGCTCTACGAGAACGAGATCCTGCCGAACGTGAAGGAGGGCGCGACCCTGGCCTTCGCCCACGGCTTCAACATCCACTTCGGCCTGATCGAGCCCCGTGCCGATCTCGACGTGATCATGATCGCGCCGAAGGGCCCCGGCCACACCGTGCGCTCGACCTACACCGAGGGCGGCGGCGTGCCGTCGCTGATCGCCATCTACCAGGACGCCACCGGGCAGGCCAAGAACACGGCGCTGTCCTACGCCTCCGCCAACGGCGGCGGCCGGGCCGGGATCATCGAGACCACGTTCCGCGAGGAGACGGAGACCGACCTGTTCGGTGAGCAGGCGGTGCTCTGCGGCGGCGCTGCGGCGCTGGTGCAGGCCGGCTTCGAGACCCTGGTGGAAGCCGGCTACGCGCCGGAGATGGCCTACTTCGAGTGTCTCCACGAGCTGAAGCTGATCGTCGACCTGTTCTATGAGGGCGGCGTCGCCAACATGTGGTACTCGGTGTCCAACACCGCCGAGTACGGCGGTCTGACCCGCGGCCCGCGGGTGGTCACCGACGAGACCAAGCAGGAGATGAAGCGGATCCTGAACGAGATCCAGACGGGCCGCTTCGCCCGCGAGTTCGTCGGCGAGTATCAGACCGGCGCGCCCACCATCAAGGCCATGCGCCGCATCAGCCAGAGCCATCAGATCGAGCAGGTGGGCGAAAAGCTGCGTGGTATGATGCCGTGGATCCAGGAGAAGCGGCTGGTGGACCGGGACAAGAACTGATCCCGGGTTCGCGTTTCCGGGCCCATCGCCCCGGGGGCGGGCCCCGGCGGATGCGGAGGACATGCTGCACCACGACGACGAGCACGACGAGGAGATCGACGTCCGCGAGCCGGAAAACGGCGACGGACGTCGTCGGCGTGGCATCTATCTGGTCCCCAATCTGATCACCACCGGCGCCCTGTTCGCCGGTTTCTACGCCATCGTGGCCGGCATGAACGGACACTTCATTCCGGCCGCGCTGGCCATCTTCGTGGCCATGGCGCTCGACACGGCCGACGGCCGCGTCGCTCGCTGGACCCGCACCGAGAGCCGCTTCGGCGCCGAGTACGACAGCCTTTCCGACATGGTGGCCTTCGGGGTCGCGCCCGCGCTGGTGGCGTTTTCCTGGAGCCTGCAGCCCCTCGGCAAGATCGGCTGGGTGGCGACCTTCGTGTACATGGCCTGCGCGGCGCTGCGGCTGGCGCGGTTCAACACCAAGAGCAGCCTGGCCACCTTCACCGGCCTGGCCAGCCCGTCGGCGGCCGCCGTGATCGCCTGCACCGTGTGGATCTGGAGCGACTCGCTGGGCGACGCGGAGCCGTCTCTGAGCGTGGCTGCCCTGATGGCGGTGATCACCGCTGGCATGGGGCTGCTGATGGTATCCAACTTCGAGTATTACTCGCCGAAGGTCATGTCGGCCAAGGGCCGCGTGCCGTTCATCACCATGGTGGTGGCGGTGCTGATCTTCGCAGTGCTGCTGGCGGACCCGCCGCGGGTGCTGCTGGTGCTGTTCGTGGGCTATGCGCTGTCGGGCCCGGTGCAGTATCTCTGGCAGTGGCGCCGGCGGCGCCGCGCGGCACACGCCGGCGGCGGATCGGACGCGGTCGCCGGCGACCTGGGCGGCGAGACAGCCGGCGAGACAGCCGGCGACGCGGGCGAGACTCCGGGCCCGGATGAGCCGGGCTCGTCGGACACGGCGCACGACATCGACCCTCGGCCGGGAACGTATCGGCACTGACGCGCTCCAACTCCGCAAGCTGATTCTGCGCCGGGAAAGTCGATGCCGCGATTCAAAGTTCCAGCCATACCATCCTCCGAGATCACCTCGGAGTCCGCCTTCGTCAGCCGCCGCCGGTTCGTCGGCGCGGCCATGGCCCTGCCGCTGGCCGGGGCCGCGGCCCGGGCGCTCGCCGGGGATACGTGGACCGGCCCGGATGGCGAGGCGCTGACGCCGGAAGCGATCGTCACCGGCTACAACAACTTCTACGAGTTCGGCCTCGACAAGACGGACCCCGCCGAATACGCCCACGAGATGACCGTGGACCCCTGGCGGGTGGAAGTGTCCGGCGAGTGCGCCAGGCCCGGCGACTACGCCTACGAGGACGTCATCAAGGGCCTCACGGTGGAGGACCGGGTGTACCGGTTCCGCTGCGTCGAGGCCTGGTCCATGGTGGTGCCCTGGCAGGGCATTTCGCTGGCGGACGTGCTCGCGCGGTTCGAGCCCACCGGCGACGCCCGGTTCGTGGAGTTCACCACGCTGCACCGCCCGGCGGAGATGCGCGGCCAGCGCAGCGTGTTCTCCAGCATCGACTGGCCGTACGTGGAAGGGCTGCGTCTCGACGAGGCCATGCATCCGCTCACCATCATGGCGGTCGGCGTCTACGGCAGGGACCTGCCCAACCAGAACGGCGCGCCGTGGCGGCTCGTGGTGCCCTGGAAGTACGGGTTCAAGAGCATCAAGTCCGTGGTGAAGATCCGCTTCACCCGGCGTCAGCCGCGCAACACCTGGAACCTGACGGCGCCGGACGAGTACGGCTTCTTCGCCAACGTGAATCCGCAGGTCGACCATCCCCGCTGGAGCCAGGCGACGGAACGGCGCCTGCCGAGCACCCTGTTCAGCCCCAACCGCCGGGACACGCTGATGTTCAACGGCTACGGGGAGCAGGTCGCTTCGCTGTACGCCGGCATGGACCTGCGCCGTCATTTCTAGAGTGAACGTCTAAGGTGGGCTCCGCGACCTCCGAAGCCGCGCTGCGGCCGCGAGCCGGCAGTCTGCCGGCGCCGAAGCTCGTCGCCTGGCTGATCTGCGCCGGGCCGATGGTGTGGCTCGGCTACGCCGTCGCCGTCGAGATCCGCGCCCCCGGCAGCCTGCTGGGCGCCGATCCGGGGGAGGCGGTGGTGCTGTATCTGGGGGAGTGGGGCATCCGCATGCTGCTGCTGGCGCTGGCCATCACGCCGCTGCGGCGGCGGCTGGCCTGGCCGGCGCTGGCGCGCTGGCGCCGGCTGACGGGGCTGTTCGCCTTCAGCTATCTGGCCCTGCACCTGCTCGCCTACCTGTGGTTTCTCGCCGGCTTCGACTGGCGGGCGATCGTCGAGGACCTGACGGAACGCGCGTACATCACCGTCGGCGCCGCCGGGCTGCTGGCGCTGCTGCCGCTGGCGCTCACGTCCACCCGCGGCTGGCAGCGGCGGCTCGGCCGCCGCTGGCGCAAGCTGCACCGGCTGGTGTTTGCGGCAGCCGGGCTGGGGCTGCTGCATCTGCTCTGGCTGACCAAGGACGGCTACGGCGAGGTGCTGGCCTACGGGGCGGTGTATCTGTTACTGATGGGGGAACGCCTCGATCACTGGAGACGGACCCATGCCTGACAGCACGCCGCCACTCGCGAACCAGGCCTGCGAAGCCTGCCGGCCGGATTCCCCTTCGGTGCCCGAAGCCGACTGGCGCCCGCTGCTGGGCCAGCTCGACGACTGGGAGATCGTCAAGGAGGACGGCGTGCCGATGCTGCGGCGGCGCATCGCCGTGAAGAACTTCGTGGCGGCCCTGGCCCTGGCGACCCGGATCGGCGATCTGGCCGAAGCCGAGGACCATCACCCCAGGCTGGTGGTGGAGTACGGCAGCGTCGAGGTCTACTGGTGGACCCACGCCATCGGCGGGCTGCACCGCAACGACTTCATCATGGCGGCCCGCACCGACGCGCTGGTGCTCTGATCGGGCCCGTGGCCGTCGGCGTCAGGCGGTGAGGGCCGTCCGGGCGGCGCTGGCCGCCGCCAGCTCGGCCAGCACGCGCTCGCTGTCTTCCCAGCCGATGCAGGCGTCGGTGATGCTCTGGCCGTAGGTCATCGAGTCGGCCTTGCCGATGCTCTGCTTGCCCTCCACCAGGTTGCTCTCGATCATCACCCCGAAGATCCGTTCCTCGCCCTCGCCGAGCTGCCGGCAGATGTCCGCGCAGACGTCGAGCTGCTTCTTGTGGTTCTTGTCGCTGTTGGCGTGGCTCATGTCCACCATCACGCGGTTGGTCAGGCCGGCATGCTCGAGCAGGCGGCTGGCGTAGTGAATCGACGGGTTGTCGTAGTTCGGCCTGCCGCCGCCGCCGCGCAGGATGAGATGACAGTCCGGATTGCCGGCGGTGGAGAAGATCGCCGAATGGCCGCGCTTGGTCACCGACAGGAAGATGTGCGGATGGGCCGCCGAGGCGATGGCGTCCACGGCCACCTGAATGGAGCCGTCGGTGGAGTTCTTGAAGCCCACGGGGCAGGACAGCCCGGAGGCGAGCTGGCGATGCACCTGGCTCTCGGTGGTGCGCGCCCCGATGGCGCCCCAGCTCACCAGGTCGGCGACGTACTGGGGGGTGATCGGGTCGAGGTACTCCGTGCCCGTGCCGAGTCCCCGGTCGGCGATGTCCCGCAGCAGCCCGCGGGCGAGCCGCAGGCCGGTGTTGATGTCGAAGGAGTTGTCCAGGTGGGGGTCGTTGATCAGGCCCTTCCAGCCCACCGTGGTGCGCGGCTTCTCGAAATACACGCGCATGATGACCAGCAGCTGCTCCTCGTGCCGGCGGGCGAGCTCGCGCAGCCGGTCGGCGTACTCCAGGGCGGCCGCGGGGTCGTGAATGGAGCAGGGGCCGATCACCACCATCAGCCGGGAGTCGCGGCCGTGCAGGATGTCGCTGATGGCCTGGCGCGCGGTGAAGGTGGTGCGGGAGGCGGCCGCGGTGATGGGCAACTCCTCGATCAGGGCTTCCGGCGCGATCACCTCTTCCATGCCGGTGATGCGGACGTCGTCGGTCAGATACTTCATGGATGCGGACGGGTTCGTCGGGTCTGGACTCGGCGTTATACGTGTACAATCCGCGTTTTGGAAGCGTCGCACTGTCATGGATGCAGCCGCCCGCCGCAGAATTCTCGGCGATCTGGGCATCGTGCCCTGGCAGCTTCGCGCCGCCCCCGGCGACGGAGCGGCCGGGGCTGCCCGGCCGGAGCCGGAAGGCCGGCGTGCTCCAGTACCCGTGACACCGGCGGGTCCCGGCACCATCCGTGAGCCGGCCGGAACGCCGGCGGCGGCCGCCGCCGCGCCTGGGGCGGCCCCCGCGGCCAGACCGGCGGCGAACACCGGCTCCCGGGACCAGCCGCCGCCTTCCGCCCGACCTGCCCAGGAACCCCCGAGGCCGGCCGCCGACACCAAGCCTGCGGAACCCTTCAGCGTCCTGGCGCTGGTCTCCGGTGACACGCTGATGCTGGTCGACGGCGCGGCGTCGCGCCGTGACCAGCGCCTCGCCCGGGACGTGCTCGCCGCGGCCAGCGGCGACTTCGCCGGCCGGCCCGCCAGCCGCACGTTTCGGTGGCCCCCGGTGGAGGGCGGCATCGACCTGCAGCGGGGCGCCGAGGCCGCGGTTCGGGCCCTGGCCGCGTTCGTCGACAAGGACGTGGCCGATCACGCGGTGCGGCGCGTGCTGTGCACCCCCGAGGTCGCCGCACGCTGGTCCGCGGCGCCGGGCGGGGCAGGGCGGATCGAGCTGCCACCACTGGCCGACCTGGGCCAGGATCCGGCGGCCAAGCGGGCGCTCTGGCAGCGGCTGCGGAACGACGCATGACCGCGTTCCGGCCGATGCTCGAGGGCGACCTCGATCAGGTGCTCGAGAACGAGCAGCGGGCGTATCAGTACCCCTGGAGCCGCGGCAACTTCAGCGACTGCCTGTCGGCCCTGCACGAGTGCCGGGTGCAGATCCGGGACGGCGAGGTCGTGGGGCACGGCATCCTGGCCTTCGGGGCCGGCGAGGCGCATCTGCTGAACGTCTGCGTGCGGCGGGACCTGCAGGGGCACGGCCTCGGCCGCGCCCTCGTGCTGCACATGCTCGAGCGGGCCAGGCTGCGGGGCGCGGGCATGGTCTTTCTCGAGGTCCGGCCGTCGAACCTGGTGGCGCTGGCGCTGTACCGGTCCCTCGGATTCCATGAAATCGGCGTGCGAAAGGACTACTATCCCGCGCCCCTGGGCCACGAGGACGCCCAGGTGATGGCGCTCGACCTCAGCCAGTTCGCCGCGGCCGCCCAGGTCTGAGCGCGGCGCCTGGCCGGTCCGCGGGTCGCGGATCGGCCCTGCGGCGACCTCGATACATCCCCGGATCCTCTCATGGAGCAACGCACACAGGTGTCCAACACACGTACTTCCAGCACACGCACGGCGGCGTCGAACCGGCGCACCTTCGCCATCATCTCCCACCCGGACGCGGGCAAGACGACGATGACGGAAAAGCTGCTGCTGTTCGGCAACGCGATTCAGCTCGCCGGCACGGTCAAGGCGAGGAAGTCCGACCGCCACGCGACTTCGGACTGGATGTCCATGGAGCAGGAGCGGGGCATCTCGGTGACCACCTCGGTGATGCAGTTTCCCTACCGCGACGCCGTGGTGAACCTGCTCGACACGCCCGGGCACGAGGATTTCTCCGAGGACACCTACCGGACGCTGACCGCCGTGGACTCGGCGCTGATGGTGATCGACGGGGCCAAGGGCGTGGAGCCCCGCACCATCAAACTGATGGAGGTCTGCCGCCTGCGCGACACGCCGATCCTGACCTTCGTCAACAAGCTCGACCGGGAGATCCGGGACCCCGTCGAGGTGATGGACGAGATCGAGGACATCCTGCAGATCCAGTGCGCGCCGATGACCTGGCCCATCGGCATGGGGCGGCGCTTCAAGGGCATCTACGATCTGGTCGGCGACCGCATCGTCTGCTACCAGTCGGGTCACGGCCACCACATCCACGACTACACGGTGATCGACGGCCTCGACAGCGCCGCCGCCCGTGACCTGCTCGGGACCGACTACGACGACTTCGTCGCCGAGATCGAGCTGGTGCGCGGCGCCAGCCACGCCTTCGACCGGGACGACTTCCTGGGCGCGACGCTGACGCCGGTCTACTTCGGCACGGCGCTGGCCAACTTCGGCGTCCGGGAGATGCTCGACGGCTTCGTCGACTTCGCGCCGCCGCCCCAGCCCCGGGAGGCGGACCTGCGGGTGGTCACGCCGGACGAGGAGACCTTCTCCGGGTTCGTGTTCAAGATCCAGGCGAACATGGATCCTCGCCATCGCGACCGCATCGCGTTCCTGCGGGTGTGCGCCGGCAGCTATCACCAGGGCATGAAGATCCGCCACGTGCGCCTCGGCAAGGACGTCAAAATTGCCGACGCCGTCACATTCATGGCAGGTGACCGAGTGCGCACCGAGGAGGCCCTGCCGGGCGACGTGATCGGCCTGCACAACCACGGCACCATCCAGATCGGCGACACGTTCACCGAAGGTGAGCCGCTCCGGTTCAAGGGCGTGCCGAACTTCGCGCCGGAGCTGTTCCGCCGCGTGCGCGTCAAGGATCCCTTGAAAACCAAGCAGTTGGAGAAGGGGCTGGACCAGTTGTCGGAGGAGGGCGCGAGCCAGGTGTTCAAGCCGCTGGCCCGCAACGAGCTGGTGGTGGGCGCCGTCGGCTCGCTGCAGTTCGACCTGGTCGCCTACCGGTTGAAGGACGAGTATCGTGCGGATTGCGTTTACGAAGACGCCAATGTTTACACCGCCCGCTGGGTGTACTGTGAGGACGTGAAGAAACTCGAAGAGTTCAAGAGCAAACTGCGTGACTATCTCGCCATCGACGGTGGCGGCTATCTCACGTATCTGGCGCCGAGCCGGGCCAACCTGCAGCTTGCCGAAGACCGGTGGCCCGAGGTTGAATTCAGGAAGACGCGCGAGCACTGAGCACGGGCACCGAGCATGAGTGCAATACTGGTCATCGACGACGACGCCTCCGTCCGCGAGGTCGTCAGCGAGATGCTTCGGCTCGAGGGGCACGAAGTCACCATCGCGGAGAACGGCCGCGAGGCGACGACCATGCTCGCCGAGCACGACTTCGATCTGGTCATCACCGACCTGATCATGCCCGAGAAGGAGGGCATCGAGACCATCTCGGAGATCCGCCGGACCGACAGCCGCATTCCCATCGTCGCCATCTCCGGCGGCGGCCGTCTCGGTCCGGGGGACTATCTGGAGACGGCGCGCTACATCGGCGCCGACGCGACCCTCGCCAAGCCCTTCGCCCGCCAGGAGCTTCTCACCACCATCGACGCTCTGCTGGAGAGTTAGTCTTCCCGTGCGGGAAGGTCTGCGTGCCGATTTCGAGGCGTTCGCGCGGGACCCGGCCGTGGCCGCCGACGGCGGCGCGTACCCGGGCAGGGCGGACGAGGTCACCATCGCCTGCCTGGTGGCGCGCCTGTTCGACGACTCCGTCCGGGAAGCCGCGCTGCGCAGCGACCTGGAAGTGCTGGCGGCCGCCGGCGACGCCGCGCCGACGCCCTGGCAGGGGCTCGCCGCGCTGGGTTTTTCCGGCAACCTGGAAGACTACGAGTCGCTGCACAACAGCAACCTGTCCTGGGTCATCGCGCATCGCAGCGGCATCCCGATCACCCTGGGCATCGTGCTCATGGACGTCGCGCGGCTGCGCGGCCTGTCCGCCCGGGGCGTGAACTTTCCCGGGCATTTCCTGGTGGAGGTCGAGGGGGTGATCATCGACCCCTTCGTGATGGACACCGTCGACGTGGCGGCGGCGCTGGCGCGCCAGCCGGCCGCGGCCAGATCCCTGCCGCCGGAACGGCTGTTCGTGCCGGCGCCGCCGCTCGCGGTCGGGCTGCGCATGCTCAACAACGTCAAGGCGGCGCTGATCCGCACCGGGACCGACGACCTGCTGCTGGACGTGATCGACGCCCAGCTCGCGCTGGCGCCGGGCGAGCCGGTGCTGCTGCTGGAGCGTGGTGACTGGTGGCGGCGTCTGGGCGTGCTGGCGCCGGCGCGGCAGGCCTACCGTGAAGCGCTGAACGCCATCGGCGCCGGCGACGACGAGCGGTCGCGGGAGCTGCGCGGCATCGCCCGGGCGCGTCTGGCGGCCGCCGAGGACGGTGACCCGACGCGCCACTGAGCGCCGCTCAGTCCGACATGTCGGGGAACGGGTTGTCGAACTTCAGGTTGACCGGCCGGCCGAATCCGGGGATGCGGATCTCGTCGCGGCTGATCTCCAGGTCCTCGCCGTCCAGCACGCCTTCGCCGAACCGGTAGATCGGCGCCACCTCGCCCCGGTCCATGGCGGCGTCGTAGTCGTTCGCGATCTGCGCCACGGATTCGGCCCGCGCGTCGTAGGCCTTGAGCGCGTCCCTGCCCCAGCGCTGCTCCAGCATCCGCCGGGTCCGCGCCGGTGAGAAGAACACTCCGGTGGCGTTGTTGCCGCCGAATCCCTTCGAGTTGATCAGCGCGGCCTCGGTTTCGTCGGGCGCCACCTCGACGTGCTGCAGCGGCAGCTCCAGATGGCTCGCGTGCACGTCGGTGGCGACATGGTCGATGGTGGTGATGCCCGGCAGCCAGCCATGCTCCCAGACGCCCAGCACGGCGGCGAGCTGGTCGCCGCCCGCCGGTGCCAGAGAGTGGCCGAGGTAGGATTTGACGGCCCCGACGCGCAGACGCTCGATGCCGTTGATCCGCGCCAGCTCGTTGAGAATGTGGGATTCGGTGACCCGGTTCTGAGGCGTGCCGGTGCCGTGGGCCTGAACGTAGGTGCCGCGGGTCAGCGCCGGCTCACCGAGCACCGCCCGGGTGAGCGCCATGGCTTTCGCCACGGTCAGGTAGTTGCCGATGCCGGGCCCGGGAATGGACTTCTTGTAGCCGTCCGCATTGACGAACACGTCCGGCACCGAGCCGAGAATGCGGGCGCCGAGCTCCAGCGCCAGCTCGTCGTCCATGAGCACCGCGTACATGGAGCCTTCGGCGACGGTGAAGCCGCAGTTGTCGGAGAACGGCCGGCAGGCGCGCCGGTAGTCCGGCTGGTCCGAGCGTCCGTCCAGGGCCATGAGCGCGTCGTCCTCGGCGAGCGCGCCCATGGTCCGATAGCCTTCGATCACCTCGGGCACCACCGGCGCCTCGGAGTTGCCGACCACGACCACGCGCTTGCGGCCGGACTGGATGTCCCGCACGCCCTGGCGGACCGCGTACAGGAACGTGGCGCAGGCGCCGATCACGCCGGCGGTGCCGCCGACGCTGCCCAGCACGTAGGCGTTGACGAAGTCGCCCGGCATTTCGTTCAGGCCCAGGGCGACGTTCTTGGAGCTGGGGCGTTTGCCCAGCAGGGGGTTCTGCAGCAGCCCGCCGTAACCCTCGGCGTCGAGCTGACCCATGGCGCTGCCGGAGTACACGGCGAATTCGTCCGGCGCGACCACCTGCTTCAGGGTGTCGAGGTCGATGCCGGTGGAGCGCAGCGCGTCGGACGCGCCGAACACGGTGAGCTGGAGCGCGCGCGGGTGGTTGCGGGACTGGTACAGCGCGCCGGGATCGAACCCGGTCGGCACCTGGCCGGCGCTGGATACGCGGGATCGGCGCTGGTCCGGGAACAGCACGTTCACGCCGTCGGGCACGCGCACCCGGGTGCGGCCGTCGCCGGCGTCGCTGACTTCCCAGCCGCCCGGCAGGTTCTCGGGGAGCTGGCGGGTGGCGATGGTAAAGGAGAACGCATCCCCCGCGTCGGGTTTCAGCAGCGCGTTCTTGTGGCACAGCACGCTGGCGGGGTCGAACAGCTCGATGCGCCGCACCAGCGTATGCGCGTCGATGTAGCGGCGCACGTCGGCCTGATCCGGGTCGGAATCCAGGTTCATCAGCCGAGCCAGGCTGCGATAGGTCCGGCTGCGGTCGGCCTCTCTCAGCACGTCGATCACCAGGCGCCGGTAGGCGTGGTTGAAGGATGCCCTGCCGGCGCCGTTGATGCCGCCGAATCCCGCGATGATGGGCAGTCGCTTGGCCATGGTGTCAGTCTCTCGTCAGGGCGATGGCCGTGGCCTCGCCGCCGCCGATGCACAGCGCCGCAATGCCGCGGCGGGCGTCGCGGGCCGCCATGGCGTGGGCCAGGGTGACGATCAGCCGGCTGCCGGTGGAGCCGATGGGATGGCCCTGCGCGCAGGCGCCGCCGTAGACGTTGACCCGTTCCGGGTCGAGGTGCAGACCGTCGATGGCCAGCATGGTGACCATGGCGAAGGCCTCGTTGATTTCGAACAGGTCGACCTCGTCGGCGGTCCAGCCCAGGCGCTCCAGCAGCTTGCCGATCGCGCCCACCGGCGCCAGGGTGAACTCGCTGGGGTGCTGGGAGTGAGTGGCGTGGCCGGCGATGCGGGCCAGCGGCGTGCGGCCGTCCAGCGCGTCCTCGCCGGCGATGACCAGGGCGGAGGCGCCGTCGGAAATGCCGCTGGAGTTCGCCGCGGTGATGGTGCCGTCGGCCTTGAAGGCGGGCCGCAGCGTCGGAATACGCTCGACCTTGGCCCGCTGGGGCGGCTCGTCGTCGCTGACCGTCACGCCGCCGACCTCGATCGGCGCGATCTCGCTGGCCAGCGCGCCGGAGGCGGTGGCCGCCCGGGCGCGCTCCACCGAGCGGATGGCGTAGCTGTCCATCGCTTCCCGGGTGAGCTGATGCGCATCGGCGGTGGTCTGGGCGAAGGTGCCCATGGCGGCGCCGGTCTCGGCGTCCTCCAGGCCGTCGAGGAACATGGCGTCCTTGAGCTCGGCGTGGCCCATCCGCAGGCCGCCGCGGGCCTTGCCGATCAGATAGGGCGTGTTGCTCATGCTCTCCATGCCGCCGGCGACCACCAGCGCGGCGGAGCCGGCCCGGATCAGGTCGTTGGCGAGCATGGTGGCCTTCATGCCGGAGCCGCACACCTTGTTGACGGTGGTGGCGCCGCAGCCGTCGGGCAGTCCGGCCTGGCGCATGGCCTGGCGTGCCGGCGCCTGTTTGAGCCCCGCGCTGACCACGTTGCCGAGGATCACCTCGGACACGCGGTCCACGTCGACCTGGCCGTCGGCGAGGGCGGCACGAACCGCGTGGGCGCCCAGCGCCGGCGCGGTGAGCGGCGCGAGCGCGCCCTGGAAACTGCCGATGGGGGTGCGCGCGGCGCTGAGGATGTAGGCGTGGCTGGTCATGGAATGCGTGTCCGCTGGATTGGCGTGAACGCATTCTACCCGCGGCGGCGGGTGTATCTGAACCGCCGCGATGGGGTCCGGCCGCCGCGCCGGCGGGTCAGCCCGGGGCACCTTCCCGGAAGCGGGGGATGAGCTCGGCCAGGTTGCAGGGTCGGAAACTGGCGTCGAGCTGGGCCCGGAGGATCTTCTCCCAGCCCGTGCGCACGGCGTTGCGGGAGCCCGGCAGCGCGAACACCAGGGTCGCGTTGGCGATGCCGGCGACGGCCCGGGACTGGATGGTGGAGGGGCCGATCTCGTCGTAGGACACCTGGCGGAACAGCTCGCCGAAGCCGACGATGGTCTTGTCGAACAGGGGCAGCAGCGCTTCCGGCGTGCTGTCACGGCCGGTGAAGCCGGTGCCGCCGGTGGTGACGATCACGTCCACGGTCTCGTCGGCGATCCAGGCCGACACCGCGGCGCGTATCCGGTAGACGTCGTCGCGCACCAGGTCGCGGGCAGCGAGGCGGTGGCCGTCACCTTCCAGCAGCGACACCAGCAGATCTCCCGAGGCATCGTCGGCGGCAGTGCGGGTGTCGGAGACGGTGAGCACCGCGCAGGCGAGCGGAGTCATGACGCAGTTCTCCCAGAGACGTGTTTTTCTAGCTAAATTTACGAGCAAAATCGGCCACTTACGGATAAGTCCGTTTGCGTATCCGAGGTCAAGTGGCTAGAGTACCGGCCATCTTACACCGGGTTGCTCTTAAGCGTGGAAAAACAGCTCGTCGAGGGGGATCGGCTCTATCTCATCGCCGAGAGCCTGGCCAAGGACTTCTCCCTTTTCCCCACCACGGATGTCGAGGAACCGCTGCCGGGGCTGCTCGGCGAGCGTGAAATCCTGCGCCAGCGCGATCGGCTGGCGAAGCTCGACGTGGATTCCTACATCGAGGCCGTGGTCGCCCGCGCCGAGGACCCGGGCCGCACCGCGGCGCCGGAGGTGATCCGCCAGCTCGGCCGCGTGGTCGAGGAGCAGAGCGACGGGCCGTTCTACGCGGCCACCGTGGTCATGGACTTCCTCGGCGAGCAGCGCTCGGTAGGCTTCATCGCGCAGAACCGGGCGGTCAAGAACGGCGTCTGGATGCCCCAGCACCACCTGATGGCCGCGGAGCGCGTCCAGGCCTGCTCCCAGCGGCGTCTGCCGATCGTCACCCTGATGGACACCCCGGGGGCGGACGCCGGCGAAGAGGCCAACCGGCACAACCAGGCCCACAGCATCTCCCGGCTGATCGCCGAGATGAGCAACGTCGACGTCCCCAACATCGGCATCATCTTCGGCCTCGGTTATTCGGGCGGCGCGATACCGCTCGCCGCCAGCAACGTCATCCTGTCCGTGCGCGACGGCGTGTTCAGCACGATCCAGCCCAAGGGGCTGGCCAACATCGCCCGGCGGCTCAACCTGTCCTGGCAGGAGTGCGCGAAATACGTCGGGCTGTCGCCCTTCGAGCTGTACAGCCAGGGCAACATCGACGGGGTCATCGACTACGCGCCGGGCGAGACCGGCGACAAGCTCGAGAACTTCCGCGGCGCCATTGTCGCCGGGCTGCTGCGGGTGGAGGACAAGGTCAAGGAGTTCGTTGCCGAGAACCCCTACATCCTCGAGCACTACCGCCTGAGCCTGCAGCGCTACCTCGAGCCGTCCGAGCAGCTCAAGACCATGCAGGACACGGCGTCCATGCGGGTCACGCGCACGCCGACGGAATACCTCAACGTGTTCGGCGTCGCCTACCGCTACCTGCGCTACCTGAAGGTGCGGCAGCGCATCCGCGCCACCACCAAGTCCCAGTACGGGCGCCTCGCCGACCAGGAGCTGCCCAAGGGCGAGCTCGACGTCCGCGCGGACCTCGAGCGCCGGCAGACGTTCCTGCGCTGGATGCAGGACCCGGACCGGGTCGTCTACGACGACGCCCTGTCCCGGGCCTGGAAGAACTACAACGAGAAGAAGCAGGCGGTCCACGACGAGCGCGGCCGCATCGCCCAGCTCATCTTCGGCGAGCCGAAGAAGAACTACGAGGACGCCCGGGCGTCGCTGATCGCCACCGTCGGGGTGTTTCTCTACAACCGCTGGAAAGCGGACGCCATGGGCAACCTGCGGGCGCTGCGGGATTTTCTCCAGCACCACGAGGACATCCGGCAGATCCTGCGGGTGGAGGATCTGACCAGCCCCCGGGAGCTGGCGCTCGCGCTCGCCGAGGACGTGAAGCTGCTGCCGCGGCTGCGGCGCCGGTTCAGCCACGAGGGCAAGAAGCTGCTGCGCAAGGCCGGCGTGGAGGAGAAGTCCGAGGTCTACCTGGCCAACCAGCTCACCAACGAGCTCAATTTGGCGATCACCGGCAAAACCCTGGCCACGGCCCTCGACGACGCGGAGCTCGGCCCGCGCGCGCGGGCCGCGCTGTCCGCCGGCGCCACCGAGATCGCGGTCAACCGGGCGGTCGTGCTGGACCGGTTCGGCGACTACGTGGCAGAGCCACGCACCGAGGCCACGCCCGTGCCGTTCAGCGACATGACCGTGCTCGACGTGCTGATCGCCGACGACCTGCGCCGGGACTTCATCACCGAGTGCGAGAACCTGCTGCTGTTCGACTCGGTGTACGACCACATCATCGCCAACCTCGACAGCATCGCCGAGGAGGCCCAGGCCAGTCAGTCGCTGTCGCGCAAGTCGCTGGCGCGGCTGCTGGACACCACCCTCGACCTGGCCGCCCGGGGCGTCACGCTGGGCAAGGCGCCGGAGGGGACGTCGCCGGAGGAACAGTCGGCGCGGCTGCGGGGCCAGTTCGAGGACTGGTACCTGCGGGTCATGCGCCTGCCGAAGAACACGGATTTCTTCCGCTCGGTGGAGGAGTGGAAGAAGGCCAGCTTTCCGCACCTGTCCGACACGCTGTTCGTGGTGGTCACCCATCTGTTCGACGTGCTGCTGTATTCGTTCATCCAGAGCGAGCGGGACGGCAAGAACTATCAGGGCCGGATCGCGCCCAAGAACATCGGCCGGCGCAAGGACTTCTGGAACCGGCTCAACATCGCCTACCGGGACCTGCTGATCCAGAACGTGCTGCGCAAGTTCAAGAACGCGCGCGCCACCACGCCGGAACGCTTCATCGAGACCTTCTTCGATCGTTTCGAGGAGAAGTTCGCCGATCTGCTGAGCTCCGACCCGGTGGAGTTCCCGGGCTTCCGCCTGTCCATCGAAGGCGCGCTCAAGCAGGACGTGTCGCCCTGCGGCATCATCGCCGGCATCGGCGAATTCAAGGACGTGGACGGCGGCGCCCGGGTCGGCGTGCTGATCTCCAACGTCGAGTTCCAGGCGGGCTCCTTCGACATGGCCAGCGCCGAGAAATTCTGCCGGCTGCTGGTGGAGTGCGCCGAGCAGCACCTGCCCGTGGTGTGCTTCATCTCCTCGGGCGGCATGCAGACCAAGGAAGGGGCGGGCGCGCTGTTCTCCATGGCAGCGGTGAACGACCGCATCACCCGCTTCGTGCGCGACCACGACCTGCCGGTGATCGTGTTCGGCTTCGGCGACTGCACCGGCGGCGCCCAGGCCAGCTTCGTGACCCATCCGCTGGCTCAGACCTATTACTTCTCCGGCACATCCATGCCCTTCGCCGGACAGATCGTGGTGCCGTCGAACCTGCCGCTCAATTCGATCCTTTCCAACTATCTGTCCGTCGATTCGGGCTCGATGCAGGGGCTGGTGAAGCACCCGTTCCAGCCGGAGCTCGACGAAGAGCTGCGGCACATCGACCCCGAGATTCCGGTGCCCCAGGAGTCGGTGCAGGACGTGGTGCGGCGGGTGCTGTCGGGCATCCTGAGCCAGCAGCGCCCGGTGGTGGTGGCGCATCGCCCCCGGTACACCGATGCGGACCTGATCCGCCCGGTGCGGCGCACGCTGATCCATGCCCGCGGCTGCACCGCGGCGAAGCTGATCCGCATCGCCCAGAAGAACGACATCGAGGTGGTGCTGGTGCAGTCCGACCCGGACATGGAATCCGCCGCGGTGGACATGCTGACCCGGCGCGACACCCTGGTGTGCATCGGCGGCAACACCCCGGACGAAAGCTACCTGAACGCCCAGAGCGTGCTGCGGGTGGCCGAGCACGAGGGGGTCGACTCGCTGCACCCGGGCATCGGCTTCCTGTCGGAGAACGCCCAGTTCGCCGAGCTGGTGCGCTCCCACGGCATCAACTTCATCGGCCCGCCGGTGTCCAGCATGGACACCATGGGCAACAAGTCCAACGCCATCAACACGGCGATCCGGCTCGGCGTGCCCGTGGTGCCCGGCAGCCACGGCATCCTCACTGACGTCGACCGGGCCGCCCAGGTGGCCGAGGAGATCGGCTATCCGGTGCTCATCAAGGCCGTTCACGGCGGCGGCGGCAAGGGCATCCAGGTGGTGGAGACGCCGGAGCAGTTCCACGAGCTGTTCCACCGGGTGACGGCGGAGGCGCGCAGCGCCTTCGGCAACGGCGACGTCTACCTCGAGAAATACGTCACCTCGCTGCGTCACATCGAGGCCCAGCTCCTGCGCGACACCCAGGGCAACACCCGGGTGCTCGGCCTGCGGGACTGCAGCGTCCAGCGCAACAAGCAGAAGGTGTTCGAGGAGTCCGAAGCGACCATGCTGCCGGACCACCTGCGCAAGGAGGTCATGGACCACACGGCGGCGCTGGCGGAGGAGGTCGGCTACGTCGGCGCGGGCACCGTGGAGTTCATCTACGACGTGGCCAACGAGGCCGTGTACTTCATGGAGATGAACACGCGGCTGCAGGTGGAGCATCCGGTCACCGAGTGGGTCTCCGGCGTCGACATTGTCACCCAGCAGTTCCGCATCGCCTCCGGCGAGTCCATCGCCGACCTGCACATCGCCGACAACGGCTACGCCATCGAAGCCCGGGTGACGGCGGAACGGGTCCAGCTCGGCTCCGACGGCGAGATGCTGTTCAAGCCCCATCCCGGCGAGATCCGCGAGTGCGAGTTCCCCGAGGAGGCCGGCGTCGAGATCATCGCCGCGGCCGGCCCCGGCAAATTCGTCTCGCCCTACTACGACAGCATGATCGCCCAGGTGATCGTCCACGCCCAGGACCGCGCCAGCGGCATCGCCAAGCTGCGCGACTACCTGGACCGCATCAACATCACCGGCATCTGCACCAACATCCCGCTGCTGCGGCGGGTGCTCGCCGACGCCACCTTCCAGGGCGGCCGCTACGATACCGGCTATCTGCCAGAGTTCCTCGGCCGCATCGACGCGGATCGGCTGATTCAGGAGATCGAAGCCTCGGCGGGCGAGATGTCCGGCGCCATCGACATGGACGCCATCCGCATCGAGGGCAGCGACGAGCTGAAGGTGCTGGCGCCGGCCGCCGCCATCTTCTACAGCACGCCGGCGCCCACGGAGCCCGATTACGTCGCCGTGGGCGACCGGATCTCGGTCCGGCACACCATCGGCCAGCTCGAGGCGATGAAGATCTTCACGCCGCTGAAGCTCATCGACTACAACGGTGACTTCGAGCTGTACGACGAGAACCGGGAGTACGAGGTCACGCGGATCAACATGACCTCGGGCCAGCAGGTGAGCGCCGGGGACCTGCTGTTCGTCGTCAAGCCCGTCTGACCGCCAGACGCCCCTCTTGGTAGGAGCGGCCTCCCGGCCGGGCAATGAGCCCCGATCTAATGGAGCCGCGGTTTCCCTTCGGGGAAACCGCCAAGCCGCCGCGCAGCGGCGGCCGATCGCGGCCGGGAGGCCGCTCCTACAGGGGGTTGGGAGGGCTCAGGTGGAAAGCACTCTGACGCCCTGCACCAGGCACACCCCCGCTATGGCCAGGATCACCCAGCCGCTCACGCGCCGGAAGGTCTCGTCCGGCAGGCGGTCGAGCAGGCGCGTGCCGATCCGGGTGCCGGCCACGGCCGTCGCCATCGCGACCACGTACAGCCACCAGGGCAGGGCGTCCACGGCGCCGACCAGCACGCCGTAGTAGAGCAGCTTCAGCAGGTGGCCCAGGGTCTGGGTGATGGCCTTGCTGGCGACCACCGCGTGCCGGCTCGGCGTCGAATTCAGATAGAACATGTCCAGCAGCGGACCGGACGCGCCGGCCAGGAGCTGGGCCGCGGTCACCACGGCGCCGCACGACACGGCGGTGGGCCAGTGGTTCATGTCCAGGGCGTTCAGCCGCGGCGTCACCCGGGCGAGGAACGGCATGGCGCCCACCAGGATCAGCACCACGCCGGCGTCCGGTACCACGGCCAGCGCCGTGAAAGCCGCCAGCGCCAGCGCGGCACCCGCCAGATAGGGCGGCAGGATGCGCCACTGCACGTACTCCCGCAGAAACCAGGTCCGCGAGCCGTTGGACATGGCCTGCACGGCGCCGTGGAGCATCATCGCCGCGGACACCGACAGGGTGGAGACCAGGATCGCCATCAGGATCATCCCGCCGGCCATGCCGAGGATGCCGGACAGCACGGCGGTGGCGAACACGCTGACGATGACCAGGGCGGGGAGCGTCATGGCGCGGCAGCATGGCTCAGCGCGTTTTATGAAAAAAGCGAATAGACGGAATATGATTGTCAGCCGATCGGAATGATATGGGCCGGCCGTCATGCTCGAGAATCTGGAAACCCTGGTGACCCTGTCGAAGACCGGGACGATGATGGAGACCGCCACGGTGCTGAAGGTGTCCCAGTCCGCGGTGAGCAAGCGCATCGCCGCCCTCGAGCGCTTCTACGACCGGGCGCTGATCGAGCGCCACGGCCGTCGGGTGGTGCTGACCCATCACGGCACCCGGCTGGTGGAGAAGGTCACGCCGCTGATCAGCGAGCTGCGCAGCGTGTTCCTGGAGGACAACGCGCTGCGCCGGGGCAAGATCATCATGGGGGTGTCCGAGGCCATCCTGGCGAGCTGGGGGCCGCGGCTGTTCGCCAAGGTCCGCAACCGCATGCCGGAGGTGGAGTTCACCTTCCACGCCCAGCGCTCGCCGGTGGTGCTCGACCGCATCCGCTCGGGGGAATACATGCTGGGCATCTGCACCGGCTCGCCGGATGCCGACACCGACCTGCAGAGCGAGGTGATCCGTCGCGAGGCGATGGTCATTCTGCCTTCGGGGCTCGAGCCGCTGCGCTACCGGCCCGGGGACGAGCTGGACGTGATCACCATCGAGTCCCGCTCCGGGGCCTGGCGCTCCATCGAAGAGGACATGCGGCGCTGGTCGCTGCGCCGGCGGGTGTCGCTGGAGTCGTTCTTCTCGGTGGCGCAGATGGCGCTCGCCGGGTTCGGCCACGGCCTGGTGCCCGAAGGCGTCGCCCGGACCCTCGGTGTGGGCGAGGACGACTGGATCAGCCTGCGCGAGACCGGCCTGCACCGGCCGGTGCGGTTCGTGGCGCGCAAGTCCATGTTCTCCCAGCCGCTGGTTCAGAACTTCTATCAGGCCGTGTCAGAATTGGCGGAAACCGTCTGAACCGGAGCCCCGAATGGCCATCTTCCTGCATCACTACCCCGCGTCGCTGTTCTCCGAGAAGGTGCGGGTTCTGCTCGGCTACTTCGGGGCGACCTGGCAGTCCGTCGAGATACCGAGCATCATGCCGCGCCCGCTGCTGATGCCGCTCACCGGCGGCTACCGCAAGACGCCGGTGCTGTCGATCGACGCCAACGTCTACTGCGACACCAAGATCATCGCCCGGGCGCTGGCGCGTCACTTCGACGACCAGCAGCTCTACGCCCACGGTTTCAACGCGCACCGGGTCGCCGACTGGGCCGACAGCCAGCTCTTTCAGGTGACCGTGGCGCTGAATTTCTCGCCGGACGCGATCGCGGCGATGATGGGCAACCTGGCGCCGGAGGAGGCGGCGGCCTTCCAGCAGGATCGGGCGGAGCTCGCCAAGGGTGCCAGCATCGTCAGCTTCGGCCCCGAGGCGGCCGCGGCCTACCTGCGTCACCACCTCGAGGAGCTCGAAGCTGCCGTCGGCGACGGGTTTCTGTTCGGCCCGCGTCCGAGCATTGCCGACTTCTCGGTCTACCACTGCCTGTGGTTCGTGCAGAACAATCCGGTGAACGCGCCGCGGCTCGAGCCGTACCGCAACGTCCTGGCGTGGATGGCGCGGATGGCGGCGTTCGGTCACGGCAGCGTCGTCGACAGCAGCGGCGAGGCGGCCCTGGCCGCTGCCCGGGACGCCGCTCCGGTGCCGCCGGGGCTCGGCGCGCCGCTGCCGCAAGGCTTCGCGCCGGGCCAGAACGTCACCGTCACTCCGGTGGACTACGGGCGCATTCCCGTGGCCGGCCGCCTCGCCGGCTGGGACGCCCAGGAAGTCGTCATCGAGCGCGACAGCGACGAGACCGGGACCGTGATGGTGCACTTCCCGTCGGCCGGGTTCGAGGTGGCGGCGGCCTAGCCCGCGCACGGGACACCGCCCGTAGGAGCGGCCTCCCGGCCGCGATCTTCTAAGCACCGTTCAGGACCTCTGCAGTTTCTCCAGCAAGCCGCCGGGCTGCCGCCTGGCGGCGGG
>DLCH01000068.1:55063-62192 GCA_002480525.1 Gammaproteobacteria bacterium UBA7803 | reverse complement strand
AGGCCGCTCCTACGGGGGGCGGGGGGGGCTGGTCCGGTCAGGAAATGGCGCTGTGGGACTCGGCCGGGTGGGCCAGGGCCTCGCGGCACCAGCCGGACAGGGCGACGATCCAGTCGGCTCGGTCGTTCAGGCAGGGCACCAGGGTGAAGGACTCGCCGCCCGCCTCGAGGAACGTCTCGCGGCCGGCCATGCCGATCTCCTCCAGGGTCTCCAGGTTGTCGGCGACGAAGGCGGGGCAGGCCACCACCAGGTTCCGAACGCCCTGGCCCGGCAGCGCCGCCAGGGTCTGATCCGTGTAGGGCTGCAGCCACGGCAGCCGGCCGAGCCGGGACTGGAAGCTCACGGTGTAGCGCTCGGCGCCGATGCCCAGGGCCCCGGCGAGGAGTTCGGAGGTGCGGAAGCACTGGTGCCGGTAGCAGGTCGCGTGGGCCGGCGACGGCCTGGCGCAGCAGTCCGGGGACTGCAGGCAGTGGTTGCCCGTGGGGTCGGCCCGGGTGATGTGCCGTTCCGGCACGCCGTGATAGCTCAGCAGCAGATGGTCCCAGCGTTCCGGCAGGTGGTCGCGCACCGTCGCGGCCAGCGCCTCGACGTAGTCGTGGCGGGCGTAGAACGGCGGCAGCACGTGCAGGGTCATGCGCCGGCCGACCAGCTTCTGCACTGCCTTCACCGTGGTGGTGCAGGTCGAGTCGGCGAACTGCGGGTACAGCGGCACCAGCAGCAGCTCGTCCACGCCCTGGTCCGCGAGCCGGCGGACGGCGTCGTCCAGGCGCGGCTCGCCGTAGCGCATCGCCAGCTCCACCGGCATGCCGATCTGCTCGCGGGCGGCGCTTTCGAGGTTGCGGCTGTAGTGCAGCAGCGGGGATCCGGTGCCCGGTCCGGCGGCGTCCCAGATCTTCTCGTAGGCCTCGGCGCTGCGCTTCGGCCGGAACGGCAGGATGAAGCCGGACACGATCAGCCGGCGCAGCGGCCAGGCCACGTCCACCACGTAGGGGTCCATGAGGAAATCGTTCAGGTACCGGCGCACGTCCGAGGTTTCGGTGGATGCCGGGGTGCCGAGATTGACCAGAAGGATGCCGCGGGACATTGAATGGGATAGTATCCGCGCTCCTTCGAGATGTCATGGAAAACCAGGTTTTGGCGGTCATCATCGACTACGACGCCGGTAATCTGCGCAGCGTGGAGCGGGCCTGCCGCGAGGTCGGCGTGAGCGCCGAGATCACCGCCGATCCGGACCGCCTCGCCACCGCCGACAGAATCATCTTCCCCGGCGTCGGCGCCGCCGGCAGCGCCATGAAGAGCCTGCGCGCCCGGGGCATGGACGAGGCGCTGCGCGAGGCCATCGCCAGCGGCACGCCGGTGCTCGGCATCTGTCTCGGGCTGCAGATCTCGCTGGACCACTCGGAGGAGAACGACACCGACACGCTCGGCCTGATTCCCGGCCAGGTGCGGCGTTTCGCCTTCGACCGCCCGGACCTGAAGGTGCCGCACATGGGCTGGAACGAGGTGCGCGTGGTGCGGCCGCATCCCCTGCTCGAGGGCGTCGAGCCCGGCGACGAGTTCTACTTCGTGCACGGCTACTACCCGCAGCCGGCGAGCCCGGACGAGGTGTTCGCCGTCACCGACTACGAGATCGAGTTCGCCTGCGCGCTGGGCCGCGGTAACTACTTCGGCATGCAGTGCCATCCCGAGAAGAGCGGCCGGATCGGCCTCGACGTGCTGGCGCGGTTCGGCCGCTGGGACGGGTCATGCTGAGCAAACGCCTCATCGCCTGCCTGGACGTGCGCGACGGTAAGCTCGCCAAGAGCGTGAAGTTCGTCGATACGAAGGACATCGGCGACCCGGTCGAGAAGGCCCGGGAGTACTACCTCGACGGGCTCGACGAGCTCGTCTTCTACGACATCACCGCCTCCAGCGACAAGCGCAGCATCATGCTCGACGTGGTGGAGGCCGTCGCCGAGCAGGTGTTCATACCGCTGTCCGTGGGCGGCGGCGTGCGCTCGGTGCAGGACGCCACCGATCTGCGCCTCGCCGGGGCCGAGAAGATCAACGTCAATTCCGCCGCCGTGCAGCGCCCGGCGCTGATCGCCGAGTGTGCCGAGTCCATCGGCAACCAGAACGTGGTGCTGTCCATGGACATCCGCGCCGTCGAGCGCAGCGAAGTCTGTCCCTCCGGCTACGAGATCGTCATCAACGGCGGCCGCACGCCGGTGGGCCGGGACGCGCTCGCCTGGGCCCTGGAGGGCGAACGGCTCGGCGCCGGCGAGCTGGTGGTCAATTCCATCGACGCGGACGGCACCCGTGACGGCTACGAGCTGACCCTCACCCGGATGATCTCCGAGGCCGTGCGCATACCGGTGATCGCCAGCGGCGGCGCCGGCACCCCCGACCACCTCGTCGACGCGCTGACCACCGGCAAGGCGGACGCCGCGCTGGTGGCGTCCATGGTTCACTACGGCGACTACCGGGTCAGCGAGCTGAAACGCTATCTGCACGAGCATGGCGTGAAGATGCGCATGCACTGGTAGCCGGGCCGGGTGCCGCGGCGCCGTCGCTGGCGCGACATCCATCGCAGCACGGAGATCTCCATGCAGACCATCAGCGAGAACCGCTGCTTCGGCGGCATTCAGGGCGTGTTCGAGCACGCCTCGCGCGAGACCGGCACCGACATGCGTCTGGCGGTGTTCGTCCCCGGGGACGTGGCCGGACCCATGCCGGTGGTGTACTGGCTGTCGGGTCTCACCTGCACCGAGGAGAACTTCACCGTCAAAGCCGGCGCCCAGCGCGTCGCCGCCGAGCTGGGGCTGATTCTGGTGGCCCCGGACACGAGCCCCCGGGGGGAGGGCGTGCCCGACGACCTCGACGGCGCCTACGACTTCGGCATCGGTGCGGGGTTCTACGTCGATGCGGTCGAAGTGCCGTGGCGCGCCCACTACCGCATGCGCAGCTACGTGGAGTCCGAGCTGCCCGCGCTGATCGCCGAGCACTTTCCCGCCGACCCGGCGCGGCAGAGCATCCTGGGTCACTCCATGGGCGGCCACGGCGCGCTGACCATCGCCCTGCGCCATCCGGAGCGGTACCGGGCGGTGTCGGCGTTCGCCCCGATCTGCGCGCCCATGGACTGCCCGTGGGGCCGCAAGGCGCTCGGCGGCTATCTCGGCGCCGACCGGGCCGCGTGGCGCCAGTACGATGCCTGCGCGCTGATCGAGGACGGCGCCCGGGTGCCGGAGATTCTGGTCGATCAGGGCGGCGACGACGGTTTTCTCGAGGAGCAGCTCCAGCCCGAACGCCTGCGCGCGGCCTGTGAAGCGGCCGGCATTCCGCTGACGCTGCGCCTGCAGCCGGGTTACGATCACTCCTACTTCTTCATAGCGACATTCATCGAAGATCACCTGCGCTGGCACGCCGAGCGGCTGTCGGCCGGGTCCTGAGGACGTCATGAAAGCGATACGCATCGACGGCGACACCCTGGTCTGGGGCGAGGCGGAGCCGCCCGCCCTGGGGCCGGGTGAGGTCCGCATCGCGGTCCAGGCGACCGCCATCAACCGGGCCGATCTGGTTCAGCGGTCGGGCAACTATCCGCCGCCGCCCGGCGCCAGCGACATACTCGGGCTGGAGTGCGCCGGCGAGATCGTCGAGGTGGGCGAAGGGGTGACCCGGGTCGAGCCGGGAGACCTGGTGTGCGCGCTGCTCGCCGGCGGCGGCTACGCCGAGCAGGTGGTGGTGCCCGCGGGCCAGGTGCTCAAGGTGCCGGCGGGCTTCGATGCCGTCCGCGCGGCGGCAATCCCCGAGGTGTTCGCCACGGCCTATCTGAATCTCTACATGGAAGCGGCGCTGGCGAAGGGAGAGCGGGTGCTGCTC
Organism: Gammaproteobacteria bacterium UBA7803; assembly: GCA_002480525.1. Taxonomy (GTDB): domain Bacteria; phylum Pseudomonadota; class Gammaproteobacteria; order Pseudomonadales; family Azotimanducaceae; genus UBA7803. The sequence goes on along the minus strand of DLCH01000068.1, from coordinate 58,334 downwards.
CATGCCGGCGCCAGCGGGGTCGGCACCGCCGGTGTCCAGCTCTGCCGGGCGTTCGGCAACCCCTGTCTGGTCACCGCGGGCGGGCAGGACAAGATCGAGCGCTGCGTGGCGTTGGGAGCCGACGGCGGCGCCGACCGCCACGCCGGCGGCTTCGAGGACACCGTGAAGGCCTGGACCGACGGGGCCGGGGTGGACGTCATTCTCGATCCCGTGGGCGCGGGCTACCTGGAGCAGAACGTGCGCTGTCTGGCGACCGGCGGACGGCTGGTGCTGATCGGCCTGATGGGCGGCGCCGTCGCAGAGATCCATCTCGGCATGCTGCTGGTGAAGCGGCTGCGGCTGATCGGCTCGACCCTGCGTGCCCGGCCGATCAGCGAGAAGGCGGCGGTGATGGACGCGCTGCAGCGCCGGGTCTGGCCGCTGTTCGAGTCCGGTGACGTCGAGCCGGTGATCGAGCGGGTGATGCCGATCACCGAGGCCGACGCCGCCCACGCGCTGGTGGCGAGCAACGAGACCGTCGGCAAGGTCGTGCTGACCGTCGGCTGATCCGTTCCGCAGGCGATGCCGCGCCGGCGATCGTCGCGGGTCGCCGGGGCCGTCGTCAGATCACGACGCCCCTTCGAAGGAGGCGAGCTGCTCCCGCAGGGTGGACAGCGCCGCCTCGGCGTCCGCCAGCTTCTGACGCTCCTTGTCGACCACCTCCTTCGGCGCTTTGTCGACGAAGCTGGCGTTGCCGAGCTTGCCTTCCAGGCGCTTGACCTCCTGCTCCCGGCGGCCGATCTCCTTGCTCAGTCTGGCGCGCTCGGCGTCGAGGTCGATGAGCCCCGCCAGCGGCACCATCACCTTCAGCTCACCCACCAGCGAAAGCGCGTTGGCGGGCGGCCGGTCGTCGGCGGCGAGCCAGTCGATGCGGTCGATGGTGGCGAGGCGCTTGAACAGCTCCTCGGTGGTGGCGGCAAGATCGCGGTCCCGGTCGCTGCCGCCCTGGAACAGCACGTCCACGGTCTGCTTGGGGCGGATGTCGGCCTCGCCGCGGATGTTGCGCACGCCGAGCACCACGCCCTTGAGCCATTCGATGGCCGCGTCGGCCTCCGCGTCGGCGGCGAAGTCGGCCGGCGCCGGGTAGGGCTGGAGCATGATGGTCGGGTCGTCGTTGCCGAGCAGCGGCGCCGCTTCGCGCCAGATGGCCTCGGTGATGAACGGCATGATCGGGTGCGCGGCCCGCAGCAGGGCTTCCAGCACGGTCAGCAGCGTCCGGCGGGTGCCGCGCAGCGCCTCGGGCGAGGTGGATTCGCTCCACAGCACCGGCTTGGTCAGCTCCAGGTACCAGTCGCAGTACTCGTGCCAGACGAAGTCGTAGACCGCGTTGGCGTAGAGGTCGAAGCGGTAGGTGTCGATGGCGCGCTTCGAGTCGGCCAGCAGATGATGCAGGCGGGAACGGACCCAGCGATCGGCGAGCGAGTACTCGGCGTCGCCGTCGAGGGACACGCCGTCGTCCTTGCGGCAGTTCATCAGGACGAACCGTGCCGCGTTCCACAGCTTGTTGCAGAAGTTGCGGTAGCCCTCGATGCGGTTCAGGTCGAAGCGCACGTCCCGGCCGCTGGTGGCCAATGCGCAGAAGGTGAAGCGCAGGGCGTCGGTGCCGTAGGACGGTATGCCGTCGGGAAATTCCTTGCGGGTCTGCTTCTCGATGCGCGGCGCCATCTGCGGCTGGGTGAGATTGGTGGTGCGCTTCTCCACCAGCGCATCGAGGTCGATGCCCTCGATCAGGTCCAGCGGGTCCAGGCCGTTGCCCTTGGTCTTGGACATCTTCTGGCCTTCCGCGTCGCGCACCAGGCCGTGGATGTAGACCTTGCGGAACGGCACCTCGCCGGTGAACTTCAGCGTCATCATGATCATCCGGGCGACCCAGAAGAAGATGATGTCGTGGCCGGTGACGAGCACGTCCGTGGGGTGGTAGCGCGCGAGCTCCGCGCTGTCGTCGGGCCAGCCCAGCGTCGCGAAGGACCACAGGGCAGAGGAGAACCAGGTCTCGAGCACGTCCGGGTCCCGGGTCAGCGGGAGGCCCGCGTCGAGGCCATGGCGCTCCCGGACCTCGGCTTCGCTGCGGCCGACGTAGACGTTGCCGGACCCGTCGTACCAGGCGGGGATCTGATGGCCCCACCACTGCTGACGGGAGATGCACCAGTCCTGGATGTTGCGCATCCAGGAGAAGTACAGGTTCTCGTAACTCTTCGGCACGAACTCCACGTCGCCGTTCTCCACCGCCGCGATGGCGGGGTCGGCCAGCGGCTGGATCTTCACGAACCACTGATCGGTGAGCAGGGGCTCGATCACCGCGCCGGAGCGGTCGCCTCGGGGAACCATGAGCTTGTGGTCCTCCACGGCTTCCAGCAGGCCCTCGGCGTCCAGGTCCGCCACCACCCGCTCGCGGGCCTCGTAGCGATCGAGACCGCGGTAGGCCGCCGGGGCGTTGTCGTTGATGCGCGCGTCTTCGGTGAGCACGTTCACCATCGGCAGTTCGTGGCGCGTGCCCATGTCGTTGTCGTTGAAGTCGTGGGCCGGCGTGATCTTCACGCAGCCGGTGCCGAACTCGGGATCGACGTAGTCGTCGGCGATGATCGGAATCTCCCGTCCGACCAGGGGCAGCTTCACGCGCTTGCCCACCAGCGACGTGTAGCGCTCGTCCTCGGGATGCACGGCCACCGCGGTGTCGCCCAGCATGGTTTCCGGCCGGGTGGTGGCGACCACCAGGTAGTCCTTGCCGTCGGCGGTCCTGGCGCCGTCCAGCAGCGGGTAGCGGAAGTGCCAGAGCTTGCCCTGCTCCTCGCTGTTCTCCACTTCGAGATCGGAGATGGCGGTCTTGAGCTGGGGGTCCCAGTTGACCAACCGCTGGCCGCGGTAGATCAGCCCCTCCTCGTGAAGACGCACGAACACCTCGAGCACGGCCCGGGCGTAGTCGTCGTCCATGGTGAAACGCTCGCGGCTCCAGTCGAGGGACGAGCCCATGCGGCGGAGCTGGCGGGAGATGTTGTTGCCGGACTCGGCCTTCCACTGCCAGACGCGCTCGACAAAGGCCTCGCGGCCGACCTCGGCACGGGTCTTCCCCTCGGCGTTGAGCTGGCGTTCCACCAGCATCTGGGTGGAGATGCCGGCGTGGTCGGTGCCCATCTGCCACAGGGTGCGGTCGCCGAGCATGCGGTGATAGCGGATCAGCGCGTCCATCAGCGTGTGCTGGAAGGCGTGACCCATGTGCAGGCTGCCGGTGACG
>DLCH01000068.1:31205-54775 GCA_002480525.1 Gammaproteobacteria bacterium UBA7803 | reverse complement strand
CATGTGCAGGCTGCCGGTGACGTTGGGCGGCGGTATGACGATGCAGTACGCCGGGCCGTCGCCGGATGGGGCGAAGTAGTTGGCCTGTTCCCACTGCTCGTACAGCGACTGCTCGATGCCGTGGGGGTCGAAACTATTCTCCATCCGGGTCCTCGTGCGATGAATTGAACTGCTTGTCGATGGTGCTGCGTATCTCGTCGGACAGGGCGTCGAGCAGCGACTGCCGGAGCTCGTCGACGCGGCTCGCCAGCGCTTCGCGCAGCCACTGCTGCAGGGTCGCGTCCATGCGCACCTTGAGCGCCTCGTTGAGCTGGTCCGTGTGCTCGGGTGTCCAGTCGGTCTGATGGCGCTCGATGGCCTCCCGAGCCTGGTCGAGCAGCTCCCGGGCCGATTCCCGCCACTCGTCGGACAGCAGGGCCTTGAAGACGTCCTCGTTCAGGCCCGAGTCGCCGGCGTCGATCTCGAAATCGCCCTGGCCGCCCAGGAACGTCTCGTTCAGGCTCACGCCGCCGTGCACCACGTCCTCGAGCAGCGGCACGTCGTCGTCACGCCGGCCCGAATCCTCCGCGGGCGGCCCGCCGCCGGGATCCGGAGCCTGTCCGGAGTCGCCGTCGCCGGGCTGCTCGAGCAGGGTGCGGATCGACTCCAGGTCGCCCAGCAGTCCGCTGGTGTCGCCCGACTTCCGGTTGCCGTCGGTCATGCCGTTTCCCACTCGTCGAGGTCGTGGTGAAACAGGGGAAAGCCCCGGTCCCGGTAGAATTTGTAGCGGGCCCGGCCGTCGTCGCGGTTGGCGTCGACGACGATCTCGGCGACCCGGTCGAAGCGGCCGAAGAACGTGGGAATCTCCGGCGCCAGGTTGACCAGCAGGCCCTCCGGCTCGCCGGGGGGCTCCCAGCCGATCTCCACGGGCTGGCGACGCCCGCCGGGGTGCTCCCCCGCGATGCCGTGGGGCACGAACCGGTGCTCCGGGTAGTTCCACAGCAGATCGTCGAGGTCCGCTGCCGCCTCCCGGTCGGCTACGTGCAGATGCATCGGCGTGCCCGCACCCACGGCCTTCACGGCGAGCCGGCAGGCGAACCGGCACGCCGCATTCATGTCGACGTCCTTCAGGATGTAGAAGTCGACCCGGGTCACTCGCTCGCCTGGACGAGGTAACGGAACAGCAGGCCGACCGGCCGGCCGGTCGCACCCTTGGCTGCGCCGCCCTGGAAGCCGCTGCCGGCGATGTCCAGGTGGGCCCAGGCGTACTTGCCGGTGAAGCGCGACAGGAAGCACGCCGCGGTGATCGAGCCCGCGCCCGGGCTGCCGATGTTGGGGATGTCCGCGAAGTTGCTCTTCAGCATCTCCTGATAGTCGTCCCACAGGGGCATGCGCCAGGCCCGGTCGCCGCTCCAGTCGCCGGCGTCCAGCAGCGCACCGGCCAGGTCGTCGTCCTTGGTGAACAGCCCGGAGGCGTAGGAGCCGAGGGCGACGATCATGGCGCCGGTGAGGGTGGCCACGTCCACCACGGCCTTCGGCTTGTAGCGCTCCACGTAGGTCAGCGCGTCGCACAGCACCAGCCGCCCCTCGGCGTCGGTGTTGAGAATCTCCACGGTCTTGCCGGACATGGTGCGGACGATGTCGCCTGGCCGCGTGGCCCGGCCGCTCGGCATGTTCTCGGCCGCGGCGACCACGGTGATCACGTTCACCGGCAGCTTCGCCTCGGCGACGGCGCGGATGGTGCCGAGCACGGTGGCGGCGCCGCACATGTCGAACTTCATCTCGTCCATGGCGGCGGCCGGCTTGAGGCTGATGCCGCCGGTGTCGAAGGTGATGCCCTTGCCCACCAGCACCACGGGCGCATCGCCCGCCTTGCCGCCCTTGTACTCGACGATGATCATGCGGCCCGGCGTGTCGCTGCCCTGGCTCACGGCCATGAAGGCGCCCATGCCGAGCTCGGTCATGCGCTTCTCGTCCAGGGACGACACCTTCACCTTGTCGAGCCGGGACAGCTTGCGGGCTTCCTTCAGCAGGTAGTTGGGATTGCACACGTTGGCCGGCTGGTTGCCCAGGTTGCGGGCGAAGTCGAGGCCGGTCTGCAGGGCGGTGGCCTCCCGGGCGGCGCGCTGCACCGTGGCGCGGCTGCGGGCGTCGGCGTGCACCTGGATGCGCTTCAACGTGAGCCCGGGGCCGGTGTCGCCGGTCTTGTGCTCGTTGAACTCGTAGAGGGCGTTCGCCAGCGCGGCGAGACCCGTGCTGATGCGCCAGTAGACGTCCCGATCGGTGACCCGGGCGGCGCCGAGGGCCCACAGCGCGCTCTGGGCGTTCAGCGGCCTGACGGCCTTCGCCACGGCTGCGGCGATCTTGCGGAAGTCCTCGGCCGTGACCTCGCCGTCGGCGCCGCCGGCGACGAGCAGGCGCTTCACCGGCGCGTCCTTCGGCAGCGGCACCAGCAGGGTCTTGCCCGGCTTGTCCTGGAAGTCCGTGATGGCGGCGTCGAACAGCGCCTTCTGGCGGTGCTTGGCGGCGACTTTGCGGGCCTGATCCAGGCTGGTGATCAGGCAGGGTGTGCTGAGCTCCGTGAGGGAGCCGGTCTTGGTCTGATAGCGCATGAGCCCCAGTCTTGGCGGATTCGGCGCGATTCTAATTCAAAGCGGCCATCGGCCGCAGCCCGGCTCAGCCGGCCCGTTTCGCCAGCACCACGACCTCGGAGGCGGACAGCAGATCCGGCCAGGTCCTGCGCCCGGGATCCACGTACATCCACAGGTAGCCGAGCCCGAGGGTGAGGAGGGCGAGCAGGGCGCCGATGAACCGCAGGGTCGCCTGGGTGAGGTTGATGGGCACGCCGCCGGGATTCTGCACCCGCAGCCGCCAGGCCAGCATGCCGAGGGTCTGGCCCCGGCGGATCCAGAAGAAGGCGAAGAAGGCGAAGATCTCCAGGAACAGGATGGCGTTCACCCAGGGCCCGTGGACCGCTTCGAAGCGGTTGAGGCCGGTGAGCAGGAACAGCGTCACCATCACCAGGGCGATCACCACCAGGGCGTCGTAGACCATCGCGCCGAGGCGCCGCAGCAGCCCGGCGGGGCCAATCTCCAGCGGCGCCGCGACCATCGCGTCAGAAGCTGGCGCGATGGTCGGCGACCTTCACGGGCCGCCCGCAGAACTCCTCCCGGGTCATGGCCTGGAGCACGTCGGCGTCCTCGCAGTTGGCCCAGGCCCGGCGTCCGTCCGGCAGGCGGCAGACCACATGGCCGATGGCCGGCCCCTCGGGCCCGTACATCACGGTGTAGGTCTCCACGGTGGCGTCGCCCCGGTAGTCCAGGGCCACCTCGCGGCTGGGGGTGGCGTCGACCTCGGCCTGCACGTCCTGGTGCTGGAACGGCTGCGCGGGCGGCGTGGTCGAGTACACGCCGAAGGCGTGCTTGGTCAGATAGCCGCCGTTGGCGGTGATCAGGGCCTTCGCCCCGCGCTGCTCCCGCAGCAGTTCCACCGCCCGGGCGATGGAGTGCATCACGTAGTTGTTGAGCGGGCCGCCGGCGAAGGTGAGGCCACCGGTGATGGTCAGGTCCCGGCTGGTGTCGAGGCCGATCTCCGCGGCGGCGATCTGCACCGCCACCGGGAAGCAGCTGTAGACGTCCACCAGGTCCAGGTCCGCCGGCGTCAGCCCGGTCAGTTCCAGCACCCGGCGGCCGGCGATGCGGATGGCCGGCGAGGAATGAAAGTCTTCCCGGTTGGACACGAAGTAGTGGTCGTGGGCGTCGGTGCCGGCCCACGGATAGATCCACTTGTCCTCGGGAATGCCCAGCTCCCGGGCCCGGCGTTCCGAGCACATGATCAACGCCGCGCCCTGGTCGACGTTGTTGTTGGAGTTCATCAGCTTCGGGTAGGGGAACGACACCGGCCGGTTCTGGGCGGAGATGGTGCGGATCTCCTCGGCGCTGCGGGGCTCCCGCAGCCAGGCGTGGGGATTGCCGGCGGCCACCCGGCTGAAACCGGCCCACAGCTCGGAAATGCGCTTCAGATGCGCGTCGATCGATTCGCCGCGGTGGTAGCGCAGCGCGTTCTCGAACATGGGATAGATCTGGATCGGCGCGCGGATGCGCAGCGCCTTCTCGGCCTCGTGGCTCATGTCCTTGTCTTCGCCGAACATCCGGTCCGGCGTGCCCGGCAGGGCCTGCCAGTCGAGCTCGAGCCCGGCGCGGCGGGCCTTGGCCTGGGTGTTCCCGCACTCGGCGCCGGTAATGACGACGATGTCCCGGTCGCCCCGCTGGATGTCGAGGGCGGACTGATTGACCACGGTCTGCACGAAATTCCCGCCGTAGGGCGTCAGCGCGGTCTCGGCGGCGGGGCAGCCCACCGCCTCGGCCACGGCCCTGGCAGGATTCTGGTACGACCAGATGCCGCGGATCACCCGCACCGAAGCCGCCTTCTCGAGCAGGCCGGGCGCGCCGGCGTCCTCGGCGGCGAGGCGCACGGCGTCGATCATCAGCTCGATGGGCTCGCGGGCGGTGGCCGGGTCGTCGATGCGCTGTTCGAGCTGGGCGGCGCCTACCAGAATCGGAGTCTCACTCATGGTCTTGGGTATCGTCTGCTGCCGGGGCCGGCATGATACCGAATTTCCTGCGGGCGCTGGACCGCGGCGGCGCGGGCGGCGGGCGGATCGTCAGGGCCCGCAGCGACGGCGGCTTGCGCTGGGCGGACGCGGGGCGGCCGGAGACCGTGAGGCGTGAGCGTGACACAGGTCCGGTATGGAACCGGCGGTTGCACGCCGGCACGGGATGACAACTAGACTTCATTCACTTGTAAGGGCTTGCCGGATGCGTGCATGGTTCACAATCCGCATCGCGCCCATGTTGGATGCTTGGCCACCTTTCACGAACGGGACGGGGCGTGCAGACCTTTTATCTCGCCAGACAACCGATCTACGACAGCGGCCTGCGGGTCGCCGGCTACGAGCTGTTGTTCCGCAACGGCCAGGTCGAAGGCGCGCACTTCCTCAACGGTGACCAGGCGACATCCGAGGTCATCACCAGCAGCGTGGTGGACATCGGGCTCAACAACCTGGTCGGGACCCATCCGGCGTTCATCAACGCCACCCAGTCGTTCCTGAACGGCGACCTGCCGCTGCCCGAGCTCAAGGGCCAGATCGTCCTCGAGGTGCTCGAGGACATCGAGGTCACCGAAGGGCTGGTCGCGCGCCTGGGCGAGCTGTCCCGGGCCGGCTACCGCGTGGCTCTGGACGATTTCGTGCTGGAGCCGCGGGCCGAGCCGCTGCTCGAGGTGGCGGACTACGTGAAGCTGGACGTCTGTGCGCTGACCCGGGAGGCGCTGATCGATCACGTCGAGCGGATCCGCCCGCACCGCGCCCGGCTGATCGCCGAGAAGGTCGAGACCCACGAGATGATGGCGCTGTGCCAGGAGCTCGGGTTCGACATGTACCAGGGCTTCTTCTTCTGCAAGCCGCGGCTGATCTCCGGCAAGCGCCCGGAGGCCAACCGGCTGGCGGTGCTGCAGCTCATCACCCGGCTGCAGGACCCGGAAGCGGGCATGGACGAGCTGGAGCGGCTGGTGACCTGCGACCCGGCGCTCTCCTATCGGCTGCTCAAGTACATCAATTCCGCCTACTGCGGCGTGCCGGTGGAGGTGACCTCGATCCGCCAGGCGCTGGTGCTGGTCGGCACCAACCTGGTCCGGAGCTGGGCCACGCTGCTGCTGCTGTCCCGGCTGTCCGACGGCAAGCCCAGCGAGCTGATCGTCACGGCCCTGGTGCGGGCCAGGATGGCGGAGCTGCTGGGCGAGTCGGACACCTCGCGGGAGAACAACCAGTACTTCACCGTGGGCCTGCTGTCGGTGCTCGACGCGCTGCTCGACCTCGACATGGAGGACGTGGTGAAGGAACTGCCCTTCGACGCGGAGGTTTGTGCCGCCCTCGCCGGTCGCACCGGGCCGCTGGGCACCACGCTGTCCCGGGTGATCGACTACGAGCAGGATCTCGGCGCCCGGGACGATGCCGACCCGGCCGTCGCCGAGGCCTACCTCAAGGCGCTGGCCTGGGCCGACGAGACCCAGCAGGCGCTCGGCTCGCCGGCCTGATCCGCGCTGCCGCGGACAGCGGTCAGAGCAGGGTTCCAGCCCCCAGATACAGCACCAGCGCCACGGCGCCGGCCAGCAGCGCATAGGGGAGCTGGGTGCGCACGTGATCGATGTGATCCGTGGCCGCGGCCATGGAGGCGACCACGGTGGTATCGCTGATCGGCGAGGCGTGATCGCCGAACACCGCCCCGGACAGCACGGCCCCCAGCAGCAGAGCCGGATCGATGCCGAGGGTCAGGGCGATCGGCATGGCCACCGGGATCATGATGGCGAACGTGCCCCAGCTCGAGCCGATGGCGAAGGCCGTGAACCCCGACACCAGAAACACCAGAGCCGGCAGCAGCGCGACCGGCACGTTGTCGCTCACCACCCGTGACAGGAAGGCGCCGGTGCCGAGCGCGTCGGTGACGTCGCCGAGGGCCAGCGCCAGCAGCAGGATCACCGCCACCGGCAGCAGGCCGCCGGCCCCCTTCAGCGAAACGGACATCAGCTCGTCGATGCTGCGCCGCTGGCGGGTCAGCGCCATGACCCAGGCCGTGACCAGCCCCACCAGAACGGCCCACAGCACGGCCGTCGAGCCGGAGCCGTCGGCCAGGTTGCCGTCGCCGGTGATATACAGCGACACCGGCACCATCGCCACCAGCACCAGGATCGGCACGATCATGAAGGCGGGGCTCGCCCGGGATGCGTCGCCGCCGTCCGCATCGGCGCTGCCCAGCAGCGCGGGGTCGACCATCGGCGAGGCGTGCGGCCACAGCACCTGGCCGTTGCGGGTGCGGGCCTCGGCCCGCGCCATGGGGCCGAAATTCCAGCGGCGGGCGATGACCAGCGCGGCCAGGGCCACTGCCAGTATCGAGTAGAAGTTGTACGGAATGGCGCCGACGAAGGTGGCCAGCGGGTCCTCCACGGCGGTGCCGCCGAGCAGGCCGAGGTTGAACGCGCCCCAGGCGTTGAGCGGAATCAGGATGCACACCGGGGCCGACGTCGAATCGATGAGGTAGGCGAGCCGCTCCCGGGAAATGCGCATCCGGTCGAACACCGGCCGCGACACCGCTCCCGCCACCAGCAGGGTCAGGTTGGACTCGATGAACACCACGATGCCGGTGGTCCAGGCGAGCCATTCGGCGCGCCGCTCGGTGGTCACCCACCGGCGCCGGGTCAGCCAGTCGACGAACCCGCGCACGCCGCCGGTGCGTTCGATGACGGCGATCATGGCGCCGATCACCAGGGTGAAGCCGATCACCCGGGCGTCGCCGGCATTGCCCAGCACGGCCACGATGCCCTCGACGCCGGTGCCCAGCGCGGCCACCGGGCCGCTTTCGCCGGCCAGCCACCAGCCCAGCCAGATGCCGGCCAGCAGGGACAGGATCACCTGGCGGCTGACGATGGCCAGGGCGATGGCGAGCACCGGCGGCAGTATCGAAGACCAGCCGGGCTCCATTCAGGGGCGCTCCGCGGAGTCGGGGGAGAGCGCATCGTCGTCGTCGGCCGGCATGGTCTCGAACGCCACCGAGAAGGTGCCGAGATCACCCACGCGGCCGCCGCGAATCGGCACCGGCTCCCGGCGCGGCGCCTGCCGGCGGGCGACGCTGTCGTCGCGCCGCTCGATCCAGGCGTCCACCACCTCGCCGGACGGCCGCACGTGGCAGATCAGCTCGCCTTCGCGGACCAGCTCGCCGAGCAGCCGGACGCGCCGCTCCCGGAGCTGGGTGCGGCGTCCGTCGACGAAGCGGAACACGGTGGATTCGCCGGTTATGTCGAAGGTCTCGTCCGCATCCCGCCACAGGGTCCGGTCCGGGCCCTGGAGCAGCCGAGGGCTCTCGACGCGACACCCACCGTCGACTCTGTACGTGAAGATGACGTTCCGCGTCGCTTCCGGGATTCCGGCCGGGATCGTCGTCTGAGGTGGCGGGGGCGGAGGGAACTCCGAGGCCATGACGGCCAGTGCCAGTAACGTTGTCTTCATGTCCGGGATGTTACTGCACAGATCGGTCGAAGCCCCAGCCGGCGGTCAGCCATCCATCATCCGACGAAACTGGTCCGCGGGCATGGCTTTTCCGAACAGATAGCCCTGCAGGGTGTCGCAGCCCAGCGTCGCCAGCGTGACCGCGGAGGACTCATCCTCGACGCCTTCGGCGACGATGTGGAGTTCGAGTCCCCGGGCGAGGGCCACCACGCCTGCCAGAATGCCCTCGCTTCGAGGCTCCGATCCGGCTAGCCCCTGCACGAATGACCGGTCGATTTTCAGCTCGTCGATGGGAAGGTCCTGCAGGTGACTGAGGGAGGAGTAGCCCGTGCCGAAGTCGTCGATCGACAGTCGGGCGCCGAGCTCCCGCAACGTCCGCATATTGGCGCCAATCTGCGTCGGGTCGCCGGCCATGGCGTCCTCCGTGATCTCCAGCGTCAGACGTTCAGGGGCGACGGAGTAGATCGCCAGGGCGTCTCGAATCACGTCTTCCAGCTGGCCGTCGAGGAGCACTGCCGGCGGGACGTTCACCGCTACGCCGATCGGATCCGGCCACTTGCGGCACTGCGCGATGGCGGCCTTGAGAACGTACCATGTGAGGTCCGGCAGCAGGCCGCCTTTGGCGACCGCCGGCATGAAGGTGCCGGGACCGATGACGTTGTGGCCCGGCGGGTGCCACCTCAGCAGGGCCTCACAACCGGTCACGTTGCGCAGGCCGGCGTTGACCTTCGGCTGAAAGTAGGGCGTGAATTCGCCTTCCTCGAGCGCCCGCGTGACTCGATGGATCATGCGGTGGTCATCCATCGGCCGATCGTTCGCCGCGGTGTCTTTGACGATCCACGGCAGATCGCGGGATCTGGCTTCGCGGATGCCGAGCTCGCCGAGCCTCATGCGAGCATCGGTATCGTGTGCGCCAGCGACCGGCGGGACGAATGCGGCGTGAAACTGGGGGCGGATCTCTTCGTCGACGATGCTGATGGGCGGCGTCATCAGGCGCTCCAGCTTGGCTGCCGCCAGTTCGATCTGCTGGCGTTGCGCGACGTCTCTGAGCCAGATGCAGAACTTGTGCGGAGCCGATTCGACGAGCTCGTCGCGTTCGCGCCGGAACTGTTCCACTCTCCTTGCGAACTCGCTGAGCACAAGGGCCATACAGGCCTCGCCGAGGTCTGCTTCGAGGTCTTCGTGATTGGCGAGCTCGATCACGGCGAGCGTCGCGTTCTTCACGACGGGCCCGTCACAGGAAGTACTCGTCCGGCTGGATGCCGTAGTCCCCCGGTCTGAGTTCCTGGGTGATCCACAGCGCGGCGCTGTTGCCATCCTCCTTGGCATAGCTACCGAGATCGATGATCACCATCTCATCCAGCGGCCGCTTGTCCGCATCCAGTATCAGTGTGAGCTTCGGCCGTAGACGCCGGGTAGGATTCTGCTGCAGGACGATGCCCACTTCGCCGGAGCTGAGCTCGACGATCGATCCGGTGGGAAACAGGCCCACGGCCTGCAGAAACTGTTCGACCAGAGCCCCCTGGAACAGCTCGTCCTTGGCGTCGGCGAGTTCCTGCATGGCGTTGAAGGACGACCTGCCGGGCGCCCAGGGCTTGTCCGTGATCATGGCGTCATAGGTATCGACCAGTCCGACGATTCGGGCCAGCAGAGGGATCTCGTCCTGGATCAGCCCCCGCGGATAGCCGCTGCCATCGTAGCGCTCGTGATGGTTGGCGATGATCTGCAGCACGTCCCGGTCGACATTGCCGGCCTGTTTGAGCAGTTCCATCCCGTGAAGCACGTGCTCGCGCATCTGGACGTGTTGCTCGTCCGTCAGCGGCTGGTCCGAGTCGGTAATGGATGAGTCGACTTTCGACATGCCGACGTCCACCAGCGCGGCGCCCAGCGCCAGACGCTTCAGCGTCGCCAATTCCAGACCGATGTGGCGCCCGAGGAGCGCAGCCCAGACCGCATTCGACAGGGCGCGGTTGTAGAAGTAGTCGCCGCGGCTGCGCATCCGTATCAGCGCGGCCAGCGCTTCGTCGTTGCGCAGGACGCTGTCGATCAGCGGGTTGATGGCTCGCTGCATGCCCGGAACGTCCAGATGACCGTTGGTACGCAGCCGGCCGAACACTTTGGCGACAGCCTCAGACGCACTCTCCAGGTCGTCCTTGGCCGTGGCAATCTCCCGGTCGAGGTCGGTGTGGTTGCGGTAGTGCTGACGTTGGGCGGTGGTGGCGGCGGTCTGCATGGTCGATGGCGGCCTGCGGCGGCGCGGATCCACGAACACGTAGTCGCAGTGCTGCTGCACGTACGCAGTGTCTTCCGCGCTGCGCACGTAGAAGCCCTGGGTGGCAAACGGGGTTTCCAGCCAGGGCCTGTCGATCTCGGCAACGTACATGCCGGGCTCGAGTTTGCTCGCCGGAATCTCGATCAGCCCGCGATGGTCGATGCTCATGCAATCAGTCTAGAACAACCGACCGGGCGCAACGGGCTGGTGCCCGGGGTCGGAGTCGAACCGACACTCCCTTGCGGGAACCAGATTTTGAGTCTGGCGCGTCTACCAATTTCGCCACCCGGGCGGGCAGGCGGAATAGTACACGTCGGTCGCCGGCCGGTGCCATCGGCGGTCGTTGCATTGGCCGCATGGATCTGTATATTCATACAGCATTCGACGCAGGGGGAATCGGAGCATGAGCGCGGCACTGACTTTCTACACCAATCCCATGTCCCGGGGCCGGATCGTGCGCTGGATGCTCGAGGAGGTCGGCGCGCCCTACGACACCGAGATACTCGAGTACAGCACCACCATGAAAGGGCCGGAGTATCTGGCCATCAATCCCATGGGCAAGGTGCCGGCCATCCGCCACGGCGACGTGGTCGTGACGGAGTGCGCGGCCATCTGCGCCTATCTCGCCGATGCCTTTCCGGGCGCGGGGCTCGCGCCGCCGCCGGCGGAGCGGGGCGCCTACTACCGCTGGCTGTTCTTCGCGGCCGGGCCCCTCGAGTCTGTCGTGCTGAACCGGTCCCTTGGCCTCGAGGTGCCGAAGGAGCGGGAGATGACGACCGGTTTCGGCAATTACGGGCTGGTGCTCGACGCGCTCGAGCGCGCGGTTGCCGGCAGCGGCTACCTGGCCGGCGATGCCTTCAGCGCGGCGGACGTGTACGTGGGCTCCCAGATCGGCTGGGGGCTCGAGTTCGGCACCATCGAGTCGCGGCCGGCGTTCCAGGATTACTTCGCGAAGCTCGAGTCGCGGCCCGCCCGGCTGCGGGCGGCCGAACTCGACGATGCCGCGGGAGCCGGTTCCAGCGGCTGAGGATGCGCGGGGGCGCGCGGCGGCGCCCGACCCGGTAGAATGCGCCGCTTCGCCAGATTGGTCGGTAAAGCCAATGCGCGTCGACGAGTTCGACTACGATCTCCCCGAAGAGCTGATCGCTCAGACGCCGCCGGAGCGGCGGGAAGCCAGCCGCCTGCTGCACGTGCCTGCGGACGCCGGCGAGGGCGAACTGCGTCACCTCCACTTCACTGACTTCCCCGGCCTGCTGCGGCCCGGCGACCTGCTGCTGCTCAACGACACCCGGGTCATCAAGGCCCGGCTGCGCGGCGAGAAGGACAGCGGCGGCCAGGCCGAGGTGCTGGTGGAGCGCATCGAGTCGGACACCGAAGCCATCTGTCAGGTGCGGGTCAGCAAGCCACTGAAGCCGGGCCGCACGCTGCGGGTCGGCCGTTTCACCCTCGAGGTGCTCGGCCGGCACGGCGAGTTCTACCGTCTCGCGTTTCCCGGCACCGTCACCCAGGTTCTCGAGGCCGAGGGCGAGGTGCCGCTGCCGCCCTACATCGAGCGTTCCCCGGCGGATGACGATCTGGAGCGGTACCAGACGGTCTACGGCACGCGGCCGGGGGCGGTGGCCGCACCGACGGCCGGCCTGCACTTCACCCGGGAGATGCTCGACGGGCTGCCCGCAGCCGGTGTCGAGGTGGCGTATCTGACCCTGCACGTCGGCGCCGGCACGTTCCAGCCGGTGCGTGCCGCGGACACGGGGGATCACCGCATGCACTTCGAGCGTTACGAGGTGCCGGCGCCGACAGCCGAGGCCGTCGCCCGCTGCCGGGCCCGCGGCGGCCGCGTGGTGGCGGTGGGAACCACCGTGGTGCGGACGCTGGAGTCCGCTGCCGCGGCAGGCGGCCTGATCACGGCAGGGCAGGGCGAGACCGACCTGTTCATCACCCCCGGGTACCGGTTCCGGGTGGTCGACGCGCTGCTGACGAATTTCCACCTGCCCCGGTCGACGCTGCTGATGCTGGTCTGCGCCTTCGGCGGCTACCGCCGGGTGATGGCGGCCTATCGCGCGGCGGTGGCGGCGGAGTACCGGTTCTTCAGCTACGGAGACGCCATGTTCCTGGAACCCGGAACCGCCGCCGGCGGCGTGGGAGACGACCATGTTTGAGCTGCTGGGCACGGACGGTGCCGCCCGCCGCGGCCGGCTGACCACGGCCCACGGCGTGGTCGAGACGCCGGTATTCATGCCCTGCGGCACCTACGGGACGGTGAAGGCGATGACGCCGGCCGCCCTCACCGAGGTGGGCACCCAGATCCTGCTGGGCAACACCTTCCACCTGATGCTGCGGCCGGGCGACGAGGCGGTGCGGGACCTCGGCGGCCTGCACAGGTTCATGAACTGGCCCGGACCGATCCTCACCGACTCCGGCGGCTTCCAGGTCTGGAGCCTCGGCGAGCTGCGCCGGATCTCCGAGGAAGGGGTGACGTTCCGCTCGCCGGTGAACGGCGACCGGGTCGAGCTCACCCCGGAGATCTCCATGCGGGTGCAGCGCAACCTGGGCGCCGACGTGGTGATGCAGTTCGACGAGTGCACGCCGTACCCCGCCACCGAAGCCCAGGCCCGGGAGTCCATGGCGCTGTCCCTGCGCTGGGCGGAGCGATGCCGCCGCGCCTACGGCGAGGGCGATCCGGGCCTGCTGTTCGGCATCGTCCAGGGGGGCATGTTCGACGGGCTGCGCCGGGAGAGCCTGGAGGGTCTGCTGGCCCTCGGCTTCGACGGCTACGCCATCGGCGGCCTGTCCGTGGGCGAGACCAAGGCCGAGATGGACGGCGTGCTCACGGGGCTGCTGCCGCACATGCCCGTCGAGCGGCCGCGCTACCTGATGGGGGTCGGCACGCCCATGGACCTGGTCCGCGGCGTCGAGCTCGGGGTGGACATGTTCGATTGCGTGATGCCCACCCGCAACGCCAGGAACGGCTACGCCTTCACCTCCCGCGGGACCCTGAAGATCCGCAACGCCCGGCACCGCCACGCCGACGTGCCGCTGGACGCGGCGTGCGGCTGCTACACGTGCGCGAACTTCTCCCGGGCGTACCTGCACCACCTGGACCGCTGCGGCGAAATCCTCGGCAGCATCCTCATGACGACCCACAATCTGGCCTACTACCATGGCCTGATGGCCCGTTTGCGCGCCTCTATTGAAACGGGTACATTTCGCAGCCTCATCGAGACCCTGCAAAACGGTTGGAATTCCCCGGATGAATCTGTTTGAAACCACGGCCTACGCGGCCGAGGGCGCGCCGCCGGCCGATGCCGGGCTGATCAATCTGCTGTTCCTCGGCGGCTTCGTGCTGATCTTCTACTTTCTGCTCTGGCGGCCCCAGTCCAAACGCCGCAAGGAGCACCAGCAGCTCATGGCCGGGCTGTCCAAGGGGGACGAGGTGGTCACGGCCGGCGGCATCGTCGGTCAGGTCAACAAGGTCGAGGACGACTTCATCAAGGTACAGGTGGCGGGCAACGTCGAGCTTCGCATCCAGAAGTCGGCCGTCGGCGCCACCCTGCCGAAGGGGACCATCAAGTCTCTGGATGAGTCCTGAGTGCTGAGCGGGGGCCCAAACCCAGCGTCGGATCGCCCGGCATGATCGGGGAGAGCCTGCTGGGCATGCCGCGGACCAACCGGCGTCCGCCCAATACCAACAGCCCTGGCCGGCTGCTGCTGGTGATCGTCGTGCTGGTGCTCGGCAGCCTGTACGCGGCGCCCAATCTGTTCCAGCCGGACCCGGCGCTGCAGATCCGCGCCACCTCCACTCAGAATCCCCTGGACGAAGCCACCGTGCAGCGCGCCGTGACGGCCCTCGAGCAGCGCGGCATCGAGGTGCGCGGCTACGACTTCGACGGCGCCACCGGGCAGGTGCGGGTCACCTCGGACGAAGACCAGCTCCGCGGACGGGACATCGTCGCCTCGGCGCTGAACCCGTCCTCCGACCGCCGCTACGTGGTGGCCCTGAACCGGGCGTCCACCACGCCCGGGTGGCTCGAGGATCTCGGCGGCAAGCCCCTCAATCTGGGTCTCGACCTGTCCGGCGGCGTGCATTTCCTGCTGCAGGTCGACATGGACAAGTTCCTCTCGGACCGCATGGAGGGCAACCAGGAGGCGATCCGCGACCTGCTGGTGGAGAACCGCATCCGCTACCAGCCGGGCGACTGGCAGGAAGGCCGGGTTCTGACGGTGGCGTTCCAGAGCGACGCCGCCCGGGACGAGGCGGAAGTGCTGATCGCCGAGGCGTTCGACGAGTTCCAGATCACGCCGACGGAGCAGAACGGCCAGCCGGCCCTGAGCCTCGAGATCACCGAGGCCAAGGTCGCCGAGCTGGAGGATTTCGCCATCTCCCAGAACCTCACCAGCCTGCGCAACCGGGTGAACGAGCTCGGCGTGTCGGAGCCCCTGGTGCAGCGCCTCGGCCGGGAGCGGATCGTGCTCGACCTGCCCGGCATTCAGGACAGCGCCCGGGCCAAGGAGATCATCAACAAGTTCGCCAACCTGGAGTTCCGGCTGGTGGCCGGGGCCAACGTGCGGCCCTCCCAGACCGAGACCTACGAGTACGAAGGCCGCACCGTGGTGCTGGAGAAGGCGAACATCGTCACCGGCAACCAGGTCACCAACGCGGTGCAGGACTTCGACCCCGAGACCGGTCAGCCCCAGGTCAGCATCACCCTCGACAACGAGGGCGGCCGGCGCATGAACGCCGTCACCCAGGACAACGTCGGCAACCAGATGGCCATCATCTTCAAGGAGCTGAAGGTGCGGTCGCGGACGGTGACCAACGAGGCTGGCGAGACCGAGGTGGTGCCGTACACCGTCGAGGACAAGCGGGTCATCAACGTCGCCACCATCCAGAGCGCGCTCGGTTTCCGCTTCCGCATCACCGGCCTCGAGCTGGGCGAGGCGCGGGACCTGGCGCTGCTGCTGCGCGCCGGCGCGCTCGCCGCGCCCATGTACATCGTCGAGGAGCGCACCGTCGGCGCCAGCCTCGGTGAGGAGAACATCCAGCAGGGCACCAACTCGGTGATCATCGGCTTCGCCCTGGTGCTGGTGTTCATGCTGGTCTACTACCGCTGGTTCGGCCTCGCCGCCAACGTGGCGCTGACCGCCAACCTGATCCTGATCATCGCCATCATGTCGGTGCTCGGGGCGACCCTGACCCTGCCCGGCATCGCCGGCATCGTGCTGACCGTGGGCATGGCGGTGGACGCCAACGTGCTGATCTTCTCGCGGATCCGCGAGGAGGCGGAACGGAGCACGCCCCAGGCGGCCATCCAGGCCGGTTTCGACCGCGCCATCGTCACCATCATGGATGCGAACATCACCACGTTCTTCGTGGCCATCATTCTGTTCTCCATCGGCAGCGGCCCGGTCAAGGGCTTCGCCGTGACCCTCGCGGTCGGCATCGTCACGTCCATGTTCACCGCCATCGTGGTCACCCGCACCCTGGTGAACCTGATGTTCGGCGGCCGCAAACTGGAGAAGCTGGCGATATGAGGCGTACCGAGATCGACTTCATGGGCAAGCGCCGCATCGCGGCGGTGTTCTCGATCCTGTTCGTGACGGCGGCGCTGATTGACATCGTGGTCCAGGGCATCAATCCGGGCCTCGACTTCACCGGCGGCACGCTGGTGGAGGTGCAGTTCCCCGAGCCCCGGGACCCGACCGAGATCCGTCAGTATCTGGAGGACTCGGGCTTCGAGGGCGGCATCGTCCAGTATTTCGGCAGCGATCGCGACGTGCTGGTGCGGATGCCGCCCCAGCAGAACACCGAGCAGGCCGACATGGGCGACCAGATCATCGCCGCGCTGCAGGACTTCGAGCCCGGCGTCGAGATGCTGCAGTCGAACTACGTCGGTCCGGCGGTGGGCGAGGAGCTGCGCGACGACGCCGGGCTCGCGCTGATCGCGGCGCTGGGCGCGGTGATGCTCTACATTCTGTTCCGCTTCACCAAGCAGTTCGCGGTCGGCGCCGTGGTGGCGCTGATTCACGACATCATCGTGGTGATCGGCTGCTTCTCGCTGTTCCAGCTCACCTTCGACCTGTCGGTGCTGGCGGCGGTGCTGGCGGTGATCGGCTACTCGCTGAACGACACCATCGTGGTGTCGGACCGCATCCGCGAGAATTTCCGGCTGATCCGCCGCGCGACGCCGCTGGAAGTGATCAACCGTTCCCTCAACCAGACCCTCGGCCGCACCCTGGTCACGTCGTTGACCACTCTGCTGGTGCTGGTCGCTCTGCTGGTGGCCGGCGGCGAGACCATCCAGGGCTTCGCGCTGGCGCTGACCATCGGCATCGTGGTGGGGACCTACTCGTCGATTTACGTGGCCGCCAACGTGCTGGTGCTGATGAACATCAGCCGGGAGGATCTGCTCGTGCCCGAGAAGGAGGGCGAGGAGACCGAGGCGCCCTGAGGGCGGGCCGGGGGTGGTCGGGCCCGGGCCGATCGCGGCCGGGAGGCCGCTCCCACGAAGCAGCTCGCGCCCCGATCGCGGCCGGGAGGCCGCTCCCACGAAGCACCTCGCGCTTCGGATCGCGGCCGGGAGGCCGCTCCCACGAAGCAGCTCGCGCCCCGATCGCGGCCGGGAGGCCGCTCCCACGAAGAACGCCGCGCCCTGTAGGAGCGGCCTCCCGGCCGCGATCGGCCGCTGCGGCTACCGCAGATCCTTCGTCAGATGCGGCCGCAGATGCTGCACCATCAGCTTGAACACCTTCACGTTGGCCGCCACGATGTTGCCGCTCTCCAGGAAATCGTCGCGCCCCGACGGCGTGCCGACGAAGCCGCCGGCCTCGCGCACGATCACCGCTCCGGCGGCGACGTCCCAGGGGGACAGCGCGAATTCCCAGAACCCGTCGACCCGGCCGGCCGCCACGTAGGCCAGGTCCAGGGCGGCGGAGCCCGCCCGGCGGATGCCGCGGCAGGTGGCCGTGAAGTCCTTGAGCATGTCCATGTAGGCGTCGAGGTGGGGCTTGATGGCGCCGGGGGGAATGCCGGTGGCGAGCACGCTCTCCTCGAGCCGCGTGGTGCGGCTGGCGCGGATGCGCTTGCCGTTGAGCTGAGCGCCGTAGCCGCGGGAGGCGACGAACGCCTCGTTGCGCAGCGGGTCGAAGATCACGCCGTGCTCGAGCTGGCGGCCTTTCTTCAGCGCGATGGAGACGCAGAAGTGGGGGATGCCCTGCAGGTAGTTGGTGGTGCCGTCGAGCGGGTCGATGATCCAGGTGAACTCGGTGTCCGCGCCGGCGCGGCTGCCCGAGTAGGACTGACCGTGCTCCTCGCCGACGATGCCGTGCTCCGGGTAGGCCTTGTGCAGGGCGTCGACGATGGCGGTCTCGGCCTCGCGGTCGACGTTCGACACGAAGTCGTTGCGGGCCTTCTCGCGAACGTCCAGGGTGTCGAGCCGGTCCATGGCGCGGAGCATGATCTGCCCGGCCTGGCGGGCGGCGCGCAGGGCGATGTTGGCCTGTGGCTGCATGTGAAGGGCTGCGACTTGAAAGGCGCGGTATCCTAGCAGCGCCGCGAGGCCGATGACAGTTCGACGCAAGAGGATTCCGTGACCGACAGCTCTCCAGACGACGCTCCCGCCGTACCGACCGATCCGCGCCTCGATCGCGTGCGCGTGGTGCTGGTGGAGCCCAGCCACCCCGGCAACATCGGCGGCGCCGCCAGGGCGCTGAAGACCATGGGGCTGTCGCGCCTGGCGGTGGTCAATCCCAAGCGGTTTCCGGACCCCCAGGCGGAATGGCGCGCGGCCGGCGCCGGCGACGTGCTGGACGCCGTCGCCGTGTTCGACTCCGTGGACGAGGCCATCGCCGACTGCGACTGGGTGGTCGGCACCAGCACGCGCTCCCGGCGCATACCCTGGCCGGTGAAGCCGGCGGCGGGTGTGGCCGCGGACATCCTCGCCCGGCCGGCCGGCAGCCGCATCGCGGTGCTGTTCGGCCGCGAGACCAACGGGCTGTCCAACGAGGAGCTGCAGCGCTGCCACTGCCACCTGCAGATCCCGGCCAACCCGGCCTATCCCTCGCTGAATCTGGCCATGGCGGTGCAGGTCGTGTGCTACGAGCTGTTCAAGCAGAGCGAAGCCGAGGCGCCGCCGCTGGCGGCCTGGGACCATCCCCCCGCCACCTCCGAAGCCGTCACCGGCATGCTGGAGCACCTGGAGGGCGTGCTCACCCGCAGCGGTTTCCACGACCCCGCCAATCCCGGCCAGACCATGACCCGGCTGCGGCGGCTGTTCCTGCGGGCCCAGCTCGACCAGCACGAGGTGCAGATGCTGCGCGGCATCCTCAAGGAACTGGACCCCGCCGGGCGCTGACGTTCCGGCCGGCGGCAGGGCCAGGTGCGGCGGCCGGCCCCGGCGGAATAGTGGACCAATTTACTCGGGTATTGCATACTCGCGGCCATGCGACTGACCACCAAAGGCCGGTATGCCGTCACGGCCATGCTCGACATCGCGCTGCATCGGGAGCGCGGCCCGGTCAGCGTGGCCGAAGTGGCGGAGCGCCAGGGCATCTCCAGCGCCTATCTGGAGCAGCTCTTCAGCAAGCTGAAGCGTGCCGGACTGCTGTGCAGCGTGCGCGGCCCCGGCGGCGGCTACGAGCTGGCCGCCGACCTCGCCGACGTCAACGTGTCGCACATCATCGCGGCCGTGGGCGAGGGGGTCGACGCCACCCGCTGCAAGGGCACCGCGGACTGCCAGGACGGCGCCACCTGCCTGACCCACGATCTGTGGACCGCGCTGTCCAGCCGCATCGACGAGTTCCTGTCCGGCGTCACCCTGGCCGATCTGGTGGCCCAGCGGGACGTGCGCCATGTCGCCCATCGCCAGGATTCCGATCTGATCGCCGCCCGGACCGTGCCGTGAAGAAGCCGGTGTACCTCGACTACGCCGCGACCACGCCGGTGGACCCGCGGGTGGCGCAGAAGATGAGCGCCTGCCTGCTGGTGGAAGGCAACTTCGGCAATCCGGCCTCGCGTTCCCACCTGTACGGCTGGCAGGCCGAGGAAGCGGTGGAGGAGGCGCGCACCCAGGTGGCGGCGCTGCTGAACGCCGATCCCCGGGAGATCGTCTGGACCTCCGGCGCCACAGAATCGGACAACCTGGCGATCAAGGGCCTGGCCGACGGGGCCAGCCGCCGTCACATCGTCACCAGCCGGATCGAGCACAAGGCGGTGCTGGACACCTGCGGCTATCTCGAAGGCAAGGGCTTCGAGGTCACCTATCTCACCCCTGGCGCGGACGGCCTCGTCACGCCCGCCCAGGTGCGCGACGCCATCCGGCCCGACACCCTGGTGGTGTCGATCATGCACGCCAACAACGAGATCGGCGTGATCAACGACATCGCGGCCATCGGCGCGGTGTGCCGGGAGGCCGGCGTGCCGTTTCACACGGACGCGGCCCAGACCGCCGGCAAGGTGCCCATCGACGTTCGGTCCATGCCCGTCGACCTGGTGTCGATCTCCGCCCACAAGATGTACGGCCCGAAGGGCATGGGCGCCCTGTACGTGCGCCGCGATCCGCCGATCCGGCTGACGCCGCTGATCCACGGCGGCGGTCACGAGCGGGGGATGCGCTCCGGCACGCTGGCGACCCACCAGATCGTCGGCCTCGGCGAAGCCAGCGCCATCCTGATGCGTGACATGGAGCGGGAGAACGCCCGGATCCTGGGCCTGCGGGAACGTCTGCTGGCGCACCTGCTGCAGGTCCCGGGCACCCGCCTGAACGGCGACCGCGAGCGCCGGCTGCCCGGTCTCGTCAACGTGTCCTTCGAGGGGGTCGACGGCGAGACGCTGCTGATGGCCCTCGACGACGTGGCGGTGTCCACCGGGTCCGCCTGCACTTCGGCCAGTGTCGAACCGTCCTACGTGCTGCGGGCGCTGAACGTTCCCGACGATCTCGCCCACGCGTCGCTGCGCTTCACGGTCGGCCGCTACACGACCCAGGCGGACGTGGACCACGTCGGCCAGCGGGTCGCCGACGTCGTGAACCGGCTGCGGGAGGCCAATCCCGTCGCCATGCCCTGACCGCCGCGGCGCGTCCACAAACGCGTTTGATCTGCACGTCAAACGCGTATAATACGCGGCCGCTGCGGTGCCTCATTCCCAGGTTTTTCAATTACATAGACGCGGTTTGCGGACCGAGCATCGGTATTCAAGGCCCGGATTCAAGACAACTCGGAGAGATTCATGGCAGTCGAGCGCACTTTTTCCATCATCAAGCCCGATGCGGTCGCCCGCAATCTGATCGGCGAGATCGTCTCGCGGTTCGAGAAGAACGGGCTGCGGGTGGTTGCCGCCCGGATGCTGCGCCTGACCGAAGCGCAGGCCCGCGGGTTCTACGCCGAGCACGACGGCAAGCCGTTCTACGGCGATCTGGTCGCCTACATGACCTCCGGCCCGGTGGTGGTACAGGTGCTCGAAGGTGATAATGCCATCGCCGCCAACCGCAAGCTGATGGGTGCGACCAATCCGAAGGACGCGGAGCCGGGCACCATCCGCGCGGATTTCGCCGAATCCGTCGAAGCCAACGCGGTGCACGGGTCGGACTCGCCGGCCTCGGCGGCGCGTGAGATCGAGTTCTTCTTCGGCCCCGACGACATCTGTTCCAGAGACTGAGCCGCAGCGTGACTTCCGAGGCCCGCGTCGACAACCACAACGCCGTCCCCGGCGCCGGGGAGGGTGATGCCGCGCCGTCCGCCGCGGATGGCGAACGGGTGAACCTGTTCTCGCTGTCCCGGGCGCAGATGGAAGCCTTCTTCGTGGAGCAGGGCGAGAAGGCGTTTCGTGCCCGGCAGATCATGAAGTGGATGTACCACCGCGGCGTTCTCGACGTCGACGCCATGACCGACCTGTCCAAGCGTCAGCGGGCCTGGCTCAAGGAGGTCGCCCGCTTCGACCTGCCGGAGGTGGTCACCCGCAAGGAATCCCGGGACGGCACCGTCAAGTGGATCGTCCGCGTGGCCAACGGCAACTGCGTGGAGACCGTGCTCATTCCCGACAAGGGCCGCAACACCCTGTGCGTGTCCTCCCAGGTCGGCTGCATGCTCGACTGCAGCTTCTGCTCGACGGGCAAGCAGGGGTTCAACGGCAACCTCTCCACCTCCGACATCGTCGGCCAGGTTTGGCTCGCCGACGCGGAGCTCCGGGCCCGCGCGGCGCCGGGCGAGGTGGTGCGCCCCGGCGAGCCCGGCGGCGTGACCAACGTCGTGCTGATGGGCATGGGCGAGCCGCTGCTGAACTTCGACAACGTGGTCGCGGCCACCGACCTCATGATGGACGACTTGGCGTTCGGCATCTCCAAGCGCCGGGTGACGATCTCCACCGCCGGGGTGGTGCCGGGCATCTATCGCCTGGCCGAGGTGTCCGACGTGTCCCTGGCCATTTCCCTGCATGCGCCCTACGACCCGCTGCGCGACGAGCTGGTCCCCATCAACCGCAAGTATCCGATCGAGGATCTGCTGGCCGCCTGCCGCCACTACGTGGCCGGGCTCGGCGAGCGGCGTTCCCTGACGATGGAGTACACCCTGCTCCAGGGCGTCAACGACAGCCTGGAGGATGCCCGGGCGCTGGCCGCGCTGCTGCGCGACGTACGCTGCAAGATCAACCTGATCCCGTTCAACCCGTTCCCGGGCTCCGGTTATCAGCGGCCCGACGAAGGGCGGGTGCGGGCGTTCCAGACCCTGCTGATGAACGCCGGCTACGCCACCATGCTGCGCACCACCCGGGGCGACGACATCGACGCGGCCTGCGGGCAGCTCGTCGGCCAGGTCGAGGACCGGACCCGCCGCAAGGAACGCTACATCGCCCGTCGCCGGGCCGGGGAGGTGGCATGAGCCGCATGGTGGTCGGGCTGGTGGCGCTGGCGCTGCTCACGGGTTGCGTCACGGAAACCACCAACGAGCGTCAGCCGGCGCCGAAGTCGGTGCAGCTCCAGGCGCGCCTCGATCTGGCCCGCGGCTACCTGGAGCAGCGCGAGTTCACCCGGGCTCTCGACCCGCTGGAGCGGGCGCTGGAGATCGACCCGCGCTCCGCGGAGGCCCACACGCTGATGGCGGTGGTCTATCAGGCCCAGGGCGAACCCGACCTGGCGGAGGATCACTATCGCCAGGCGCTGCGCCACGAGCCGCGCAACGCCATGGCGCTGAACAACTACGGCACGTTCCTCTACGGCCAGGGCCGGTTCGAGGACGCGCTGGACCCGCTGCGCCGGCTGGTGCAGGACCCGAACTATCGGGAGCGGGCCGTGGCTTACCAGAATCTCGGCCTGACCGAGCTGAAGGTGGGCAACCGGGACCGCGCCCGGGAAGCCTTCGAGCGGGCCCTGTCGTTCAACGTGGTGCTGCCGCGCAGCGGCCTGGAGCTGGCGCATCTGGCCTACGACGCGGGAGACTATGCGGAAGCGACCCGTTACTTCGACATGTTCCGTGAGCGGGCCCGTCAGACCCCGCGCAGCCTGTGCCTCGGCCTGCGCCTCGCCCGGCGCGCCGGCGACACCGACCGCCAGGCGAGCTACGAGATCGCGCTGAAGAATCTGTTCCCGAATTCCGCGGAAGCGAAACGCTGCCTGCAAGAGGGCTGACCATGAGCGTCGGGGGCACGGAGACGGAAGCAGATCCGCGACGCCCCGGCCCGGTGCTGCGCGAGCGCCGCGAGGCCCTCGAGGTCAGCGTGCGGGAGGTGGCGGAGACGCTGAATCTCTCCATGTCCATCGTCGAGGCCCTCGAGGCCGACGACGCCGAGCGTCTGCCCGGCACCGTGTTCGCGCGCGGCTACGTCCGCGCCTACGCGCGGCTGCTGGACCTGGACCCGGAACCCCTGCTCGCCTACTACCCGAAGGCCGAGGCGCTGGCGCCCCAGGCCGAGGTGCCGTCCGAGCCGCCGATCTGGGAATGGATCCGCCAGCGGCCGGGCCTGGTGCTCGGCGGGGCCGGCGGCGTGCTGGCGCTGATGCTGGTGCTGATCGCGGTGCTGCTGTGGCCCGACGGCTCCGAGCCGGCGCCCGCGGAGATCTCCGCTGACGCCGCCGGCATCCCTTCGGCCGCCGGCGCGGACTCCGGCGAAGCCGCGGGCGCAGCCGCGGGCGACGCTGCCTCCGGCGTCCGGCTGGCGGAAGGGCCGGCGGCTCAGGCCGAGGCGGCTTCACCGGCGGAGGTGCCCCCGGCGGGCCAGCCGACGCAGACCGCCGAAGACGCGGTGGCGACGCTGGCCGACGCTGCCCCGGCACC
>DLCH01000068.1:11458-30822 GCA_002480525.1 Gammaproteobacteria bacterium UBA7803 | reverse complement strand
CCGATACCGCACTGTCGGGCGGCGTGGCGCTGCCGCCCGCGACGGACTTTCCGGGTGCCGCGCTCGCCCGCGAGACCGCACCCGCGGACCGCGACGACGGCAACGCGCGCCGGATCACCGAAGCCGGCGAAGACCGTCTGGCCTTCACGTTCTCCGACGACTGCTGGGTCGAGGTCAAGAGCGCGTCGGGGACCAATCTCTACAGCGATCTCAACCGTGCCGGGGCCGAGCTGGCGCTGGTGGGGCAGGGGCCGTTCCGCATCCTGCTCGGCTACGCGCCCGGTGCGAAGCTGGTGTTCAACGGCGAGCCGGTGCCGCTGGCGCCACACACGCGCAACAACGTCGCCACTCTGGTTCTGGGGCAGTAGTCATGATTCAGTCGATACGCGGCATGCGGGACGTGCTGCCCGAGGAAGGACGGCGCTGGCGCCGGATCGAGGACCGCATCCGCGACGTGCTGGTCGGCCACGCCTACGAGGAGATCCACCTGCCGCTGCTGGAGGCCACCGAGCTGTTCAGCCGGGGCGTCGGCGAGGCCACGGACATCGTCGAGAAGGAGATGTACACCCTGGCCGATCGTGACGGCGACAGCCTGACGCTGCGACCCGAGGGCACCGCCGGCTGCGTGCGCGCGCTGATCGAGCACGGTCTGCTGTTCAACCAGACCCAGCGGGTGTTCTACGCCGGGCCCATGTTCCGCTACGAGCGCCCCCAGAAGGGCCGCTACCGGCAGTTCTACCAGCTCGGCGCCGAGGCGTTCGGCTTTCCCGGCCCCGACATCGACGCCGAGCTCGTGCTGCTGGGATACCAGTTCTGGCGGGCGCTGGGCGTGACGGACCAGGTCAGGCTGGAACTGAACACGCTCGGGTCCGGCCAGGCCCGGGCCGACTACCGCGAGGCGCTGGTCGCCTACCTGACGCCCCTCGCCGACCGGCTCGACGAGGACAGCCGGCGCCGGCTGACCCGCAATCCGCTGCGCATCCTCGACAGCAAGAATCCCGAGACCCAGGCCCTGCTGGCCGACGCCCCGCGTCTGCCGGACTACGTGGACGCCGACGGCCAGGCCCATTTCGACGGCCTGCGCCGGCTGCTGGACGCCATGGAGGTGCCCTACGTGGTGAACCCCGGGCTGGTCCGGGGGCTGGATTACTACACCCACACCGTGTTCGAGTGGATCACCGACACGATCGGCGCCCAGGGCACCGTGTGCGCGGGCGGGCGCTACGACGGGCTGGTGGAGCGGCTCGGCGGGCGGCCGACCCCGGGGGCCGGATTCGCGCTCGGGCTGGAACGGGTGATGCTGCTGCTGGAGTCGGCGGAGGGCGCCGGGGCCGACAGCGCGGCCGACGTCTACCTGTGCGTGATGGACCCGGCGCATCAGGCCTGGGCGCTGGCGCTGGCGCAGAAATTGCGGGATGCGCTGCCAGCGTTCAGAATCCGCACCCACGCTGGCGGCGGCAAGCTGAAGAACCAGATGAAGCGGGCCGATCAGTCCGGGGCCCGCTTCGCCATCGTGGTCGGCGAGGACGAGGTCGCGCGCGGCGCGCCGGCGCTGAAACACCTGCGGGAGGACCGCCCCCAGGAGTCCCTGACGGTGGACGCGCTGATCGCGCGGCTCAGCGCCGCGGCGGATTGAGGGGCGGCGACGCCCGGGCCGGCAGAACGGCATGACGAACAACGGGAGACACTGGTGTCCGACTACCTGAGCGAAGAGGAGCAGCTCGCCCGGCTGCGCAACTGGTGGCAGCAGAACGGGCTCGCGCTGCTGATCGGCGTGATCGTGGTCGTCGCCGCCATCGTCGGCTGGCGCTGGTATCAGAGCGACCAGCAACAGCGCATCGTCACGGCATCGGATCTCTACGAGGATTTCCTGGCGGCCGAGCCGGATGCGCGGCCGGCGCTGGCCGAGCAGGTGATCGAGTCCGGCAGCGGCACCGCCTATCCGGCCTTCGTGCTGCTGCACCAGGCCGATGCGGCGATGGCGGAGGAAGACGCCGGGCAGGCCGAGAGCCTGCTGCGCCGGGCGGTCGAGCTGGCATCCGGCCGCGAGCTGGCCGACACTGCGCGCCTGCGGCTGGCGCGGACTCTGTTCGACCTCGACCGGGGCGACGACGCGCTCGCCACGCTGGGCGCCATACAGGGCGCCGGCTTTCTGTCCCTGGCCGCCGAGCTCAAGGGCGACATCCATCTGGCTCGGGGTGAGCGTGAGCTGGCCCATCAGTCCTACCTGACCGCACAGGAGCGGTTGGAGGCCGGCGAGCAGCGACCCGTTCTGGAGATGAAGATTGCAGACACCGCAGACGCCAGCGATTCGTAGTTTCACCCTCGTACTGGGCGCCTTACTGGTCTCCGGCTGCAGCTGGTTCTCCTGGCTGCCGTTCGTCGGCGACGGTGACGACGAGGAGAGCGCCCAGGAGCCGGCGAAGCTCGCCGACTTCGAGGCCGAGGTGCGCCTGCGCCGGGAGTGGGGCGCCGGCATCGGCGACGGGCTCGGCAAGAAGTACCTGCGCATCCGCCCCGCCGTGCTCGCCGACCGGCTGTTCGTGGCCGACGGCTACGGCGTGGTCGAGGCCCGGGACCGGTTCTCCGGCAAGCGGCTGTGGCGCACCCGGGTCAACGACAGCCCCTGGGGGATGTTCAGCAGCATCAACATCTTCGACCGGCGCGACCCCAGCTTTCTGACCGGCGCGGTGGGCGTCGGGCACGGCTACGTGCTGGTCGGCAACAGCTACGGCGAGGTCATCGCCCTGTCGGCGTCGGATGGGGAGGAAGTCTGGCGGACCGAGATCGGCAGCGAGGTGCTCGCGCCCCCCGTCGCCGGGGAGGATCTGGTGTTCGTCCGCACCATAGACGGCCGGCTGCTGGCGCTCGAGCGTAGCGACGGCAGCATCCGCTGGAGCTTCGACAACCAGGTGCCGGTGCTCACCCTGCGCGGCACCGGCACGCCGGTCTACGCCGACGGCGTGGTGTTCGCCGGGTTCGCCAACGGCATGGTCGCGGCGGTCCGCGCGGAGAACGGCGAGCCGATCTGGCAGCACCGTGTGATGCTGCCGGAAGGGCGCTCGGAGCTCGACCGCATGGTCGACGTCGACAGCACCCCGGTGCTGGTGGGCGGGGTGCTGTACGTCGCGGCCTACCAGGGCCGGATGAAGGCGCTACGGGCCAGCGACGGGTCCCTGCTGTGGGAACGGGACATCCCCAGCCACGTCGACCTGGCCGAAGGCTACAGCCAGATCTACGTGGTGGACGACGACGACGTGGTGCACGCCATCGACCGGCGCACCGCCGAGGAGGTATGGTCCCAGCGCGGCCTGTTCCGGCGCGATCTGTCCGGGCCGATCGCGTTCAGCAACTACCTGGTGCTGGGCGACGCCGACGGCTGGCTGCACGTGCTGGCGCAGAGCGACGGCCGCTTCCTCGGCCGCATCAAGGCGGACGGCAAGGGCATCCGCTCGCGTCCGCTGGTCTCCGGCGATCTGTTCTATGTGCTCGGCAACTCCGGCAAGCTGCGCGCCTACAGCGTGGAGCTGAGGTAGCGGATCCATGATCCCCGCACTGGCGCTGGTCGGCCGGCCGAACGTCGGCAAGTCCACGCTGTTCAACAAGCTCACCCGACGCCGGGACGCGCTGGTGGCGGACGAGCCCGGCCTCACCCGGGACCGCCGCTACGGCCGCGCCACCATCGGCGACACCGTGTGTACCCTCATCGACACGGGCGGCCTGCTCGGCGACGACGGCGTGCTGACCCAGGCCATGGAGCGCCAGGCCGAAGTGGCGATGGACGAGTCGGACGTGGTGCTGTTCCTCGTCGATGCGCGGGCGGGCCTGACGCCGGCGGACGAAGAGATCGCCACCCGGCTGCGCCGCCGGGACCGCCGGGTGCTGCTGGTGGTCAACAAGATGGACGGCGTCTCCGAGGATCAGGCTCTGGCGGAGTTCGCCGTGCTCGGCTTCGACCGTCCGGTGTACATCGCCGCCGCCCACAGCCGCGGCCTCGGCGGGCTGACCGAACGGCTCGACGAGCTGTTCCAAATGCTGGCGCCGGACGCCCCGGAGGACGAAGCCGCCGAGGCGCCTGCCGATGACGCGGCGGCGGCGCTGGAGGAGGAGGTCGCTGACGAGGACGCAGACCAGGATGCGGACGACGGCGACGCGGCGGTCCGGGTCGCCATCGTCGGCCGGCCGAACGTCGGCAAGTCCACGCTGACCAACCGCCTGCTCGGGGAAGAGCGCCAGGTGGTGTTCGATCTGCCCGGCACCACCCGGGACGCCATCGAGATTCCCTTCGAGCGCGACGGCGAGACCTACGTGCTGGTGGACACCGCCGGTGTGCGGCGCAAGGGCCGGGTGGACCAGGGCGCCGAGAAGTTCTCGGTGGTGAAGACCCTGCAGGCCATCGAACGCGCCGACGTGGTGATCCTGGTGCTCGACGCCCGGGAGGGCCTGGTCGACCAGGATCTGCATCTGCTGAGCTACGCGGTGGAAGCGGGCGCCGGCGTGGTGGTGGCGCTGAACAAGTGGGACGGCCTGAGCGCCGACGAGCGTCACCGCAACCGGGAGGTCCTCGACCGGCGGCTGCGCTTCGCGCCGTGGATTCCCGTGCACCAGATCTCGGCCCTGCACGGCACCGGCGTCGGCCATCTGCTCGACGCGGTGCGCCAGGTCTACGAGGCGGGCGAGCTCGACGTGTCGACGTCCTACCTCACGCGGCTGCTGCACGCCCTGGTGCAAGCCCATCCGCCGCCGATGGTGCGGGGGCGGCAGATCAAGCTGCGGTTCGCCCACAAGGCGGGCTCGCATCCTCCGCGCATCGTCATTCACGGCAATCAGACCGCGTCCCTGCCGGATGGCTACGTGCGGTATCTCGAGAACAGCTTCCGGGATGCCCTCGATCTCGGCGGCACGCCGGTGAAGATCGAGCTGCGCACCGGCGACAACCCCTACGCCGGCCGCCGCAACACCCTCACCCCCCGCCAGCAGCGCAGCCGCAAGCGCATGCTCAAGCACCACAAGGGCCGCAAGCGCTAGGCCACACCAGCCACCCCGCCGTAGGAGCGGCCTCCCGGCCGCGACCGACTGGTGCACCTGCGAGACCCTGGCGACGAGCGTTTGCCGGGGCGGGGTCGTTCGTTCGGCGGGACCCGTTTCGCGGCCGGGAGGCCGCTCCCACGGTCGATTTCGGGGTGGGCGTCAGTCTTCCGGCAGCTTCGGCAGCCGGTTGTCGCCGTCGACGCCTTCCACCCGCACGTCCAGGGCGCCGTCGCGCAGGTGCGCGGTCAGCGCGTCGCCGGCGCTGACGCCGGCGGTGCTGGTCACCGGCACGCGCGCGCCGTCTTCGGCTCTGGTGAGGACGGCGTAGCCCCGGCCCAGGGTGGCCAGGGGGCTCACCGCCTGCAGGGTGCGCGCCGTGGCCGCCAGCCGCGCGTCACGATCGGCGATCGCGCGGCCGCCGGCCTGGGCGAGGCTGGCGCGGAGCTGGCCGAGCCGCTGCCGGTAGCGGTCGACCCGCTGGGACGGCCGGACCAGAGCGAGGCTGCGCCGGGCGGCGGACAGATCGGCGCCCAGCCGGGCCAGGCGCCCGCGCACCGCGCGGCGCAGCCGCTCTTCGAGTTCGTCGGCCCGCTGCATCTGCTGATCGAGCTTCGCGCGGGGGTCGGTGAGACGCGTGCGCAGATGTCCCAGGTGGCGCAGGCGTTCCGCCACCTGGCGCTCGGCGGCGCGTCCCAGGCGCACGAGCTGACGATCCAGATGGGTCAGGAACTCCGCGCGATCCGGCGTGATCAGCTCGGCGCCGGCGGACGGCGTCGGCGCCCGCACGTCGGCGACGAAGTCGGTGATGGTGACGTCGGTCTGATGTCCCACCGCCGACACGGTCGGCACCGGGCAGGCCGCCACGGCGCGGGCCACGGACTCCAGGTTGAAGGTCCAGAGGTCCTCCAGCGAGCCGCCGCCGCGGGTGATCAGGACCACGTCGGGATCGAGCGACGGCGCCTTCGCCAGGGCGGCGAGCACCTCGGCTTCGGCGCGCTCGCCCTGCACCGAGACGGGCAGCAGCACCACCTCCAGGGCGGGGAAACGCCGTTCGACGACGTGGATCACGTCCCGCAGGGCGGCGCCCGAAGCGGAGGAGACGACCGCCAGGCGGCGGGGCAGGGCGGGCAGCGGCCGCTTGCGTGCCGGGTCGAACAGCCCCTCGGCCTCGAGCCGGGCCTTGAGCGCCTCGAACGCGGCCCGCAGGGCGCCCTCGCCGGCGGGCTCCATGTGCTCGACGATGACCTGGAAGTCGCCCCGGGGCTCGTACAGACTCACCCGGCCGCGCACCAGCACCTGGGCGCCGTCACGGGGCTGGAAGCGCACCGCCCGGTTGCGGCCGGCGAACATGGCGCAGCGGAGCTGGGCCGCATCGTCCTTCAGGGTGAAGTACCAGTGGCCCGAGCCGGGCCGGCGGAAGTTGGACAGCTCGCCCTCCACCCAGACCAGGTGGAAGTGATCCTCGATCAGCAGCCGGGCCGCCCGGGCCAGCCCGCTCACCGTCAGCACCGGCCGCGATTCCGCCGGATTCTCCGTCGAAACGCCGATGGGCCCCCTGTAGGAGCGATCTCCGGATCGCGATTCCATCGGCAAAGTTTACACACCGAAACCCGGCCAGTAGAATCTCGGTTTTGCGGAGTCATCAATGTTGCGTATCGCCCACGACGCGCTCACCTTCGACGACGTTCTGCTCCTCCCCGCCTACTCCCAGGTCCTGCCCAGCGAAGTTTCGCTCGAAACCCGCCTGACCCGGGACATCAAGCTGAACATCCCGCTCATGTCCGCCGCCATGGACACCGTGACGGAAGCGCGGCTCGCCATCGCTCTCGCCCAGGAGGGCGGCATCGGCATCGTGCACAAGAACATGAGCGTGGACGCCCAGGCGCGGGAAGTGCGGGCCGTGAAGAAGTTCGAGAGCGGCATCATCCGCGATCCGATCACCATTCACCCCGACCGGACGGTGGCGGATCTCATCGATCTCACCCTGGAGCACAAGATCTCCGGCGTGCCGGTGGTGGAGGGGGATGCCCTGGTGGGCATCATCACCAGCCGGGACGTGCGTTTCGAACGGCGCATGGACGCCCGCGTGCGGGACGTCATGACCGGCCGCGACAAGCTGGTGACGGCCTCCGAGGACGCCAGCTTCGAGGAAATCACCGACATCCTGCACAAGCACCGCATCGAGAAGGTGCTGCTGGTGAATGACGCCTTCGAGCTGCGCGGCATGGTCACCGTCAAGGACATCAACAAGGCCAAGGCGTTTCCCAACGCCTGCAAGGACGCCCAGGGCTCGCTCCGGGTCGGCGCCGCGGTGGGCACCGGCGAGGAGACGGAGCAGCGCATCGCCGCCCTGGTCGAGGCTGGGGTCGACGTGCTGGTGGTCGACACCGCCCACGGTCACTCCTCCCGGGTGATCGACCGGGTGAAATGGGTCCGCAAGCACTATCCCGGCATCGGGCTCATCGCCGGCAACATCGCCACCCAGGAAGGCGCCGAGGCGCTGATCGAGGCCGGCGCCGACGCCATCAAGGTGGGCATCGGCCCGGGCTCGATCTGCACGACGCGGATCGTCACCGGCATCGGCGTGCCCCAGATCACCGCCATCACCGAGGCCGTGAAGGTCGCCTCGAAAGCAGACGTGCCGGTGATCGCCGACGGCGGGATCCGTTACTCCGGCGACCTGGCGAAAGCCATCGCCGCGGGCGCCAGCGTGGTCATGGCCGGCAGCCTGCTGGCGGGCACCGACGAGGCGCCCGGCGAGGTGGAGCTGTTCCAGGGCCGCACCTACAAAGCCTACCGCGGCATGGGTTCGCTGGGCGCCATGGGCGAGACCCACGGCTCCAGCGACCGGTACTTCCAGGAGCCGGAGCGGGACACCCGCAAGCTGGTGCCCGAGGGCATCGAGGGCCGCGTCCCGTACCGCGGCCCGGTCAGCCCGATCGTCCACCAGCTCATGGGTGGCCTGCGCGCCTCCATGGGATACACGGGCTGCCCGGACATCGCGACCATGCGGACCCGGCCCCAGTTCGTCCGCGTCAGCGCCGCCAGCATGGTGGAGAGCCACGTCCACGACGTGGCCATCACCAAGGAGGCGCCGAACTATCCCCTGAGTTGAACGGCGCCGCCCGTGAGTAGTGACAACATCCATGATCAGAAGCTGCTGATCGTCGACTTCGGCAGCCAGTACACCCAGCTCATCGCCCGCCGCGTGCGCGAAGCCGGGGTGTACTGCGAGATCCATCCCTTCGACGCACCCGAGGCGTTCATCCGCGAGTTCGCACCCCGCGGCGTGATCCTGTCCGGCGGCCCGGAGACGGTCACGGCGGCGGACACGCCGCGCATTCCGGCGGCGGTGTTCGAACTCGGCGTGCCCGTGCTCGGCATCTGCTACGGCATGCAGGCCATGGCGGCCCAGCTCGGCGGCACCGTGGCGGGCTCGAATCAGCGTGAGTTCGGGCACGCGGTGGTCGACGTCAGCGCCGACAGCCAGTTCCTGGCACCGGTGAACGGCGGCGCCGGCGGGGCGCTGCCCGTGTGGATGAGCCACGGCGACAAGGTGACGGAAACGCCGCCCGGCTTCACCGTCACGGCGTGCACGCCGTCGGCGCCCATCGCCGCCATGGAGAACGCGGAACGGCGTTTCTACGGCGTGCAGTTCCACCCGGAAGTCACCCATACCCAGCAGGGCCAGGAGATCATCAGCCACTTCGCGCTGGACCTGTGCGGCTGCGAGGGGCTGTGGACGGCGGCCAACATCGTCGAGGACGCCATCGCCGCGGTGCGCGAGCAGGTCGGCGACGAGCGCGTGGTGCTCGGCCTGTCCGGCGGCGTCGATTCGTCGGTGGTGGCGGCGCTGCTGTCCCGGGCCATCGGCGATCAGCTCACCTGCGTGTTCGTCGACAACGGCCTGCTGCGCAAGAACGAGGTGGCCGAGGTCGAGGCGGCGTTCGCGCCGTCCAACGCGCTGACCCTCAACATGGTCACCGTCGACGCGGAGGCGGAGTTCCTCATGCGTCTCGCCGGCCACGAGGACCCGGAGGACAAGCGCAAGATCATCGGCAACACGTTCATCGACGTGTTCGACCGGGAGGCCCACCGGATCAGCGGCGTGAAGTGGCTGGCCCAGGGCACGATCTATCCGGACGTCATCGAATCCGCCGCCAGCAAGTACGGCAAGGCCCACGTCATCAAGTCCCACCACAACGTCGGGGGTCTGCCGGAGCGCATGCAGCTCGGGCTGGTCGAGCCGCTGCGCGAGCTGTTCAAGGACGAGGTTCGGCGCATTGGCTTGGAGCTTGGCCTGCCGTATGACATGGTGTACCGCCACCCATTCCCGGGGCCTGGCCTTGGCGTACGCATCCTGGGCGAGGTGAAGAAGGAATACGCCGATATTCTCCGGCGCGCGGATGCCATCTTCCTGGAGGAGCTGCACCGTGCCGACCTGTACCACAAGACCAGCCAAGCCTTCGCGGTGTTCTTGCCGGTCAAGTCCGTGGGCGTGGTGGGCGATGCCCGCCGCTACGAGTATGTGATCGCTCTGCGAGCCGTTGAAACCGTGGACTTCATG
The DNA here is from genome assembly GCA_002480525.1 of Gammaproteobacteria bacterium UBA7803. Classification (GTDB taxonomy): domain Bacteria; phylum Pseudomonadota; class Gammaproteobacteria; order Pseudomonadales; family Azotimanducaceae; genus UBA7803. The sequence goes on along the minus strand of DLCH01000068.1, from coordinate 21,224 downwards.
ACGGCGCGCTGGGCTCACTTACCGTACGAGCTGCTGGAGAAGGTGTCCAACCGCATCATCAACGAGATCACCGGCGTTTCCCGGGTGACCTACGACATCTCCTCGAAACCGCCGGCAACCATCGAGTGGGAGTAGCCGGCAACGNNGAGCTGTTCAAGGACGAGGTGCGCCGCATCGGGCTGCACCTGGGGCTGCCCCGCGGACTGGTGTTCCGCCACCCGTTCCCCGGCCCGGGGCTTGGGGTGCGCGTGCTCGGCGAGGTGACCAAGGAGCGCTGCGACGTGCTGCGGGAAGCCGACGCCGTGTTCCTCGAGGAACTGCGCCGCGCCGGCTGGTACGACAAGGTCAGCCAGGCGTTCGCCGTGTTCCTGCCGGTGAAGTCCGTCGGCGTGGTGGGCGACGCGCGGCGCTATGCCGACGTCATTGCATTGCGGGCGGTCGAGACCGTGGACTTCATGACCGCGCGCTGGGCTCATCTTCCCTACGAGCTCATCGAGACGGTGTCGAACCGGATCATCAACGAGATAGAAGGGGTCTCGCGGGTGGTCTACGACGTGTCCAGCAAGCCGCCCGCGACCATCGAGTGGGAGTGAGGCCGGTGGCGGTGGCGGGGCTGTGGCCGCTCACCGCCGGCGACGTCGACGATCTGATCGAGTCTCGAGACGGCCCGCGGGTCGTGCGCTGGCTGCCCTGTGCGGAACGCCCGCGGCACCAGCTCGTCGAGGCGATCTCCGGGCTGGCCAGGGGGTGAACGCGTGATCAAGGCACTGACCCGGCCCCTGCTGACGGCCCTGGCCGGCGCCCTGGCGTGGGCCGCGGTGGTGCTGGTGGGCTTCAGCGAAGGCTGGGCGCGCCCGCCGCTCACCGGCTCGAAGGCGCCATCCGAATTCCTGGCGGCGGCCCGCAGCTACGCGGAGCAGGCGGGGTTCGGCAATCTCGCGTTGGTGCTCATCGAGGACGGTACCGTGGCCGCTGCGCACTATGCCTCGGCGGGACGTCCCGTGGGCCCGGACAGCCTGTTCCAGGTCGCGTCCCTCAGCAAGTGGCTCAGCGCCGTCGGCGTCATGGCGCTGGTGGAGGACGGCGCGCTCGAACTGGACGCGCCGGTATCGAACTATCTCACCCGGTGGGCGTTGCCCCCGGGGCCCCACGATGCGGACGGGGTGACGGTGCGCCGGCTGCTCAGCCACACGGCGGGTCTCGACGACGGTCTGGGGTACGCGGGATTCGCTGCCGCCACGGACGTCCAGACCCTCGAGGCGTCGCTGACCCGGGCGCAGGACGCGTCCCCCGGTGCCCGCGGCGCGGTGCGGGTGGCGGCCGAGCCGGGATCGGGGTGGGCGTACTCGGGAGGCGGGTACACGTTGCTCCAGCTTCTGGTCGAGGAGGTGTCCGGCCAGACCTTCAACGACTTCATGAAGGCGCGGGTGTTCCTGCCCGCCGGCATGCGCGCGACCACCTTCGACCACGGGGAAGCCAGGGCGACGGGACTGGCCGACAACTTCGATGCAAGCGGCGGGTCGGAACCGTTCCGGCACTACACCTCGCTGGCGGCAACCTCCGCGTACACCAGCGCCCGGGACCTGGTCGAGTTCGTCCGCTCCCAGACGCCGGGGCAGCCCGAGGGCTCCGGCCGGCCGCTGTCCCTGGCTACGCTGCAGGAGATGCGGCAGCCCCACGCCGCGCGGCTGGGAGAGGACATCTGGGGGCTCGGCGTCATGCTCTACGCGCCGAACGGCGCGGGGGACTTCATCATCGGCCACGACGGCAGCAACGAGCCGGCCATCAACACCGCGGCGCGGCTCGACCCGGACACCGGCGACGGCATCGTCGTGCTCGAGACCGGCGGCAGCCTGCTGGCCACGCGGCTGGCGGGCGAGTGGGTGTTCTGGAAGACCGGCAACGTGGACACGCTGATGTTCAGCATGGGGCTCGGCGGCGCGTTGCGCCTGGCGGCTGCCGGGGCCGGCGCCATGCTGCTGCTGGGCGGCGTCTGGGCGTGGCTGCGGTGGCGGCGCCGCTAGCCGGCCCGCAGCCCCCGCCGCCGACCGCCGCGTCCCGCCCGGGGCGGGCCGCGGCGCAGCGCGGGCGTTCTCAGAAGACGTAATCCACGGCGACGGAGACGACGGTGACGGGCTCTTCCACCGGCAGCGCCACGGTCAGGCCGGAACCGGGCGGCGAGAACGTGTCGGTGAGGAAGCTGATGCCCCGGGTGTCGTCGGTGTCGACGTAGTCCACCTGGAACTTGAGGGTGGCGGCGCTGAACGCGTCCCAGCGGACGCCGGCGGCGATGGTGGACTGGTCGCTCGAGAGCTGACCGGGCTGAACCCCCGCGTCCGGCTCCGTCACCGCGTACATGGCGTAGGGCAGCACGTTGCCGAACCGGTAGCCGCCGTACAGGTACCAGCCGTCGGCGTCGACCAGATCGTCGAAGGTGTCCGAGGACCGCGTGACGTACTCGGCGCGGGCCACGACGTTGCCGCGGTCGACGTGGACGCCGATATCGTTGAACTCGTAGCGGTCTTCGCCGCTGACGCCGGGAATGCCCAGGTCGTCGAGCTGGGAGTCGGCCAGGATCCTGGCCACGCGGATGGACACCCACTCGGAATCCCACTGCACGGCGGCGCCGTGAACGTTCTTCATCTCCACGTCCGTGGCGAACACCGTGACCTCGCTCTCGCCGTACAGGGCCGTGAAGGTCAGGGAGGCGTCGCCCACCGGCAGGTACCAGCTCACGTCGGCACCGTCGAGATTCTCCATGAGCGCCAGGCCGTACACCTCGTTGGGCGGACGCACCCAGTTGTTGGCGAAACCGACGTTGCGGGTGTCGGAGATGGCGAACACCGGCATGGCGGTCCGGCCGACGCGCGCGCGCAGTCCGTCGATCGGCTCGAAGCCGACGAAGGCCCATTCGACGCTGGTGTCCAGGTTCCGGCCGTTGCGCTGCTGGGTGAGAAGCTGGACGGTCGCAGACACCCAGTTGCGCGGGCGCATGTCGAGCTGCAGGCCGAGATTGCTGTCGACCTTGAACTCGGGGCGGTCGTCGGCGCCGCTGAGCTGCCCGTAGCGGACGAACTCCGCCTCGTCCGAATCGGTGACCGCCACCGCGGTCGTGCCGAAGCCGCTCACCGTGGTGAACTCACCGATGGACGTGGCCGCATGGGCCTGGGTTGCGCCGAGGGCGAGCGCGGCCGCCGCCGCCATTTTCGTGATTTCGGATTTCATGACTGCTCCGTTGGGTTCGTGATGCTGAATGGGGATGGACCGGCCGGTCAGGCGGCCTGCCGCCGGGATTCGCGGTACGCAACGCCCGGGGCCGCCGGACGCCCGCGCCCTGCCGAGGGCGCACCGGCGTCGGCCGCCGGCGTGGCGCCGCGGTCGTGGACCCGGAAGCGGCGCACGATCGCGGTCAGCGCCCGGGCCTGGTTGGCCATCGTCCGGGCGACGCCGGTGACCTGCTCCACCATGCCGGCGTTCTGCTGAGTCACCTCGTCCATGTGGGCCACCGCCCGGTTGACCTGATCGAGACCGGCGGCCTGTTCCTGGCCCGCGCCGGAGATGTCGGCGATCAGCTCGGACACCTCCTTGATCGCGGCGACGATGCCGTCGAGGTGCTCGCCGGACTCGTTGACCAGCGCCTGGCCGTCCTGGACCTTGCCGACGCTGTCTTCGATCAGCGTCTTGATCTCCCGGGCCGCGCTGCTGCTGCGCTGGGCCAGGTTTCTCACCTCGTTGGCCACCACGGCGAATCCGCGGCCCTGTTCCCCGGCCCGTGCGGCCTCGACCGCGGCATTGAGCGCCAGCAGGTTCGTCTGGAAGGCGATCTCGTCGATGACGCCGATGATGCTGGCGATGCGCTCGCTGGAGTCGTTGATCTGGGACATCGCGCCGACCGCGCGTTTCACCACCTCGCCGCCGGTTTCGGCCTGCCGGCGGGCGGCGCGGGCCAGCTCGCTGGCGTGGCTGGAGTTCTCGGTGTTCTGTCTGATGGTGGAGGTCATCTCCTCCATGCTGGTCGCGGTCTGCTCCAGGCTGGCGGCCTGGCCGGCGGTGCGCTCGCTGAGGCTGCCGATGGAGGCGTTCATCTGGTCGGCGGCCGTGTCGACGGCCTCGGAGGCGCCGTGAATGTCCATGATCAGCCGGCCGAGCTTGTCCTTCAGCATGGCGATGCCGCTCAGCAGGCTAGTGTAGTGCGCCGCATGAATTGGCACTTATCGAGCCCCTCAAAAGCGCCAACGCAAGGCGCAGCCCGCCGGGAATGGCTTCCCCCATTGCCAAGGGCTGCAACGCGGCGATGGGGCTTTTGAGGGGCTCCCTGCGGGCGCGAGCCCAGGCGGCCATCTGCGGTGTTGCGGCCGCTACCCATAGCTGGGCTATGGCGGCGCGGCCGCGCCTAGCAGCTGACCGCCTGGGCTCGCGCGATAAGTGCCAATTCATGCGGCGCACTACACTAGAGTCGTCGCCGGGCCGCGCGCCGACGTCGGTGGTGAAGTCGCCGTCGGCGATGCGCCGCACCACCTCGACGGCGTCCTCGGGTTCGCCGCCCAGGGCCGCCAGCACCCGGTCGATCAGGTACCAGGACCCGGCGACCAGGGCGAGCAGCATCACCAGGGCGGTGACCAGCGACACCATCGTGGTCCGGGACACGGCCGCGGCGCTGCCGCTCAGCAGGTCGCGGAACTCGGTCACGGCGCCGGCCCGGCCGGTCTCCAGGCTGCCGGCCAGCGCCTGCAGCGCATCCTGCATGCGGCCGACGGCCGCTGCCGGGTCGCCGGCGCGCGTGCCCATGAGGACGGCGGTGGCCTGGGTCGCGGCCGTGTAGTAGCGCTCGAAGTGCTCGCCGAGCCCGCGGGCGAGGGTCCGGGTGCCGGGGTCCAGCCCCGCCAGCCGGGCGAGGGCTGCCCGGGCGGACTCGGCGTGTTCGCGGGACGCCTCGATGCTCGCCGGGTCGCCTTCGGTGACACCCTGGCGGAGCGTGTCCTGAACGTCCGTGAACGCCTGGTCGAGCGCGCGCAGCGCTTCCACGGCGGGGTACTGGACGTCCTGCACCCGCAGCAGGTCGGCGGAGGCCTGGGCGCCGATGCGGGAATTGATGGTGATGCCGGAGGAGAGGATGACGGCCATCATGGCCGGCAGCAGCCACATTCGATGTTTGAAGCGCATGGTGTCTGGTCGTTTCCGTTGCCGCGCGTCGCCACGCCTTACTGCTCTGCGTGATGGCGCGCTGCACCATTCGCACGGTGAAAGGTAGCCGAGAATCCGCGGCGTGCTTCCCGCCGCGTCCGTTCGAGCCGCAGGTTGTGACGCCGCCCACGGAATTCGCCGGGCCGGGACAGCGCAGCATCCGCCGGCCGGTGAGGGTAGAATGCCGCCTTTCCCGCATCGGGCCGGCTGCAGCCGGAATGACAGCCTGATCGAGACCGACCAGACAGCGATGATCGAGGACGAGGCCTGGATGCGGCGCGCCCTGGCGCTGGCGGCGGAGGCCGCAGCCGACGGCGAGGTTCCGGTCGGCGCCGTGCTGGTGAGGGACGGCGCGGTGCTGGGCGAAGGGCGCAACGGCCCCATCGGCCATTGCGACCCCACGGCCCACGCCGAGGTGCTGGCGCTGCGCCAGGCCGCAGGACGGGCGGGCAACTACCGGCTGGTGGGATCGACGCTGTACGTCACCGTGGAACCCTGCACGATGTGCGCCGGCGCGCTGGTGCATGCCCGGGTGGCGCGCCTGGTCTTCGGCGCCGCCGAGCCCCGGGCCGGGGCCGTGGTGAGCAGCGCCAGGGTGCTCGACAACCCCCAGCTCAACCATCGCGTCACCGTCTGCGGCGGTGTGCTGGCCGAGGACTGCGCCGCCCTGCTGCGCGAGTTCTTCCTGCAACGCCGGACGGCCCGCGGGTCGTCCCGGCCAACCGACAACGAGTGAGGTCATGTCCGACGTCGTAGTGCTCAAGGGGCCGCCGGCCCTGTCCCGATTCCGTCTCGACAAGCTGCGCGCCCAGCTCGAACTGGGGGACGGGCCGCTGTACGCGGAGTTCGTCCATCTGCTGTGCGTGACCGCGGGGCTGGACGGCGAAGAGCTCTCGCGCAGCGAGAGCCTGCTGAGCTACGGCCCCCGCAGCGGGCTGCCGGCGCGGGCGGGCGACCACGTCGCTACGGTGGTGCCGCGCCGCGGCACCATCTCGCCCTGGTCCAGCAAGGCCTCGGACATCTTCCGGATCTGTGATCTCGACAAAGTGGTCCGGGTCGAGCGCGGTGTCCGCTGGTACATGGACCCGGCGGCGGCGCAGCGGGTGGATCTCGGCCGGCTCTACGACCGCATGACCGAGCGGCTGATCGACGAGGACGACCTCGACGGGGTGTTCGAGTCGGCGGAGCCGCGGCCGCTGGCGACCGTTGCCGTGCTGGCGGAGGGCCGTGGGGCGTTGACCCGGGCCAACGACGCCCTCGGCCTCGCGCTGTCAGACGACGAGATCGACTATCTCCAGGGCGCCTATCGCGACCTCGGCCGGGATCCCACCGACGTCGAGCTGATGATGTTCGCGCAGGCCAACTCCGAACACTGCCGTCACAAGATCTTCAACGCGACCTGGGAGGTCGACGGCGAGGCCCAGCAGCTCTCGCTGTTCGAGATGATCCGGAACACCCATCGCCACATCAACGGCGCCGGCATTCTGTCCGCGTATGCCGACAATGCCGCGGTGATCGAAGGACATCGCATCGAGCGGCTGCGGCTGGACCCGGCCTCCCACGTGTATGCCTACGAGGAGGACGCCAGTCACATCCTCATGAAGGTGGAGACCCACAATCATCCGACCGCCATCGCGCCTTACCCCGGCGCCGCCACGGGCTCCGGGGGAGAGATCCGGGACGAAGGCGCCGTCGGGCGCGGCTCCAAGCCGAAGGCCGGGCTGTCCGGCTTCACCACGTCGCATCTGGAGATGCCCGACGACCCGCAGCCCTGGGAGATCGGCACCGGCCGGCCCGGGCGCATCGCGTCGGCGCTGGACATCATGCTGGAGGCGCCGATCGGCGCCGCGGCCTACAACAACGAGTTCGGCCGACCGGCCCTCGGCGGCTACTTCCGCACCTTCGAGCAGCCGGACCCCGAGGAGGCGGGCGTGGTCCGCGGCTACCACAAGCCGGTGATGATCGCGGGCGGCGTCGGCAGCATCCGCGCCGAGCACGTGCAGGCCGCGCCGGTGGCGCCCGGCGCCTGCCTGGTGGTGCTGGGCGGGCCGGCCATGCTGATCGGCCTGGGTGGCGGCGCGGCATCCAGCGTCGCCTCGGGTGAGAGCGATTCCGATCTGGACTTCGCATCGGTGCAGCGTGACAACGCGGAGATGGAACGCCGCTGCCAGGAGGTGATCGACGCCTGCTGCGCCCTCGGCGCGGACAATCCGATCCGCCTGATTCACGACGTCGGCGCCGGTGGCCTGTCCAACGCGCTGCCCGAGCTGGTGAAGGACGCGGGCGTGGGCGGGCGGTTCGACCTGCGCGAGGTGCCCAGCGCGGATCCGGCCATGTCACCGCTGGAGATCTGGTGCAACGAGGCCCAGGAGCGCTACGTCCTGACCATTCCGGCGGACGCGCTGCCCCGCTTCCAAGCTATCTGTGAGCGCGAGCGCTGCCCCTTCGCCGTGGTGGGCGAAGCCACGGCGGAACCGCACCTGACGGTGGCGGACCCGGTGTTCGACAACGCGCCGGTGGACCTGCCTTTGTCCGTGCTGTTCGGCAAACCGCCGCGGATGGAGCGGCGCTTCGAACGGCGGCCGCTGCCCGGTCCGGTCCTCGACCTGGGCGGCGTCGAGCTGACCGAAGCGGTGGACCGGGTGCTGCGGTTTCCGGCGGTCGCCAGCAAGCAGTTCCTCGTCACCATCGGTGATCGCAGCATCACCGGTCTGGTGGCGCGCGAACAGATGGTCGGACCCTGGCAGGTGCCGGTGGCCGACGTGGCCGTGACCCTGGCGGGCTTCCGCACCCTGCGCGGCGAAGCCTTCGCCATGGGCGAGCGGCCGCCCCTCGCGCTGCTCGATCCCGCGGCGTCGGCGCGCATGGCCGTCGCCGAGGCGATCACCAATCTCTGTGCGGCGGACGTGCCGGAACTCGGCCGGACCGTGCTGTCCGCCAACTGGATGGCCGCGGTGGGCCGCAACGCGGACGAGCAGGCGCTGTTCGATGCCGTCCGGGCGGTCGGCATGGAGCTGTGCCCGGCGCTGGGCATCGCCGTGCCGGTGGGCAAGGACAGCCTGTCCATGCGCACGCGCTGGGAAGACCGGGAGGTCAGCGCGCCGCTGACCCTGATCGTGTCGGCGTTCGCGCCGGTGGCAGATGCCGGCCGTACCCTGACGCCGCAGATCCGGCTGGATGCCGGCGACACCCGCCTGCTGCTGGTGGACCTGGGCCGGGGCCGCAACCGCCTCGGCGGCAGCGCGCTGGCCCAGGTGTACGGCCAGCTCGGCGACGTGCCGCCTGATCTCGACGATCCGGCGGACCTGATCCGGTTCTTCGAGACCGTTCAGCAGGAAAACCGGGCGGGGCGCCTGCTGGCCTACCACGACCGGTCCGATGGCGGGCTGCTCGCCTGCGTGCTGGAGATGGCCTTCGCCGGCCGTTGCGGTCTGGAACTCGACGTGTCCGCGCTGGGCGAGGTGCTGCCGGCGCTGTTCGCGGAGGAACTCGGCGCGGTGGTGCAGGTGCGCGCCACCGACGTGGCGGCGGTTCAGGCGGCGTTCGGCGGGCTGCCGTGCATCGACCTGGGCGCGCCCCGCGCCGACGGCGCCGTGGTGATCCGTTCCGGGTCCGGCGCGGTGATCGAGTCCGACCGGGCCACGCTGCAGGCGCGCTGGTCCGAGACCAGCCATCGCATGCAGCGCCTGCGGGACGACCCGGCCTGCGCGGACGAGGAGTTCGAGAGCATCGGCGAGAACTCACCGGGCCTGTCGGCCGCGCTCGGCTACGACCCGGCGGAGGACGTGGCGGCGCCGTTCGTGTCCCGCGGACGCCCACGTGTGGCGGTGCTGCGGGAACAGGGCGTCAACGGTCAGATCGAGATGGCCGCCGCCTTCGAGCGGGCCGGCTTCGAGCCCGTCGACGTGCACATGAGCGATCTGCTCGGCGGGACGGTGTCCCTCGACGACTTTCCCGCCCTCGTGGCCTGCGGGGGCTTCTCCTACGGCGACGTGCTCGGCGGCGGCGGCGGCTGGGCCAAGAGCGTGCTGTACCACGAAGGCGTTCGCGAGCAGTTCGAGCGCTTCTTCGAGGCGGACCGGCTGGCCCTGGGCGTGTGCAACGGCTGCCAGATGATGTCGACCATGAAGTCGCTGATCCCCGGAGCGCGCCACTGGCCCCGGTTCGTACGCAACCGCTCGGAGCAGTTCGAGGGGCGGACCGTGCTGGTGCGGGTGGTCGACGGCGGCTCGCCGTGGCTCGCCGGCATGGGCGGCAGCGTGATGCCGGTGGCGGTGGCCCACGGCGAGGGCAGGGCGGAGTTCGCCGACGAGGACGACGCCGAGCGATTCTGGCGGGAGGCCGCCGGGCAGGTGTGCCTGCAGTACGTGGATCACCACCACCGGGCCACCGAGCGCTACCCGCACAACCCCAACGGCGCCCCCAGGGGCCTGGCCGGCCTGACCGCGGCGGACGGCCGCGTGCTCGTCATGATGCCCCACCCGGAACGGGTGTTCCGCTCGGTGCAGAACGCCTGGCGTGACCCCGCCTGGGGCGAGGACGGGCCCTGGCTGCGGCTGTTCCGCAACGCGCGGGTGGCGCT
>DLCH01000068.1:0-11118 GCA_002480525.1 Gammaproteobacteria bacterium UBA7803 | reverse complement strand
GCCGGGAGTTACGGGCGGGCGGCGGCGGGCAGTCCGCCGGCCGGCTTGCCGCGGGTCTCGATGCGGATCAGCCGGCCGTTCTCGAAGGTGAGCAGGCGCCGGAAGCGGTTGTCGCCGAGGTTGTAGGACCACTCGGCGACGCGCACGAACCGGCCGGGGTAGCGGAAGTCGGTCCAGGCCTGCTCGAACTCCGGGTCGCCGCAGCGCTCGAACACCTCCACCGGCGTCATGCCGCGGCTCACCAGATCGGTGTCGCACCGCAGCGCCGCACCGGCCACCGGCGGAGCGGTCGCCAGCAGCAGGCCCAGAGCCGTCGTGATCATCCAGCGTGTCATCGGGCGGGAGGGTAGCCGGGGGCCGGTGAACCGTCCCTGAACGGCGGGCCGCCGGCGGTCACTTGTGCCGTTCTTCCCGGTCGACGTAGAGGGCGTTGCTGCGGCCGCCGCGGTCGAGGCGCCAGTCCGCCACCTCCCGGGCGGCCCGGGCCACGCTCTGGTCGTCCCACTGCTCGTCGCGCAGGGCCGGGTCCCGGCTGCGCAGCCGCTGCATGGTGTGCTGGGTGTCGATGTAGCGGGCGAGGGCTTTCTCGCCGTCGTGGCGGGCGGTGAACGGACCGAAGTCGATGCCTTCCCGGGTGGCGAAGAACCACGCGCCCTCGGCGCGGAAGAACCGATCGCTGCGGAAGCATTGGACGTCGGCCGGATCCGTGGCGCGTCGCATGGCGGTATCCCGCATCGCAACAGATGGCCCGATCCTAGAACTGCTGCGGCACGCAGGCAAGGGCGGAACCGGTGCCTCAGAGGCTGCTCGAACCTGCCCGCCAGGCCGCCATGGCGGCTTCGTGGACCTGCCGGATCGGGACGTCGTGCGCTCTGGCGAGGCGCCGGCAGTCCTCGAACTCGGGGGCCCCGCGACTCGTTCCGTCCGGCAGGTCGGCGACCTTCATGGCGACGTCCCCGAAGGTCGTCCGGACCGTCTCGGTGCGCCGGCCCAGGTGGTGACGGGTGACGGCCGATTGGCGCACGCCCAGGCTGGTGGTGTGCAGAAACATGGTACTTCGCACCGACTCGGCCAGGCTGGGGTCGGCGATGGCTGCCAGTACGTGGCCCGGTCGGCCCTTCTTCATCAGCACCGGCGTCAGCCAGGCGTCCCGCGCGCCGGCCTCCAGCAGCCGGTCGAGCAGCGGCGGCAGCCACTCCGGGTTCATGTCGTCGAGATTGGTTTCCAGCAGGGTCAGGGTGGCGGCGCCGGCTTCGCGGTGATCGCCGCCGTCCGGGTCGCCGACAGTCAGCCGCAGCACGTTGGCCCGGGGGAACTGCTTGGTGCCGGCGCCGTAGCCGTGGGCGCGCAGGGTCATCGCCGGCGCCGGACCCCAGCGGGTGACCAGAACCCGCAGCAGCGCGGCCGCGGTCGGCGTGACGGTTTCGCCGTCGACGTCCAGCGGCTCCGTCGGCAACCCCTCCACCAGGCGCAGCACCGCCGGAGCCGGCACGGGCAGCAGCCCGTGGGCGCAGCGCACCGTGCCGTGGCTGAGCGGCACGGCGCGGCAGCTCAACGCAGTGACGCCGAGATGGTGCAGACCGGCGACGGTCGCCACCACGTCGGCGATGGCGTCCAGTGCGCCGACCTCGTGGAAGTGCACCTGCTCCACGGGCATGTCGTGCACCTTGGCCTCGGCCTCGGCGAGGGCGCGGAACACGGCGACGGCGCGGTTCCGGATGTCCGCGTCCAGCGGGGCGGCGCCGATGATCCGCTCGATGTCCGGCAGGTGCCGGTGGTGGTGATCGTCGGTGCCCTCGACGTCGACCTTGGTGGCGGCGATGCCGTGCTGGTCGACGGCGCGCCGGGTCAGCCGCAGCTCGCCGACGCCGAGGGCGTCGACGGCGCTCTGGAGCGCCTCCAGAGGCACGCCGGCATCGACCAGGGCGCCCAGCAGCATGTCGCCGCTGGCGCCGCAGAACGGCTCAAGGTGCGCGTGCACGGGGTGCCGCCGCGACCGCCAGCCGCAGCATCCGGTTGGCCGCGGCGGCAGCGCCGAAGCCGTTGTCGATGTTGACCACGGTGACGCCGGGCACGCAGCTCGTGAGCATGCCGAGCAGGGCGGAGACGCCCTGCAGATTCGCGCCGTAGCCGATGCTGGTGGGTACCGCGACCACGGGGCAGGCGACGCGGCCGCCGACCACGCTGGGCAGAGCGCCTTCCATGCCGGCCACCACCACGCAGACCGACGCGGCGCGCAGGTCCGCCTCGACCTCCAGCAGGCGTTCGAGGCGGGCGACACCGATGTCGTAGCGGCGGTCGACGGCGATGCCTGCCCAGGTCAGCGTGCCGGCGCATTCCTCGGCCACCGGAATGTCGCTGGTGCCCGCGCACACCACGGCGACCCGATGGTCCGCCATGCCGTCCGGCGGCTGCAGCGCGCCGAGCCGGATCAGCCGTGACGCGGGATCGAAGCTCGCCTCGGGCAGCCGCTCCCGCACGGCGTGGGCGTGGTCCGCGCCGGCGCGGGTCGCCAGGGCGGCGCCGGCCCGTTCGGCGAATTCGGCCATGATGGCGGCGACCTGGTCCGGCGTCTTGCCGTCGGCGAACACCACCTCGGGAAGTCCCTGGCGGGCGATGCGGTCGTGATCGAGCCTGGCGAAGGCGGTCATCCGGCGGCGGCGTCCCGGGCGCGCGGCGCGAGCACCGCGTTCATGCTGCCGGACCGGAAGCCCTTCAGGTCCAGGCTGACGTAGAGGAAGCCGAGCGATTCCAGATGCGCGACGAACGCCTCGCGGTGGGCCATGAAGCGTTCCAGCTCGGTGGCGGGCAGCTCCAGGCGCGCCAGCTCGCCGGCGTGAACCCGAACGCGCAGCTCGTCGAACCCGCGCTCGCGCAGCCAGCGCTCGGCGGCATCCACCCGGGCCAGGCCCTCGCCGCTGATGGCGACGCCGTAGGCGAAGCGGGAGGACAGGCAGGCCATGGCGGGCTTGTCCCAGATCGACAGCCCCAGTGCCCGGGCCGCAGCGCGGATGTCCGCCTTGCGGAAGCCAGCATGTTTCAGCGGGCTCTCGATGGCGTGCTCGCGGCCGGCGTCCTGGCCGGGCCGGTAGTCGCCGACGTCGTCCAGGTTGTAGCCGTCGACGATGCCGTCGAATCCCTCCCGGGCGGCGACGCTGGTGAGCCGGCGCCACAGGGTGTCCTTGCAGAAGTAGCAGCGGTTGGACGGGTTGGCGGCATAGTCCGGGTTGTCGAGCTCCGCGGTGTCGACGGTGCGGTGCCGGCCGCCGATCTCCCGGGCCAGGTCGGCCAGGGATTCCCGCTCCCAGGACGCCAGCGAGGGCGACACGGCGGTGACGCCGACCGCGCCGTCGCCGAGCACGTCGGTGGCCACCTTCCACAGAAAGGTGCTGTCGATGCCGCCGGACACCGCGACCATGATCCGCCGGCGCGCCGCCAGCCATTCCCGCAGCCGATCGAGCTTGACGGGCCAGTCGGCGTCACCGCCGCGGTCGCTGGTGATGAGGCTCGAGCCCGTCACCGGATCACGCCAGCAGCCGGTGGGTGGGCGCGCACAGCTCCGTCACCGGAAGTCCGTGGCTGCAGGCGTCGCGGCACGGCTCGCCGCTGCAGCCGAGGCAGGCCGCCGCGTCGACCTCCAGCGCCCGGTACTCGCTGCGGGCGAAGGCGGCATCCTCGTAGTCGGTGGCGTACATGCGGGTGCGCAGCACCTCGGCGATGGGCACGCCGTAGGGGCACGCGCCCGCGCAGTCGTTGCAGGCATGGCGGCAGTAGCTGGTGCCGTTCAGGCGCGCGTAGTGGCGCAGCAGGTCGACGTCCCTGGCGGTCACCGCGGTCGCCCCGGAGGCGCCCAGGTACTCGTCGATCAGCGCGCGTTCCGTCATGGAGATGACCAGCGCGTCCACGTTCGGGTTGGACAGCACCCAGCGGAACGCCGCCTGGGCGAAGGTCGCGCCGCCGTCCTCGTAGGGGCGCATGTCGTTGAGGCGCGCGCCCATCAGCGTCTTCATGGTGACGACGCCGACGTCGTTCCGCTTCGCCTTGTCCAGCACCCGGGGCAGATCCGGCTGCTTCGCCACGTAGTCGAAGCCGCGGGTGAACTGCTCGTAGAAGGCCGGGTCCTGGCCGAAGTTGTAGGCCACCAGCACCACGTCGGCGAGGTCGTGGTCGATGGCGTGGTCCAGGCAGGGGATCAGGTGTCCGGCGTGGCCGGACAGGCCGGTCGCGCGGATCTTGCCGGCGGCTCTGGCGCGCTCGACGAATTCTCCCCACTCCGGGTTGGTCAGCCGGTCCACGTCGTTCACCGCGTGGTTGAGGTACACGTCGACGTAGTCCGTCTGCAGCCGCCGCAGGCTGGCCTCGAGCGCCGCATCGAGCTCGGCGCGCCGGGTGCCGGCCCAGCTCTTGGTCTTGGACACCAGATAGACCTGGTCGCGGCGTCCTTTGAGCGCGTTGCCGAGAACGGTCTCGGACGCGCCGCCGGTGTAGCTGTCCGCGCCGTCGAAGTAGTTGATGCCCCGGTCGAGGGCCATGTGCACCAGGTGCTCCTCGCCGTGCCGCAGCCGGCTGGAACCGAAGGAGACGTCGGACACCTCGAATCCGGTCCGGCCGAGCCGCCGGTAGCTCCGGACACGGTTGCCCCGTTCCGCGGCGGAGCCGGCCGCGGCCCGCGCCGTGCCGGGCACGAGCGCGCCCAGGGTGCCTGCCTTGAGAAACCGGCGTCTGTCCATCTGGATGCCTCCCGGGGATGCCGAGGATGCGGTGCGGTCGAGCATAACGCGTATGCCGCGCAGGTCGCCATGGTGCCCGGGGCGGGGTGTCGGACACCGCTCGGGTCGCGCTATGCTGGCCCGCACAGCCTGTGGAGCAGCCCCCATGGCCAACGACGACAAAGGTCTCACCAATCACAGCATCACCGTCTGCCTGGAAGGCGGTGCCGTGCTCGGTCCGTTCCGGGCGACCTGGAGCAAGGAGAAGATCAGCGACGTCCGCGAGCTCGTACGGGAGTACGACGCGTACCTCGAGGGCGACAAGCAGAAGCGCTTCAAGTTTCACCTGCACGATCAGGTGGAGCATGTCTCCCACACGCTGGTGCTCGACTTCAGGCGCGTTACCGCCATCTACGACAAGGTGGGTCTGCACGACTGATGCATCCCGATCGGCCGGGCGACGGCCCGGCTTCCAGCACCTGCATCCGCACTGCCCGGTCGCGTCCGGCCCTGAACGAGCTGTCGCTCGTGCTCACCGCCGTCGACGTGGCGCACCACATCGACTTCGACGGTCACGACTGGGGCCTGTGGGTGGCGACGGGCGACGTGGCTGCCGCCAACGCGGAGCTCGACAAGTACGATCGCGAGAACCGCGCGCCGTCGCGGCCCGCCCGTCAGGCCCGGGTCGTCGACAGCGGCGTGATCGGCGTGCTCGGCTACCTGCTGGTGATCTGGGGGTTGCCGTCCCTGGAGTACGCCCGCGCGTTCGGCTGGGACTGGCGGGAGGCCGGGGTGATGCACGCCACCCGCGTGACCCAGGGAGAGTGGTGGCGGGCCGTCACCGCCATGACCCTGCACGCCGACCTCGCGCACCTGGTGGCGAACTCGGTGTTCGGTGCGGTGTTCGGGCTGTTCGTCGGCCGCTATCTGGGCTCGGGGTTCGGCTGGCTGCTGGTGGTCGCGGCCGGCACCGGCGGCAATCTGCTCAACGCCTGCATCCAGAACGACGGCTTCCGTTCCCTGGGCGCCTCCACGGCGACGTTCGCGGCGCTGGCGCTGGCGGGTGCGTTCGTGTGGCGGCGCGGTTATCTGCGCGGCTGGGACTGGCGGCGCCGGTTCGCGCCGGTGTTCGGCGGCATCGCCATGCTGGCGTACACCGGCTTCGGCGGCGGCAACACCGACGTGGTCGCCCATGTCACCGGGTTCGGCTGCGGGCTGGCGCTCGGCATCGCCGCCGGCGGATTCGACCCCCGGGTTCTGGGCCGGGCGGGTCAGGCGCTCTGCGGAGCGCTGGCGCTGGCGGTGGTCGCCGGCGCGTGGCTGGCGGCCGGCGCCGGCGGATGACCGGTTCAACCCCAGCCGCGACGGCGGCTCGGGTCGACGATCAGGCTGCTGCTGCGCACCGGGTAGCTGTCCCGGGAGCGGTCGTGGAAGTAGTGTTCGAGGGTCTCCCGGATCACCGGAAAGGCCAGTTCCTGCCAGGGCACGTCGGCTTCCCGGAACAGCGCGATGTCCTCGCTTTCCTCCCCCGCGGCGAATTCCGGCCGGGTGAGACGGGCGCGGTAGAACATGTAGATCTGGGAGATGTGGGGCAGGCTGTAGACGGTGTAGAGGTCGTCGATGACCACCCGGGCGCGGGCCTCCTCCCAGGTTTCCCGCAGGGCGCCCTCGTCGGCGGCCTCGCCGTTCTCGAGGAACCCGGCGGGCAGGGTCCAGTAGCCGCGGCGCGGCGCGATGGCGCGTCGGCACAGCAGCACCCGGTCCTCCCAGGTTGCGAGGCAGCCGGTGACGACGCGCGGATTGGTGTAGTGCACCGTCTCGCAGTGCTCGCACATGTAGCGTTCGCGATCGTCTCCCGGCGGGATACGGAACACGACGGGCTGTCCGCAGGCGCTGCAGAAATTCATCTCGGGCGAATCCGGCGTTGCGAAATCCAGAGTATACAGCGCCTGCACGTCGGACTCCGGCGGGTCAGTCCGGGCGCGGGCCGAACGGCAGCACCGGAGCGCGCGGCACCGGCCGCTCCCGCTCGTCCGGCGGGTCCGCGACCGCGACCATGGAGCGCTGCAGGTCAGCGAGGGACCTGCACATCATCTCCGAGATTCTGATGGTGGCGGCCAGCGGCGTATGGGCGCGCCGCCGCTCCATGTCGACGCGGAACTGCAGCCCCTGCAGGCGGCGGCGCGTGACGTCGTTGCTGGCTGCGGCGATGACGGCGTCCGTCAGTGAACGTCGCAACGTCTCGAGTCCTTGCGGGTCGTTGCGGGCCATGTCCACCAGCACGTCGAAAGCTGGTAATCGGGGCATGGATGACCCTTTCCTTTCAATTTGAGTGTCGTCGAGCGAATCGTCTGCCCGGGTTGTTTGCTTGCGGCAATACCGTCGCTACTATGCCCGCTGCGCCGGTGTGCGAGCCACGCTGTGCCTGTAAGAGTTTTGTCATCGTAGTTTGCACCGTCGGGTGCGGAGGAGGGGAGTGTCGTGCTGCTGCAACTCGAAGACCGCCGGGTCAGGGCCCGCGGCGACTACTGGGTCGCCGACAACGCCATCGTGGTGGGATCGGTCCTGCTCGAGCAGGACGCCAGCGTCTGGTTCAACGCGGTGCTGCGCGGCGACAACGAGCTGATCACCGTGGGCGAGGGCAGCAACGTCCAGGACGGCGCGGTGCTGCACACCGATCCCGGCTGCCCGCTGGTCATCGGCCGCAACGTCACCATCGGTCACAAGGTGATGCTGCACGGCTGCGAGATCGGCGACAACTCGCTGATCGGCATCAACGCGGTGGTGCTGAACCGGGTGAAGATCGGCCGCAACTGCATCATCGGCGCCAACGCGCTGATCACCGAGGGCAAGGAGATTCCGGACAACTCGATGGTGATGGGCGCGCCCGGCAAGGTGGTCCGGGCGCTGACCGAGGACGAGATCAAGGGGCTCGAATGGTCGGCCCGCCATTACGTCGAGAACGCGCGCCGGTTCCGCGACGCGCTGCAGCACCAGCCGGCCGCGGACCCGGCATGAGCACCCCGGACGACACGGTGATCATCGGCACGGCCGGCGCGGCGTCGGCCACGCGGGTGATGCTGCTCGGCAGCGGCGAGCTCGGCAAGGAGGTGGTGATCGAGCTGCAGCGGCTGGGCGTGGAGACCATCGCGGTGGATCGGTATGCCGGGGCGCCGGCCATGCAGGTCGCGCACCGCAGCCATGTCGTCGACATGCTGGACGGCGCCGCGCTGCGGGCGCTGATCGAGGAGGAGCGTCCCCATTACGTCGTGCCGGAGATCGAGGCCATCGCCACGCCGACGCTGGTCGAGCTGGCGGCGGAAGGCCACACCATCGTGCCGACGGCGCGAGCCACGCGGCTCACCATGGACCGGGAAGGTATCCGCCGGCTGGTGGCGGAGGAGCTCGGGGAGCGCACGTCTCCCTATCGATTCGCCGCCAGCGAGGCGCAATACCGCCGGGCGGTGGACGCCATCGGCTTGCCGTGCGTGGTCAAGCCGGTGATGAGTTCCTCCGGGAAGGGTCAGTCCCTGGTCCGCGAGGCCGGCGAGGTGGACGCGGCCTGGCGGTATGCCCAGGGCGGCGCCCGCGGACGCGCCGGCGGCGATGGTGACGGCACCGTCATCGTCGAGGGCTTCGTGCCCTTCGACTACGAGATCACCCTGCTGACCGTGCGTCACGCCGGCGGCGACTCCGGCGCGCCGGCGCGCACGTCGTTCTGCCCGCCCATCGGCCACCGTCAGGAAGGCGGCGACTACCGGGAATCCTGGCAGCCGCAGCCCATGCCCGAGGCCGTCCTCGCGGAGTGCCAGCGCGTGGCCGAGCGGGTCACCGAGGCGCTCGGCGGCTTCGGCCTGTTTGGCGTGGAGTTCTTCATCGCCGGCGACGAGGTGTATTTCAGCGAGGTGAGCCCGCGGCCCCACGATACCGGCATGGTCACCCTGATCAGCCAGGACCTGTCCGAGTTCGCCCTGCACGCCCGGGCGATCCTCGGACTGCCCATACCCAACGTGCGCAGCCGGGGGCCTTCGGCTTCCGCGGTGATCATGGTGTCCGGGGACTCGGCGGACGTCAGCTTTGCCGGGCTCGAGCGCGCGCTCGAGGAGCCGGACACCCAGATCCGCCTGTTCGGCAAACCGGAGGTGCGGGGTGAGCGGCGCATGGGCGTGGCGCTCGCCCTCGGTGAGGACGTCGACCGCGCCCGGGCGCGGGCCCGGGCGGCCGCGGCGGCGGTACGGCCCCGGACGGCCTGAACCCGGGCGGGGCCGGCAGGAGGGTTGGCATTCGCCGTCCGCAGGCGCTATAGTTCCACGCTTCAGGCTCAGACAAGATGACCACGACGCGTGACGTTCCGTTCCGCACAGCCTGCCCTTCTAGCCTCGCTGCGACTGCCGGCGTAGCCGGCGTATACCTGTTTTCTCAGGGCCCCGTGCCCAACCAGTCAAGCACCCCTCGAGCCAACGCCGGCCGAGCGGGCGTGCCGATTCAGTTTCCGGAGCAAGCCGCTGACCCGAGGCGCGCTGCCCGACGTCAGTGACGCGAGGACGATCATGAGCGAACAGCCCGACACCCGAGTACCCGAGCCGGCGCCGCACAGCCGCGGCGCCAGGAAAATGCCGTTCCACAAGTACCGCCGCTTCGAGCCCATCGGTCTGAACGACCGGCAGTGGCCGAACCAGGTCATCGAGCGGGCCCCGCGCTGGTGCAGCGTGGACCTGCGGGACGGCAACCAGGCGCTGATCGACCCGATGACCGTGGACGAGAAGCTGGAGCTCTGGAACCTGCTGATGGACGTCGGCTTCACCGAGGTCGAGGTGGGCTTCCCGGCGGCTTCCCAGCCGGATTTCGACTTCATCCGGCGGATCATCGACGAGGACCGCATTCCCGACGGGGTGGCCATCCAGGTGCTGTGCCAGGCCCGTCCCGAGCTGATCGAACGTACCGTCGAGGCGCTGCGCGGCGCGCCGAAGGTGATCTTCCACCTGTACAACTCCACGTCGGAGCTGCAGCGCCGGGTGGTGTTCAAGATGGACCGGGACGGCATCATCGATCTGGCCGTCCGCGGCACGCGGCTGGTGCGCCAGGGGCTGGCGGATCTCGACTCGGACATCACCTTCGAGTACTCGCCCGAGAGCTTCACCGGCACGGAGCTCGACTTCGCCGCCGACATCTGCACGGCCGTGGCGGACGAGTGGGGCGCGACGCCGGACGCGCCGATGATCGTCAATCTGCCATCCACGGTGGAGATGGCGACGCCCAACGTCTACGCGGACCAGATCGAGTGGTTCTGCCGCAACTTTCCGCGGCGCGACAGCGCGATCATCAGCCTGCACACCCACAACGACCGGGGCACCGGCGTGGCGGCGACGGAGCTCGCCCTGATGGCGGGCGCCGAGCGGGTGGAAGGCACCCTGTTCGGCAACGGCGAGCGCACGGGCAACTGCGACATCGTCACCATGGCGATGAACCTGTTCAGCCAGGGGGTCGATCCGGAGCTCGACATGCGCGACATGCCGCGGATCCGCGAGGTGGCCGAGCGGGTCACCAAGCTGCCGGTGCATCCCCGCCACCCCTACGCGGGTGAGCTGGTGTTCACCGCGTTTTCCGGCTCTCATCAGGACGCCATCAAGAAGGGCATGTCGATGGTCGACCGGGACCGCTGGGAGGTGCCCTACCTGCCCATCGACCCGGCCGACGTGGGGTCTTCCTACAAGGAGACCGTGCGGGTCAACAGCCAGTCCGGCAAGGGCGGCGTCGGCTTCATCCTGGAGGAGGTGTACGGCATCTCGCTGCCGCGGGACATGCTGGTCGAATTCTCCAAGGTCGTTCAGCGCCTCACCGAGCAGCTCAACCGGGAGGTGAAGAACACCGAGATCCGCGACGCGCTGTTCGCCGAGTACGTCTGCGAGGAAGGCCCGTACAAGCTGGTGAACTTCGACCTGCTGAGCGGCCGCGACGCCGAGCAGCGCTGCGTGGCGCGGGTGGAGGTGTCCGAGCAGCAGGTCACCATCGACGGCGAGGGCTCGGGGCCCATCGAGGCGTTCGTGAACGCGCTGGCGGCGACCCTGAACGAGCCGCTGAACGTCATCGACTACCACGAGCAGGCGATGGGTTCCGGCAAGGACGCCCAGGCCATCTGCGTGGTGTCGATCGACGAGGGCGAGCACGGCCGCCGCTACGGCATCGGCGTGTCGCGCAACACCATCACCGCGTCGTTCAACGCCATCATGTCGGCATTGAACCGGCGCTGGAAGGCCTGACGCAGGGGGAATGGCCCGGCGAGGGCCGACGAAGCTGTGGGAGCGGTCTCCAGACCGCGATGAGTTCCGCCTGAAGATCGCGGTCTGGAGACCGCTCCCACAGGTGACGCGCAGGATCGGGTCCGCGGGTCAGCCGGAATCGTCTTCGT
>DLCH01000002.1:51355-51668 GCA_002480525.1 Gammaproteobacteria bacterium UBA7803 | reverse complement strand
AGCGAGGTCGCCGGCCGCATGTCGATTCAGGTCGGCGCGGCCGCGCTGCAGATCGCCAGCGGCGGCCGCGGCGTGCTGCTGGGCGGTGTGCCCGGCGTGGCCCCCGGGCGCGTGGTGGTGCTCGGCGGCGGCGTCGCCGGCACCAATGCGGCCGCGATGGCCGTGGGCCTGCAGGCCGACGTGACGATTCTGGACAAATCCGTGGCCCGGCTGCGCTGGCTGTCGGACCACTTCGGCAGCCGGGTGAAGACCGTGGTCTCCACCCGTGAGACGGTCCGCCGCGAAGTCCTGGAGGCCGATCTGGTGATCGGCT
>DLCH01000002.1:50917-51055 GCA_002480525.1 Gammaproteobacteria bacterium UBA7803 | reverse complement strand
TGGAGGCCGATCTGGTGATCGGCTCGGTGCTGATTCCGGGGGCCGCGGCGCCGAAGCTGGTGACCCGCGAGATGGTCGGCGAGATGGTCGACGGCGCGGCGATGGTGGACATCTCCATCGACCAGGGCGGCTGCTTCG
>DLCH01000002.1:44353-50616 GCA_002480525.1 Gammaproteobacteria bacterium UBA7803 | reverse complement strand
ATCGACCAGGGCGGCTGCTTCGAGACCAGCCGGCCGACGACCCACGACAACCCGACCTACGTCGAGCAGGGCGTCGTGCACTACTGCGTCACCAACATGCCGGGCGCGGTGGCCCGCACCTCGGCGCTGGCGCTGAACAACGTCACGCTGCCCTACGTGCAGAAGCTGGCGAACCTCGGTTGGGAAAAGGCCCTGCAGGAGGACGAGTATTTCGCCGCCGGCCTCAACGTCCATGGCGGCAAGATCCGTCATGCCATGGTCGCCGAGGCCCTCGGCTTCGAGATGGTGCCGGTCAGGCTCGTGGCCTGACGCGTCTCCGCGATCGCCGGTCGGGGACCGGCGATCGGTCGATCACCGCTGCTCCGGCGTCCGCACTGCGTGCGCCCTGTGCGCGTTTTCTCCCCTCCCGGGTCGGACGTCGTCCGACTCAGCGCCGGAGCAGCGGTCCCTGC
Source organism: Gammaproteobacteria bacterium UBA7803 (assembly GCA_002480525.1). Taxonomy (GTDB): domain Bacteria; phylum Pseudomonadota; class Gammaproteobacteria; order Pseudomonadales; family Azotimanducaceae; genus UBA7803. The sequence continues at coordinate 50,164 of DLCH01000002.1, read as the reverse complement.
CGGGGCCAGCGAGGGAGCGGTTGCCACGCCATGGCGGGTCCGCTAGCGTCACCCACGAAGTCGAGCCGGGACCGGGCTCGACCGCCGCCAATCGAGGAGCAGTGATGGCCGATCCGTTGCACAACGAGTTTCCCGCGGGCTCGCTGGAGGACAAGGACCTCAGGCACCTCCTGCACCCGACCACCAATCTGAAGCTCCACCATCAGGTGGGCCCGGTGATCCATGACCGCGCCGAGGGCGTGTACATGTGGGATACCCGGGGCAACCAGTACATCGAAGGCATGTCGGGGCTGTGGTGCACGGCGCTCGGCTACGGCGAGGAGGAGCTGGTGCGCGTGGCCGCCGAGCACATGCGCAAGCTGTCCTACTCCCAGCTGTTCGGCTCGAAGAGCAACGAGCCGAGCATTCTGCTCGCCGAGAAGCTCAAGCAGATGGCCCCCTTCGACGCTGGCCGGGTGTTCTTCGGCTCCTCCGGCAGCGACGCCAACGACACCCAGATCAAGCTGATGTGGTACTACAACAACGTCGTCGGCCGGCCCGAGAAGAAGAAGATCATCAGCCGCAAGAAGGGCTACCACGGCGTCACCGTCGCCGCCGGGTCGCTCACCGGGCTGCCGGCGTTCCACGCCCACTTCGACCTGCCCCTGGACCGGGTGCTGCACACGGACTGCCCGTTCTACTACCGCGAGGCCGAGGAGGGGGAGTCCGAGGCGGATTTCGTCGACCGCATCGTCGGCAACCTCGAGGCGCTCATCGAGCGGGAGGGCGCCGAGACCATCGCCGCGTTCATCGCCGAGCCCATCATGGGCGCCGGCGGCGTGATCGTCCCGCCGGACGGCTACTTCGACAAGGTGCAGGCGCTGCTGAAGAAGCACGACATCCTGTTCATCGACGACGAGGTGATCTGCGGTTTCGGCCGCACCGGCCAGCCGTTCGGCGCCCAGACCATGAACCTCGCGCCGGACACCATGAGCGTCGCCAAGGCCGTGTCGTCCGCCTATCTGCCGCTGTCCGCGGTGCTGATTCCGGAATGGATGTACGAGCCGATGATCGAGCCGAGCGGCCAGGTGGGCAACTTCGGCCACGGCTTCACCTACTCCGGCCACCCGGTGTGCGCGGCGGTGGCCCTGCGGGCCCTCGAGCTCATGGAGGAACGGGATCTGTTCGCCCATGCCGCCCGGGTCGGCGAGGAGTTCCAGGCCCGCCTGCATGCCCTGGCGGATCATCCGCTGGTGGGCAACACCCGCGGCCGGGGACTGATCGGCGCGGTGGAACTGGTCGCCGACAAGGCGTCGAAGCAGCCCTTCGAGGCTTCCCAGGCCGTGGGCTACAACGCCATGCGGTTCTGCGAGGAGAACGGCCTGATCGTCCGCGCCCTGGGCGACAGCCTGGCGCTGTGCCCGCCGCTGATCATCACGTCCGACCAGGTCGACGAGGTGTTCACCAAGATGACGCGCGCGCTGGATCAGACCCAGGCCTGGCTGGGCCGCTGAGGCAGCGATTCGCGCTGCGCCAGCGGGTCGAATGACGCTGGCGTGGGAGCGGCCTCCCGGCCGCGATTGGCGAGGGCGGCGATCGCGGCCGGGAGGCCGCTCCTACAGGGGGTGGCGCAACGTGCGGGTTACGCCATTTCCAGGAACCGCTCCAGCTCCTTGTCGGTGACCATGCGTGCGAACTGCTCGGCCTGGGCCAGGCGGGTGCCGGCGAACATGGTCACGAAATCGTCGCCGAACAGTTCCCGGGCGACGTCCGACGCCGCGAACCGCTCGATCGCCTGGCGGAAGGTCGGCGGGAACTGCTGATCGTCGGGGATCTGCTCGGTGCGCTCGTAGCAGGAGCCGCTCATGGGCTCGGCCGGCTCGACGCGCTGTTCGATGCCCCACATGGCCGCGGCCAGCAGGCAGGTCGCCACCAGGTAGGGGTTGGAGTCGGAGCCGGGCACCCGCAGCTCGATGCGCTGGGCGCTGGGCTTGCCGGGGATCACCCGGATGGCGCAGGTGCGGTTCTCGATGCCCCAGGTGGCGGCGATGGGCGCGAACGCCCCGGGGGCCAGGCGCTTGAACGAGTTCACGTTGGGCGCCAGCATCAGCAGCAGTTCCGGCAGCAGCCGCTGCAGCCCGCCGACGGCCCAGCGCTGGGTATCGCTCATGCCGTGCTCGCGCTTCGGGTCGTGAAACAGCTGCCGGCCGCGGCGGTTCTTCAGCGAGAAATGGACGTGGCCGCTCTGGCCGTCGTCGTCGGCAATGGGGCGGGCCATGAACGACAGCAGCATGTCGTGGCGGGCGGCCAGCGATTTGGCGTGGGTCTTGAACAGCACGGCGTCGTCGACGCTGGCGAAGCCCGGCTGGTGGCCCAGCGCCACCTCGCCCATGCTGGCCGCCTGCTCCCAGTGCATGCTCGACACCGGGATCTCCATGGTCTCGCACATGTTGCGCATGTCCTTGAAGAGCTGGGCCCACAGGCTCTGGTGCATCACGCCGCCGTAGGTCGACACCTCGTTCAGCAGCTTCGGCTGCTGGAAGCCCTTGTCCCGCAGTGAGTCGGCGGTCTCTTTGAACAGGCGGAACTCGTACTCGAAGGCGAAGGTCGGGACGATGTCCATGGCCGCGGCCCGGTCCAGGGTGCGATGGAACAGCCGGCGCGGGTCCCACTTGCCGCCGTTGGTGCCCTCGCCGTACTCGACGAAGAACAGCAGATCGCTCTCGGGCTCCTCGAAGGGCAGCATCCGCGGCCGGTCCCAGTCGACGTCGCAGCGCTCGTCGGCATAGTCCTGGTCCAGGGTCAGGTAGCCGTCGGGAATGAGCTTGATGTCGCCGAAATCGAGCATGAAGTTGTCGGCGGAGAACGGAATGCCTTCGTCGATGGCGCTCTCGAGCTTGCTGACCGAAACGGTCTTGCCGCGGAGCTGACCCTGCAGGTCGACGAACGCGACGGTGGCGTACCGGCTGCCCCGGCGGTTGATCAGGGTCTTCAGGGCGCCGGCCGGGCCGCGCGGCACGCGTTTCGAGCGTGATTTGGAATTCGCCTTCGGGGTCGCCTTGGAGGTCGCCATAGCGGGATCGTGCTCCTTGTCTGCCTGCCCTCGCCGTCGCGTGTCCGGACGGGGTTCCGGCCGGTGGCAGGGTCCGCCGCGCACCGGGTCGGGCAGCGGCAAATGGTGTATCGTTCGGGCTGCGTGATTGTGCCACGGCTGGCGGTTCAGCGCGGCAGTCACGCAGCGAATCCGCACCGGTTCGCGGCGTCCGGCGCGGCCCCTGGCGGGCTCGCGGGTGCGCACGAGTCGGGTCGTTGGGGAGATTCCGGAACAGCCGATGGCAGTCCTCAGAACGGGAATAGATACCGCCGGCGAGACCTTCGCCCGCAACCGGGCGCACCACGCCGCCCTGGCGGGGGAACTGCGCGAACTCGCCGCGCGCATCACCCTCGGCGGAGACGAGCGCGCCCGGACGCGACACACCGACCGGGGCAAGCTGCTGCCCCGGGACCGGCTCGCCGGGCTGCTCGATCCGGGCTCGCCGTTCCTGGAGATCGGCCAGCTCGCCGGCTACGAGCTCTACGACGACTGGATTCCCGCCGGCGGCATCATCACCGGCGTCGGCCGGGTGGCCGGCGTCGAATGCATGATCGTGGTGAACGACGCCACGGTGAAGGGCGGCACCTACTATCCGATCACCGTGAAGAAGCACCTGCGGGCCCAGGAGATCGCCCTGGAGAATCACCTGCCCTGCATCTACCTGGTGGATTCCGGCGGCGCCTTCCTGCCCATGCAGGACGAGGTGTTTCCGGACCGCGACCACTTCGGCCGCATCTTCTACAACCAGGCCAACCTGTCCGCCCGGGGCATTCCGCAGATCGCCGTGGTGATGGGCTCGTGCACCGCCGGCGGCGCCTACGTCCCCGCCATGTGCGACCAGGCGATCATCGTCCGGGAGCAGGGCACGATCTTTCTCGGTGGCCCGCCGCTGGTGAAGGCGGCCACGGGCGAGGAGGTGGACGCGGAGAGCCTCGGCGGCGGCGACGTGCACAGCCGGGAGTCCGGCGTCACCGACTACCTGGCCGCCAACGATGCCCACGCCCTGGCGCTGGCCCGGGAAATCGTGGCGTCGAGCCACGTGCGCCGCGCCGCCACGGTGGCGCGCCGGGAGCCCCGGCCGCCCGCTCATCCCATCGAGGAGCTGTACGGCGTGCTGCCCACGGACACCCGCACGCCGCTGGACGTCCGGGAGGTGATCGCCCGGCTGGTGGACGGCTCCGAGTTCCACGAGTTCAAGCCCCTGTACGGCGAGTCGCTGGTATGCGGCTTCGCCCACATCGAAGGGCTGCCGGTGGCGATCCTGGCCAACAACGGCATTCTGTTTTCGGAGTCCGCGGTCAAGGGCGCCCACTTCGTGCAGCTCGCCGACCGCCGGGGCGTGCCGCTGCTGTTCCTGCAGAACATCACCGGCTTCATGGTGGGCCGCAAGTACGAGAACGAAGGCATCGCCAAGCACGGCGCCAAGATGGTGACCGCCGTGGCCTGCGCCCGGGTGCCCAAGCTGACGCTGGTCATCGGCGGCTCCTTCGGGGCCGGCAACTACGCCATGTGCGGCCGGGCCTACGGCGCGCGCATGCTGTTCACCTGGCCCAACGCGCGCATCTCCGTGATGGGCGGTGAGCAGGCGGCCAACGTGCTGGCCACGGTCCGCCGCGACGGCATGGCGGCCCGGGGCGAGACCTGGCCCGAGGCGGACCAGCAGAGCTTCATGGACGGCATCCGCCAGCAGTACGAGCACCAGGGGCATCCCTACTACGCCAGCGCCCGGCTGTGGGACGACGGCGTCATCGATCCGCTCGACAGCCGCCGGGTGATCGCCCTGTCGCTGGAGCTGGCCTGCCGCCGGCCGGAGGCCGCCAGCGACGCGCCGGACGACGCCCGCTTCGGCATCTTCAGGATGTGACCGTGTTCGACGCGCTGCTGATCGCCAATCGTGGGGAGATCGCCTGTCGGGTGATCCGTACGGCGCGCCGCCTGGGTATCCGCACCATCGCGGTGTACTCGGATGCGGACGCGTCGGCGCGCCACGTGCGGGAGGCCGATGAAGCGGTCAGGCTCGGCCCCGCGCCGGCGGCGGAGAGCTATCTCGACATCGACGCGGTGATCGACGCGGCCCGGCGGACGGGCGCGGGGGCCATTCACCCGGGCTACGGCTTCCTCTCCGAGAACGCCGCCTTCGCCCGCGCCTGCGAGGCGGCCGGCATCGTGTTCGTCGGCCCGCCGGCGGCGGCGATCGAGGCCATGGGCTCGAAGATCGAGGCCAAGCGACTGGTGGAGCAGGCGGGCACGCCCATCGTGCCCGGCTATCAGGGTGACGACCAGGACGACGCCACGCTCGCCGCGGAGGCCGAGCGGATCGGCTATCCGCTGCTGATCAAGGCGTCCGCCGGCGGCGGCGGCAAGGGCATGCGCCGGGTGGACGACGGCGACGGCTTCGCCGACGCCCTCGCCGGGGCGCGCCGCGAAGCCCGGGCCGCGTTCGGCGACGACCGGGTGCTGCTGGAGCGCTATCTGCAGTCGCCGAAGCACATCGAGGTGCAGGTACTGGCCGACGCCGAGGGCAACGTCGTCCACCTGTTCGAGCGGGACTGCTCGGTGCAGCGCCGCCACCAGAAGGTGGTGGAGGAAGCGCCGGGCCCCGGCGTCGACGCCCAGCGTCGTCGCGCGATGGGCGAAGCCGCGGTGCGCGCCACCGCCGCCATCGGCTACCGGGGCGCCGGCACCATCGAGTTCATCGCCGATGCGGGCGGGTTCTACTTCATGGAGATGAACACCCG
>DLCH01000002.1:0-44024 GCA_002480525.1 Gammaproteobacteria bacterium UBA7803 | reverse complement strand
GAACACCCGGCTGCAGGTGGAGCACCCCGTGACCGAGGCGATCACCGGTCTCGATCTGGTGGAGTGGCAGCTCCGCGTCGCCGCCGGCGAGCCGCTGCCCTTCGCCCAGGAAGATCTGCGCTGGCAGGGCCACGCGGTGGAAGCCCGCATCTACGCCGAGAACCCCCAGCGGGGGTTCCTGCCGTCCACGGGTCGCCTGCTGTGCTTCGACGTGCCGGACGGCGTGCGCGTGGACAGCGGCGTCGAGGCGGGCGACGCGGTGACCGTGCACTACGACCCGATGCTCGCCAAGGTGATCGCCCACGGCGACGACCGGACCGCCGCCGTGGCGGCCCTGGACGGAGCCCTGGCGGACCTGGCCATCGCCGGCGTGGCGCACAACGTCGCCTTCCTGCGCCGGGTGCTGGCCGACGAGCGGTTCCGCCGGGGCGACTACACCACGCACCTGATCGACGAGGCGGGCCCGGCGCTGCTGCTCGAGACCGCGGCGGCGGACTGGATCTGCGCGGCACTGGCTCTGCGCGCGGCGTCCGCCGGCGAGGGCGCCTGGGGCGTCGCCGACGGCTTCCGGCTCAACCAGCCCTCGGCCTTCGCAGTGACGCTCACCGCCGACGACGAGGCCAGGATGGTGTCGATCAGCGGCGCCGCCGCCAGCGTGGACGGCGACGACCATGGGCTGGCCGACGTCGCGGTCGCGCCTGGCAGGGTCCGCTGTCGTATCGATGACGCCACCGTGACCGCGCGCACGCTGGTGACCGGCGACGCGGTGTTCGTCATGCGCGGCGGCGGCACCGTGCGGTTCGCCACGCCCGTGCTCGACGTCGCTGCGCTGGCGGAGGCCGCCGGCGGCGCTCAGCGCATCGTCGCGCCGATGCCGGGGCAGGTCATCCGGGTGGCGGTGGCGCCGGGCGACGCCGTGCGTGCGGGCCAGATCCTGGTCGTGGTCGAAGCCATGAAGATGGAGCACAGCGTCACGGCGCCCCGGGACGGCATCGTCGCCGCGCTGGCCTGCGCCGAAGGCGACCGGGTGGAGGACGGCATGGAGCTGGTGACGCTGGAGGCCTGAACGCGCAGGGTCCCGGGCGGGTCGTGCCCCGGTCAGGGCTTGAGCTTGAGACCGACCCTGGTGATGTCGTTGCCCTCGACTTCGCGAACGACCAGCTCGACGCCCTGCAGGATCACCCGGTCCCCGACCACGGGGCGGGGAAACTGCCGGGCGAGGAATTCGCCCACGCCGAGCCCCGCATCGGTTTCGTCCACCTGGAAACCGTACACGTCCCCCAGCGCCTTCAGGTTGGCCTCCGTCTGGATGAGGAACTCGCCGAAGAACTCCAGTTCTCCCAGCCGCTCGGGGTCGCGTTCGGCGAGAATGCGCCGGTCCAGCATGGGCAGCTCGGCCGATCTCGCCAGGAGATAGATCTGGTCACCCGGCGCGAAGCTCGATACGTCGGCCGTCTGCATCGCCCGGCCCTCGCGGATGACCAGCAGCGCTTTCACCTCTCCGGGCCATGACGTCGATCCGGGCGCCGCACCGACCAGCGGGCTGTCGGGATCGATGCGGTAGCCGACCAGCTCGAATTCCTCCTGGCCCGGCATGCCCAGCTCCAGCCGTTGCAGCCGGTCGCCCCGGGACGGCACTTCGAGCCCGGCCAGGCGCGCCAGCGGGGCCACCGTGGAGCCCTGCAGGATCAGGCTGACGAGCACCACGAAGAACGCGATGTTGAAGAAGATCTGCCAGTTTTCGATGCCGGCCATCCAGGGGAAGAGGGCGAGGATGATCGGCACCGCGCCGCGCAGACCCACCCAGGCGATGAACAGCTGCTCGCGCCAGGAGAAGCGGAACGGCGCCAGGCAGAGGGCTACCGCAACCGGCCTTGCGACGAAGATCAGCACCAGGCCGAGCAGCATGGCGCTCGGCGCGTAGGTCACCAGCTCGGTCGGCGTGACCAGCAGCCCGAGCATGAGGAACATCGTGATCTGGCCGAGCCAGGCCGAGCCGTCGAGAAAGCGCTGCACGTTGTACAGGCCGCGGGAGACCCTGGCGCCCATGGTCACACCCGCGAGGTAGACGGCCAGGAACCCGCTGGTCTCGAGCTGGCTCGCCACGCCGAAGGTCAGCAGCGCGCCGAAGATCACCAGCAGGGGATACATCCCGGCGCTCAGAACCAGTCGAGTGACCGCCGCGGCGAGCACTGCGCCGGCGGTCCAGCCGATGACGGCGCCTCCGGCCATCTGCCAGAGGAAGAAGGTCGCCAGCCCCCAGCCGGGGAGCGTGTCCGTCACGGCCGCCTCGACGAGAATCAGCGTGAGAAACACGGCCATCGGGTCGTTGGCGCCGGATTCGATCTCCAGCGTAGCGCCGACTCGTTCCTTGAGCGCCATGCCGCGGCCGCGCAGCAGCGAGAAGACTGCGGCCGCATCGGTCGACCCGACGATGGCGCCCACCAGCAGGGCCTCCAGCCAGGACAGATCCAGCGCGGCGTAGGCGAACGCGGCGATCACGCCGGCGGTCGCCACCACGCCGAGCGTCGCCAGGCTCAGTGCCGGTGCCAGGGCCACCCGGAAAGCGCCGGTCTCGGTCTTGATGCCGCCGTCGAAGAGAATCACGGCGAGCGCGGCGGACCCGATGAGGTAGGCGGAGGTCACGTCCTCGTACTCGATGCCCAGCAGACCGTCCTCGCCGGCCAGCATGCCTACGCCCAGGTAGAGCAGCAGAACCGGGATGCCCAGGCGCGGGCTCAACGACGAAGACAGCAGGCTGATCAGTATCAGCAGGCTGACGAGCGTGATGGCGTTGGCAGCGAATTCCATGATCGGCCATTCCAGTCCGGGCAAAGTCCGGTTCGTTGAGCGGTACAATATCGTTCCGCGCAACTGGAGAGCATCATGTTTCAGTTCGACTTCGGACTCGGCGAGACCGTGGACATGCTGCGGGACACGGTGGCGGACTTCGCGCGCCGGGAGATCGCGCCGCGCGCCGCCGAGATCGACGCCAGCAACGCGTTTCCCAGGGATCTGTGGCCCCGTCTCGGCGAGCTCGGCCTGCTCGGCATCACCGTCGAGGAGGAATTCGGCGGCGCCGGCCTCGGCTACCTCGCCCACTGCGTGGCGATGGAGGAGATCAGCCGCGCCTCGGCCTCGGTGGGGCTGTCCTACGGCGCCCACTCGAACCTGTGCGTCAACCAGATCCGCCGCTACGGTACCGACGGGCAGAAGCGCCGCTATCTGCCGCGGCTCATCTCCGGCGAGCATCTCGGCGCCCTGGCGATGAGCGAGCCCGGCGCCGGCTCGGACGTGGTGAGCATGAAGCTGCGCGCCGAGGACGACGGCGATCACTACGTGCTGAACGGTAACAAGATGTGGATCACCAACGGTCCCGGGGCGGACGTGCTGGTGGTGTACGCGACCGTGGATCCGTCGCTGGGGTCCAAGGGCATCACCGCGTTCCTGATCGAGCGGGGCATGGCCGGCTTCTCCACCGCCCAGAAGCTCGACAAGCTCGGCATGCGCGGCTCGGACACCTGCGAGCTGGTGTTCGAGAACTGCGCGGTGCCGAAGACCCAGGTGCTCGGCCGGGTCGGTGAGGGGGTGAAGATCCTCATGAGCGGGCTCGACTACGAGCGCGTCGTGCTGGCCGCCGGGCCGCTGGGGATCATGCAGGCCTGCCTCGACACGGTGATGCCCTACGTCCACGAGCGCGAGCAGTTCGGGGCGCCCATCGGCACCTTCCAGCTCATGCAGGGCAAGGTCGCGGACATGTACGCCACCATGAACGCCTGCCGGGCCTACGTGTACGCGGTGGCCCAGGCCTGCGATGCCGGCCGCACCAGCCGCTTCGACGCCGCGGGCTGCATCCTCTACGCCGCGGAAAAGGCCACCTGGATGGCGTCGGAGGCCATCCAGGCGCTGGGGGGCAACGGCTACATCAACGAGTACCCCACCGGCCGGCTGCTGCGCGACGCCAAGCTCTACGAGATCGGCGCCGGCACCAGCGAGATCCGCCGGATGCTCATCGGCCGGGAGCTGTTCGACGCCACCGGCTGAGCCCTGCCTGGCGGGCCCCGGCGTTTTGTCCGTCCGCGTCCCAGCCGCTATAATTTTGCGCCGCAATATTCCGCCCGGCGCCGAATGGCCCCGGGCCAATCGCGTCCCCGGACCGGTTCCGGGCCGCAGTACTGGAGAGTGAACGTCGTGAAATCTGCCAAGTTCCTGCTGGGTCTCGTGATGGTGTCGTGGGCCGCCGCCGCCGCGGCGGATCGGGTGCCGCCGGGCACGGACGACGAGATCCGCGAGCGCCTCGAGCCGTTCGGCGAGCTCTGCCGTGCGGGTGACGACTGCGGCGGCGGCGCCGCGGGCGCGGCGATGGCCAGCAGCGGCGGTGCGATGTCCGGCGAGCAGGTCTACAACCAGTTCTGCGGCACCTGCCACAACATCGGCGTGGCCGGCGCGCCCAAGCTCGGCGACGTGCCCGCCTGGGAGCCGCGGGTGGCCAAGGGCATGGATACCCTCTGGGATCACACCCTGAACGGCTTCAACGCGATGCCCGCCAAGGGCACCTGCATGGGCTGCTCCGACGACGAGCTGCGGGCCGCCCTCGACTACATCGTCGACCAGGCTCAGTAAGCCGCCCACGTTCACCGCGGCGCGCGGCTCCGCGCGCCGTCGCCGGGCCGTAGTCAGGGGCCGGTCAGGGCGTCCTGCCCACGGCGGCGCTCAGGCCGTCGTCCCAGTCCAGGGCCCGAAAACCCAACGCCTCCCCCAGGTGCGGGCCGTCCACCCTGGCTGCGCCGTCCAGGTCGGCGATGCTGCGCGCCGACCGCAGCACGCGGTGCGCGCCCCGGGCCGATAGCTGGAACCGGCCGGCAGCCCGCTCCAGCAGACGCCTCGCCTCGGTCGACAGCCCGGCCACCTCGATGGCGCGCCGGCCCGCCAGATCGGCGTTCAGGCAGCCCTGACGGTCGTACTGACGGCGCCGCGCCGCCTGGACCGCCCGCCGGGCATCGGCGCCCGAGGGGCCGGCGCCGTCGGCGGTGGCGGTCATCAGGTGCTCCGGCAGCGGCGGCACGGGCACGTGCAGGTCGATGCGGTCGAGCAGCGGCCCCGACACCCGGGCCTGGTACCGGCGAACCTGGTCCGGCAGGCAGCGGCAGGTGTGTTCGGTGCAGACTCGCCCCGCGGGGCAGGGGTTCATCGCCGCGACGAGCTGAAAGGCCGCGGGAAAGCGGACCCGGTAGCCCGCCCGGGCGATGCTGACCACCCGGGATTCCAGCGGCTCGCGCAGCAGGTCCAGCGCGCTCGGCTTGAAGTGCGGCAACTCGTCGAGGAACAGCACTCCGCGGTGCGCCAGCGAGATCTCGCCGGGCAGGGCGTGCCGGCCGCCGCCGACCAGCGCCGGGGGCGACGCCGAGTGGTGGGGGTCCCGGAAGGGCGGACGGGCGCCCGGCGGCGCCGGCAGCCCCGCGGCCGAGTAGGCGGCCGCCACCTCCATGACACGTTCGCCGTCGAGGTCCGGCAGGAGCTGGCTCAGTCGGCGCGCCAGCATGGTCTTGCCGGTGCCGGGCGGCCCGACCATGAGCAGGTGGTGCCCGCCGGCGGCGGCGATGGTGAGGGCGCGTTTCGCGGCGTGCTGACCGAGCACGTCGTCGATGTCCGGCCCGGCGGCGGACTCCGGGGCCGCGGCGGCCGGCGGCGACGGCAGCGGCGCCGAATCCGGGGCCCGCAGAAAGTCCGCCACCGACGTCAGGTGGTCGGCCAGCAGCAGCCTGGCCCCCGGCCCCACGCCGAGCTCGCCCGCATTGGCGGCCGGCACCACCAGCCGGCGTTGCGCCGGCCCCTCCCGGTTGAGCGTGAGGGCGGCGCACAGGCAGCCCCGGGTCGCGCGAACCTCCCCGTACAGTCCCAGCTCGCCGATGAACTCCAGATCGCCACCCGCCGTCCCCGGCGGCGCGGCGGGAAGCTGGCGGGTCGCCCGCAGGATGCTCACCGCGATGGGCAGATCGAACCGGGCGCCCTCCTTCACCAGCTCCGCCGGCGCGAGGTTCACCACGATCCGGCCCTGGGGGTAGTCGAACCCGCAGTTCTGGATGGCGCTCTTGACCCGGTCCCTGGCTTCCCGGACCGCCGTCTCCGGCATGCCGACCAGGGTGAAGCCGGGCAGGCCGCCCGGCAGGTGGGTCTCCACCGTCACCGCCGGCGCCTCCATGCCCACCAGGGCGCGGCTCGCGGTCTGGTTGCCGGTCGGCGCAGCGGCGCTCACCCCGCGGCCTGCGCGTCAGCCGTCGGTTTCCAGCTCGCGGATCCGGCGCTCCAGGTCCTCCACGGTGCGGCGCAGCGATTCCAGGGCGTCGAGGTGACCCTCGAGCTCGCGGCGGGGCACCAGGTCGACGTCGTCGAGGGCCTGGCGCAGGGCCGCCCGGGCCTGGTCGAGGACCGCATCCGCGCTGCCGCCGGGCAGCAGGCCGCCGAGGGCCTGGCGGAGCCGGCCGACCACGTCGCTGATGAGGGCTTCCTGATTCATGACGGGTACATCCGAGACGGTGATTGCCCGGGATGGTACGGCGCGCCGCGGGCGCCGGCCAGGCGAGTTCGCCCCGCCGGCGGGTGCGCCGTCACCTCTGGTGCACGAATTCGGCGGTCGGCCCCGTAGCCGGAAGCAGCGCACCGAATCGGTGCGTCGAACGGTGCTCTGGCGCACCGATGCGGGGCGTTCGTGCCCCATTTCCGTGTGAATTCGTCCTGGATCGCCATAAATCCATGTTTTCAAAAGAAATATTTTTCTGGCACGGAAACTGCCATTCAAGGCGCGACGGTGGCAAGACCGCAAGGCAGCGGTCGCTGGCCGTGACGACAGGCATACATATACGGATAGAGAGGAAATCTCGATGAACAAGAAATTCGTTTCAGCATGGAAATCCGCTGCGGCGGGTGCGGTGCTGCTGGGGGGTATGGGGGCTGCCCACGGGGCGGAAGTCTCTGCCAACGTCACCCTGGCTACCGACTACAGTTTCCGCGGCGTGTCCCAGACCGACCGGGAAGGCGCCATTCAGGGCGGCTTCGACGTCGCCTTCGACAGCGGCCTCTACATCGGCACCTGGTCGTCGAACGTGGAGTTCGGCGAAGTCAGCCAGGAGCTGGACCTCTACATCGGCTACGCCGGTGAGATCAACGAGAACCTGAGCTACGACGTCAACTACGTGCGCTTCGAGTACCCGGGCGGCGGCAGCGATCTCGACTACAACGAGTTCGGCGCCTCCCTGTCCTTCGCCGACTTCACCGTCGGCCTGATCTACTCCAACGAGTACTTCGCGCTGGACGACGTCTCCTGGTTCTACCCCTACGTGCAGTACAGCCTGGGCCTGCCCAACGAGGCGTCCCTGGACTTCCACGTCGGCCTGTCCTCGGTGGACGACAACAGCTCCGACGACTGGGTTTCGGCGTTCGGCGACGAGGAAGTGATCGACTACGGCGTGACCTACACCATGCCCTTCCACGGTGTGGACATCGGCATCGGCATCGTCGGCACCGACGCCGACGGCAGTGATGGCTGCGACAAGCTGTGCGAGCTGCGTCCGATCCTCTCGCTGTCGAAAAGCCTTTGATTAAGAGAGAATCCGGGGTGCACAGATCTTCCACAGGATCCGCCCGTCCGTGATTAACGGACCCACGGGCACTCGTGCACCCTGATTCGTAAGGAGAAACAGCATGAAACTGGTAACAGCCATCATCAAGCCCTTCAAGCTCGACGACGTCCGCGAGGCGCTCTCGGACATCGGCGTGCAGGGCATGACGGTGACCGAAGTGAAAGGCTTCGGCCGCCAGAAAGGCCATACCGAACTGTATCGCGGAGCCGAGTACGTCGTGGACTTTCTGCCGAAGGTGAAGGTCGAGGTCGCCGTGGACGACGGTCTGCTCGACCAGGTGATCGAGACCATCACCAAATCGGCGAACACCGGCAAGGTGGGGGACGGCAAGATCTTCGTAACCGCCCTCGACGAGGTCGTGCGCATCCGCACCGGAGAAACCGGCGCGGACGCCGTTTAACGGCCCCGTCGGACAGCGCCCGCGGCAGAGCTGGTCGGGAGTCCGGCCGGCCCCGGGCGAGCTAAAGGAGAAAAGATTGTGGAAGATCTGATTCAGACAAACTACGCCCTCGACACCTTCTACTTCCTGGTGATGGGCGCGCTCGTGATGTTCATGGCACCCGGTTTCGCCATGCTCGAAGCGGGTCTCGTGCGGTCGAAGAACACGGCGGAGATTCTCTTGAAGAACGTCGCCCTGTTCTCGATCGCCTGCATCATGTACCTGATCTGCGGGTACTACATCATGTATATCGGCGCCGTGGAAGGCGGCATCATGCCGGATCTCGGTCTGTGGATCGGCGCGGAGAACACGGTGGAAGACACCCTGGCCTCCGGCGGTGACACCTACTACTCGGCACGCTCCGACTACTTCTTCCAGGTGGTGTTCGTGGCGACCGCCATGTCCATCGTCTCCGGCGCCGTCGCCGAGCGGATGAAGCTGTGGGCCTTCCTGGCATTCGCGGTCGTCATGACCGGCCTGATCTACCCGCTCCAGGGCATGTGGACCTGGGGTGGCGGCTGGATCTCGGCTGCCGGTTACTCCGACTTCGCCGGCTCGGGCATCGTGCACATGTGCGGCGCCGCCGCGGCGCTGGCCGGTGTGCTGCTGCTCGGCCCGCGGAAGGGCAAGTACGGTCCCGACGGGCAGGTGAACGCCATCCCCGGCGCGAACATGCCGCTGGCGACGCTGGGCATGTTCATCCTGTGGTTCGGCTGGTTCGGCTTCAACGGCGGTTCGGAGCTCAAGACTTCGAACATCGAGGAAGCGAACGCAGTGGCCCAGGTGTTCGTCAACACCAACATCGCCGCCTGCGGCGGTCTGGTGGCGGCGCTGATCCTCGCCAAGATCATGTTCGGCAAGGCCGATCTCACCATGGCACTCAACGGGGCCCTGGCAGGATTGGTGTCGATCACGGCGGATCCGCTGTCCCCGACCGCTCAGCTCGCGGTGCTGGTGGGCGCCATCGGCGGCGTCATCGTGGTGCTGTCGATCGTGATGTTCGACAAGCTCAAGATCGACGACCCGGTCGGTGCCATCTCCGTCCACGGCGTGGCCGGCATCTGGGGCATCCTCGCGGTGCTGCTGTCGAACGGCGACGCCACCATCGGTGGTCAGCTCATCGGCATCCTGGGGATCTTCGGCTGGACCTTCGGCGCGAGCCTGATCGTCTGGGGCATCCTCAAGGCCGTCATGGGCATCCGCATCTCGGAAGAAGAAGAATACGAGGGCACGGACCTCACCGAGTGCGGACTCGAGGCCTATCCGGAGTTCATCAAGTCGACCTGATCGACGCTCCGGATCGGTCCTTCGAACGGGGGCGCTGCGGCGCCCCCGTTTTTTCGTACCCGGCCCGTCGATCCGCTTGCTGTCCTGGCGCGCCCGCCTGTGTCAGTATGGGCCGGGACTGCACGGAAGGAGGGGCCGATGCAGCAGTTCCGCGACCAGTACCACAACAGCGTCTTCTATCTTCTGCTGCTGGCCCTGGGCACGCTGGTGGCGTTCTGGCCGACCTATTTCTCGATCTTCCGTGAAGCGCCGGCGCACGCCCACGCCCACGGGCTCGCCATGTCGGCCTGGCTGCTCCTGCTCATCTCCCAGGCCTGGCTGATCCGCAGCGGCCGTCGCGACCTGCACCGGCTCGTCGGCAGGAGCTCCTTCGTCATCGTGCCGCTGGTGATCTTCACCACCATGAGCTTCGCCCACGCCACCCTGGAGCGGGACGGCCTGGTGCCGCCGCGGCCGTACATCTTCTATCTGCAGATGCAGCTTCTGGTGGCGTTCTCGCTCTGCTACGCGCTGGCGATCTACAACCGGCGCCGCCCCGCCGTCCATGCGCGTTTCATGATCTGCACGGCCCTGGTGATGATCGACCCGATCCTGGCGCGGGTCGTGTTCTTCTACCTCTGGGAACCCGGCTCGATGGTGCTGCTGCAGGTCGTCACCTACACGGTGACGGACCTGGCGCTGGTCGCGCTGATAGCCGCGGACTTCCGCCGGGAATGGCGCCTGAAGGTGTATCCGGCCATGCTCGGCGTGTTCCTGCTGCTGCAGATACCCAACTTCCTGATCACCGGCTCGGCCTGGTGGCGCGGGGTTGCAGCCTGGTATTTGGCGCTGCCGCTGCCCTGACACGCCCCGCACCGCCGGGCGCTGCGACCCCGCCGCTTGCGGTCTCGCGATCCTGTTCTATAACTGGGTGGACCTTACTGCGAGAGACCCGACCGTGAGCGACATTGCTGAAGTTGAATCCCTGGAAACCCTGGAATCCGACGTGCACAGCATTCAGGCCCGGGAGCCGGTGCGCAACCGGCTTGCCGCCGACGTCGAAGCGTTTCTCGCCCAGGGTGGCAACGTGGAGGAAGTGCCGAAGGACTTCCGCGCCGATCCGCCGAAGCGGCCCCAGAGCACCTACGGCCGCGGCTCCATCTGAGCCGACGCCCTCGACCGGACCGTCGCCGCGCCCGCGGCGACGCGGCCGCCATCGCCGGCGCCGCCCGCGTCGATGACGCGCCCGGCGCGGCCCTCTACAATACCGCGCTTCCGCGACCGCGGGGCGCGCCGCCCCGCCCACCGTGCCAGGTTCAGCCATGCAATACGTGAGCACCCGGGGGCAGACCCCGCCCATGTCCTTTCAGGACGCCGTCGTCACCGGCCTGGCCCCGGACGGCGGCCTGCTGCTGCCGGCGGAGATTCCCGACGTCCGTGATCGCCTGGACGCCTGGCGGGATCTGGGCTTCGTCGACCTGGCCGTGGAACTGCTGCCCCTGTTCGTCGACGACATCGATCGGGACGATCTGGAAACGCTGATCCGCGACGCCTACGCCACCTTCGACGCCGATGACGTGGTGCCGCTGGTGGCGGTGGGCGACGTCGAGGTGCTGGAACTGTTCCACGGCCCCACGCTGGCCTTCAAGGACGTGGCGCTGCAGCTCCTCGGACGCCTGTTCGATTACGTGCTCAGCCGTCGCGGCGAGCATCTGAACATCCTGGCCGCGACCAGCGGCGACACGGGCAGCGCGGCCATTGCCGGCGTGCGCGGCCTGGACGCGGTGGACATCTTCGTCATGTATCCGGACGGCCGCGTCAGCGCGCTGCAGGAACTGCAGATGACGACGGTCACCGACGCCAACGTGCACTGTCTAGCGGTGGACGGCAGTTTCGACGACTGCCAGACCCTGATGAAGACCCTGTTCGCCGACCTGGACTTCAAGGGGCGCTTCCACCTGGGCGCGGTGAACTCGGTGAACTGGGCCCGGGTGCTGGCCCAGATCGTCTACTACGCCTACGCGAGCCTGAAGCGCGGCGGCGAAGCCCCGGTGACCTTCTGCGTGCCGACGGGCAACTTCGGCAACGTGTTCGCGGGGTATCTGGCCAAGCGCATGGGCTTCCCCATCGCCAGGCTGGTGCTGGCGACCAACGAGAACGACATCCTCTCCAAATTCTTCGCCACCGGCGAGTACCAGCGCGGCGAGGTCCGGTTCACGGTCACGCCGGCGATGGACATCCAGGTGGCGAGCAACTTCGAACGCTATCTCTACTACCTCATGAACGGCGACAGCGCGCGCCTGCGCGCCTTCATGCAGGACTTCGCGACCACGGGGCGTGCGGTGCTCGATGCCGCTCCGGGCACGGACGACTTCTTCGCCACGGCGGTCGACGTCGAAGACACCCTGGCGACCATCCGTCGCCTCTACGATGCCTACGGTTACGTGGCCGATCCCCACACGGCCGTCGGCATCGCCGCCGCAGAGCGCTTTCCCACCGACGGGCCGGTGATCTGCCTCGCCACGGCGCATCCGGCCAAGTTTCCCGAGTCCGTCGACAAGGCCGTGGGTTCGGCGGTCGCGCGCCATCCCCGGCTCGAGGGGCTGCGCGGTCTCGAGTCGCGTCGTACCGAGATTCCGGCGACGCTGGACGCGGTCAAAGACTTCATCGCCGCCCATGCGCGGGTTCGTTAGCGCTTGCGTGGTATGAAGAGGGGATAACCCGGCGGGGTGTCGCCGGGCGGGACGCGGGCCCGGGAAAGACTTCTTGCCCTCGCTCGACCGCGGAGCGGCTGAGCGAGGTCCGGGAACGAAACCCCAGCCCCCCGAACACGCGGGGCCAGCCGAACGGGCGCCCCTGCAGTACCAACTCAGTCGTCGCGCAGCAACCGAACGCGCTCGGGCACGTCGACGAGCTGGTGCACGATCTGACTGGGTTTGACGACGTCGGCCGGCAGTTCCAGCTCGTCGTGGTTCACCCAGATGGTGTGCATGCCGACGTCGGCCGCGCCCGCCACGTCGTCGTGGAGATGGTCGCCGACGTGGACCGCCTCGCCGGGATGGGCGGCGGCGTGGGCCAGCGCTGCATGAAACATGTCCGGCGCCGGCTTGCCGACGCCCACCGAGGCCGCCGAGTAGCCGAAGGCGAAGAAGCGGTCGATGGACAGGCGGCGGATGTCCGCGTTGCCGTTGGTGAGCGCGCCCAGCACGTAGTCCCGGGAGAGCCGCTCCAGGGTCTCGATGGCGCCCTCGTAGAACTCCACCTCGTGACGGGCGTCGAGGAAGATGTGGAACGCCTCGCGGGCCAGGGTGCGGGCGTCGCGGCGGCTGAACTCCGCCCGGGCGATGGCCCGGAAGAGAATCTCCTCGCGCAGCGCCGACAGGTCGTGGCGCAGTGACGGGTTCTCCTCCAGCACCGCGTTGCGCAGCTCCGCCATGACTTCCATGGGAAAGCGCGTCTGAAAGCCCGGAATGCGCTCGTCGAGCCAGGCGCGCATGCGCGCCTCGGCGTTGCGCAGCACCGTCTCCACGTTCCACAGGGTGTTGTCCAGGTCGAAGGTGACGAGCTTGATGTCCGCCATCAGTCTTCCTGACGCTTCGAGCGCGGGTGGGCCGCGTCGTAGACCCGGGCCAGGTGCTGAAAGTCCAGGTGGGTGTAGATCTGGGTGGTGGAGATGTCCGCGTGGCCCAGCAGTTCCTGCACCGCGCGCAGGTCGCTGGACGATTCCAGCAGGTGGCTGGCGAAGCTGTGGCGCAGCATGTGGGGGTGCAGCTCGCCGCTGCCGAGCTGCCGGGCGGCGAGACCTTTGAGCCGCATCTGCACCGTGCGGGGAGAGATCCGGCTGGCGCCCCGGCCCGTGAACAGCGGCTGGGGTGAGCCGTCTGCCGGCGGCAGGTCGTCGCGCCGGGCGAGCCAGGCCTCCAGCGCGGCGACGCAATGGCGGCCCAGGGGCACCTGGCGGGTCTTGCCGCCCTTGCCGCGCACCAGCATGAAACCGTCGGCGAGGTCGAGGTCTTCGACGTTGGCGCCGGTCAGCTCGGACAGCCGCAGGCCGCTGCCGTAGAGCAGCTCCGCCATGGCGCGGTCGCGCAGGTCCTCCCTGGATTCGGGGTCGAAGTCGAGCAGGCGCGCGGCCTGGTCGGTGTCGAGGGCGCCGGGCAGCCGCTGGCGGGATTTCGGGCCCCGGGTGCCCACCGTCGGATCATCCGTCACCAGCCGCTGCCGCTGCAGATAGCGGTACAGGCTGCGCAGGCTCGACAGGGCGCGCTGGATGCTGCGGGGCTTGAGGCCGCGGCCGTGCAGGCGCGCCACGTGCGCGGTGACGTGGTGGCTGCGCACCCGGTCCCAGGGCACGTCGACCTCGGCGGCGAAACGCGTCAGATCCCGTCGGTAGGCGGCCAGGGTGTGGCCGGAATAGCGCCGCTCCACCTCGAGGTGGCGGAGGAAGCGCGCCAGCAGTTCGTCCATCAGGGGGCGAGGCGCTGGACCACCTGGCTCAGCACCTCGGCGATGTAGGTGACGAACAGCGTGTCCATGTCGGGCGTGAAACCCTGGGGGTCGCGGCTGCCGATGGCCAGGCAGCCGCCCGGCGCATCCAGCACCAGCGGCGCCAGCACGGCGCTGCCCGCTGCGTCGTGGGACACGCTGGGAAACAGGTCCGCCAGCTCCTCGACGCGCAGCGTGGTGCAGATCGGGTAGGCGCCGCGCACGAAGCGCTCGTGGGGGAGCGGCGGGCCGGCGTGGCTGACGATGTGGTCCAGGGAGGCCGGCTTGCCCGAGCCCGGGCGCCCGGCCACCGGCATGCCGGCGAGGTGGCAGCAGACGAAGTCGGCGTGGAAGTCCGTCAGCACGTAGGTCGCCAGCACCTCGTTCAGCTCGTGCCAGCTATCCACCCGCAGCAGCTCCAGGGTGAGGGTGCGCGTCTTGGCGAACAGCTCGTCGTTCTGCTTGGCGGTCTGCATGAGCTCGTTCATGCGCCGCCGCATGATCATGTTGCGCTCCCGCAGGATCGCCACCTGGCGCTCCACCAGGGAGATGGCGCCGCCGGATTCGTGACGCAGATGCAGCTCCGAGAGCAGGTGCGGATGCTGCTGGAAGAAGTCGGGATGGTTGCGCAGGTACACGATCACCTGCTCTTCGCTGACCGGGGTGCGGTCGTCGTCCGCTGGATTCATGTCGTCGATTCCGGGGTCACGCATGGATACGTCCTTCGAACACCAGCGTCGCCGGCCCGGTCATTCTAACGGTGGCTCCGGGGCCCTGCCAGGCGATACGCACCTTGCCCCCGGGCAGCGACACCTTGACCCGCTCGCCCACCCGCTCGAGCAGCCGTGCGGCCACCGCCGCGGCGCAGGCGCCGGTGCCGCAGGCCCGGGTCTCGCCGACGCCGCGCTCGAACACCCGCAGGCGCAGGAAGCCCCGGTCGACGACCTCGCAGAAGCCGATGTTGGCGCCTTCGGGGAACAGCGGGTGCCGTACCAGGGCGGCGCCGAGTTCCGCCACGTGGGCCGTGGCGATGCTGTCCACGAACAGCACCGCGTGAGGGTTGCCCATGGATACCGTGGTGACGGTGACCGGCGTGCCGTCCAGCTCGAAGGTCCAGGTCGCCGGCTCGCCGGTCGGCCGTGCGGAATTGCCGGAGCCCAGGCCGGCCGGGTCGAAAGGAATGGCTTCCGGCTCGGTGCGCGGCGCCCCCATGTCGACTTCCACGGTGCCTTCGGTCGGCGCGCCGCCGCTGTCCGGCAGGGCGCCGACGAGGCGGGTCACGATGGGCCCGCCCGACGTCTGCAGCACCAGCTCGGGCTTGGGGCTCAGCCGGCGCCAGGCGACGTACCAGGCGACGCAGCGGGCGCCGTTACCGCACTGCTCCACCTCGCTGCCGTCGGCATTGAAGATTCGGTAGCGGAAGTCCGCTTCCGGCTCGGCCGGCGGCTCCACCAGCAGGAGCTGGTCGAAGCCGACGCCGGTGCGCCGGTCGGACCAGGCCTGCACCTGGGTCTCGCTGACCTGGAACTGCTGGGTCACCAGGTCCAGCACCATGAAGTCGTTGCCCAGGCCGTGCATCTTGGCGAAGTCGAGACGCACTTCAGGCCTCCTGCCGCGGCGGCAGCGCCGCCACCGCGCCTTCGGGCAGCTCCAGGGCGAGCTGGTCGCGGACGGTTTCCCGCCGCCGCACGACCCGGAACGTGTCGCCTTCCACCAGCACTTCCGGCGGCCGCGAGCGGGCGTTGTAATTGGAGCTCTGGACGAAGCCGTAGGCGCCCGCGCTGCAGATCGCCAGCAGGTCGCCGGCCTCCAGGGCGAGCTGGCGGTCGTTGGCCAGGAAGTCGCCGCTCTCGCACACCGGCCCGACCACGTTCCATCGCCGGACGGGGAGGTCCTCCCGGGCCACCACCGGCCGCACCTCGTGATGGGCCTGGTACAGGGCGGGCCGGATCAGGTCGTTCATGGCCGCGTCGACCACGGCGAATCCGGGGGCCTCGGCATCGCTGGCGGGCTTCAGGTACTCCAGCCGGGTGAGCAGCACCCCGCCGTTGGCGACCAGGTAACGGCCGGGCTCGAGGATCAGCCGCTCGCGGCGGCCGGACATGGCCTGAGCCAGGGCGCTGCCGTAGGCCTCGACGTCGAAACCGTCCAGGTCCGGATCGTCGTTCTCGCCGCGGCTGCCGCGCTGATAGTTGACGCCCAGGCCGCCGCCCACGTCCACGTGGTCCAGCTCGATGCCGTCCCGGGCCAGCGTGTCGACCAGGGCGAGCAGGCTGGTGAGCGCTTCCAGCAGCGGTTCGATGCTCATGACCTGGGAGCCGATGTGGCAGTCGACGCCGACCGCCCGCAGGTTGGGGTCGTCGGCGATGCGGCGGTACAGGTCGCGGGCCGTCGCCAGGGGCACGCCGAACTTGCTGTGCTTCAGGCCGGTGGAGATGTACGGGTGAGTGCGCGGGTCGACGTCGGGATTGACCCGCAGGGACACCGGCGCCACCCGCTGGTGCAGGGCCGCCCGGGCCGACAGCCGTTCCAGCTCCGCGGCGCTCTCGACGTTGAAGCAGCGGATGCCCAGCTTCAGCGCCAGGTCGATCTCGTCGTCGCGCTTGCCCACGCCCGAGAAGATCACCCGGTCGGGACGGCCACCGGCGGCCACGACCCGTTCCAGCTCGCCGCCGGAGACGATGTCGAAGCCGGCGCCGAGCTCGGCCAGGCAGCGCAGCACCGCCAGGTTGGCGTTGGCCTTCACCGCGTAGCAGACGTCGGCGCCGCGGGGCGCGAGCGCCTCGGTCAGATCCCGGTAGCGGCTCTCGATGTACCTTCGCGAGTAGACGTAGACGGGCGTGCCCACCCGCTCGGCGATGGCGGTGAGCGGCACGCCGTCGGCGTGGAGCACGCCGTCGATTCTCGGAAAAGCCTGCACGTCAGGCCGCCCCGGCGGTCGCCACCGGACCGCCCGTTCGAGCCTGTGGTTCGTCGGGCAGGTACAGCGGACCCTTCTGACCGCAGCTCGCGGCCTGCAGTGCGACGATGAAGCCCAGCAACAGCCAGCGCATGAACAGCGCCCCCGGACAGGAAACTGCGCAGTATACACATTGCGCACCGGTGCCCCCACGGGGCCCGCTGCCGTCATGCCCGGGCGGGCTGCCCGCGTCCCGGAACGCGGCCGTCAGCCCGCGTGCAGCAGGTTCTTCAGGTGATGGTTGGTGGGGTCGAAGCCGAGGGTGGCGCAGCCGGTGTCCCGGATGTAGCGGCGCAGCGCCGCGATGTCGGGGTGCCGGCGGACATCGGCCTCGTCACCCCGCCGCCGGATGGTGATCATGCCCCTGCCGAGAGGCAGCACGAATACCGCGCCGGGCGCGTCGAGAATGCCGGCCGCCAGCTCGTGGAGCTGTTCCAGGCGGTGCGCCATGACGAACCGCGACTGACTGCCGATCACCTGCCAGGCCACCGATGACGGTGGCCGCGCGAGCATGCGCGCCAGCAGCAGCGGCAGGTCGTCGGCGCGGGCGTGGTCCGCGCGCCAGTGGCCGTCGTCGCCCCGGGACACGACGTCCAGGGTACTCAGGGTGAGGTGCTGGTAACCCACGTAGCGCAGCGGGTCCGGCCGGATGGTCAGGCCGCTGTCGTCGCCGACGGTCTCCGCCTCGCCGGGTTCGGCATTGAGGAAGGCGTAGTGCCTGCGGTGGGGGCCGCGGAAACCCTGCAGAATCTGGGCGAGGTCGCGGGTGACGGTCGCGTCGGCGCGCTGGGGCCGCAGGGTGGCGCCGTTCAGCTCCGCCCAGACGGCGATCTCAACGGCCCGTGGCCGGCTCATCACGGTGTCCCCGCCTTCCCGGGCGTGCCAGCCGGATGCGTCCCAGTCCAGGGTCAGCGGCACCAGACGACGCCGGCCGACCAGAGCCGGGTGCAGCGTCGGTATCGCCGCAGGGCCGCGGTCCCGCAGCCGGGACATGGCGAACTGCAGGTGCCGCAGCCGGGTCTCGTTCATCCAGTGGAGCTGGTGCCCGTCGCCCGGCCCCAGCAGGGGATCCGGCGGCGGCGCTCCGGTGGCGCCGTCGACGAGGTTTTCCACCAGGGCGAGGCCGTCTTCCAGGGCGGTCATGATGCGCCGGTGCTCGCTCTGGCGCTCCGCCATCGTCCAGTCTTCCAACTCGCGGAACCGGGCGACGTCGTCGGCGCCGAAGCCCCAGCCCAGAAAGCGCTGCAGCAGCGCGCTCTCGGTCTGGGTGGCGGCGCTGGCCAGGTGGGGCACCCGGGCGTTCTCGGCGGTCTTGCCCATCAGCAGACGGCGCACGAACGGGATCTGGTCGCCCCGGCCGGAGGCGTCGAGGTAGCGGCGCACGTGCTCGTAGAGCAGCAGGTAGGGGTCGAGGCGCAGCGGATCGGTCTCGCCGGCGTGCATGCGCGCCTTGTACGCGCCGGACACCGTGCCGAGTTCGGGCGCCCGGGCGTAGGCCTCCATCAGCTTGAGCTTGAGCAGCGACTTGTGGGGCGTCGTCAGCGCGCGGTCGAGCTCGGTGATGGCCGCCTGGGCCAGCTCCTCGGCCGGGAACGCCGGCACCGGACCGAAGTCGACCACCGCCTCCGGCGTGACGAAGCGCCGCCGCAGCAGGCGTTCGGCGACGGACTGGTAAGTCTCCGGGTCCTCCGCGGCGATCAGCCACCACAAGGGGTGGCGGCCGGCCATCAGGGCGCCGCTGCGGTAGAACTCGTCCAGCACCAGGGTCGGAATGCGCGTCCCCGGCAGCCGCTGGCGGACCCGCAGCACGTCCGGGTCCACCAGAAAGGTGTGCAGCTCCAGCCCGAGCTCTCCGGCCCACTGGTCGATCATGCGGACCTTGGGCCAGAGGGCCGAATGCAGCAGGGTGTCGCAGCACACCCACAGGTCGATGTCGCTGGCGCTGCCGTGGCCGACCGTGCCGCCGCTGCCCATGATGAAAATGGCCTGCAGGTCCGACTGGCGGGGTGTGAGCCGGGGCTCGTCGTAGCTGCGGGCGACCCGCTTGATCGCCACCAGGTCGTCGGGCCTCGGCGTGAAGCCGGAGATGCCCGCCGGCACGTCGGGGCCGACGTAGCCCGGCAGCGCCGGGTGGTTGCGGTGATAGAGCATCGGCAGGGCTTCCAGCGCCCGGCGCTGGCGCCCCATCAGCCGGCTCGCCGTCCGGCGCAGGCGCAGCGCATGCTGCCGGCGGAAGCGCTCGACCAGCCGGGTCAGGGCGGCGCGGTCGATGTCGGCGGCGGCGTCGGTTCCGGGGCGGGGATTTTCCATCCCCTAAGTGTAGGCAGGATTCGGCGGGCCACTGCCCGCCGGACGGACGGCTCAGACCCGGGCGCGGGCCCGTTCGATGGCGGCGCGGACCTGGGCCGGCGCGGTGCCGCCGATGTGGTTCCGGGCGGCGACGGAGCCCTCCAGGGTGAGCACGTCGAATACCCCGGCTTCGATGGCGTCGCCGCCGAAGCGTTTGAGCTCGTCGAGGGTCAGGGCGTCGAGGTCCTTGCCCTGGTCGAGGGCGAAGGCGACCGCGCGTCCGACGATCTCGTGGGCGTCCCGGAACGGCACCTGCCGGCGGACCAGATAGTCCGCCAGATCGGTGGCGGTGGTGAAGCCCAGCCGGGCGGCCGCCGTCATGCGCTCGGGCCGCGCTTCCACCGCCGGTATCAGCCCGCGCATCGCGGTGAGGCAGTCGCGCAGTGTGTCGACGGCGTCGAACAGGGGCTCCTTGTCCTCCTGGTTGTCCTTGTTGTAGGCCAGCGGCTGGCTCTTCATCAGGGTCAGCAGGGCGATCAGGTCGCCGGTCACCCGGCCGGACTTGCCGCGCACCAGCTCCGGCACGTCCGGGTTCTTCTTCTGGGGCATGATGCTCGAACCGGTGCAGAACCGGTCCGGCAGCTCCACGAAGCCGAACTGCTGGGACGACCACAGCACCAGCTCCTCGCACCAGCGCGACAGGTGCACCAGGGTCAGGCTGGCGGTCGCGCAGAACTCGATGGCGAAGTCCCGGTCGCTGACCGCGTCCAGGGAGTTCTCGGCCACCGCGTCGAAGCCGAGCGCCGAGGCGACGGCCTCACGGTCGATGGGAAACGTGGTGCCGGCCAGGGCGGCGGCGCCGAGGGGCAGCACGTTGACCCGCCGGCGGCAGTCGCGCAGGCGCTCGCGGTCACGCAGCAGCATCTCGAACCAGGCGAGCAGATGATGGCCGAAGGTGATGGGCTGGGCCGGCTGGAGGTGGGTGAACCCCGGCATCACCGT
This sequence comes from Gammaproteobacteria bacterium UBA7803, assembly GCA_002480525.1. Classification (GTDB taxonomy): domain Bacteria; phylum Pseudomonadota; class Gammaproteobacteria; order Pseudomonadales; family Azotimanducaceae; genus UBA7803. The sequence continues at coordinate 23,944 of DLCH01000002.1, read as the reverse complement.
GTCCGTGTGCCGGGCCGCGAGCTCGAGCAGCGCGTCGAGCAGCTCGGTCTCGACGGCGTCGATGGCATCGATGGCGTCGCGCAGGTACAGGCGGATGTCGGTGGCGATCTGGTCGTTGCGGGAGCGGCCGGTGTGCAGCTTCTTGCCGGTGTCGCCGATCAGCTCGATCAGCCGCGCTTCGACGTTCATGTGCACGTCTTCGCGGTCGACCCGCCACTCGAAGCGGCCCTCGTCGATCTCTTTGTGAATCTCGCGCAATCCCGATACGATTCGGTCGCGCTCGTCGCCGCTGAGCACGCCCACGGACGCCAGCATGGTCGCGTGCGCGATGGAGCCCTCGATGTCGTGGTGATACAGGCGCCGGTCGAATCCGACCGATGCGGTGAAGGTCTCGACGAAGGCGTCGGTGGCCTCCGTGAAGCGGCCGCCCCAGAGCTTGGCGTCTTGGCTCATGATTCGAACCCGGAGTGGTGTTGCCGAGAAGATGGCGAAGTATAACAGCCAGCCCGAGCCCTCCGGTGCCGCCTCCGCCGATCATTTCACGCTTCCCGATCTCTGCACGGCGCCCGCCATCTCGCTGGTGGTGCTGGTGGCGGAGCTGCTCGCCCTCGTGCTGCTGTTCGCCGGCGCCGAGATCAGCTGGGTGCGCCTGGCGCTGCTGTCGCTGTTCGTGCAGTGGGTGGCGCTGCTGTCCGCCGGGGCGCTGTGCGCGAGCCGCAGGGCGCTGGCCCGGCTGCCGCTGGCCGGCGGCGCGATGGCGGCATTCGCCCTGGTGCTGGCGGTGACGTTCGCCGTCGGTCTGGCCGCGGACCGGGTGGTGGCCGGCGCGATCACCGGCCCGTCGGTGGACTGGTGGCCGATCCTGCGCCAGCTCGTCATCGCCAGCATCATCACCGCGCTGGTGCTGCGCTACTTCTACGTTCAGCAGCAGCTCCGCGCCCAGGAGCAGTCCGAGCTGCGGGCGCGCATCCAGGCCCTGCAGTCCCGGATCCGTCCGCACTTCCTGTTCAACAGCATGAACATCATCGCCAGCCTCATCGAGACGGATCCGCAGACGGCGGAGTCGGTGGTGGAGGATCTCTCGGAGCTGTTCCGCGCCAGCCTCAACGATGCCGGCAACCTCGTGCCGCTGGCCGACGAGCTGGCGCTGTGCGAGCGCTACGCCCGTATCGAGAGCCTGCGCCTCGGCGACCGCCTGACCCTGGACTGGTCGCTGGCGCCGGTTCCCGGCAACGCCCGGGTGCCCCTGCTGACGCTGCAGCCGCTGCTGGAGAACGCCATCTACCACGGCATCCAGCCACTGCCGGAGGGCGGCCGCATCGGCGTGCGCCTGTGGACCGACGGTGATCGGGTGAAGGTCGAGATCGACAACCCGCTGACGCCCGAGCCCGCCCGCTCCGACGGCAACCGCATGGCGCTGGCCAACATCCGCAGCCGGCTGGCGGTGCTGTTCGGCGTGCGCGCCGAGCTGGAGACCGGCCCCCGCGACGGCCGCTTCGTCACCACGCTGACGCTGCCGCTGGACGACGGCGCCGGCGCCGCCGGTTGAAGGCCGATGGCGCCCGGACGCGGTATCATCGGCCCCCGACCATGAAGATTCTGATCGTCGACGACGAGCATCTCGCCCGGGACCGGCTGGCCCGCATGGTGGCCCAGATCGAGGACCACGCGGTGGTCGGGCAGGCGGGCAACGGCCGTGAAGCGCTGGCGCTGGCCCAGAGCGCAGATCCCGACGTGGTGCTGCTCGACATCCGCATGCCGGGCATGGACGGCCTGGAGACCGCCCGGCACCTGAGCGAGCTGGAGGCGCCCCCGGCGGTGATCTTCTGCACCGCCTACGAGGAGCACGCGGTGCAGGCCTTCGACCTCCAGGCCGTCGGCTATCTGCTGAAGCCCGTCCGCCGGGAGAGCCTGGCCGCGGCGCTGGCCAAGGCCCAGCGGGTCAACAAGGCCCAGCTCGCCGCCCTGGCCGAAGAGGATGGCGCCGGCGCCCGCACCCACATCTCCGCCCGTACCCGCCGGGGCATCGAGCTCGTGCCGGTGGACGACGTTCGCTACTTTCAGGCGGACCAGAAATACGTCACCGTGCGTCACGGCGGCGGCGAGGTCATCGTCGACGAGTCGCTCAAGGATCTCGAGCACGAGTTCGGCGACCGCTTCCTGCGGATTCACCGCAACTGCCTGGTGGCGACGGCCTTCATCGAGGGGCTGGAGCGGCTGGGCCCAGGTCAGGCGTGCATCCGCGTACGGGACATCGACGAGCCGCTGGACGTGAGCCGCCGGCATCTGGCGGGCGTCCGAAAGTTTGTCAGAAATCTGTGAGGTGACATGAACGAGCTGGTGATCGCCACCCGCGAGAGTCCGCTGGCCCTATGGCAGGCGAAGCACGTCCAGGCGGCCCTCGAGGCTGCCCATCCGGGCCTCACGGTCTCCCTGCTCGGCATGAAGACCCAGGGCGACAAGTGGCTGTCGTCGCCGCTGTCCGAAGTGGGCGGCAAGGGCCTGTTTCTCAAGGAACTCGAGCAGGCGCTGCTGGAAGGCCGCGCGCACCTCGCCGTGCATTCCATGAAGGACGTGCCGGCCCACCTGCCGGACGGTTTCGTGCTGCCGGTGATCGCCTACCGGGACGACGTGCGGGACGCCTTCGTGTCCCGCGCCGGCACCCGGCTGGCGGATCTGCCGGCCGGCTCACGGATCGGCTCCGCGAGTCTGCGCCGCCAGTGCCAGCTCCGCGCGCTCCGGCCGGACCTGGAGGTCGCGCCGATCCGCGGCAACGTCGGCACCCGGCTCGGCAAGATGGAGTCCGGCGAGTACGACGCGCTGGTGCTGGCCAGCGCGGGACTGCGCCGGCTGGAACTCGAGCATCTGGTCACCGAGCACTTGGACGTGGACCGGTCCGTGCCGTCCGCCGGCCAGGGCGCCCTGGGCATCGAGTGCCTGGCGGCGGCGGACGACGTGCGCGAACTGATCGCCGTGCTGGACGATCCCGACGTCAGGGCCTGCGTCGAGACGGAGCGGCGGGTGACCGCCGGGCTGGCCGCGGACTGTTCGGCGCCGCTCGGCGCCTACGCCGTGCTGGACAGCGGCTCGCTGTCGCTGTCGGCGGTGCTGGGCACGCCGGACGGCACGCGGCTGCTGCGCGCCCGGGCCTCGGGCGCGGAACCGGACGCCGTCGGCGCGGCGGTGGTCGCGGAGCTCGAACGTCAGGGTGCCCGGGACATTCTGGACGCCCTGGACCTGGGCTGACGTGAAGGTCTGGGTGACCCGTTCCCAGCCCGGCGCCGACCGTCAGGCGGCGGAACTGGGCGACGCCGGCCACGACCCCGTGGTCGCCCCGGTCGTGCGGATCGAGGCCACGGGTTCGGCCGTCCCCGCCGGCAGCTTCGACGACCTGGTGTTCCTCTCCGAGCACGCCGTCCGCGCCGGGCTGCCGGCGCTGCGGGCCATGCCGTGGTTCGTGTCCGCCCGGGTCTTCGCCGTCGGCCGGCGCACCGCAGCCGTGCTGGCGGAGGCGGGCGTCCGCGCCGCCGCCCCCGGCGACGCCACCTCCGAGGGTCTGCTGGCGCTGGACGACCTGGCCGACATGCGGTCGCGGTCCGTGCTGCTGGTCTGCGGCGCCGGCGGCCGGGAGCTTCTCCAGGCGACGCTGGCCGAGCGCGGTGCGCGGGTCGCCCGGTTCGAATGCTACCGGCGTGAGCCGGTACGGCGCCTGGACCCCAGGGTGCTTGTCTGCGACGCCATCATCGCCGCCAGCGGCGAGGGGCTGCGTCAGGCCGCCCGGCTGTGGCTGGCCGCGGGCGGAAGGGCGGACGTGCCCGTGCTGGTGCCGTCGGCGCGGGTGGCGGGACTCGGAGTGGAAGTCGGTCTGACGAGCCTCCATGATTGTGACGGCGCCGATACCGGCGCCTGGCTGCGCGGGCTGCGCGCGCTCACGCAGGACTGAGCGGGAGGGACATGAACAGAGATTCCGACAGCGATCGCCCCGGGGACGCGGAACCCCGGGATCCGCTCGGTCTGGACGACGAGCCCGGGCACGGCCCCGGCGGCGAGGCGGACGACCCATCGGACCGGGCGCCCGCGGCTGCTGGCGCCCACACGGCCGACGCCGGGCCCCGGCCCCGGAGCGGCCGCCTGCTCGGCGTCCTGGCCCTGCTGCTGGCGCTGGCCGCGGCCGGCGCCGCCGGGTATCTGTACTACGAGCTCATCCATCTGCAGCGCGCCGGCGCCGACCGGCCCGCGCCGGCGGCGGACGGGCCGGCGCCGGCTTCCGCCGCGGCGCTCGAGGCGCTGCGCGAGGAGCTCCGCGATGCGCTGTCCGACGTGGACCGCCGCCTGGCGTCCCTCGGCACCGCGGAGGCGGAGGCGCTGGCCGCCGTGGAGGCGCGTCAGGCCGAAGCCCGGGACGCCCTCGCCCAGTCCCTGCGCTCGGCCATCGCCGAGGCGGCCGAAGCGGCGCCGCCGGACAGCCGGGAGTGGCGCCTGGCGGAGGTGCGCTACCTGCTGCGCATCGCCAACCACCGGCTGCTGATGGAGCGCGACGTCAGCGGCGCGCTGCGCCTGCTGGAGGCGGCCGACACGGTGCTGACCGACCTCGACGACTTCGGGCTGCACGAGGTCCGCGCCCGGCTGGCCGACGAGATCGCCGCCCTGGAGAGCGTCGCGACCACCGATCTGCAGGGGCTGTTCCTGCGGCTGGAAGCCGCCAAACGGGACCTCGACGAGCTGCCGCTGCGCAAGCCGGCGTTCACCGCCGCTCCGGCGGCGGACAGCGCCGCCGGCGACGGGGTGTGGGCGGCCATCCAGCGCCAGCTCGCCAACCTGGTACGGATCAAGCGGCTGGAGGGCGAGGTCAAGCCGCTGCTGGCGCCGGAGGAGGCGGTCTATCTGGAGCTGAATCTGCGTCTGATGCTGGAGCGCGCCCAGCTCGCCGCGCTGCGCGAGGAGCAGCTCATGTACGAGGAGAGCCTGCTCACCGCGCTCACCTGGATCGAGCGCTACCTGGACGCCGACGCGCCGGCGGTGACGCGCCTGCACGACGAGCTCGAGGCACTTGCCGGCGTCGATCTGGCGCGGCCGCTGCCGGACGTGTCCGGCTCCCTCGAGGCGCTGCGTCAGGCGGCGGGGCCGGCGCCGTGAAACGGGTGGCGCTGCTGCTGGCGGCCGCGCTGGTGCTGGGCGGCCTGCTCGGGGTGCTGGTCGCCCGGGATCCAGGCTATGTGCTGGTGTCCTACCGGGACGTCGCGGTCGAATCGAGCCTGTGGGTAGCCCTGGCCGCGGTGATTCTGCTCTATCTGCTGCTGCGGCTCGTCGGCGTGATCGTGTCCCGTCTCGGCGTCGGCCGGGGCGGCCTGCGGAACTGGCGGGAGCGCCGGCGTCACCGGGCCGCCCGGGACCAGACCATCCGCGGGCTGCTGCAGATGGCGGAGGGGCACTGGGAGGAAGCCCGGCGGCTGCTGGAGAAGGCCGCGCCGGAGGTGGAAGCGCCGCTGATCAACTACCTCAATGCCGCCCGGGCGGCCCAGGAGGCCGGCGATGCGGCGGGCCGGGACCGGCTGCTGCGGGCGGCCGAGGCCTCGACCCCGGGCGCGCGCTTCGCCGTCGGGCTCGCCCAGGCGGAGCTGCAGCGCGATCAGGGCCAGTGGGAGGCCTGCCTGGCGACGCTGCTCCAGCTCTACCGGCAGGCGCCGCGTCACGGCCGGGTGCTGCGCATGCTGGTGGATTGCTACCGCCAGCTCGAGGACTGGCAGGCGATCCTCGAGCTGACGGATGCGCTGCACAAGCATCACGTGCTCGAGGCCGACGCGCTGGCCGCGCTGCGCATCGAGGCCTGGCGGGGCCGGCTCGACCAGGGCCGGGAATCCGCCGCCGACCTGCTCGACGCGCTGCCGCGGGAGCTGCGCCACGAGCCTGCGGTCGTGTCCCGGTTCGCGGAGCGGCTGGCCGCGTCCGATGCGGCGGCGGCCGAGGGCCTGCTGCGCCGCGCCCTCGAGCACCGCTGGGACCCGGGTCTGGTCCGTCAGTACGGCACGCTCACCGGAGCCGACGCCGACGCCCGGCGCGTGGTGGCCGAGGGCTGGCTCAAGGAGCGTCCCAACGATGCGGATCTGCTGCTCGCGCTGGGGCGCATCAGCCTGCAGTTGCGGGCCTGGGCTCAGGCCAGGGAGTATCTGGAGGCGAGCCTGCGCCTGCGGCGCTCGGCGGACGCTCAGGCGGAACTCGGCCGGCTGTGTGCGGCCATGGGGGATGGTGAGCGCGGCGCCGAGCTGCTGGTGCAGGCCCAGGGCAGCCTGCCGGATCTGCCGCTGCCGGAGCCTCAGCCCCGGGGGGCGTAGCTGAACACGTCGGACTGCATCCGGGCCAGTTCGACGCCGGCGTCGATCAGGACGTCGCAGGCCGCGTGGACGAACGGCGGCCCGCCGGCCAGCACCACCGGGCTGTCGGCGGTCAGCAGCGCCGCTGCCTGCTCGCGCAGCCAGACCAGGCCCCGGTTGTCCGGGCCGCGGGCCGGGTCGGCGATTCGCACGACCTGCAGCCAGTCGAACTTCAGCGCGTCGAGCTCGGCGCCCAGGTAGAAGTCCTCGTCCCGGTCGGCGCACCACAGCACGGTCACCCGCTCGCCGGGATCCTGCCCGGTGAAGGCGTCGATGAAACTCAGGGCCTGGGCGATGCCGGTGCCGCCGGCGACGATCAGCGCCGGCGCCGGCAAGGTGTCCGGCAGGGACACGTCGCCGCCCGGTCCGCGAACGTCCAGGGTGGCGCCGGGTTCGACCGCCGCGGCGAGCAGCTCGTCCATGCGGGTGGCGTCCGCTACGCCGGGGGTCGAGCGATAGTGCAGGTGCAGCGCCGGCAGGCGCGCCGGCCCGCTGGCGATGGACAGGGGGATCGGGCCGTCGGGATGCAGCACCTCGAGGTACTGGCCCGCCCGGAAGGTGAAGGCCGCCGGCATGCGCAGCACGATGCGCTGCACCGGCAGCCCGGTGATGGAGACGACGTCCGCCCGGAAGGTGTCCGTCGCCGGAATGGTCAGCGGCCCTTCATCGACGCGAAGAACTCCTCGTTGGTCTTGGTGTTCTTCAGCTTGTCGATCATGAACTCGATCGCGGCCAGGTCGTCCATGTCGTGGAGCAGCTTGCGCAGGATCCACACGCGCTGCAGCTCGTCCTCGGGCATCAGCAGCTCCTCGCGCCGGGTGGCGGAGCGGCGGATGTTGATGGCCGGGTAGACGCGCTTCTCGGCGATCTTGCGCTCGAGGTGCAGCTCCATGTTGCCCGTGCCCTTGAACTCCTCGTAGATCACCTCGTCCATCTTCGAGCCGGTCTCGACCAGCGCGGTGGCGATGATGGTCAGGCTGCCGCCTTCCTCGATGTTGCGCGCGGCGCCGAAGAACCGCTTCGGACGCTCGAGGGCGTTGGCGTCGACACCGCCGGTGAGCACCTTGCCCGACGACGGCACGATGGTGTTGTAGGCGCGCGCCAGACGGGTGATGGAGTCGAGCAGGATCACCACGTCCTTCTGATGCTCGACCAGGCGCTTGGCCTTCTCGATCACCATCTCGGCCACCTGCACGTGCCGCGACGGCGGCTCGTCGAAGGTGCTGGCGACCACCTCGCCGCGCACCGAGCGCTGCATTTCCGTCACTTCCTCGGGCCGCTCGTCGATGAGCAGCACGATCATCACCACGTCCGGGTTGTTGGCGGTGATGGACTGGGCGATGTTCTGCAGCATCAGCGTCTTGCCGGCCTTCGGCGGCGAGACGATCAGCGCCCGCTGACCTTTGCCGATGGGCGCGATCAGGTCGACGATGCGGGCGGACAGGTCCTCGGTGCTGCCGTTGCCGCGTTCGAGCTTCAGCCGGTCGTTGGGGAACAGCGGCGTGAGGTTCTCGAACAGGATCTTGTGCTTCTTGGTGTTCGGCTCGCTGAAGTTGATCTGGTCGACCTTCAGCAGCGCGAAGTAGCGCTCGCCGTCCTTGGGCGGGCGGATCTTGCCGGCGATGCTGTCGCCGGTGCGCAGGTTGAAGCGGCGAATCTGGCTGGGAGAAACGTAGATGTCGTCGGGGCCGGCGAGGTAGGAGCTGTCCGGTGAGCGGAGGAATCCGAAGCCGTCCTGCAGGATCTCGAGGGTGCCTTCCCCGTAGATGTCCTCCCCGTCCTTGGCCCGCTTGCGCACGATGGCGGCGACCACTTCCTGCCGGCGCGAGCGCGCCAGATTCTCCAGGCCCATTTCCCGGGCCATGTCCACCAGGTCGCCCACGGGCTTCCGTTTGAGATCTGTAAGATTCATAGCGTTGTTATACGTTGACCAATGCTTGACTGAAGATTGGGAACAGAGGTTCTCGGATTGTTATTCGCAGGGAAGGGCCAAGAACCGGCGGCGGGTCGACGGCGTGACGCTAGAGTGGGTGCGCGCAGCCGTCCGGATACGCGAAGTCAAGTTTAGTGTTTTGGAAGGCGCCGTCAAGCGGCGGGAAACCGCCGGGTGTGCGCGTTCTTCGATCTCTCCATCGCACCGTAGGAGCGGCCTCCCGGCCGCGATCCGCTGGTCTTCCAATGGCATCGCGGCCGGGAGGCCGCTCCTACGGGCAGGGTGTCGCTCAGATATTGCTGTCGAGAAACGCCGCGAGCTGGGACTTGGAGAGCGCGCCGACCTTGGTGGCCTCCACCTCGCCGTTCTTGAACAGCATGAGGGTGGGGATCCCGCGGATGCCGTATTTCGGCGGGGTTTCCTGGTTGGCGTCGATGTCGAGCTTGCAGATCTTGATCTTGTCGCCGTACTCGCCGGCGATTTCGTCGAGAATCGGGGCGATCATCTTGCATGGCCCGCACCATTCGGCCCAGTAATCCACCAGCACGGGCTTGTCGGACTTCAGCACGTCGGATTCGAAGTCTGCGTCCGAGGTATGCACGATCTTGTCGCTCATGAAAGGCTCTCCGACTGTCGTTGCGGCGGCAGTGTAGCATGACGGCAACGGCCCGAAGAAAGAACCATAAGACCTGAAAATATGCCTGAAGAACCGGTACGGCCCAGCTCGACCTCGGCGGCGGACGGCAACCTGCTCGCCGCCATCGATCTCGGCTCGAACAGCTTCCACCTGCTCATCGCCCGGCGCTCGATCGAGGGTTTCGAGACCGTCGAGCGGATCAAGGAAAAGGTCCAGCTCCTGGCCGGTTTCGACGGCTGCGCGCTGCATCCGGACGCCCTGGCGCGGGGCGAGGCCTGCCTCGCGCGCTTCGCCCAGCGGCTCGCGGGCCTGGCGCCCTCGGCGATCCGGGTGGTGGGCACCCACGCGCTGCGGGAGGCCGCGGACCCCGCCGGCTTCCTCGACACGGCGGAACGCCTGCTCGGCGTGCACCCGGAGGTGATCTCCGGCGAGGAGGAGGCGCGCCTGGTCCACCTCGGCGTGGCCCGTCACGTCGGTGCGCTCACCGGCCAGCCGCGGCTGGTGGTGGACATCGGCGGCGGCAGCACCGAGTTCGCCTGGAGCGACGACGGCCCGGAAGCGGCCCGGGTGGCGTCCCGCAAGGTCGGCTGCGTATCCCTGCGGGACTGGCATTTCGAGGCCGGCCGTCACCAGGCGGAAGCCTTCGTCGCCGCCCTGTCCAGCGCCCGCAACGCCCTCACGGACCTGCCCGACGCCAAGGGCCGGGAGGTGGTGGGCACGTCCGGCACGGTGGAGTCCATCCAGGGCGTGCTGGCCGCCAACGGCTGGGGCGACGAGGTCATCGACCGTACCGGCCTCGACGAGCTGACCGAGGCGGTGCTGTCCGGCCGCTGGCTGGTGGACGCCGGCCTGCCGGGGCTCGCGCCGGAGCGCGTCGACATCTTTCTGCCCGGCCTCGCGGTCCTCAACGCCGTGTTCGAGGCGCTGGGCGTCAGGTCCATGCGCTACGTCGACGTGTCCCTGCAGGAGGGCGCCCTGTACGCCGCCTTCGATGGCCAGGCCGGCGCCGGATCGCCCCAGGCCAGGGCCATCGCGGCGCTGATGCGGCGCTTCGACGTCGACCGGGCCCAGGCGGCCCGGGTCCGCCGCACGGTGCTGGCGCTGTTCGACGGCATCGACGCCGGCTGGTGGCGGGACGCGGACCGCTGGCGCGAGCTGCTCGGATGGGCGGCCGAGCTGCACGAGCTCGGCAAGGCGGTGGACTTCCGCCACTATCACCGCCACGGCGCCTACCTGCTGCAGAACGCCGATCTGCGCGCCTTCACGGCGCCCCAGCAGCGGCAGCTCTCCCTGCTGCTGCGCGGCCACCGGCGGTCCTTCCCGGGGCTGGCGGTGCGGGCCTGGGACGAGGACACCCGGCACGACCTGGTGCGACTGCTGGCGCTGCTGCGGATCGCGGTCATCGTCCATCGTGGGCACGTCGACGAAGGCCCGCCGGAGCCCCGGGCCGAGGGCGCGCAGGACGGCCTGACCCTGACGCTGCCGGCCGGCTGGCTGGCCGGTCACGCGCTGTCGGCCAGGGAGCTGGAGGTGGAGGCCGGACAGCTCCGCAGCGCCGGCCTCGAGCTGTCGGTGGTCGAGGGCTGACGGGCCGGCGCGGCCCGGTCAGCCGCGGCGCAGGGCGGCGGCGGCGTCGAGGGCGAAGTAGCTCAGCACGCCGTCGGCGCCGGCGCGCTTGAAGCAGGTCAGCGCCTCGACGATCACCCGCTCGTCCAGCCAGCCGTGGTCCATCGCCGCCCGCAGCATGGCGTACTCGCCGCTCACCTGATAAGCGAAGGTGGGCACTCCGAAGCGCGCCTTCACCCGGGTGACGATGTCGAGATAGGGCATGCCCGGCTTGACCATCACCATGTCCGCCCCTTCCTCGAGGTCGAGGGCGATCTCGTGCAGCGCCTCGTCGGCATTGGCCGGGTCCATCTGGTAGGTGGCCTTGCTGCCCTTGCCGAGGGTGGCGCTGGAGCCGACGGCGTCGCGGAAGGGCCCGTAGAAGGCTGAAGCGTACTTGGCGGAGTAGGCCATGATCGCGGTGTTGTGATGCCCGGCGCCGTCGAGGGCGTCGCGGATGGCGCCCACCCGGCCGTCCATCATGTCCGACGGAGCGATCACGTCCGCGCCGGCGTCGGCGCACACCCGCGCCTGGCGGGTGAGAGCCTCGACGGTCTCGTCGTTGAGCACGTAGCCGGCGTCGTCGATCAGGCCGTCGTGGCCGTGGGTGGTGTAGGGGTCCAGGGCCGCGTCGGTGATCACGCCGAGCTCCGGCAGGGCCTGCTTCAGCGCTGCCACGGCCCGCGGCACCAGGCCCTCGGGGTTCCAGGCCTCGGCGCCGTCCTCGCTGCGGGTGTCGGTGCCGACGTTGGGGAACAGCGCCACCGCCGGCACGCCCAGCTCGACCGCCCGCTCGGCGTCGCGGATCAGTTCGTCGACGGTGAGCCGTTCGATGCCGGGCATCGAGGACACCGGTACCCGCCGGCCCGAGCCCTCGATCACGAACATCGGGTAGATCAGGTCGTCGGCGGTGAGGGTGTGCTCCCGGGTCAGCCGCCGGGAGAAATCGTGGGCGCGGTTTCGCCGCAGGCGGGTCCTAGGGAAACTGCGGGTCATATACGATGTCCTATCTCGGTCTTCGGCAGGAAGGAACCCTCATGGTAACCAACGACTCGCGCCCCGGCACGCGGCGCACGGTGTACGTGCGCCTGGCGCTGATCGGAGCGGTGCTGGCGCTGGTCGCCGCCTACTTCTACTTCGACCTCGGCCGGTATCTCAATCTCGAGTATCTCAAGTCGGCCCACGGGCAGATCGTCGCCCTCGTCCACGAGCGGCCGGTGCTGTCGACGGCCGTGTTTTTCCTCGGCTACGTGGTGATCACGGCCGCTTCCCTGCCGGGCGCCGCGGTCATGACCCTGGCGGCCGGCGCCGTGTTCGGCCTGCTGTGGGGGCTCGCCATCGTGTCCTTCGCCAGCTCCATCGGCGCGACCCTGGCCATGCTCATCGCCCGCAAGGTGCTCGGCGAGACGGTGCAGCGGCGGTTCGGGGATCAGCTCGAGTCGATCAACCGGGGGCTGCGCCGGGACGGCGGGTTCTACCTGTTCAGCATCCGCATGGTGCCGCTGTTTCCGTTCTTCGTGATCAACCTGGTGATGGGGCTGACGCCCATCGGCGCCTGGACGTTCTACTGGGTGAGCCAGGTGGGCATGCTCGCCGGCACCTTCGTCTACGTGTTCGCCGGCACCCAGCTCGCCAGCGTCGACTCCCTGGGTGACGTGCTCAGCCCCGGGCTCATCGCCGCGCTGTCGCTGCTCGGGCTGTTCCCGCTGCTGGCCCGCAAAACCCTGGGCTGGCTGCGCCGCGCCCGTGAAGACCTGGTGGAGGACGCCTGATGGCCCGTTACGACAACAACCTGGTGGTGATCGGCGGCGGCTCCGCCGGGCTGATCGCCGCCTACATCGCGGCCACCGTCAAGGCGCGGGTGACGCTGATCGAGCAGGGCGCCATGGGCGGCGACTGCCTCAACACCGGCTGTGTGCCCAGCAAGGCGCTGATCCGCGCGGCGGCGGTGGCCCAGCAGTTCCGCGACGCCGACCGCTACGGCATCGGCGCCGTGGAGCCCAGCGTCGACTTCCGCCGGGTGATGGCCCACGTGCGCGGCGCTGTGGACACCATCGCGCCGAAGGACTCCATGGAACGCTACCGCTCCCTGGGCGTGAACTGCATCGCCGGGCGGGCCGAGCTGCTCGATCCCCACCATGTGGCCGTGGACGGCCGGACCGTCAGCACCCGCAGCATCGTTCTCGCCACCGGCGCGGGGCCTCTGGTGCCGCCGATACCCGGGCTGGACGCGGTGGCGCCGCTCACCTCGGACTCGCTGTGGTCGCTGGAGACGCTGCCTGCACGGCTGCTGGTGATGGGCGGCGGCCCCATCGGCTGCGAGCTGGCCCAGGCTTTCGCCCGGCTCGGCAGCCGGGTGACGCTGATCGACATGGCGCCGCGGCTGCTGCCCCGGGAGGACGCCGACGTGTCGGCCCACGTGGCCGGCGTGCTGGAGCGCGAGGGCGTCGACGTGCGTCTCGGCCACGAGGCGGCGCGGTTCGCCGCCGGCCCGGCCCAGGGGGGCGGAACGCTCACCGCCCGGGTCGACGGCGGCAGCGTGGACATCGAGTTCGACCGGGTGCTGGTGGCGGTGGGGCGCCGACCCAACACCGAGGGATTCGGTCTCGAGCGGCTGGGCATCCGGACCGCCGCCAACGGCGCCGTGGAGGTGGACCGCTATCTGCGGACCGCCTGCCGCAACGTGTTCGCCTGCGGCGACGTGGTCGGCCCCTACCAGTTCACCCATATGGCGTCACATCAGGCCTGGTTCGCCGCGGTGAACGCCCTGTTCGGCCGGTTCCGCAAATTCGCCGTCAACTACGACGTGGTGCCCTGGGCCACCTTCACCGATCCCGAGGTGGCCCGGGTCGGCCTGTCGGAGGACGAAGCCCGCAGCCAGGGGCTCGATGTGGAAGTAACCACTTACCCACTGGAGGACCTGGACCGGGCCGTGGCCGAAGGGGACACCGGCGGCTGGATCAAGCTGATCACGCCGCCGGGCAAGGACCGGATCCTCGGCGCCACCGTGGTCGCGCCTCACGCCGGGGAGCTGGTGGGGGAGTTCGTGCTGGCCATGACCCACGGCCTCGGGCTCAAGCGCCTCATGAGCACCATCCACATCTACCCGACGCGCAGCGAGGCGGCCAAGCTGGCGGCGGGCGCCTGGCGGCGCAAGCACGTCCCGGAACGGCTGCTGGGCTGGGTCGGCCGGCTCCACGACCTGCTGCGTTGAGCGCCCGTCAGCGGGGGAAGCGACGCAGCAGGCGCTTGAACGCCCGCTGCAGGTGGTCGGGCTCGCCGGTCAGGGCCGTGACCATCTGAGCGCCGTAGAGCACGTCCAGCACGTCGGCCGCGCTCCGGGCGGCCCGCTTGGGCTTGGCGCCGGCCTCCTCGAACACCCGCGCCAGGGCGGCTCGCCAGTCGCGGAACTGGGCGGCCAGGGTCTCGCCGTGGACCGCCCGGGCGCTGCCGAGGGCCAGCACGCCGAGCAGGCAGGGCGCCCCGGACTCTTCGAGATAGGCCTGGTAGCCGGCGACGAAACGCTCGAGCCGCGCCGCTGGAGGCTCGGGCCCGTCGAGGCGGGCGAAGGCGAGCCGCTGGACGTCGGCGATGGCGGTGCGCAGCAGCACCTCCGCCATCTCGGCCTTGCCGCCGGGAAAGTGATGATAGAGGCTGGCCTTGCCCAGCCCGGTGGCCCGGGACAGGGCCGTCAGCGTGGCCCCTTCGTAGCCGCGCTCACGGAATACCCGTCCGAGCTGGCGCACGAGCTGGTCCCGGTGGCGGCTGGCTTCGGTCATGGCCTCAGAGTAGCAGAACGAACGTTCGAGTGGGTCATGGGTGCGGTGCCGTCCCGGGCCACGGGTGACAGGGCGGGGCCGGGCTCGGATAATCCGGGACGGCTGCGTCGCGGTCGCGCGCGGCCGCCCGGGCGTCGCGACCGGCTCGACGGCCCGCCTGCGACCTTTTCCGCCGCTGGCGCATCAATGGGATACCAATGGCCAGCTTCGCCGACATCCACCTCGACAGCGGGATCGCTCGCGGCATCGTGCGTGGAGACCGGCGTGCCCAGGCCGTGGCGTACCGGCTCATGTCGCCGACGATCATGGGCATGGCGGTGCGAATCCTGCAAGACGAGGGGCTGGCCCAGGAAGTGGTTCAGGACACCTTCGTCGAGCTCATCGACAAGGCGCATACCCTGAAGGATCCGGCGGCCCTGGTGGCCTGGGTCCGGCGGGTGGCGGTGAACCACTGCTACATGCGTCTGCGGTCCCCCTGGCACAAGCGCCGCTCGCCGGACCCGGAGGTCCCCGAGCAGCTCGACGACAGCAACGGGGACGAGCGCCTGCAGGGCTATCGGGACATGGAGCGCGCCCTGGCGGTGCTGCCGGCGGAGACGCGGCTGGTGATCTGGCTGCACGACGTCGAGGGCTACACGCACCGCGAGATCGGCGAGCTGACGGGTCAGACGGCGAGCTACTCGAAATCGCAGCTCGCCCGCGGATACGGGAAACTGACGCAACTGCTTCGAGGTGACGAGGACGATGGAACCCAAGCCGACACTGTCCGACCTGCTTGCTCTCCGTGACGGAGAGCGGGTCGAGGCGGATGCCGCCGGGGCCGGTGGAGACCGGGAGCCCGAGGTGACGGACCTCGATCCCGACCGCCTGGACGCCGCCAGCCGGGAGACCCTGGCCGAGCTGCGCCGGATGAAGGCGGAGCTCAATGCGCTGCCGCCGGTGACGCCGGACCCCGCCGTCTGGGAAGCCATTCAGGAACGCACGGCCGGCGGCGGGTCGAAGCGTGGCTGGCTGGACCGTTTCCCCCTGGCGACGGCGGCCACGGTGTTCCTCGCGGCGGCGCTCACCATCGTGCTGTGGGACCCGACCGCGGAGCCCGGCGGATCCACCGCAGGCCCGCAGGTGCAGGACCCGGTGGCGGCGCTGATGGTGCGCTCCCAGCGCCTGGAGGCGGAGCTGTTCACCCGGGCCGCGGCCCCGTCGGTGACGGCGACCTCGAGCGAGCAGGCGCTGCTGTACGGCATCGCCGACGTCGACGCCCAGCTCAACGCCCTGTACGAGTCCGAGGGCGTGGATGCGTCGGAGCGGGAGCGGCTCTGGCGTCAGCGGGTGGCCCTGCTGGAATCCCTCGCCGACGTGCAGCGCGGGCAGGCCGTGATGCGGCCGGCCATCTACTAGGAGAACGGGATGCGATCGATCAACGTGGCCGGACTGCTCATCGCCCTGCTGGCGTCGTCCTTTGTGCCGGCGGGGCAGGCGGCGGATGCCGACCGTGCGGCCGAGATGGCGGCCCGGGACCAGACCGCGGAGCTCGAAGCGAGCATCAAGGAGGCCAGGGCCCGACTCGACGAGGCCGCGCGCAAGCTGGCGGAGCTGCACAGCCGGATGTGGCGGCTGGAGACCACGGGGCCGCGCGCCGGCCGGCCCATGCTCGGCATCCTGCTGCAGGACGCCGGGGACGAGAACGGCCTGACGCTCGCGGGCGTCACCCCCGAGGGCGGCGCCGAGCGCGCCGGCCTGCAGGCGGGCGACACCATCGTGTCGATCAACGGGGTGGCCCTGAACGACGGCGGCGACACCAAACCGCTGCATGCCCTGGGCAAGGCCATGGCGTCCGTGGAGGCCGGTGACACCGTGCCGGTCCGCTACCGGCGCGACGGCGAAACCCGGTCCGCCGAGGTGGTCACGGTCGCCCGGGGCCAGTACATGGCCCGGGTCGTCGAGGAGAAAGGGCCCTGGCTGGACAGCCTGCGTTCCCTGGGCGAGCTCGAGGATCTGGAAGCGCTCGAGGGGCTCGAGGACCTCGACGTCCTGGAAGGGCTCGACGAGGCCGTGAGCGACATCATCGTCCGGGCGCCGGCGGGGCTGCGCCTCGAGGACGTCGCCGGCGAGCTGGCCGGCTACTTCGGCGTCGACGCCGGCGTGCTGGTGATGGAGGCGCCGGACCGGCAGTCGGCCCTGGTGCCCGGCGACATTCTGCGCAGCCTCGACGGCGAGGCGGTGACGGACGCCCGGTCCGCGCTGCGGCGCATGGCCGGCCTCGATGGCCAGGTCACGGCGCAGGTGCGCCGGAACGGCCGGGACCTGGATCTCTCCCTCGACGCCGGGGCGCTGAACGAACGGCAGGCGCTGCACGTGTTCCGGTCCGACCGGCGCATCCGCATTCAGCGCGATGGCGAGGGTGACGCCGTTCGCCTGGAGATCGTCGTCAAGAAGGACTGACGGCGCGACCCTCAGGGAGTGCCAGCGGCCTCCAGGGCCTCCGAGGCCTCGAGCCAGCCTTCCTCGGTCTGCTCGAGCTGACGCCGCAGCCGGCCGGCGTCTGCCAGCAGCGCGTCGAGTTCCTCCGCCGGCAGGCTGTTGTACAGCTCCGGGTCCGCCAGGCGCAGCTCCACGGCCTTGAGCTGCTCCGTCAGGCGCTCCATGTCCTTCTCCAGCTTGCGCACCCGGTCCTTCAGCGGCTTCTGGGCGCGGCGCTGCTCCGCGGCCTGGCGCCGTGCCTCGCGCCGGTCCGGCTGGGACGGGCGCTGGCCGGCGCCGCCGTCGGCCGAGGCGCCCCGGCCCGCGCCGATGCTCGCGGTATATCGGTCCAGGTCGTCGTCGTAGGTGGTGACCTGGCCGTCCGCCACCAGCCACAGCTCGTCCACGGTGCGTTTCAGCAGGCTGCGATCGTGGGATACCAGCAGCAGCGCGCCGCCGTAGTCCTGCAGCGCCAGGCCCAGCGCCTCGCGCATGTCCAGGTCCAGATGGTTGGTGGGCTCGTCCAGCACCAGCAGCGCCGGCCGGGTGAGCGCGATCATGGCCAGCGCGAGCCGCGCCTTCTCGCCGCCCGAATAGGTGGTCACCGGGCGTTCCGCCTGGGCGCCCGAGAACCCCCAGCTCCCGAGATAGTCCCGGCACCACTGCTCGCGCCGGCCGGGCTCGGCCTCGGCGAGCTGAGCCAGCGCCGAGCGCTCGCCTTCCAGGGTCTCGAGCTGGTGCTGGGCGAAGTAGCCGATCCGCGCGTGCTGGCCCCGCACCAGCTCGCCGCCCAGGGGATCGAGGGCGCCCACCAGGCACTTCAGCAGCGTGCTCTTGCCGGCGCCGTTGACGCCGAGCACGCCGATGCGCGCGCCCGGCAGGATCGAGCGGCGGATGCCGGACAGCACCGGCGCGCCGTCGTAGCCGATGCTCACGTCCCGCAGGGTCAGCAGCGGATTCGACATCTTCTCGGGGTCGGTGAAGGCGAACTGGTACGGCGACTCGGCATGCACCGGGGCGACGAGCTGCATGCGTTCCAGGGCCTTGATGCGGCTCTGCACCTGCTTGGCCTTGCTGGCCTTGGCGCGGAACCGGTCGATGAAGGTCTGCATGTGGCGGACCTCCGCCTGCTGCCGGTCGAAGGCGGCTTGCCGGTGGGTCAGCGCCTCCGCCCGCTGACGCTCGAAGGCGGAGTAGTTGCCGCGGTAGCTGTCGGCCCTGCCGTGGTGCAGGTGCACGGTGTGATCCGTCACCGCGTCCAGGAACTCCCGGTCGTGGGCGATGATCAGCAGCGTTCCAGCGAACCGCTGCAGCCAGCCCTCGAGCCACAGCGTGGTGTCGAGGTCGAGGTGGTTGGTGGGCTCGTCGAGCAGCAGCAGGTCCGACGGGCACATCAGCGCCCGGGCCAGCGTGGCGCGGATTCGCCAGCCGCCGGAAAAGTCCTGGAAGGGCCGGCGGAAGTCGCTGGCCGCGAAGCCCAGCCCACCGAGGATCTCGCCCGCCCGGGCCTCCGCCTCGTAGCCGCCGAGGTCCTCCAGCCGGCCGTGCAGGGTGGCCAGGGTCATGGCGTCGTCGGCGCGTTCCGCCGCGGCGATGCGCCGCTGCACGGCGCGCAGCTCGGTGTCGCCGTCGATCACGTAGTCGATCAGCGGCCGGTCGGTGGCGTCGACCTGCTGGGCCATGTGGGCGATCCGCCAGTCGGCCGGAACCCGCACGTCGCCGTCGTCGGGCGTGAGGTGGCCGAGGATCAGCTCGAACAGGGTGGACTTGCCGGCGCCGTTGCGGCCGACCAGGGCGGTCTTCTGGCCGGCGTGCAGGGTGCACGACAGGCCGGTGAACAGTGGGGTTTCACCGCGGGCGAGGGCAATGTCGATGAGCTGCAGCACGGACTGACACGCATGACGGCACGGACGGGCGCGCAGTGTAGTGCACCGCGCGGGCTATGTGTGGGAACCGTGTGCGGGAAACGGGCGTGCCGGCGCCGTACTCAGGCGGTGAGGGAGCGATCCTCGGCCGGGCGTCGATCGGCGGCCCGCGGGCTGTTGCGCAGACGGCCTTCGGCGTTCTTCGGCTGCGCGTCGATCCACTTCATCAGCTCCCACCAGGCCGGCGCCTCCTTGCGGGCGGCGCGGGAATCGACCATGTCGATGATGCCCTTGCCGAGCTCGGCGGCCTCCATGTACACCGGGCTGTCGCGGAACGTGGCCACGGTGGGCACGTCGAGACAGGCGAGAAAGTGCTGGAGCTTCGCGTGGGTCTCGGTGTTGGGCTGCACGCGGTTGGCGATCACGCCCAGGGGGCGCGGCGCCATGCGGAAGGCCCGATGGGTGACCAGCTCGGTGATGAACCGGCTGCCCGCCTGAATGTCGATGGACGACGGCTGCAGCGGCACCAGCACCACGTCGGTCTGCTTCAGCAGCAGCTCGAGGTCACGGTCGCGGGCGTTGGAATGGCCGTCGACGATCACCCGGTCGGCGTTCACCGGCAGCCGGTTCTGGAACGACCGGGTCTGATACATGCTGGAGCGGCGGTGCGCTTCGACGAGATGCACGTCGGGCAGTTCCGGGTCGCGCTGCTCGGCCCAGTAGGAACTGGACGCCTGGGGATCGTTGTCCATCAGCGCGACGACGTGGCCGGCGCTGGCGTAGGCAACGGCTAGGTTGGTGGCGATGGTGGTCTTGCCGCATCCGCCTTTGCCATTGATGACGAGTATGCGGCGCGCTTGTGGATCCATGTCATGCAGCCCCTGGTTCTGAAGAGCGCTCGAACCGGCTGACGGCCTGCGTTACGCGAAAGCGCGAAGGTCCGAGTGCCAAGCATCCTTCATCCCGTCGCGTCCCCGCCCGTCGGTGGTGTCGGGTACGCGCCCCCGGCTGGTCCTGTCTTCTGTATCGGCCGGCTGGGCCGGCGCTTTATGGTCGGCTCGGGACGTGTCCCGGCCTGGGTCGATATCAACGTGTGATATCGCTTTTTTCGCGGGCCGCTCCGGACGGCCCGTCCGGGCGGCTCGTCCCACGGGTGCCGGCTGCTTACTTGCCGTTTCCGTGAGCGGGACCAACCTGTGGATAACTATAACACCCGGTTTCCGACAATCGCCATACAACCGGGACAACTTTTCTCTACAAGAGCTTAGCGCACATTCACAGCAACGGCGTTAAGAGCGGCGGGTCCGGGCGTGGCGGAGCCGGGCCGGCGGGGCGGAACCCCGCGGAACGCCATGTGGACGGTGTCTACGCCATGGCCCGGGGCCACGGCGGCGGCCGGTTCAGCCGCGGCGCAGCTCGAGCAGCTGGCCGTCGCCGGCGAGGGCGAAGAAACGGCCCGGAGAGCTGGAGAATCCTACCGCCATGACGGCGGACCCGGTGCGGTGCAGGGGGTTGTCGGGCGGGTTGCGCCACCGCTGCACCAGGCGGCCGGTGGTGACGTCCCACAGGGCGACCGTGCGGTTGACGTGGCCGACGAGCAGGTAGCGTTCGTCCGGCGAGAAGCGCGCGCTGGTGATGCCGTGATGGCGTTCCGCCACCGTCATCAGCCGCTGGCCGCTGGCGCCGTCGTAGACGGCCGCGAGGCGTCCCTGGCTGGCGGCGAAGGCGTAGCGGCCCTGGGCGGACAGGGCGACCACGCGGACCGGATTGTCCTGCACGATCCGGTGCACGGCCTCGCCGGTGTCGACGTTCCACAGCACCGCGGTCTCGTCGTCGCTGCCGGTGAGTGCCCAGCGGGCGTCCGCGGACAGCGCCACGCTGCCCACCACGCCTTCGTGCAGCAACGTCTCCAGGTGGGCGCCGGTATCGGCGTCGAACACCACGGCGCTGTGATCCTCGAGACCCATCAGCACCCGGCCGTCGTTGGCGATGGCCACGTCCAGCGCGGCGCTGGGGGTGGTCCAGAAAGCCAGCGCGTCGCCGCTGCGGGTATCCCACACCACCAGAGTGCGCGGGTCGGTGGTCACCGCCCGGGTGCCGTCCGGAGAGAACTCGGCGGCGACCAGCTCGGAGAACTCGCCTGCCCGGTGATTCCAGTTGAACACCCGGGCGTAGCTGTCGGTGTTCCACAGGCTGCCGCCGTGATTGAGGGAGCCGACCAGCGCCAGCTCGGAGCCGGACGACAGCGCGGCCGCATAGACGCCCTGGGCGGCCAGTTCGTAGGAGGCGCTCGGTTTGCTGTCGCCGCTGCAGCCGGCGGCGGCCAGGGCCAGGGCGAGCGTCAGGATTCCCAGGGTGTGCTGCACGATCTTCGCGGCGTTGCGGGCTCAGTGTCAGTGTAGACGGGCCTGGCGGCGACGATGGGACCTGGGTCGGATTCCTGCCCGGCCGGCGCCGTCGGGGGCCGAACTGGCGCGTTGGCCAGGCGTTGCTATGTTTCTTGACGAATCGGAGAGGGACTTTCGATATGCAGACCGTCACGGATACCCACCGGACCGGCGCCGAATCCGCCGACCGTTACTTCGACTACGCGGACCAGTCTTTCGGCGAGTGCCGTCAGCGCCTGATCAGCTACCTGGTGAAGCTGAACCATGCGCTGAACGACGGACTGCCGGACCTGTCCCACGCGCTGCTGACCCGCTTCTGCGACTCGCTGGTGGACTACCTGTCCGCGGGCCACTTCCGGATCTTTCAGCGGCTGTCGGTGCCTGGTCACGCCTACGTGCTGATCGAGGCCACGACCCAGGCCGGCGTGGCCTTCAACGACCGCTTCGGCAACGGCGTCGAGGCGCCGATTCCGGAGGTGAAGGAGGCCCTGGAGCGGATCGCCCGGGCGCTGTCCGCCCGGTTCGAGCTGGAGGATCAGCTCCTGTACGCCGAACCCCACTGATTGCCGGCGCGGAGCTGGAGCACCGCCAGCACCGCGAGCCCGGCGAAACCGAGCAGCGCCCAGCCGGGCAGGGTGATGCCCAGGAACTGGAAGGAGACCGCCGCGCAGTCGCCGGTGCCCCGGGTCATCGCGGTGAGCACCTCGGCGAGGGGAAACGCCTCGAACATGTAGTCGAGGCTTGGGCCGCAGGCGGGCACCTGGTCCGGCGGCAGGCTCTGCAGGTAGAGCTGGCGGATGGAGAAGCCGCCGCCGATCACCGCGGAGATCAGCGTCAGCAGCGGGTAGATGCCCCAGCGCGGATCGTGCAGCAGCCCGGCCACCACGAACAGGCCCGCCGCGTAGAACCACAGCCGCTGCATCAGACACAGCGGGCACGGCACCATGGCGAACACGTGCTCCATGACGTGGGCGCCGAACAGCAGCACCCCGCAGACGGCCAGCGTCACGAGCGCCAGGTCCCCGGCCGTCGCGCGACGGATCAGCGAAGCGCCGGCGCTCATCGGACGTTCACGACCACTTTGCCGATCGCCCGGCGCTCCATGAGGCAGCGCAGCGCTTCGGCGTATTCGGCCAGCGGGTACTCGGCGCCGACCAGCGGGTCGATCCTGCCCTGCTGCTGCAGCTCGAGGATCTCCCGGAAGTTGTCCGCCGCCTCGTCCGGGCAGCGCGCCGACCAGGCGCCGTAGAACACGCCCACCACCTGGCAGCTCTTCAGCAGGATCAGATTGATCGGCACCTTGGGGATGTCGCCGGCGGCGAAGCCGATCACCAGCACGCGGCCGTACCAGTTGACGCAGCGCATGCACTGGTCGAACAGTTCCCCGCCCACCGGATCGTAGATCACGTCGGCGCCCTTGCCGTCGGTCAGCGCTTTCACCTTCTCCTTCAGCTCGCCGTCCGAGTAGTCGATCACCTCGTCGGCGCCGGCCTTCCTGGCCACCTCCAGCTTCTCGGCGGTGCTGGCGGCGGCGATCACCCGGGCGCCCATGGCCTTGCCGAGCTCGACCGCGGCCAGGCCCACGCCGCCGGCGGCGCCGAGCACCAGCAGGGTCTCGCCGGCCTTGAGGTCCGCCCGCTGCTTGAGCGCGTAGTAGGAGGTGCCGTAGGTGGTGGAGATGCCGGACGCCTGCTGCAGGGTCATGGTGTCGGGGACCGGCTTCAGCGCCCGGGCCTTCACCACCACCTGCTCGGCGAACCCGCCGAAGCCGATGCCGGCGAACACCCGGTCGCCCACCGCGTAGCCCTCGACGCCCTCGCCCAGGGCGGCCACGGTGCCGGCGATCTCACCGCCGGGGGCGAAGGGGAACGGCGGTTGACTCTGGTACTTGCCCTGGATCATCAGCACGTCGGGGAAGTTGAGGCCGCAGGCATGGACGTCGACGAGCACCTCCCCGGCGCGCGGCTCGGGGGCCGGGACGTCCTCCATGACGAGGCTTTCCGGGGGGCCGAAGGCTTTGCACAGTACCGCTTTCATGGTTCATCCGCTCGATCTGGAAGCGCTCAAGGGTACTGGCCGGCTCCCGAGCGTCAACTATTCTTGAGGGTGAACCGGTGGGAACGCACGCCAGGAGCCCATGAGCAGGATGATCGTGAGCAGAAACCGCGCGGCCTGGAAGGCCGCCATCGTGGCGCTGGCCGCCTGGCTGGCCGCGGCGGGCGCCCTGGCCCAGGAGGCCGAGGCCGGTGACGGCGAGGCCGCTGCGGACCCGGATGAGGTCCGCTATGTGCCGCTGCAGCCGTCCTTCGTCACAAATTTCGGCGACGCCGGCAACGGGCGCCTCAAGTTCGTCAAGGCGGACGTGTCGGTGCGGGTCAGCAGCTCGGACGCCGCTGCGGCCGCCCGCTACCATCTGCCGGCGCTGCGCAACGCCATCGTGCTGCTGCTGTCGCGCCAGGACGAGTCCACCATCGCAACCGGCACCGGCCGCGAGGCGATCCGCGCCGAGGCCCTGGCCGAACTGCGCGGCATCCTCGAAGCCGAGGAGGGCGAGCCGTTCATCGAGGACGTGCTGTTCACCAACTTCATCGTGCAGCGCTGAGGCCGGCAGCCGCATGATCCGGGCCCGACCAGGGAGTCTGAGCCATCCAAGAACCCTGGCTTGACCATGTAGGAGCGATCTCCAGATCGCGATGGCTTCGGCCAAACGATTTCGCGATCTGGAGATCGCTCCTACAGCGGGCGCTTCAGCCAGCGGCAGCGCGATAACCGCCCGCCTGGGCCCGTAGGAGCGGCCTCCCGGCCGCGATCGCCTTCCGCCATGAAATGACCTAGCCAGACCGCAGGGGAGTCTCAATCCCGCCGCGAGGCGTCGGCCGGTCGCGATTGAGCAACACTTCTTCTGTA
>DLCH01000054.1 GCA_002480525.1 Gammaproteobacteria bacterium UBA7803 | reverse complement strand
CAGTAAGCGCTTCAGGCGCGCGTTCTCCGCCTCCACGGCCCGAAGCCGTTTCACATCTGCAGTCTCCAGTCCGCCGAAGCGCTTGCGCCAGGAATACAGCGTCTGCTCGCTGACTCCGTGCTGCTTGGTGACCTCGCTGACCGGCCGGGCATCCGTCTCCCGCAGGATGCGCACCATCTGCTCCTCACTGAATCGACTCTTCCTCATCTGCCTCTGCTCCGTGTGCAGAGGCCATCTTCTCAAGTTTCAGATGGGCCGAGAATCGGCAGGCAGGTCAATAGGGTGTTTGTTTTGCCTATACTCGCAACTGCGTCCCAGCGCCTCTTTTGACGTGCTTTACGAGGGTTTCATGCGCGAACTACACTCCGTGATGACCAGACTGCATGCCCGGCTGCTGGGCTGCCCCGACGAGGATCCGGCCATGGCGTTTCGCTGCCAGTGCCTGATCGGCCAGGTGCTGGGTTTCCGTGTCGGCCGCGAAGTGCTGCTGCGTCGGCTGGACCGGGACACGCTGGACCCGCGCCAGATTGCTGAGTTCGTGGCGGCTATCAATGTGGCCGCGCTACAACGGGAGATTGACCATGCCTGATCGTCGGGCAAGTACGGCCCTGGTCATGCTGGGCCTGTCTGTCGTGCTGGCGTCCTGCGGCTCGGAAGAGCCGGCCCCCACGCCGCCCCGGCCGGTGGCCTGGACCACCGTGCAGGCGGACGAAGGCGGCGAATTGCGCCGGCTGCCGGGCATCTTGCGGGCGGCCCGGCAGGCGCCCCTGAGCTTCGAGGTGCCCGGCCGCGTGGTCGCGGTCAACGCGGAAATCGGCGAGTCGTTTGCTGCGGGCGATGTGCTGGCCGCGCTGGATGACCGAAACTTCCGGCTGACGCTCGAAGAGCGCCGCGCCAACCTGGCCGACGCGCGGGCCCGGCTGACCGAGGCGGACAAGAATCTGGCCCGCAAACGCGAACTGCTGGCGCGCAAGGTCGCCTCGCAGGCCGCGGTGGACAGTGCGCAGGCCACGCGGGACTCCGCGGCCGCCCAGGTAGCGCGTCTGAAAGCGCTGGTGGATCTGGCTGAAGAGGATCTCGCCGACGTGACGCTCGCTGCCCCCTACGACGGGTCGGTGCTGCAGCGCATGATCGAGCCGTCCCAGCAGATCCAGGCGGGGCAGACGGTCTTCGAGATCGAAGGCCGGTCCGACCGCATCGAAGTCATAGTCTCCGCGCCCGAAACCGTCGTGACCCGTCTATCGGTCGGGGACAACGCGACGCTGGCGTTCCCCTCGCGGCCCGGCCTGTCGCTTACCGCCCGCGTGAGCGAAATAGGCGCGGGCGCGGTCGAGCGCAACGCCTTTCCCGTCAACCTGGTGCTGTCGTCGCCGCCGGCCAGCCTGCGACCCGGCATGACGGCCGAGGTCGGCTTTCGGCTGCAGAACCGTCCGGTATCCGAAGGTCAGATGACGTTTATCCCCGTCACCGCCTTTCTCGCGGCCGAGGGCGAACAGCGGCGCGTGTTCGTGATCGACCCCGAGAGCAGCCGGCTGGAGGCCCGCGCCGTGGACATCGGCAGCATCGAAAACGGTCGAGCCCGGGTGCTCGACGGCCTCGCCCCCGGAGAGATCATCGTGAGCAAGGGTCTGGCTTTCCTGCATGACGGCCAGCGCGTTCAGCGTCTGGGTACCGGCACGACCCGGTTTCAGGAGTAGTCGCGGGTGATGACGCTGAGCGAAATGGCCTACCGGCGGCGGGCCGTGGTGTATCTGGTCACGGTTTTGCTGATGGGCATCGGCGCGGTGAACTACTTCACCCTGCCAGCCCGCGAAGACCCCGAAATCACCATCCGCGAGGCTCTGGTCACCACGGAATACCCGGGCCTGTCGGCCGAGCGCATGGAGCTGCTGGTCACCAAGACGCTGGAAGAGGCCGTGCGGCAGATTCCCGAGGTCGAGGAAATCCGCTCGGTTACCCAGGCGGGCCTGTCGATCATCCATGTGGAGCTGCGCGACAGCATTTTCGAGCTGGATCAGGTGTGGGACGAGGTCCGGGCCGAGGTCGAGGCGGCGCGTGCACAGCTTCCGGACGGCACCGGTCCGCCGCGCGTATTCGACGATTTCGGCGATGTGGCGGTGGTGACGGCGGCGCTGACGGCGGACGACTTCGACATGGCCGACATGTACGACATGGCGCAGCACGTGCGCGACCTGATGTACGGCGTACCCGGCACCAAGCGGGTTGATCTGCTCGGGGTCCAGCCCGAGCGCATCTACGTTGAGGCGAAGAACGCGCGGTTGGCCGAACTCGGTCTGGACCCGCAGGTACTGGGCGCCATGCTCGCGGAACAGAACATCATCCGGCCGGGCGGCGAAGTGGATACCGGAGAGCGCGCCTTCATTCTCGAGCCCAGCGGGAACTACGACGATCTGGATGCCATCGGCGACACGTTGATACGTCTGCCCGGTGGCAACGGCGCCGTGCCGCTGCGCGACCTGGCCACCGTGAAGCACGGCTATCAGGACCCGCCGATCACCAAGGCCTATTACAACGGCCGCCCGGCCATCGTCTTTGCGGTGGCCATGGTGGGCCACAACAGCGTGCTCAGCTATGGCGCGCGCGCCAAGGCCCGGCTGGAGTCGATCGCCGACACGCTGCCGGCCGGCTACCAGCTCGATCTGATCACGCACCAGGCCGAGCAAGTCGGCAAGGCGGTATTTGGCGTTAGCGCCAGCGTGCTGCAGACGGTGGTCATCGTGCTGATCGTCGTCATTCTCTTTCTGGGGCTGCGCACGGGGCTGATTGTCGGCTCCATCGTGCCGGCGGTCATGTTGGCGTCATTGGGTGTGATGGGCTTTGCCGACATGCAGCTCGAGCGGATGAGCCTGGCCACGCTGGTGATTGCGCTGGGCATTCTGGTGGACAACGGCATCGTGGTGGCCGAGGATTTCAAGCGCCGGCTGGAGGAGGGCATCAGCCGGGACGAGGCGCTGCGCCAGACCGGCGGCGAGCTGGCCTTTCCGCTGCTGGCCTCGTCGCTCACCACCATTCTTGTGTTTCTGCCGCTCATGCTGGCCGATCACGTGTCCGGTGAATACACCCGGTCGGTGTCGCTGGTTATCCTGATCACGCTGTCGGTGTCCTGGGTGCTGGCGTTGATGCTCACGCCGACGCTGTGCCACCGCTTCATCCGGATCGATCCTGACCGGGCCGGCAGCGACGGCCACAGCCCGATTCTGGAGCGCCTTGAGCGCGGCTACGGCCGGCTGCTGCGCGGCATACTGAAACAGCGCGCGCTGTTCCTGCTGGTCATGGGCGGGCTGCTCGTGGCGGCGGTGGCGGGTATGGGGGTGGTCCCCAAGAAATTCTTCCCGGCGTCCGACCGCAGCCAGATCCTGGTCTATATCGACCTGCCGGCCGGCGTCACCACGCGCACGACGGACGCGGCGGTCAATCGCCTGTTCGGCTTTCTTGACGATCGCGAGCGCTTTCCCCATATCGACGACTACGCGGCCTACATCGGTTTCGGCGGACCGCGCTTCGTGCTCTCGCTCACCCCCATTGATCGCGCCTCGAACAAGGCCTTCGTGATGATCAATGTGGATCGGTTCGACCACATGGCGCCCATGGTGACGGGCCTGCGCGAGCTGTTTGCCAGGGAGTTCCCCGGGCTGTCGGCGGAGGTGGCCCGCATGTTCCTCGGGCCCAGCGACTCGGCCAAGCTGGAGGTGCAGGTCCGGGGACCCGACGCCGACCATATCTACGCCATCGCGGGCCGCATGGAGCGGCTGCTCGAGTCGGTGCCGGGGGCGATCAACGTACAGCAGGACTGGGAGAATCGCGTCAGCAAGCTGGTGGTCCAGGTCGACCAGACGCGCGCGTGGCGGGCGGGTATTACCTCTGCGGACGTCGCGCGCGGACTGTCGCGCTACTTCTCGGGCGAGGCGATTACCGATTTTCGCGACGGTGACGATCTGGTGCCGATCGTGGTGCGAGGGGTCGACGCCGAGCGCCGGGACATGGACCGTGTGCGCAGCCTGGCCATCTACCCGGCCAA
This sequence comes from Gammaproteobacteria bacterium UBA7803, assembly GCA_002480525.1. GTDB lineage: Bacteria > Pseudomonadota > Gammaproteobacteria > Pseudomonadales > Azotimanducaceae > UBA7803. Next base: position 1,541 of record DLCH01000054.1, on the reverse strand, counting down.
CGCGCCGGCCGGCACCGCCGGCGTGCCGCTGTTCCAGCTGGCCGACTTCGAGCTGAAGAACGAGTTCGCCCGGATAGAGCGTGAAGACATGATCCGCACCATCACGGTCGAGGCGCGCAACAGCGTCATGAACGCCGAGGACATGGTCCCGCGGCTGGCCGACGGTCTGGCCCGACTACGCGCGGACCTGCCGCCCAATCACTTCATCGAATACGACGGCGTGGTGGCCGAGTCCAAGGAGGCGCAGGCGGCGCTGCAGGCGAATGCGCCGCTTTGCCTGGGCATGATCCTGATTCTGCTGGTCACATTGTTCAATTCCTACCGGCGGCCGGTCATCATCATGCTCACCGCGCCGCTGATCGTCATCGGCGTCGTGATCGGCCTGTTTGTCATGCGGTCCACCTTCGGGTTCATGGAAATTCTGGGCATCTACGCGCTGGCCGGCATCATCATGAACAACGCCATCGTGCTGATTAACCGCTTCGATATCGAGCGCGCCGATGCCGACAAGAGCGACTTCGACGCCATCGTGTCGGCCAGCATGCGGCGGTTGCGCCCGATTCTCATGACCATGGGCACGACGGTGATCGGCCTGATGCCGCTGATCATTGGCCGGGATGCGTTGTTCTACGGCATGTCCAGCGTAATCGCCTTCGGTCTGGCGGTGGGGACCATTCTCACGCTCGGCGTCACGCCCGTGCTCTACAGCCTGTTCTTCCGTATTCGCTACCAGCCGCGCAGTCAGTCCTAGGCCGACCCCGCAGCCCGCGGGGGCGACGCCTCGGCCGGCCCCCCCCGAGCGGGCGCCGCCGCCATGCTGGCCACGGCGGCTTGGCCGAGCCAGTACATCGTATGTCCGAGAGTCAGGCTGATCATAACTGGGGGCGGCGGGGAAAACGGCCGCAATTCTACGGGGAGTCAGTGGTGTCGCGGGTGCTCCGCGGGCGGGCCATTCAGCCGTCGGGCCAGTCGGGCAAAAACGCGCCGCCAGCAGTATTGGCGGCGCGCGTGGATCAGTTGGCCTGCGGCACCGGCTCGCGACTGAAGATGCCGACCATCGGCGTGCCGTGAGCGCGCATGATCGGCTCGATTTCACGGTGCAGCGCGTGATAGCGGTAGAAGGGCACGCGCGGGAATAGGTGATGGATCGAATGCAGGTTCTGGCCGAGCCAGAACCACTCGATGGGCTTCATCCAGCGCGGCATGATCAGGCTGTTGGTGTTCCGGTAGCGGGTCGGGTCCTGGTAGGGTGACCTGCCTGCCTTTATCGGCCCACTGATTCCTGGAATCCGGCCTCGGGTTGGTGGTTGTTGCTCAGGGTAGCCTTGTACTCGTTCGGTGTCCGGTAGCCAAGGCTGGAATGCGGCCGGACGGCGTTGTAGTGGCGGCGCCATGCTTCGATGATGACCCGGGCCTCCGTGCGGGATCGGAACCACTCCATCGACAGGCATTCGTCGCGCAGCTTGCCGTTGAAGCTCTCGTCCGTGCCGTTCTGCCAGGGCTTGCCTGGCTCGATGTGTCAACGCCGACTGAAAACTGAC
>DLCH01000011.1:6611-26634 GCA_002480525.1 Gammaproteobacteria bacterium UBA7803 | reverse complement strand
GGAAACCTTCGAAGAACCTTTTTTATACTGGACCCATGCATCGCTCCGCCCTCATCGATCTGCTGCGCGACTACGCGCGCCGGCACCCCGAAGAAGCCGCGGTCACGAGCCGTTTCCTGGCGTTCGTCGACGCCCACGAGCGCTGCTTCGAGCGCGACCTGTGGGCCGGCCACGTCACCGGCTCCGCCTGGCTGCTGGACCGGGCGCGGGAGCGCGTGCTGCTCACCCACCACCGCAAGCTCGGCCGCTGGCTGCAGCTCGGCGGCCACAGCGACGGCGACCCGGAGCCGCTGCGGGTGGCGGTGCGGGAAGCCGAGGAGGAGTCCGGGCTTGCGGTGCAGCCCCTGTCCGGGCGGATCTTCGATCTCGACATCCACGAGATTCCCGCGCGCCGGCAGGACCCGGCGCACTTCCACTTCGACGTGCGCTTCGCGCTGCAGGTGGCCGACAGCGAGGATTTCGCCGTCAGCGCCGAGTCCCTGGACCTGGCCTGGGTGCCGGTCACCGATCTGCACCGGTACACCGACGAGGCGTCCATGCTGCGCATGGCCCGCAAGTGGCTGTCGGACCCGTTGTAAAGAGTGATTGACAGACTGCCCGGTTGGTCATAAAACGCGTTTTAAGGGGAGAGTGGTTTCATCGGCGTCCGGGTCCGGACGCCCGCTAGCCCCCCGTACAAGGCGTTCGGAGCTGCCCTGGGGAGGGGCTCCTGGTTGTAGCGCCTCCTGACGTAACGTGAAGGAGGGCACCATGCGTCATCGGGTTTTCTGTTTCCGTTCTCTGATCTGTTCCGTCGCCGCAGCGGGGCTGGCAGTGCCAGTGGTCGCCGTGGCACAGGACAGCGGACGGCGGATCGAGGAAGTGGTGGTCACGGCGGAACGGCGTGAAGCCACCGTCTCGGACACCGCCATCTCGATCTCCGCGTTCGACGACGAGTTTCTCGACAATTTCAACATCCGCAACCAGGAGGATCTGCAGAACTACATTCCGGCCACCACCATTCAGCCCTACGACGCGTCGATCCGCGGCGTGGGACGCACGGCTCGCACGCTGGGCGGCGATCCCGGTGTGTCGACCTACTTCAACGGCGTCTATTCCGAGGACTTCGGCATCGCGTCCACGGAAGGCGGTCTGCACGATCTCGAGCGCGTGGAAGTACTGCGGGGCCCCCAGGGCACCCTGTACGGTCGTAACGCCGTGGGCGGCGCCATCAACTTCGTGTCCAAGCGCCCCAGCCCCACCGAGGTGGAAGGCGAGGTCAAGGCCACCATCGGCAGCTACGACACCCGCGAGATCTACTACATGATTTCGGGGCCGGTGATCGAGGACACCCTCGCGCTCCGGTTCACGGGGTCGGACCGGCGCCGGGACGGCTACATCGAAGAGACCTCCGGCCTCGGCGAGGACATCAACAACTACGGTGACGAGAACTACACCGCCGCGTTCGAGTGGACGCCGACGGATCGCATCACCGTGTATGCGCGCGGCAACGAGCGCAGCTACCGGCGGCGGTTCAACGGCGGTGCCGGGACCAACCCGATCGTGGTCGGCGAGAACGCCCAGTCGGAGTTCCGGGACACCACGAGCCTCACCTTCGGCAAGCGCGCCATCGACCGTACCCAGACGAGCAATCCGTGGGCGTCGAACTATTTCGATTCGACCATGGACGTATTCACCTACACCAATCCGATCACCGGGGCGCTGGTGGAGGCGCAGAACGTGCGGCCGGGCATCGACATCCGGTCGGCGCGCACCGCGGCTCTCGATCTGGATGCGGACGGCGTGCAGGACATCGACCCCACGACCGGCCTGCCGGCCTACGGGCAGAGCGATCCCACGGCCGCCTCGACGTCTCCGAACTATGCCCTCGGCATGCCGGCGGACCGTATCCACATCGCCAACCGCACGAGCCTGGACGAAGACGATCTGAAGATCGACTCCAACGGCCAGTACGACGAGTTCTTCGACCACCAGGCCGTGCAGTTCAACCTCATCTATGATGCGGACAACTGGCAGCTCAAGTACATCGGCGGCTACACGGACTTCTTCTACGACCGCAACACCGACGAGGACAAGACCGGCAACACCCGGCTCGGCAGCTCGGACTTCTACGTGCTGCAGGAGAACGAGAACTGGCAGCACGAGCTGCAGTTCACCTTCGACACGGAGCGGCTGTCCCTGACGACCGGCGTGTTCGCCTACAACTCGGTGATCAACCAGCGCCTTGATCTCTACGACCCCATCGACACCCAGGGCCGGTATCAGGCGGACGCTGCCTACAACGGTCTCACCGGCGGCATCGCCGAATTCGGTGCCGTGCTGGAGGTGCTCGAAGCCATCGGCGCGCTGGGCTTCGTCGGTGCCCAGTCGACGCCGCTGCTCAACATGTACGATGCTCAGCGGGCCTTCGAGGGTGGCCGGCCGATCGACCCTGCCAACGGCAGCGTGACGCTGATCGCGCCGTGGTACGGGGATACCGGCAACGGGCTGCGCGGTGCACGTCATGACGGCGCCAGCACGCCGGGCACCTTCTTCGCCTGGGACAACGACATCGAGACCCGTGCTTACGCGGCGTATACCCAGGGTGAGTTCCAGCTCTCCGAGCGCTGGGCGCTGACCCTGGGCGTCCGCTACGCGCGGGACGAGAAGGAGTCTGAAGAGCGCTTGATCGGTATCCAGGAGAGCCTCGGTCTCACCGGACTGGCGCTGTTCGATCTGGGCGGCAATCCGGGTGCCGGCACTCTCGACTACATCGTCAACAATCCCGCCGGCTTCGCCGCCTGCGGCTCGGGTGCCAACCTGCTGTGCCTGTACAACGCCGTCAGCGGCGCCATCGATCCGACCACGGCCACCGCCGACGGCGGGATCCAGATCGGCGACCAGGGCACCAATCCCGGCGACGTGCCGGTGCGGTTCAGCGGCGTGCCCATCGCCTTCAACATCTACCGGCCCCTGGAGAACGACTGGGACGTGTGGACCTGGCGGGCGAACCTCGACTTCGAGCCGAACCCGGACACGCTGCTGTATCTGTCCGCCACCACCGGCTGGCGGTCCGGCGGCTACAACCTCGGCTTCTTCTCCACGGCGACGCCCGAGTACGACGAGGAGGACATCATCGCCTACGAGCTCGGCTACAAGGGCACGCTGTTCGACGGTCGGATGCAGCTCAACTCGGCGGTGTTCCTCTACGACTACGAGAACATCCACACGATCATCAGCCAGGCCGGCGGCCTGTTCGGGGTCAGCACCAACGTGGTGAATGCGCCAGAGGCCCGGACCATCGGCTGGGAGGGTGAGATCACCTACCTGATCGGCGAGAGCGTCACCGTGGGCGGCAACTGGAGCTACACCAACGCGGAGTTCACGGAAGACTTCGAGGTGGTGGACGTGAACAACCCCGAGCTCCCCAACTCGATCTTCTCGGCCGCGGAACTGGCCGTCTCGGGTTTCGACGGCAGCAAGCTGCCGAAGATCCCGGAGTGGAAGTTCACCCTGTGGGGCAACTACACCTGGGCCATGGCGGGGGGCAGCACGCTGGATCTGTTCACGACGGTGGGCTACACCGACGAGTTCTTCTTCGGCGCGCCCTTCTCCCGGGAACTCGACCGCGCGCCGTCCTTCACCCGCTGGGATGCCCGGGCGAGCTGGACCAGCGCGTCCCAGAACTGGGAAGTGTCGGCGTTCGTGAACAACATCACCGGCGAGCTCGGGGTACGCAACCTCGATATCGAAGGCGGTGAGGAGTTCAACTATCTGCGCGCCGTGACGACCACGGACCCGCGGGTGTACGGCATGAGCCTGACCTACCGGCTCAATCCCTGATCCTCGGACCCCGGGCGCTCCGCTCGAGCGCCCGGGGTCATCCTCTCTCCCGCTTCCCGTACCTGAAGCGCATCACTTCCCAATGCGCACCTCCGAGGCGCGCACATTTGGGATTATTTCTCCCGTTATCCCCTGCATGATGTGAATAATGACCCGGGGGAGAAACTTTCTGATGCCTGCGCCATCGTTGCGCCGGCCCGCTGCCCTGCTGTGCCTCGTCCTGCTGCCCGTGCTCGTCTGGTACGGCAATCCGGCGGTGGGGCTGCTCGCCGGCGGTGCCGTCGCGCTCGGATTGAATCAGCGCCCCTTCGACGACGGGGCGCGCTGGGCGCACCTGAGCCTGCAGAGCGCCATCGTGCTGCTCGGCCTGAAGCTCGATCTGCAGACGGTGTGGTCGCTGAGCGCGGAGTACACGGCGCTGGTCGCGAGCTACGTCCTGCTGACGCTGGCGGCGGGTGCCGTGCTGGGCCGTCTGCTCGCCGTGGAGACCCCGTCGGCACGGCTGATCGGCGCCGGCACCGCCATCTGCGGCGGCACCGCCATCGCCACCCTGAGCGCCGTGGTGCGGGCGCAGCCTCAGCAGACCGCGGTGGCGCTGGCCATCGTGTTCCTGCTCAACGTGGTGGCGCTGGTCAGCTTTCCCTGGATCGGCCGGGTGCTGGATCTCTCTCAGGTGCAGTTCGGTCTCTGGTCGGCCCTGGCCATCCACGATACCAGTTCGGTGATCGCCACCGCGGCTATCTACGGCGAGGAGGCGGCGGAGGTGGCCACCACCATCAAGCTGGGCCGTACCCTGTGGCTGATTCCGCTGACGTTCGCGCTGAGCCTGGCGGTGTCCCGGGCCGCCGACGGCGACGGCCCGCCGTCGCCGCGGCTGCGCGTGCCGGGCTTCGTGCTGGCCTTCGTCGCCGCCGCGGCGCTGGGCAGCATCTGGCGGCTGCCGGCCATGGTCCCGGAGCTGGCGGGCACGTTGAGTCGCTGGCTGCTGGTGGTGGCCCTGCTGCTGGTGGGGACGGAGCTCACCCGGGCGACGGTCCGGCGCATCCGCGGCCGTGCGCTGGGGCTGGCCCTGCTGCTGTGGGCGCTGGCGGCGCCGGCGACGCTGGGCGCCGTGCTGTGGCTGGTGTGACCCCATGAAGGATCCGGCGTCGATGCCGTCGGGCCGCTATAAGCATAGCGCCAACGGTTCTTTCAGCTCCCGGCGGCGGCTGGCTAAGCTTTCCGGCCATGAACCTGCTGCGCCGCTTCGACCTGGTCAGCTATCTCGCGCTCGCCGCCTTCGGCGTGTATCTGCTGGCCCCGCTGATCGCCTGATCCGTCGGGCGCCGCCCGATTGTGTTCCGGCATGACCGTGCCGGATACTTCCCCGATGCCGTCTCCCGCGCGCCATCCGCGGCGCAATCTGCCGCTGCTCATCCTCTGTCAGTGCATGGCGACCGCCGGCACGGTGCTGGTGGTGACCATCGGCGGCATCGCCGGCGCGGTGCTCGCGCCCACGCCGGGCCTGGCCACGGCGCCCATGTCGCTGATGGTGGTGGGCACGGCGGCCGCCACGGTGCCCGCGGCCCTGCTGATGCGCCGCATCGGCCGCCGGCGGGGGTTCGCCCTGGCGGCTCTCGGCGCGGTGCTGGCGGCGCTGCTGGGGGCCGTGGCCCTGTGGCTGGAGAGCTTCGCGCTGCTGTGCCTGGCGACGCTGGGCATCGGCGCCAAGGTGGCCTTCAGCCAGCAGTACCGGTTCGCTGCGGCGGAGAGCGTCCCGGTGGTGTCCGCCGGACGGGCGGTCTCGCTGGTGCTGCTCGGCGCGGTCGGTGGCGCCTGGCTGGGTCCGGAACTGGCGACCCGCGCCGCCGGGCTGGTGCCGGACGTGCAGTTCGCCGGCTCGTTTCTGATGCTCGCGGTCGTGTTCCTGGTGGCGGCGCTGCTGCTCGCCTTCATCGCCGAGCCGGCACCCGGAGACGGCGACGAGGTCGACCCGGCACCTGGTCGGCCGATCGGTGAGCTCGTCCGCCAGCCGACGTTCGCGGTGGCCGTGCTGGCCGGCGTGGTGGGCCAGGGCGTCATGACCTTCGTGATGACGGCGACGCCGATCTCCATGCACGTGGTCGACGGGTTCTCCCTGGACGACACCGCGGCGGTGATCCGCGGCCATGTGCTGGCGATGTACCTGCCGTCCCTGCTCTCCGCCTGGCTGATCGGCACCCTCGGCATCCCGCGGATGATGGCGCTGGGCGTCGCCATCCTGGGCGCCACGGTGGCCGTCGCGCTGCAGGGCCACGAATACCTGCACTACGCCTGGTCCATGGTGCTGCTCGGCGTCGGCTGGAATTTCCTGTTCGTCGGCGGCACCAGCCTGCTGGTGCAGAGCTACCGCCCCCGGGAGCGGTTCGCCGCCCAGGGTTTCAACGACTTCTGCGTGTTCGGCGTGGCGGCACTGGGCTCGCTGCTGGCGGGCTCGGTGGTGCACCTGGCGGGCTGGGAGGCGGTGGTGTGGGTGTCGCTGCCGCCGCTGGCGGCCATGGCGGCGGCCCTGCTGTGGCTGGCGATCGCCAGACGGCGGGCCGATGAGACCGGCGCCGCCGCTCAGTAGAGGTGGCAGGCCACCAGGCGTTCCGACTGTCCCTCGAGCGTCTTCAGCTCCGGGGTCTCCCGGCGGCAGACGTCCATCACGTGGGGACAGCGGTTGGCGAACCGGCAGCCGGGTTTCACGTCCACCGGTGACGGAATCTCGCCCTTGATGGTGGTCGAGGCCCGGTGTCTTTCCTTCTCGGGATCGGGTTCGGGGTTCGAGGCGATCAGGATCTCGGTGTAGGGGTGCTTCGGGTCGAAGAACACCTCGCCGGCGGTGCCGATCTCGACCAGCGCCCCCAGGTACATCACCGCCATGCGATCGCTCACGTAACGCACCATGGACAGGTCGTGGGCGATGAACAGCAGGGTCAGGCCCATGGACGCCTTGAGCTCGTCGAGCAGGTTGATCACCTGAGCCTGAACGGAGACGTCCAGGGCGGAGATGGGCTCATCGCAGACGACGAACTCCGGCTCGAGGATCAGCGCCCGGGCGATGCCGATGCGCTGGCGCTGGCCGCCCGAAAACTCGTGGGGGTAGCGTGACATGTGGTCCGGCTCGAGGCCGACCTTCTTCAGCCACTCGCCGACCCGTTCGCGGATCTCCGCTTTGCCGAGGTCGGTATGGAGCTTCAGGCCCTCGCCGATGATCTCGCCCACGGTCATGCGCGGATTCAGCGACGAGTAGGGGTCCTGGAAGATCATCTGCATCTTCTTCGCCCAGCGCTGAAAGTCCTTCGGCTGGTACTTCGCCGGCAGGGCCTCGCCCCGGTAGGTGGCGGTGCCGGCGGTCTTGTCGTGCAGACCGATCAGGGTCTTGCCATAGGTGGACTTGCCGGAGCCGGACTCGCCCACCAGGCCGACGATCTCCTTCTCGTGGATGGTCAGGCTCACGCCGTCGACGGCGTGCACCCTGTGACCGCCGCGCAGCGGAAAGTGCTTGGTCAGGCCCTCGGTGACCACCAGCGGATTGCGTTCGCTCACGACTCCGGCTCCCATTTTTCAGCGGCGCCCGCAGCCGTCTCGTGAGGACCTTCACCGTGGTAGAGCGCCTCGACGTCCGGGGCCTCCGGATGATGCAGCCAGCAGCGGGCGAAGTGATGCTCGCCCTGGAAGAACTGGTGCGGATCCTCGTCACCGCAGAGCTTCATGGCGTACGGACAGCGGGCGGCGTAGGCGCAGCCTTTCGGCGGATCGAACAGGTCCGGCGGGCTGCCGTCGATGGGGGTCAGGCGATGACCGTCCCGCCCGGCCGCCAGCGTCGGGTCGTTGACGGGCATGGCTGCGCGCAGGCCCAGGGTGTAGGGGTGGGCCGAGCGGTAGAAGACGTCGTCCACCGAGCCCTTTTCCGCGACCTGTCCGGCGTACATCACCACCACCTCGTTGGCCATGCGGGCGACCACGCCCAGGTCGTGGGTGATCAGCACGATGGCCATGCCGGTGTCCCGCTGCAGGTCGCCCATGAGATCGAGGATCTGCGCCTGAATGGTGACGTCGAGGGCCGTGGTCGGCTCGTCGGCGATGAGCAGCGCCGGCTCGCAGGCGATGGCCATGGCGATCATCGCCCGCTGCAGCATGCCGCCGGAGAATTCGAATGGGTACTGCCTGGCGCGCTTGGCCGCCTCGGGAATCCGCGCCATCTCGAGCAGTTCCACGGCCCGGGCGCTGGCGCGCTTGCGGCTCCAGCCGCGGTGCACCTCCAGGGTCTCGGCGATCTGATCGCCGATGGTCATGGTCGGGTTCAGCGACGTCATCGGGTCCTGGAAGATCATGCCGATCTCCCGGCCGCGGATCTCCCGCCCGTCGATCCGGGTCCGGCCCAGGATGTCGACGCCGCGCAGCCGGGCGCTGCCGGAAGTGATCCGCCCTGGCGGCATGGGCGTGAGGCCCATGATGCTCTGGACCGTCACCGACTTGCCGCAGCCCGACTCGCCGACGATGGCCAGGGTCTCGCCCGCGTCGACCGCGAAGCTGACCCCGCGCACCGCCTGCACGGTGCCGCCGTAGGTGTCGAACTCGACCCGCAGGTTTTCGACCTGAAGCAGCGGATCACCCATGTGGGAGCGGCCTCCCGGCCGCGATCGGCCGAACCTGTGCTGTTGGAAATTGCGGCCGGGAGGCCGTGCGCTCGCTGTGCGAGCGCCAAGCCGAGCATCGCTCGGCCGCTCCTTGTGTTCGGGTGTCGGATCGCGGCCGGGAGGCCGCTCCTACGGGCGGCGGGAAGCTCATTCGGTGGACCTCATCTTGGCATCCAGGGCGTCGCGCAGGCCGTCGCCGAGCAGGTTGAACGCCAGCACGGTGATGCTGATCATCACCGCCGGGAAGATCAGCTCGTGAGGGTAGGTGAGCATGGTCTTGATGCCCTCGTTGCACATGCTGCCCCAGGACGGCGTCGGCGGCGCGACGCCCATGCCGATGAACGACAGGAACGCCTCGATGAAGATGGCGTTGGGCACCGCGAACGTCAGCGTCACGAGGATCACGCCCAGGGTGTTGGGGATCATGTGGCGCAGCACCAGGTAGTTGGTGCGGGCGCCGAGCAGGCGGGCGGCGTTGACGTAGCCCTCCTCGCGCACCTGCAGGATCTGGCCGCGCACCAGCCGGGCGGTGGCCGGCCACAGCAGCAGCACCATGGCCACCACCATCGGCAGGATGCCGCTCTCGCCGGGGCCGATGCCGAAGGCGATCTTGAACAGGATCATGAACAGCAGGAACGGCAGCGCGATGACGAAGTCGGCGAAGCGCATCAGACCCTGGTCGACCCGGCCGCCCATGAAGCCGGCGGTGCTGCCGTAGACGGTGCCGAACAGCACGAACAGCAGCGGCGCGCAGATGCCGATGAACAGGGACACGCGGGCGCCGTACATCAGCCGCGCCAGCATGTCGCGGCCGAGGTAGTCGGTGCCCAGCGGATGCAGGGCGAGCTCGACGGCGTCGCCGGGCTGGGGATTGTCCTCGGCCTTCACCAGTCCGCGGGACACCGCCTCGCGCACCGTCACCACGCGCTCCACGCTCACCTCGAGGGTGTCCCGGGCCGGCAGCTGGTGGCCGTGGTCGTCCAGCGCCACGACGGTGTAGTAGTAGGTGCGCGGCTGCAGGTCGAGACGGTCCTCGAAGCGGGTCTCCGCCGCCGTGAAGGTCTCCGCCAGGGGCAGCCCCAGGGCGTCGCCCGGGTCCATGGGGAAGATGTTGCGGTAGACCCGGTAGGCGCTGGCGCCTTCCAGCGGGTCCCACAGCAGCCGCACCGCCTGGGTGGTGGCGGGCTCGGCGAGCCGCAGGCCGGGCGCCATGGGCAGCGCCGATGAGCCGTCCCATGGCCGGTACGGCTCGACCAGGGTGGCCGAGCGGTCCGCGCCCGGCGGCGTGCTGATCTGATCGAGATCCTGGGCGGCCGGGTCGATGGTCCAGACCAGGGGGCCGAGCACGGTGAAGGCCAGCAGGCCGATCACGATGTACAGCGAGATCAGCGCGCGGCGGTTGGACTTGAGGCGCCGCCAGGCGTCCTCCCAGTAGGACAGCGAGGACCGGGTCAGCATCTGCGCCCGCTGTTCCGTCATCAGCGGCTGGAACACGCCGGGCTTCGGCTGGTAGCTCATGGATCGGCTATCGGACATCGCTTACTCCAGCCGCATCCGGGGGTCGATCAGCCCGTAGAGCAGATCGACGATGATCACCATCAGCACCAGGAACGCGCCGTAGAACACCGTGGTGCCCATGATCACCGTGTAGTCGAGCTGCTGCACGGCCTGCACGAAGTACCGGCCGAGGCCCGGGATGGCGAACACCAGCTCCACCACGAACCCACCGGTGGTGATGGCGGCGATGGACGGGCCGAGCACGGTGATCACCGGCAGGATGGCGTTGCGGAGCTGGTGTTTGGAGAAGATCCGGGTGGGCGGCAGGCCCTTGGCCCTGGCGGTGCGGACGAAGTCGGAGCTGACCACCTCGAGCATCGACGAGCGCATCAGCCGGGTCAGGTACGCCATGGTCGACAGCCCCAGCACCAGGGACGGCACCAGCATGTGCCACACCGTGCCCCAGCCGGCCACCGGCAGCACCGAGAAACCCGCCAGGTCGTTCAGGTTCACCAGGGTGAGCTGGCCGAGGGCGGCGAACACGAAGCTCGGCACCGAGATGCCGAGGATCACCAGGAACATGATGACCACGTCCGGCAGGCGGTTGCGGTACAGCGCGGTCAGCGCGCCCCATAGCACACCGCCGAGGCCGGCGAACACGATGGCGAGGATGCCGAGGGTGGCGGAGACCGGGAAGTGTTCCCGGATGATGTCGTTGACCTCGCGGTTCTTCTGCACGAAGGAGATGCCGAAGTCGCCGCGGACGAGATTGCCCATGTAGATCAGGTACTGCTGGAACACCGGCTTGTCGAGCCCGTACTTGGCCTCCAGGTTGGCGCGGATCTCCGCCGGAACCGCCTTGTCGGAGGTGAGCGGGTCACCCGGCACCGCGTGCATGGCCATGAACGTGGCCGTGGCGATGAACCAGACCGTGATGACGCCCTGAATCAGACGTCGCAGGGTGTAGCGCCACATCCTAGCTGCCCTCGACGATCCGCACGTTGGTGAAGTCCGGGTCCGGGCCGACGGCGCGGCGCACCATGCCCTCGATGCGCGGATCCTCGACGTAGACGATGCCGCGCTCGTAGTTCGGCAGCACCACCACGTCCTCGAACTGGATGCGCTGGATCTCGCCGAAGGCGTCCATGCGGGCCCGCGGGTCCGTGGACGACTGGGCCACCCGCACCCACCTGTCGAGCTCGGGGTTGTCGTAGCGGCCCCGGTTGTTGAGGTTCCACGACGCGAACAGGTCGCCGAAGGTCAGCGGATCGTCGAAGTCGGGGCCCCAGCCGGCCAGCACCAGGTCGAAGTCGCCGGCGGTCATCTTGGCCAGGCGCTGCTTGAAGATCTGCTTGTCGATGCGGATGTCGAGGCCGAGCACCTGCTTGAGCTGTTCCTGGTAGTACTCGGACTGCTTGTTGGAGATCGGGTTGTCGCCGGTGAGCATGACCAGCGGCGGGATCTCGGCGAGGCCCAGCTCCTGCTTCGCCTGGGCCAGGTGCCGGCGGGCCTGCTCCGGGTCCATCTGCGCCGTGGGGGCGGGGTATTCCTGGCGCAGGGTGCTCTCGACGCCCTGCAGCCAGATGGGAAACAGGCTCTCGCCGGGGACGTAGCCGGGCAGCTTGATCACCCGGTAGACCAGCTCCGCCGGGTCCAGCGCGAGCTGGATGGCCTTGCGCAGGTGCCAGTTGCGGGTGACCCGGCCCTCGCGGTGGTTGAACTCGATGAAGAACACCGAGCCGTCCATGAAGCGGTGCAGGTGCCAGCCCTGCACCAGGGCCTCGTTGAGGTTCTCCTCGGTGAGGGTGGTGTAGGCGATCTTGCCGTCCTTGAACAGGTTGAGCTGGGCGTTCGGGTCCTGGGTGATGTAGGCGTGATCGAGCACCTGGATGTGCACCCGGTCCTGATCCCAGTAGTGGGGGTTCTTCTCCATGCGCAGGCTGGCGCCGTGCACCCAGCTCGTGATCTCGAAGGGCCCGTTGTAGAGCAGCGTGTCCGCGTCGGCCCCGTAGCGGCCGCCGGTCTCCTCGAAGAAGGCCTCGCGGACGGGATAGTAGGTGACGAAGGCCACCAGCTTGTCGAAGTAGGCGATGGGCCGTTCCAGCTCGACCCGCAGGGTCCGGTCGTCGACCGCCGTCACGCCCAGGGCGTCCACCGGCAGCTCGCCCCGGTTGATCGCCTCGGCGTTCTTGACCGCGTACATGATGAAGCCGTACTCCGAGGCGGTGGCCGGGTCGACCGCGGTGCGCCAGGAGAACACGAAGTCGTGGGCGGTGACGGGCTGGCCGTCGCTCCAGCGGGCGTCCTCGCGCAGGTGGAACACGGCTTCCTCGGGGCCGATCTCCCAGCTTTCCGCCACGCCGGGCACCAGCCGGTTGTCCTCGTCGTAGCGCAGCAGGCCCTCCATCACGTGCCCCAGCACCCGCATGCTCACCTGGTCGGTGGCCTTGGTGCTGTTGAGCTGGGGCGGCTCCTCGTTGAGCACCAGGGTGACGGTGCCCGTGGCGGCGTCCACGGCCTCGCCGGCGCCGCTGCCGGTGCTGGTGAGGTCCGAAGCCCAGGACAGACCCAGCATGAGCAGGGCGATGCCGGCGATCGACGACAGCGCGAAGATCGCGAGCTGCCGGCCCGCGGAGCGGGTGAAATCGTCCTGGTTGTTGGCGATGTCGCTCAAATGCTGCCGTCCTCTTCCCTGGATCCCCACTGCACGACTTCCGACCTGCCATGGCCCCGGTAGGAGCGATCTCCAGATCGCGATTGCGGGTGCCTCGACATGAACGATTCGGTGACCTCGAACTTCGCGATCTGGGCCGAACCTATCGGTTCGGCAAGGCGCTCGCAATGCGAGCGCACGAGATCGCTCCTACTGTACCGTACGCAGCAGATTGCCGACGATACGTTCCAGATGCATCAGGCTGTTGCATTCTTCGGCCTGATGGCAGTACGCCTGGTAGCGGCGCATCTCCGCGTCGCCCACGGTCCAGGAGTTGCGCGGCTCCGGATTCAGCCAGATCAGCCGTTTGCAGCGGTCGTACATCTCCTTGAGGATGTCCGTCCGCGGATCGCCGTAGTTGTTGCGCGAGTCGCCCAGCACGATGATCGTGGTGCGGTTGTCCACGTCGTCGAGGCACTGGCGCTTGAAGTCGGCGAAGGCCTGGCCGTAGTCGGTGGAGCCGCCCGAGTAGTCCCGCAGCGTCTTGGCGATCGCATCTTCGATGCTGTTGCGCTCGAACAGTTCCGTCACCTCGGCGAGGTCCGACGAGAACGCGAAGGAACGCACCTTCGGCATCACCTCGTCGAGGCTGTACAGGAACATGAGCATGAACCGGGCGTAGGCGGCCACGGAACCGGACACGTCGCAGATCGCGAACACCTTCGGCCGGTCCACCTTCACGGATTTCCAGTGCAGGTCGAAGATGTGGCCGTCGTAGCTCATGTTGTTCCGCAGGGTGCGGGGCAGATTGAGCTGGCCTCGCTTGTAGACCTTCTTGCGGCGTGAGTGCAGGGCCGTGAGCTTCTTGGCCATCTTGAAGACCACTTCCTGGATCAGTCGGAAGTTGCGCTGTTCGACGTTGGACAGCTTCACCTTGCGCAGCAGGTCCTCGCGCAGCCGGCGGCCGTCGGCGTCGGCGTGCAGCAGGAACTGACGCTCGACGTAGTCGCGCACCTGCTCGCGCAGCCATTCCCGGCGCTGGCGCAGAGCCTGGCCGAGACGTCGGTCCGGGATGCTGCCGCTGTCGCGCAGGTCTGTGATCTCGCGGTTGAGCTCGCCGAGGCCCATCTCTTCCATGATCCGGCGGGTGTACAGGCCCTTCTGGGTGAACACCTGGATCTCGCGGACGTCGACGGCTTCCCCCGCCTGGGTCATGGCCATGGACAGCTCGACCTTGGAGTCGGTCATCAGCAGCCGGCCGAGGTCCGAGGACGCTTCGCTGGTCTCGCCGGGGCCGAGGTCTTCCTCCTCCTCGCCCTGGTCGCCGGGCGCGGGCGCGCCCTTGGCCTTTTTCTTCTTCTTGCCGGCTGCGGCCGGCGGCTGGCGGCCCTCGGGGTCTCCGCCCCCGCCGCCTTCGCCATCGCCGCCCTGGCCCTCGCTGTCGTCCTCGCCGGCCTCGGCGTCCTCGGGGCCGGCTTCACCGGCCCGGCCGCGCTGGCCGCTCACGTCCTCGGCGGAGAAGAACTGGTCGAAGCAGAGGTCGAAGGCCTCCTTCTCGTCCGCCGTCTTCGGCAGCACCAGCGCCAGCGAGCGCTTCAGGGCGCCGCGGTCCTCGTAGCCCACCAGCTCCACGGCCGACAGCGCATCCAGGGTCTCCGCGGTGGAGATCCGGATGTCGGCGTTGCGCAGGGCGCGGATGAAGTTGGTGAGGGTTCGGTCCATCAGATTGGCCCTTTGCCCCCTGATGTAGGAGCGATCTCCAGATCGCGATCTCTTCGGCCTGACGCCAATCGCGATCTGGAGATCGCTCCTACAGGGGAGGGCATGGCGGTCCTCAGGTCTTGGTGGCCTTGCTGGTCAGCGTGGTCAGCTCCGCGTTCACGTTCTCGATGTCGTCCTGGAACTTGAGAATCACGTTCAGGGTGTCCCGCACCAGGGCCGGGTCCAGGCTGTCGGCGTGCAGCAGCAGCAGGGTCCGGGCCCAGTCGATGGTCTCGCTGATGGCGGGCACCTTCTTCAGGTCCATGTCCCGCAGCTCGTGAATGAAGGCCACGAGCTGGCGGCGCAGCTCGCCGGGAATCTCCGGCACCCGGGCGTTGATGATGCGCTGCTCGAGGTCCACGTCCGGGAACGGGATGTACAGGTGCAGGCAGCGGCGCTTGAGCGCGTCGGAGATCTCCCGGGTGTTGTTGCTGGTGAGGAACACCATGGGCGGCTCCTTGGCCGCCTTCAAGGTGCCGATCTCGGGAATCGAGAGCTGGTAGTCGGAGAGCATCTCGAGCAGCAGCGACTCGAATTCGTGGTCGGACTTGTCGACCTCGTCGATCAGCAGCACGCAGCCTTCCTCGGCCTTCAGCGCCTTCATCAGCGGCCGCGGCTCGAGGAATTCCTCGGAAAAGAAGATGTCGCCGAACTCGTGCAGGCGGCCGACGGACTCGGCGAAGCCTTTGGCACCCTGGAGCACCTCGTCCAGGGTCTCCTTCAGTACCTGGGTGTACAGGAGCTGCTTGCCGTACTTCCACTCGTAGATCGCCTTGGCCTCGTCGAGGCCCTCGTAGCACTGCAGGCGGATCAGCGGCAGGGCGAACATGTCCGCGGTGGTCTTGGCCAGCTCGGTCTTGCCGACGCCGGGCGGGCCTTCGATCAGGATCGGCTTGCGCAGGTGGTAGGCCAGATAGACGGCGGTGGCGATCTGATCGCTGCAGATGTAGCGATGGGCTTCGAGCTCGGTCTTGATGGTGTCGACCGACTCGGTGATCTTGTCGATGTTGGGGGCGGCTTCGGCCACGGCGACTCCCGGCGAACCAAATCGGTCAGTATACCAGGGCGGCATTTGGTATGGTTCGGCCGTCGACGACTCGGGGGAACACCCATGAAGAAGATTCTGGCCCTGGCCGCGCTTGCCGCAGCAGGGGTTTCGGCCCATGCCGCCACGGTGATCCACGCCGGCCGGCTGATCGACGTGGACGCCTCGGAAGTGCTCACGGAGCGCTCGATCGTCATCGAAAATGACGAAATCGTCGCCGTGGAGGCCGGCTACGTGGACGGCGACACCGTCATCGATCTGCGCGACGCCACGGTGATGCCGGGGTGGATCGACATGCACGTGCACATCGCCAGCCAGACCTCGCCGGACCGGCAGCTCGAGAGCTTCACGCTGGATCCGCAGGATTCCGCCTATCGGTCCGTGCCCTATGCCGAGGTGACGCTGATGGCCGGCTTCACCACGGTCCGGGATCTCGGCACCTCCCACGGCCTCGCCCAGTCCCTGCGCGACGCCATCGCCCAGGGCCACGTGATCGGCCCGCGGATCTTCACCGCCGGCAAATCCATCGCCACCACCGGCGGCCACGCCGATCCCAGCAACGGCCGCAGCCGGGCGCTGGCCGAGGACCCCGGTCCGATGGACGGGGTCGTGAACTCCACCGACGGCGCCTGGAAGGCGGTCCGTGCGCGTTACAAGGAAGGTTCGGATCTGATCAAGATCACCGCCACCGGCGGCGTGCTCAGCCAGGCGAAGAGCGGACAGAACCCCCAGTTCCGGGTCGAGGAGATCGAAGCCATCGTCGCGGCGGCCCGGGACTACGGCTTCCGGGTCGCCGCACACGCCCACGGCACCGAGGGCATGAAGCGCGCGGTCCTCGGCGGCGTCGATTCCATCGAGCACGGCACCTTCATGACGGACGAGGTGATCCGGCTGATGAAGCGCGAAGGCACCTGGTACGTGCCCACCATCCTGGCCGGCCGCTTCGTCGGCGAGAAGGCGGAGGAACCCGGCTACTTCTCCGAGGTGGTCCGGCCCAAGGCCGCCGCCATCGGTCCCAAGATTCAGGACACCTTCGCGCGGGCCTACCAGGCCGGCGTGAAGATCGCCTTCGGGACCGATACCGGCGTCTCGCCCCACGGCGACAACTGGCGGGAGTTCGGCTACATGATCGAGTCCGGCATGCCGGCCATGGAAGCCATCGTCAGCGCCACCCGCAGCGCCGCCGAGCTGCTCGATCAGTCGGAACGGCTGGGCAGCATCGCGCCCGGCAAGCTGGCCGACGTGATCGCCGTCCCCGGGGACCCGCTGACCGATACGTCCCAGTTCGGCAAGGTCCATTTCGTCATGAAAAACGGCAAGGTCTACAAACAACCATGAGCACTTTGCGACGACTCTCGACACTGATTCCGTCCGCCGTGGCCGTTGGTCTGGCGCTGGTCGCCGGACATGCGTCAGCCGCCGACCGCGAGCCCTACGCCTCCACCTACACGCCGCTGCCCACAGAGGAGCTGCTCATCACCGGCGCCACGGTGCTGACCGGCACCGGCGAGCGCCTCGATGGCGCCGACGTCCACCTGGTGGACGGGCGGATCGCCGCCGTCGGCACCGACCTCGAGGCGCCGGATGCCGCCGTCGTCGACGCCGGGGGGCTGTGGCTGACTCCCGGCATCATCGACGTGCACTCCCATCTCGGCGACTACCCGTCGCCCGGAATCGCCGCCACCCAGGACGGCAACGAAGCCACCGATCCCAACACGGCGAGGGTGTGGGCGGAGCACTCCGTGTGGCCCCAGGACCCGCAGTTTCCGCTGGCCCTGGCTGGCGGCGTGACCACGCTGCAGATTCTGCCGGGCAGCGCCAATCTGTTCGGCGGCCGTGGGGTCACCCTCAAGAACGTGCCTTCCCGCACCGTGCAGGGCATGAAGTTCCCCGGCGCGCCGCACTCGCTGAAGATGGCCTGCGGCGAGAACCCGGAGCGGGTGTACGGCTCCCGCAACCAGGCGCCGTCCACGGGCATGGGCAACGTCGCGGGCTACCGCTCGGCCTGGGCCAAGGCGGTGGCTTACCGGGAGAAGATGGCCGCCGCCGAGGCGGACCCGGACGTCGATCCGCCGGAGCGGGACCTCACCATGGATACCCTGGCCGCGGTGCTCGACGGCGAGATCCTGGTGCACAACCACTGCTACCGGGCCGACGAGATGGCGGTGATGATGGACGTGGCCAGGGAGTTCGGCTACCAGATCACCGCCTTCCATCACGCCGTGGAGTCCTACAAGATCGCCGACCTGCTGGCCGAGGAGGGCATCTGCTCGGCGATGTGGGCGGACTGGTGGGGCTTCAAGCTCGAAGCCTTCGATGCCGTGAACCAGAACGTCGCGCTGGTGGACGCCGCGGGCGCCTGCGCCATCGTGCACTCGGATTCGGCCCGGGGTATTCAGCACCTCAACCAGGAAACCGCCAAGGCCATGGCGGCAGCACGTCAGGCCGGCATGGACGTGGACGAAGCGGAGGCGATCCGCTGGCTGACGGCCAATGCGGCCCGGGCGCTGGGCATCGCCGACGAGACCGGCACCATCGAGCCGGGCAAGGCCGCGGATCTGGTGCTGTGGAACGCCAATCCCTTCAGCGTGTACGCCCGGGCTCAGCAGGTGTACATCGACGGCTACCGGTACTACGACCGCAACGATCCGGACCGGCAGCCGCTGACGGACTTCGACCTCATGCAGACGGCGCGGGGGATGGAACGATGAGCACCAGCATGACCGGATTCTCGTGTAGGAGCGCTCTCCAGAGCGCGATCGCGGTCTGGAGACAGTGCGCTCGCTTTGCGAGCGCCAAGCCGAACGAGCTTCGGCCGCTCCTACAGGGGCTGTTCGTGGCCCTGCTGGCGCCAGCCGCCCACGCCGGCACCGCCATCGTCGGCGGCACGCTCTACACCATGGAGGACGGTGAACCGCGGGACGGCATGACCGTGCTGGTGGGTGACGACGGCGTCGTCGAGGCCGTAGGCGCCGGGCTCGCGGTGCCGGACGGCTACGAGCGCGTGGACGCCTCCGGCAAGGTGATCACCCCCGGCCTGATCGAGTCCTACTCCCAGCTCGGGCTGGTGGAGATCTCCGGCGAAGCGACCACCGTGGATGCTCAGGTGTCCACGTCGACGGTCGGCGGCGGCAACGCGCCGGTGGTGGAGCCCTACCGGCTGGGTCCCGCGTTCGACGTGCAGTACGCCATCAATCCGGATTCCACCCTGCTGCCGGTGAACCGCGTCGGCGGCATCACCCGGGCGGTGGTGGCGCCGCTGCCGGGCAACGATCCGTTGAGCGGCTGGGGGGCCGTGATCACGCTCGGCGACGGCGAGGTGCTGAGCGGGCCGAAGGTGGCCATGTTCGGGGCCATTGGCGCTGGCAGCGCGGGCTACGTCGGCGGCAGCCGCAGTGCCGTGATCCAGCGGCTGCGGCTGGCGTTCGAACGCGCCCGGGAGTTCCGTCCCGGGCGGTTCCAGCAGGAGCAGGGCGGCTACACCCGACGGGAACTGGAAGCGCTGGCCGCGTTCCTGGAGGCCGAAGTGCCGCTGGTGCTGTCGGTCCATCGGGCCAACGAGATCCGCGAAGCGATCGCCCTGGCCCGGGACTTCGAGCTGGACGTGGTGATTCACGGCGGCGCCGAGGCCTGGAAGGTGGCCGATGCGCTGGCCGAGGCCGGCATTCCGGTGGTGCTGGACATCCTGGCCAACCTGCCCGTGTCCTACGATCAGCTTGGCGCCCGGCTGGACAACGCCACGCGTCTGCACCAGGCCGGGGTGACGGTGCTGCTGACCGCGGAAGAGACCCACAACGCCCGGCTGCTGCGCCAGATCGCGGGCAATGCCGTCGCCGAGGGGCTGCCCTGGGGGGAAGCGCTGGCAGCCATTACCCGGCGACCGGCCGAGGTGTTCGGGCTGGCCGAGGGCGTCGGGACCATCACCGAAGGTGCCCCGGCGGATCTGGTCATCTGGACCGGCGACCCGCTGGAGCTGACCACCTGGGCGGAGCGGGTGATGATCGACGGGCGCTGGATGCCCATGGAGAGCCGGCAGACCCGGCTGCTCGAGCGTTATCGCTCGCTGGAGGGCAACCGGCCGTTCGGCTACCGCTGACGGCCCGGCCCGCCGAGGCGCCTCCCGTGAGGTGCCTCGGAAGAGGGGGCCTCACACCCGGCTGAGCGCTTCCGACATGTGCCGGGCGACCAGGGCGGACTCGTTGTGCAGGTGTTCCCCGCTGCGCTCGAGTTCCTCGACCATCGCCAGATTCTGCTGCGTCATGGCGTCCAGCGAGGCGATGATGGCGTTGATGCCCTTGAGGCTCTCCGCCTGCTCGCCGTTGGCGTCCCGGAGCGAATCCATGAACTGCTTGACGTTCTGCACCCGCTCGACGATGTCCTTCAGGGACGCGCCGGAGTCGGTGGCGAGCTTCACGCCGCGCGCCACCTGGTCGACGTTGGTCTGAATGATGTCGCGGATCTCCCGGGACGAATCGCTCGACCGGCTGGCGAGATCGCGGACCTCGCTGGCCACGACCGCGAAGCTGCGGCCCTGCTCGCCGGCGCGAGCGGCTTCCACGGAAGCGTTGATGGCGAGCAGATTGGTCTGGTAGGCGATCTCCT
>DLCH01000011.1:5346-6314 GCA_002480525.1 Gammaproteobacteria bacterium UBA7803 | reverse complement strand
GATTGGTCTGGTAGGCGATCTCCTCGATCACGTCGACCATCTCGAACACCTGCTGGCTGTTCTTCGCCAGCAGCTCGATGCAGCTCACCAGCTCGCCCACGACCGAGGCGCCGCCCTGGGCCCCGACCACGGCGGTGGTCGCCAGCTCCGAGGCCTCGTCGCTGCGCTGCACCGTGTCGTGAAGCTGCCGGGTGAAGCTGTCGAGGTGGTCGCGCATCTCCTGGACGTGTTCGGCCTGGCGGATCGAGCGCTGGTTGAGGTCCCGGTTCGCCTGCACCACTTCCTCGATGCCGTGCTGGATCTTGACGTTGTTCTGGGAAACGCTCTTCACCTGCATGACCTGCTGCAGGGTGTTCTCGATCCGGACCCGGTCCTCCAGGTTCTCGTTCAAGGAGCGGCAGATGTGGAACAGCACGCCGCATTCGAAGACGACGAACACGGCGTGAATGACGACCATGTGCAGACCGAGCATCTCCGGGCGGAACACCATCACCGGCGCGCCGGCTGCCTGCAGGTAGTTGAAGGCCAGATGGTGCAGGGCGATGGTCACCTCGGCGACCAGGATCACCTTCCAGTCCCGATAGGCCAGCAGGAAGGCCAGGTTGGCGAAGATGATGAAATGCATCCAGGTGTAGCCCTGGGCCACGTCGATCAGGAATGCCGACGCCGCCATGGTCATGAAGCCGACGTAGTAGCGGGCGGCGGCGGAATCGCCGTTGTAGCGGATCAGCGCCTCGAGCACGCCGTTCAGGGCGAGGAACAGCCCCATGCCGACGAGGGACACCTCGTAGACGAAGTTGAGGGCCACGTAGATGGCGAAGAAGCCCCACATCATGGGGCGCATCAGCCTGTGGGCGGCCTGGAAGGTCTCCTGCCTGAGCTGTTCGAATCGGTCGGTGTTGCGCAATCCGTCCATGTCTGCCTCATCGGGTTCGAAGCGGCGCTGGCGCCGCGCGGGGGCCGGCGGG
>DLCH01000011.1:0-5038 GCA_002480525.1 Gammaproteobacteria bacterium UBA7803 | reverse complement strand
GGGGGCCGGCGGGCCGCCGTTTCGGGACGGCGGCGCACGGGCCGGGTTCCGGTGCTCGTGGACCGGAAATCCCATGAAGTCTAGTTGACGGATTCGGAGCCGCCCCCGCTGCCGTGGAAAGCGTGCGCTGCATCACGGCGGGGGCCCGGAGGAAGCGGAATCGGAGGGGTTTCCCTCAGGAAGTCGGGGCGTGCCGGCGCATGAGCCCCTCCTGGGCGGCGGAGGCGACCAGCACGCCCTCCCGGTCGTAGACCAGGCCCCGATTCAGCCCCCGCGCGCCGCTGGCGCTGGGGCTGTCCTGGACGTACAGCAGCCACTCGTCCGCGCGGAACGGGTGGTGGAACCACATGGCATGGTCGAGACTCGCCATCTGCATGTCGTCGTCCATGAAACTCACGGCGTGAGGCAGGGTGGCAGTGTCCAGCAGAGACCAGTCGGACAGGTACGCCAGCACGCACTGGTGCAGGCGCGGATCGTCCGGCAGCGATGCGCGGCTCTTCATCCAGCACATCTGCTGCGGCGGCCGCGCCTCCGGCGCGAAGATGTCCACGGGATCCACCGGCCGGACGTCGATGGGCCGGTCCCGGGTGAACGTCTGGGCCTGCTCGGGCGGCAGCCGTTCCGCCCACTGGGCCCGCAGTTCGCGCTCGTCGGGCAGAGATTCCGGGGCCGGGGCGTCCGGCATGTCGAACTGATGGGAAAAGCCGTCCTCGTCCACCTGGAAGGAGATGGACATGTTGAAGATCGGTCGGCCGTGCTGGATCGCCACCACCCGGCGGGTGGTGAAGCTGCGGCCGTCCCGGATGCGGTCCACCTTGTACAGGATCGGGATGGTGGTATCGCCGGGGCGCAGAAAATAGCCGTGCAGCGAGTGGGCCTGGCGGTCTTCCGGCACGGTCCGGGACGCCGCCACCAGTGCCTGACCGATGACCTGCCCGCCATAGACCCGCTGCCAGCCCTCGTTGGGGCTGGTGGCGCGGTAGTGGTTCTGCTCGATCTCCTCGAGGTCGAGCAGATCGATGAGCTCGTTGCCCGCCGCCTGGTCTTCTTTTCTGGCCACTGTAGGAGCGATCTCCAGATCGCGATCTGTCATCGGGAGCGCGAATTGTAGTGTCTGCACCCCCGCGCGAGAATCCCGCCTTTGGACACGCACTGCGATAGAGGAAACCCGATGCCGTCACGCCGCGAACTGATTCAGCTCACCCCCGAGGAAATCGACGCCTTTCTGGCGGAGCAGAAGACCATCATCATCGTCTCCAACGGCAAGGACGGCTATCCGCATCCGATGCCCATGTGGTTCTGGGTGGATGATGCGGGCGTCGTTCATTGCACCACCTTCCGCAAGAGCCAGAAGGTGCTGAATCTGCAGCGGGATCCCCGGGCGGCGCTGCTGGTGGAAACCGGTGAGGTCTACTCGGAGCTGAAGAGCGTGCTCATCTACAGCCGGGCGGAGATCGTCGACGACCGGGAGGCGGTGATCGACGCGCTGGTACGGATCAACACCCGCGGGCACACCATCTCGGAGGAAGATCGGGCGAAATTGTCCGACACGGTGGCGGCGACGGCGGACAAGCGGGTGCTGATCCGGTTCATTCCGGAGCGCTACGTCTCCTGGGATCACAGCAAGCTCGGCGGTCGTTATTGAGCGGTCGCGGCCGCGCCGGCCGGACCGAGATCCTCCATTTTTCCTGCGTTTTTCCTGCGTTTTTGCTCCGGCAAAGCGTTACAGGTGTTTCAGGGCATTTCACGGGCGGGTCGAAACCCCGCCCTTTTCCTACCCTTTTCTGCCCCGAAACGGTGCGCCGACCCTTCGATTCGGCTATAAGAGCCTCTGTTTTTGTGACGAAATTACCCCTATGTTGCGGATTTATCTGTGCCTATAATCCGCGCCGTGGCGCAAAGCCAGCCTAATAACCAAATAGAGTTGGGGTACACAAAATGTTTCAGAAGAGACCATTGGCGGCCGCCTGCGGCTCGCTGGTGGCCGGGGGCGTGCTTTTTGCAGCAGGCCTGACGGTGACCGGCGCAGCTTATGGTGAGGAAGCCGCTGGACCCATCGAAGAAGTGGTGGTCACCGGTACTCGCATCCAGACGGCCGGCAACCTGGTGGAAACCAGCCCGGTCACCGCGATCAGCGCCGAGGAGTTCAACGTCCGCGGTGTCCTCCAGGTCGAGGACATGATCAACACCCTGCCCCAGGCGTTCGGCGCCCAGGGCTCCAACCTCGCCAACGGCGCGACGGGTACCTCGTCGGTCGACCTGCGGGGTCTGGGTGAGGAGCGCACCCTGGTGCTGATGAACGGTCGGCGGCTGCCCTACGGCTCGCTGAACACGCCGGCACCGGACGTCAACTTCATCCCGGCTGCTCTGGTGGAGCGGGTGGACATCCTGACCGGCGGCGCTTCGGCGACCTACGGTTCGGACGCCATCGCCGGTGTCGTGAACTTCGTGCTGAACGACGACTTCGAGGGTCTGAAGTTCGATGGCAACTTCTCGACCTATCAGCACAACAACAACGGCAGCACCCAGGACCTGCTCGAGGAGTTCAATGCCATCAACCCGGGCCAGTTCGCGGTTCCGGACGGCAGCACCACCAACGGTGACTCCTTCGATCTGACGGTGTCCTTCGGCAGCAGCTTCGGGAATGGCCAGGGCCACTTCATGGGCTTCCTGGGCTATCAGGAGACCGACCCGATCCTGCAGGGTGACTACGACTACGCCCAGTGTGCGCTCGGTACCCGCAACAACGGGGAAGAGTTCACCTGCAGCGGCTCGAGCACCAACGAGATCGCCAACCTGCTGAACGTGGGCACCACCGTGACCCTGCCCGACGGCTGGGCCCGGGTGACCCCGGACGGTGAGTTCGCACCCCGCGACTTCACCACCGACACGTTCAACTTCAACCCGTTCAACCACTATCAGCGCCCGAACGAGCGCCTGAACGGTGGCATGTTCGTGAACTACGAGTTCAACGAGAACGTCGAGGCCTACGCCGAGTTCATGTACATGAACAACGAGACCAACAGCCAGATCGCCCCGTCGGGCATCTTCGGCTACGGCGTCGCGGGTGGTAACGGCGGCATCAACTGCAACAACCCGTACCTGTCCGATCAGCAGTTCGACTTCCTGTGCGGCTCCCAGGGCCTGACGGAAGACGACATCGCCGACGGCGTGCTGATCCTGCGTCGGAACGTGGAAGGCGGTGAGCGGAACAACGACATCCAGCACACCACTGCCCGCTTCCTCGGCGGCCTGCGCGGCCTGGTGGGCGAGACTCAGCTCACCTACGACGTCTACGCGAGCTACTCGCGGGTGCGTCGCTCCGAGATCTACAACAACGACCTGTCCATCAACCGGATCACCAAGGCGCTGTACGCCGTCGAGGATCCGGACACCGGCGCCCCCGTGTGCCGCGTGAACGTGGACGACGATCCGACCAACGACGATCCGAACTGCGTGCCTTACGACGCCTTCACGGGCAACCCGCCGGATCCGGCAGCGGTCAGCTATCTGGCGATTCCGCTGCAGCGGGACGGCACCACCGAGCAGACCGTGATCAGCGGCCAGATCTCCGGCAGCCTGGACGAGTGGGACATCCGTGTGCCCTCCGCTCAGGAAGCGCTGGCGTTCGCCGCCGGTATCGAGTACCGCGAGGACAAGCTCGACAGCAATCCCGATCTGGCCTTCCAGACCGGCGACGGCGCCGGCCAGGGCGGCCCGACCAATCCGGTCTCCGGTACCCAGGACGTGATCGATCTGTTCCTCGAGCTGAACGTGCCCCTGGTTCAGGGTGCGCCCGGCGTCGAGCACCTCGGCGTGGACGGTGCCTACCGTTACTCCGACTACGACGACTTCACCACGGATTCGTACAAGTTCGGTGCCGACTACGCGCCGACCAACGACATCCGGTTCCGGGCGTCGTACCAGCGTGCCGTGCGTGCGCCGAACATCTTCGAGCTGTTCGATCCCCAGGGCATCAGCCTGTTCGACCTGACCGAAGGTCCGAATGGTCTCTACGATCCCTGCTCCGGCCCGACGCCGACCGCGACCTTCGAGCAGTGCGCGCGCACCGGCGTGACCGCGGCTCAGTACGGCAACATCGCCGACAACCCGGCCGGTCAGTTCAACAATCTGGAAGGCGGCAACCCGGACCTCGATCCCGAGAAGTCCGACACCTACACCGTCGGCTTCGTGCTGACGCCGTCCGCCATCGAAGGCCTGACGGTCTCCGTCGACTACTTCGACATCTCGCTGGAAGGCCGCATCGACAACGTCGACGAGAACCTGGCGCTGTCGAGCTGTCTGGAGACGGGCGATCCCTTCTTCTGCTCGCTCATCAACCGTGGTGCGGGCGGCACCCTCTGGGCCAACCAGACGGGCTACGTGATCGCCACCGACGTGAACACCGGTGAGCTGTCCACCAAGGGTATCGACGTGCTGGCCAACTACGGCTTCACCGTCGGCGACATGGGCTTCGTGGAAGTCGACTACGTGGCCACCTTCCTCGACGAGCTGGAAGAAGTGCCGCTGCCGGATTCCGGTCCGCAGGACATCTACGACTGTGCCGGCTTCTACGGCGGCCCCTGCGGCGCTCCGAATCCGGAGTACCGTCACAAGCTGCGCGCCACCTGGGAAACGCCCTGGGACGTGGCTCTGACGGCAACCTGGCGTCGCTACGGCGAGGTGGACGTCGCCCAGTCCTCGGATCAGCCGGGCCTGAGCGGTTCCTTCTCTCCGGTGAACGAGACGTTCAAGGCGCAGGACTACTTCGACGTGTCCGGCACCTGGCGCTTCAACGAAGCGGGTTCCGTGACCGCGGGCATCAACAACCTGTTCGACAACGATCCGCCGCTGAGCTCGATCGTTGGTACGGCGCCGGGTAACGGCAACACGTACCCGCAGGTCTACGATGCGTTCGGTCGCTACATGTTCCTGCGTGCGACCTACACCCTGATGCAGTAAGCCTGCGTCTCAGGTGTGCGAAAAGGCGGGCCTCCGGGCCCGCCTTTTTTTTGGTTCTTCGAAGGTTTCCGGGGTA
>DLCH01000030.1 GCA_002480525.1 Gammaproteobacteria bacterium UBA7803 | reverse complement strand
TACTACCCGCTGTGCCCGGTTCCCGAATCCCCAGCGGCGCTCGAACTGCCGGTGGCCGGCCACCTCGGCATCAATCACCACACCGATGCCGGCGCGCTCACCGTGCTGCTGCAGGACGACCAGCCAGGGCTGGAGGTGTACCGCCATGGCGCCTGGCATCTGATCGAGACGAATCCCGACGCGCTGGTCATCAACATCGGCGACGTCGTGCAGGTCTGGTCCAACGACCGCTACCGGGCGGCGCTGCACCGGGTGCGCGCCAGCGATCGGGCGGAGCGCTACAGCGCGCCGTTCTTCTTCAATCCCCGCTACGACTACCGCTACGCGCCGCTGCCCGGCACGGTCGACACGGCTGCTCCGGCCCGTTACCGGCCCATCGGCTGGGGCGAGTTCCGGGCGCGGCGGGCGGCTGGCGACTACGCCGACCAGGGCGCCGAGGTGCAGATTGCCGACTACCGGATCGACGGCGTGGCATGACCGTCGGCCCGGTGCGCTCCTGCGTCAGGAGAACCCGGCGAACAGGGCCCGGTGGTCGGCGAGGATGCGTTCGGTCACCGCCGGCTCGGCGTGGCGGGACCAGTCGCCGCGCTGGAACGACCCGCCGAGCACGATCTCGCCGGATCGGGGGAACATGTAACTGACGCCGGTTCCGCCGCCCACGGTGATGAAGTCGACGACGGGATCCGGCGGCAGAAACACG
Organism: Gammaproteobacteria bacterium UBA7803; assembly: GCA_002480525.1. Lineage (GTDB taxonomy): Bacteria > Pseudomonadota > Gammaproteobacteria > Pseudomonadales > Azotimanducaceae > UBA7803. Next base: position 79,232 of record DLCH01000030.1, on the reverse strand, counting down.
AGCTGGCCCTTCGCCGGCTCGAGTTCCGTGTCGTCGAACAGTGCTCTGGCGCCCAGTCCCGTGCAGTTGAAGATCACCGGCTCCGTCACGGCCAGCAGCTCGTCCCGGCTGGCGAAGTCGCGGATCTCGAAGCGTCCGCCGGCCCGCAGAAAGTCGTCGCGCACGCGCCGCAGGAAGATCGCCGGCTCGACGATCATCGATACCACCCGGCGTACCCAGGGCACGGGAAACGGATGGCTGCCGGCCGGCAGCTCCGCCACCGAGGTGAACAGCTCCGGCAGCTCCCGGAGATACCACGGCGCCTCCAGCGGCTCGGCGCCGAGATAGTAGTTCTCGATGAAGCGGACGCCGTAGCCGGGGCCGAGGTTCTGGTAGGCATGGTGGGATATCCGCGCCGCGGCGCGGAACTGGGCGAGGAACCCCGGGGTCGCCGCGTCCTCCTCGAACACGCTGGTCGGCGCCCACTGGCCGCCGCCGACGTTGGAGGTGGTATGGCGGAGCATGTCCCGGGTGTAGATGGTGACCTGCCAGCCGGCGTCCTGGAGCAGCCGGGCGGTGGTCAGGCCCATGATGCCGCCGCCGGCGACCGCCGCCCGGCCGGGCGGCAGGCCGCGGGCTTCCCGCACGGCCAGGGCCGACGAGCCCCACGCCAGGGTGATGCCGCCACCGCCGTGCCCGTAGTTGTGGATCAGCGTGCGCGGTCCGTCGACCTCGCGCCGTACCACGAAACCCGAGGGCCGGTAGGGCCGGTGGCCGACGATCACCCGGACGACCCGGTCGGCGGATACCCGGGGCGCCACGAACGGCTGGCGGGACAGGGGGCGCGGATGAACGTCCCGGCGGCGCGCGCCGACGGCCGAGCAGCCGGTGGCCAGGCCCGCGGCCGCGGCGCCGGCGGCGCCGAGCAGGCGACGCCGGCTGGTGCCGGGCGCGCCGGTGCGGCCACGGTTCGATGGAGCGGGGTCGAGGATGGCAGGCATGGGTGGTCCCGGTTCGGATGCCGTTCGAGATTACGTCAGCGCGACGCGTCCTGCACCGCGCTTCCGGGCCGGTCCCGGTCTCGGCGCGCCCGTTTCGATTGTGCCGTGTCCGGGAAATGACTAGCCTTGAGCGCTTACGAACTCGAAGGGGGAGAGGTTCATGCGTGTATCAGCACGAAGCGGCCTGGTGGCGCTGGTCTTCGGCCTGGCGATCGCGGCGGCGCCGGCCGTCCAGGCCCGGGAGCTGCCGGAGGCCAAGCCGGCGCGGGTCGGCATGTCCGCGGAGCGGCTGCAGCGTCTCACCGATCACATGAATCAGGCCGTCGCGGACGGGGTCATGGTGGGCGGGCTGGGGCTGGTCGCCCGGGACGGCAAGGTCGTCTACCAGCAGACCTACGGGCTCGCCGACCGCGAGCCGGAGCGGCCGATGACGGAAGACACGATCTTCCGGATCTATTCCATGTCCAAGCCGATCACCGCGGTGGCGGTGCTCATGCTCTACGAGGAAGGCCATTTCTTTCTGAACGACCCGGTGGCCCGCTACATTCCGGAGCTCGCGGACCTCGAGGTGGCGGTGTCGACGGCCGACGGCGGCAACACCCGCATGGTGTCCGACGGCACGGTGAGTCGCACCGAAGGCAGCGGCGACGCGTCCCAGGCCGGCAAGACCCGGGCGCCGCGGCGACAGCCGACGATCCGCGATCTGCTGACCCACACCGCGGGATTCACCTACGGCGTGTTCGGCAACACCGAGGTCGACCGGATGTACCGGGAGGCCGGCCTGCTGGCGGACGACGCCACGCTGGAGGACTTCGTCACCCGGCTCGGCGGCATCCCGCTGCAGTACGACCCCGGCACGCGCTGGCACTACAGCGTGGCGGTGGACGTGCAGGGCCGGCTGGTCGAGGCGGTGTCCGGCATGAAGTTCGGTGATTTCCTGGAGCAGCGCATCTTCGCACCCCTCGGCATGGTCGACACCAGCTTCGTCGTGCCGGACGACAAGTGGGATCGGGTGGCGGAGCTGTACAGCCCGGCGGGCACGCCGGAGGACACCGCCGCCGCTTTCCAGTCCGCCAGCACGGCCACGGAACTCGTCGAGGCCAACAAGGCCCTCGACGAAGGTTACCGGCCCGGCGCCAGGTTCGAGAGCGGCGGCGGCGGTCTCATGTCCACCGCGTCGGACTACCTGCGATTCAGCCAGATGCTGCTGAACGGCGGCGAACTCGATGGCGTGCGCCTGCTGTCGCCCAAGACCGTGGAGCTGATGACGGTCAACCACCTCGGCGACATCCCCATGGGCTTCGGACGCGACGGCGTCGGCTTCGGGCTGGGCGTCGCGGTGGCGCTGGACCAGGGCGAGATCGGCGAGCTGGGCTCGCCCGGGGAGTACAACTGGGGCGGCGCCGCCGGCACCCGCTTCTGGGTCGACCCCGAGGAGGACCTCGTCGGCATCTTCATGGTTCAGAGCATTCCGCATCGCACCCGCCTGGGCAGCGAGTTCAAGAACCTGGTCTATCAGGCCATCGTCGAATAGCCGGCCGGCGGGCCGTCCGGCCCGCGGTCGGCCGGGGAGAACGCCGGTGATCGAATCTCGTCGTGCCGCGGCGCTCGCCGCGGCGGCCCTGGCGGCGTGGCTCGCTGGCGCGGCCCAGCCGGCGGCGCAGCCGGCGGAGCTGCGCGATCCGCCCCATCCGGGTGCGGCGCTGTACCAGCAGCACTGCGCCTCCTGTCACGATGCGCCCGGGGAGCCCCGCACCCCCGACGTGTCGGCGCTGCGGCGGATGAACGGGGAGTCCCTGTACCTGGCGCTGACCGAAGGCGTGATGCAGCAGCAGGCGGCAGCGCTGTCCCGGCGCGAGCGCTACGAGCTGGTCGATTATCTGGCGGCGAAGGAAGCGGACAGCGGCGAGTGGCTGGCCGGGATGATGTGCGGCCCCGGCGGGCGGACAGTCGACCTCGACCGACCCGCGGCGCTGACCATGTTCGGCACGGACCTGTCGAGCAGCCGGCGGCTGACGGCCGCTCAGGCCGGCCTGACCAGCGAGGACCTGCCGCATCTGGAGCTCGCCTGGGCGATCGGCTTCCCCGACACCACCACGCTGCGGTCCTCGCCGGTCATCGTCGGCGACACCCTGTTCTTCGCGCCCGTCCAGACCGGCCGCCTGCTGGCCATCGACGTGCGCCGGCCCTGCGTGAAGTGGGTCTACGAGGCCGGCACGCAGCTTCGCACCTCGGTCTCCTACGGCAATCTCGGCGACGGCGGGCCGCCGGCGCTGATCCTGGCGGACCGGCTCGGCCGGGTGCACACGGTGGACCCCCGCACCGGTGAGCGGATCTGGGCGGTGGACGGCCGCCACTCCGAGCTCGCCACCATCACCGGCGCGCCGGTGCTGTTCCGCGACCGGATCATCGTGCCGGTGTCCTCCTCCGGCGTCGGCCGCGGCGCCGATCCGCGCTACGAGTGCTGCGTCGAGCACGGTGCGGTGGTGGCCCTGGATGCCGCGACCGGCCGCAGGCTGTGGACCTACCACACCATGGGCGAGGCGCAGTACAACGGCCGGGTCAACCGCCTCGGCGTGCGGCTGCGCGGACCGTCCGGCGCGCCGATCTGGTCGACGCCGACCGTCGATCCCGGACGGGGTCTGGTCTACGTCACCACCGGCCAGAACACGTCGCTGCCGGCGACGGACACCAGTGACGGGGTGCTGGCCCTCGACCTCGACACCGGCGAGCTGGTCTGGTCGTTCCAGGCGCTGGCCAACGACGTGTGGATCATCGGCTGCCGGGGACCGGGCGAGGCATCCACGCCGAACTGCCCGAGTCCCGAGGACAGCGTGCTCAAGGACTTCGATTTCGGTGCGGCCGCCGTGCTGGTGCCCCGGCCGGACGGCAACGACCTGCTGCTGGCGGGGCAGAAGTCGGGCGACGTCTGGGCCCTCGACCCGGACGACGGCAGCCTGATCTGGCGCGAGACCCTCTCCCAGGGCACCCCGCTCGGCGGCATTCACTGGGGGCTCGCCGTCGACGACCGGCGGGTGTTCGCGCCGGTCAACGACCCGGCCCGGGACCGGCCGGGCTACACCCCCCGGCCAGGCATGTACGCCCTGGACATCGACACCGGCGAGGTGCTCTGGAGTCAGCCGGCGGTGCCCGACTGCCCGGACGCCCGGCGCGAGCGCTTCCCGCTCTGCGGCGAGCGCTACGGGCTGTCGGCTGCGCCCCTGGTGGTGGACCGGACCGTGGTCGCCGCCGGCGTCGACGGCCGGCTGTACGTGTTCGACGCGGCCAGCGGCGCGGTGGTGTTCGCGTTCGACACCCTGGGGGACTTCGACACCGTGAACGGCGTTCCGGGGCGGGGCGGCAGCATCGACAGCCACTCGGTGTTCGCCGGCGCCGGGATGGTGTTCGCGGCCTCCGGCTACGGCAGCTTCGGCCAGCCGGAAGGCAACGTGCTGCTGGCGTTCCGGCCGAAGGCGGCGCCGGCCGCCGCTACAGGGCCGTGAAGTACACGCCGACGCTGCTCGCCCATCCCACCAGCCAGACGATGGAACGCAGGGTCGCGAGATCGGCGATGTAGCACACCCCGTGGGCGATGCGCGCCGCCAGGAAGGTCACGGCCAGCAGGTCGACGGCATTCTGGGGCGCCCCGGCGACGTGGGCGACGATCACGCCCGCGGCGAACAGCGGAAAGGCCTCGTAGCTGTTCTGCTCCGCCCAGTGGGCCCGGCGCGACGCGCCTGCCACGCCTGCCAGAAACTGCCGCGGGGCCCGGTTGTCGTAACGCTCCCCCGTCGACCCCGTTCCGTTCACCTTGGCGTAGCCGACCCAGACCAGCGGCAGGATGCCGGCGGCGAGTACGCACCAGAATGCCAGTGTCATGTTCGTTCTCCTCGTGCTGATGGTGGCTCGCCGGGTCGGCCGGGGCCGGTTCCCACCGGCGCGCCCCCGGGCGGCCCCGGATTGCGGCCCGGTTGGCAAATTGCGACCTACGCCAAGGTGCGGGCCGCCGGAATTATCTAATCTCCCGGAGGCGCAGCAAATGGACGGCGGTGGGCGGCATGGAGCGAACGGAGGCGGATTCACATGAGCCCATCCCGGGTCGTGATCGAGCCCTTTCCGGCCGTGTGCTGCTCGCCTGCGCGGATGCCGCCGAGGGGCGTCGCCTGGAAGGGCTGCTGACCGCCGCGGGACTGGGGGTGACGCTCACCGGCGACACCGAAGCCGCGGTGGGCCGGGCGCTGCAGACGGCATTCGACCTGATTTTGCTCGACCTCGAGCTGGCGCCCGCCGACGGCACGTCCGCCGTCGAGCTGCTGGAGGCCGTGGGCCACGACGACCCGCGGCTGGCGCTGACCACGGACGCGGGCCCCGGTGTCGCGCCGGACGAGGGCTTCGCGGCCGCGCTTCCGCGCAACGCCGACGCTGACCAGGTCCTCGACTGCCTGGCCCGCCTGCTGCCGGCCGCCTCCGCGGACGGCTGGCGCGGATCCGGCCGCTGGCGCGACACGGAGGCGTTCGCCGAGCTGGTCGCCGATTACCTCGGCGAGCTGCCGGACGTCGCCGGGGAGCTGCGCCGGGCGCGCGACCAGGGCGATCTGGAGGCGGTCGCCGGCATCGCCCACCGCGTCAAGGGCACGGCGGGCAATCTGGGCCTGGACGGGCTGTCGACGGCGGCGGCGACTCTGCAGCAGGCGGCCCGCGGCGGCAGCGCGGTCGACGACCTGCCTGTGAGGTCGGCGTTCGCGGCGCTCGATGCCGAGCTGGCCGCGTTCGGGACGGGCACTGATCCGATGGCATACGAAGCAGGAAGGTAGCGACGCATGAACGTGTTGATCGTGGAAGACGACGAGCAGGGACGGCGGTTTCTCTGCGGGGTGATCGAGCATCACTGGCCGGATGCGCGCATCGTCCAGGCCGTCGACGGCAAGACCGCGCTCAAACTGTTCGCCCAGCATCCCCCCCAGGTGACCCTGCTGGACATCGAGATCCCCAAGCTCAACGGGCTCGACGTGCTGGAGATCATGCGGGCCTTCCGGCGCGATTCGTTCATCGTCATGGTGTCGGGCAACAGCTCCATGGAGAACGTCAAGACCGCGACGGACATCGGCGTCGACGGTTTCCTGGTGAAGCCGTTCGAGGAGCGCAAGGTCATCGACGCCCTGCAGCGCTACACCCGCCGCCACGAGCAGCAGGCCAAGAAGGTGGCGGTGGTGGGCCAGGGCAAGAGCCTGAGCCTGGACTGATGCCCATGCGGTCGCTGGCGGGCCGGCTGTTCGCCAATCGGCCGATCCGACGTTCCATCGCCCTGAGCTTCGAGCTGCTGTTCGTCATTCCGGCGGCGGCGCTGGCCATCGCCCTGGCCTGGCGGGCCGTGGACGACAGCCGCCAGCAGCTCGAAGCCCGCATGGCCGACAACGCCCAGGCGGTGGCCCGGGCGACCGAGGACTTCCTGTCCCGGCACCACCAGAGCGTCGAGCTGCTCGCCACCAATCTGTCCGACGGCAACTGGGACGGCCGGCGCGTGCAGAATCTGCTGGACCGGCACATGGCGGCCTTCGACGGCCTGCTGAGCGCGCTGGTGGCCGACCGGGACGGCGTCATCACCTTCGTGGCCGTGGCGGACCGCATCCGCGAGCGGACACCGGAGATGGACCGGCTGATCGGCGACTCCGTGGCGGATCGGGACTACTTCACGTCGGTGCGCGCCACCGGGCAATCCTTCGTGTCTGACGCCTTCGAGGGGCGCGGCATCGGCAACGACTGGCTGGTCGCCATGAGCGCGCCGATCGAGGCCGGCGGCGCCTTCGCCGGCATCGCCGAGGTGTCCCTCGACCTGTCGGGCATGGCGGAGATCTGGGAGGCCCATCGGCGGATCGACGGCGAGGACCTGGCCATCGTCGACCAGCGCGGCCAGTTCGTGTTCTCGACGCTGCCGGCGCACGGCGACGTCGGCTGGCTCGGCGCCGTGCTGGCCGGCGGCGGCGAGGTCGGCGTCGGCGAGGCCGGCATTCCCCAGGCGGACGGCGGCCGGGTCGACCATCTGCTCGCTTCCCACCGGCTGGACAACGGCTGGCACGCCGTGATCACCCTGCCGTCGTCCCACCTGCACGCGGTGGTGTGGGACGAGATCGAACGGGTCGCCCTGTTCCTGGCGATGGTGGTGGTGGTGTCCGGGATCGCCGCCCGGGTGGTCAGCCGGCGCATCACCGAGCCGCTGGAGCAGCTCAAGCGCCACGTCCAGGCGTTCCGGATCGCCAGCGACTGGCAGCCCATCGATCCCACCAGCTACCCGCCCGCCGAGGTGGCGGAGGTGGTCGAGGGATTCAACGAGGTGGCCACGCGGCTGAAGTCGTCGGTGACCGAGCTGCGTCAGGTGAATGCCCAGGAGAGCCGGCTGCGTCACCAGCTCGAGCACGTCGTCAACGACCGCGAGGCCGAGATCGAGCGGCGCACCGAGGAGCTCAAGGAGCGCAGTGACGAGCTGGCCCGGGCGGTGGACGCGGCCATGGCCGCGGATCAGGCGAAATCCGAGTTCCTGGCCAACATGAGCCACGAGATGCGCTCGCCGCTCACCGCGGTGATCGGCTTCACCGAGTCGATCCTGGAAGAGAGCGACCCGCCCCCGGAGGTGGCCGAGCGTCTGGAGATCGTGCTGTCCAACAGCCGGCATCTGCTGCAGCTCATCGGCGACGTGCTCGACCTGTCCAAGATCGAGGCGGGGGAGCTGGAGCTGGAGTGGCAGAACGTCGCGCTGGCTCCGATGGTGGCCGAGTTCTGCGCTGGCCAGCGGGCGCTGGCCAGCGCCCGGGGCCTGTATTTCGAGCTCGATGCCGAGCTGCCGCTGCCGCGCCGGGTTCGTGCCGACGTGACCCGGCTGCGGCAGATCATGTTCAATCTGGTCAGCAATGCCCTCAAGTTCACCGCCGCGGGCGGCGTCACGATTCGCCTGGACTACGACCGCGATGCGCAGATGCTGCGCTGCGCGGTGCGGGACACCGGCATCGGCATTCCGCCCGAATCGCTGGGCCGGATCTTCGAGAGATTCCAGCAGGCCGACTCCTCGGTCACCCGCCGCTACGGCGGCACCGGCCTGGGCCTGGTCATCTCCCGCCAGCTCGCCGAGGCCATGGGCGGCACGCTGACGGTGACCAGCCACGTCGGCGAAGGCTCGACCTTCGAACTGTCGCTGCCGGTGGCGGCCGGCGCCGGTGCGGAGGCGTGGATCACCGACGCGGCGGAGTTCCAGGTGCAGCCCCGGGCCGGCAGCCGGGTCCGGACCCCGGCGCGCCGGTCGGGCCGCGTGCTGGTGGTGGACGACAGCCCGCACAATCTCAAGCTGGTGTCGATCTATCTCGAGCGCATGGGCGTCACCGCGGAGACGGCGGCCAACGGCCGGGAGGCCGTCGAGGCCGTGCTCGCGGACCCGCCGGATCTGGTGCTCATGGACATGCACATGCCGGTGATGGGCGGTGAGGAGGCGACGCGCCGGATCCGCGCGCAGTGTCCGCGCCGGGTGCCGATCGTCGCCCTGACGGCGGACGTGGTGGCCGACCACGGCAGCCAGCACCGAGCGGCGGGCTGCGACGACGTGCTCGCCAAGCCCATCGACCAGGCCCGGTTCGAGGAGGTGGTGCTGCGGTTCCTCGACGCTGCGGCGGGCGGCGCGGCGCCGGCTGCGCCGGACCGACGGGCGTTCGTCAGCAGTCTGGAGGATCGGCTGCGCACCCTCCAGGCCGCTGCCACCCGCGGCGAGGCGGAGCCGCTGCGCGCCGGACTGCAGGAGCTGGAGCGGGTAGCCGGCAGTCACGGCATGAAACCCCTGGTCCGGGCCGCGACTCGGACGCTGGCGGGCCTCGACCGCGAGGATCCGGGCGACGGGCTGGCCGAGCTGCTCGCGGACCTGGAGCGGCAGGCCGCCCTGGCGCAGCGGGCGCTGGCCCTGGCGGGATGATGCGCCGGCCGGTCCCGGCCCGGCCGCCTCGGCGCCGTCGACTTCGTGAACGACCCGTGAACGATCCGGTGCCGTTTCCTTGACGGGTGCTTGATCCGCCGCGCTCTAGAGTTCGTGCGACCTTCAGCAAAGGAGCGCACGAATGTCCCCGGTCCGTCTGTTATCAGCTCTGTCTGCCGCCGCGCTGCTGTTCGCCGCCGGCTGCAGCGGTGGCGGCAGCGATTCGTCGACCGCCCAGCCCCAGGTTCCCCAGCCCACCGGCACCCTCGAAGTGATCCACGCCTCGCCCGACGCGCCCGACGTGGACGTCCGGGTGGCCGGGCTCGAGATCGCCGGCAGCGTGCCCTACAAGGGCGTGCGCGTCAGCGCCTACGAGGTCGGCGACTATCCCATCGAGGTGGTCGGCAACGTCCCCGGCGGCGACGTCACAGTCATTCCCGCGGCCGGCCAGGCCGCTCCGACGGTGACCATTGGTGAAGACCAGCGCGTGACGGTGGTGGCCGCCGGCGAGGTGGCCGGCATCGCCCCGATCGTGCTGACCGACTCGCCGCCGGCGATCGCGGACGACGAGGTGCGGCTGCGTGTGCTGCACGCGGCGCCCGCCGCGCCCGCGGTGGAGGTGTACGTCACGGCGCCCGGGGATCCCCTCGGCGCGCCGCTGGGCACGTTCGCCTTCGGCGAGACGCTGACCCCGGACGCCGTGGTGGTGCCCGAGGGTGCCTACCGGATCCGTGTCGCCTTGCCCGGCTCGCCGTCCACGGTCGTCTACGACTCCGGCGCGATCGAGCTGCCCGGCGGCGCGGACCTGCTGGTGGCGGCGGTCGCCAGCATCACCACCGGCGCCTCGCCGGTGTCGCTGCTGGCGACCACCGGCTCGACCACGCTCGAGTTCCTCGACGTCGACACGCCGAGCGACGTGCGGGTGGTGCATGCCTCGCCGGACGCGCCCAACGTGGACGTGGTGGCGAACGACGACTTCGCCAGCCGGCCGGTGGTGGATCTCGCCTTCGGCGCCGGGACGGATTACCTCGGGCTGCCGCCCGGGGACATCAACGTGAAGGTCGTTCCGACCGGCGCGGATGCACCGGTGGTGATCGACGCCGATCTCACCCTGGCCCAGGGGACGTCCTACAGCGTCTATGCCACGGGTCTGCTGGCGGACATCGCCCCCCTGGTGCTGGTGGACGACACCCGCCGCGTCGCCACCGAGGCCCGGGTGCGCATTCTGCATGCGTCTCCGTCCGCAGGGGCGGTCGACATCTACGTGGTCCCCGGCGGCACCGGCGGTGATCTGAGCAGCGCGGCGCCGGCCTTCAGCGGCGTGCCGTTCCTGGCCGACACCGGCTACGTCGAGCTCGCCCCCGGCAGCTACGACGTGGTGGTGACGGGCGCGGGTTCCACGGTGCCCGCGATCGGTCCGGTGACGCTGACCCTGGACGGCGGCGGCCTGTACACGGCGGCCGCCATCGATCAGGTCAATGGCGGCGTGCCGCCGACCCTGCTGCTGCTGGACGACCTCGCACCCTGAGGCTGCGCCCGGCAGCCGCCTTCGGCCGGCGTCCCGCGGGGCGCCGGCCGCTCATCCGCCGGGTTCGACCACCCACTCGGCATCCTCGAACTCGCCGATGACCCGCACCTCCACGAACTGCGCCTGCTCGGCGATGATGTCCCGCACCGCCTGACTGGTCCGTGACTCCATGGCGTCGCGGGCCGCCTTCGACTCCCAGCTCGCGATGGCCAGCAGCACGTCCGGATCGCCGATCTTGCGGTGCAGGCGCGTACCCCGGGCGCCGGGCGCCTGCTGGATCAGCTCGCTGGCGCGGACCCAGGCTTCGGCGTACTGTTCGGCGCGATAGCCGGGACGGACGTGAACCTCGAACACGAAATGCATGACGATGCTCCAGATGCCGGGGCTCCGGGCGGGCCGCTGCGCTGTGGCGCGCGCTGGGACGGCGGGGACCTGCTGCTGGCGGTCCGGGTGGTGCCGCGGGCCAGCGCCGACTCGGTCGTGCCCGAAGCCGATTGCCTCAAGGTGAGGGTGCTGGCCCCGCCCGTGGATGGCAAGGCCAACCGCAGGCTGACGGACGTGCTGGCCGGGCAGTTCGACGTTCCGAGATCCCGGGTGTCCATCGAGCGGGGCGCGACCGGGCGCCTGAAGCGGGTGCGGATCGAGGCGCCGGGCAGGGTTCCCGGGTTCCTGCTCGGCTGATAGCCTGCCGACGGTACCTGACCCTCACATCACCGCCACCGCGCAGGAGCGTCCCATGATCGACGTGCACTACTGGCCCACGCCCAACGGCTGGAAAGTCACCATCATGCTGGAGGAGTGCGGCCTCGATTACCGCATCGTGCCCGTGGACATCGGCGGCGGCGACCAGTTCAAGCCCGGGTTCCTGCGGATCAGCCCGAACAACCGGATGCCCGCCATCGTCGACCACGAGCCGCTCGGCGGCGGAGAGCCGCTGTCGATCTTCGAATCCGGCGCCATCCTCGAGTACCTGGCGGACAAGACCGGCAGGTTCCTGGCGTCCGAGCCGCGCCAGCGCTACCGGACCCTCCAGTGGGTGCACTGGCAGATGGCCAACCTCGGGCCGATGATGGGCAACGCCAATCACTTCAAGAACTACGGCAGGAACCTGGCGGAGGACCCCGCCCAGCTCGAGTACGGCACCCGGCGCTTCGTCGGCGAGGTGGACCGGCTGTGCGGGGTGATGGACGCCCAGCTCTCGGCCAACGAGCATCTGGCCGGCGCGGAGTACTCGATCGCCGACATCGTCACCTGGCCCTGGGCCATGGCCGCCGGGCGCCTCATCGACGAAGACGTCTGGACCCGCTTTCCCCATCTCAAGCGCTGGGTCGACGCCGTGGGCGCCCGCCCGGCGGTGGACCGGGGCTGGCGGGTTCAGCGCGAGCTGGGGCAGCAGGAGCGGACCGAGGAGGAAGAACGCCGCCGCCGGGAGATCCTGTTCAACCAGACCAGCGACAAGGTTCGCGCCGCCCGGGAAGCCGCCGCCCGCGAAGCGGCGGCTGACTGAGGCGCCACGGGCATCCGGGGTCAGCCGGGCAGCAGCTCGACGCCGACGGGGCAGTGGTCCGAGCCCGTGACGTGGTCCCAGATGAAGGCGTCGGTGATACGCCGGTCGGCGGCCGGCGAGGCCAGCACGTAGTCGATCCGCCAGCCGACGTTCCTGGCCCGGGCGCCGCCCCACTGGGCCCACCAGGTGTAGCGGTCCGGCGTGTCCGGATGCCGGCTGCGGAACGTGTCGATCCAGCCGGCGTCGAGCCAGCGATCCAGCTCGGCCCGTTCCTCCGGCAGGAAACCGCTGGTCTTGCGGTTCGATGCCGGCCGCGCCAGGTCGATCTCCCGGTGGGCGGTGTTGAAGTCGCCCATCACCAGCAGCGGCCCGGCGCGCTTCAGGCGCTCGACCTGCTCGAACACGGCGGCGTAGAAGTCGAGCTTGTAGGGTACCCGGCTGTTGTCACGCTCCCGGCCGCTGCCTTTGGGGAAATACACGCTGGCGACCCTGAGGCGGCCGAAGCGTGCCATCACGAAGCGGCCTTCGGCGTCGAATCGGGCGTCGCCGAGCGACGTTTCCACGTCGTCGGGTTCACGGCGGCTGTAGATGGCGACGCCGCTGTAGCCCGGCCGTTCCGCCGGGGCGAAGCAGGCGTGCCAGCCATCGGGCGCGCGCACCGGCTCCTCGAGCTGGTCGGGAAAAGCGCGGACTTCCTGGAGACCGGCGATGTCGAGGCCGCAGCCGTTCAGGACGTCCAGGAAGCCCTTGCCGGCGCAGGCGCGCAGGCCGTTGACGTTCCAGCTCATGATGCGCAGGTTCTGCTTGCTCAGAATCGTACCTCGAAGTCGGTGAGCCCGGGGCTCGGGTCGGTCTCCCGGGCGTTGAATGCATCGACGCTCGCACCGGGCGGGCCGCGGCGGGCCCAGTCCAGCATGGCCTGAACGGCGGCGGCATCGCCCTGGACCAGGAACTCGACGCTGCCGTCCGGGCGGTTGCGGACCCATCCTGCGGCGCCGCAGCGGCGCGCCGCCGCCTGCATGGCGGCGCGGAACGACACGCCCTGAACCCGTCCTTCGACGCGTCCCTCGCTCGCGCGGCTGCCGCCGCTGTCTGCCCCCCGGCTCATGGCCCGCGAGTCTAACAGTTCGGCGGCGGGCAGCGACCCGGTGGCGGTACACTGGGCGCCGCATTGGCGAGGTGTGATGGCAGGTGGTACCGCCCTATCGAGCAGCGCGGCGCCGGGCGCCCTGGCGGCGGCTGTGGCGGGCGGTCTGGATCGTGGCCGCCGGCGTTGCCCTGGGCGGCATCGCCCTGGGGGCGGCCGGCCGTCACGTTCCCCCGCCCACCAGCGCGTTCATGCTGGCGGAACGCCTCGACGGCTGGCTGGCGGGCGAGCCGCGGCGGATCGATCACCGCTGGGTGGACTGGGCCTGCCTTCCGGATGCGCTCGCCGTAGCGGTGATCGCGGCCGAGGACCAGAAGTTTCCCACCCATCACGGCTTCGACTTCGACCAGATCGGCCGGGCGCTGGCGGACGCCCGTGACGGCGGGCGCCTGCGCGGCGCCAGCACGCTCAGTCAGCAGACCGCCAAGAACCTGTTTCTGTGGCGCGGACAGAGCTGGGTGCGCAAGGTGCTGGAGGCCGGGCTGACCGTGGCCATCGAGGCGCTCTGGCCGAAGCGGCGGATTCTCGAGGTGTACCTCAACGTGGCGGAGTTCGGTCCCGGCGTGTACGGCGCCGGCGCGGCGGCGGAGCGCTACTTCGGCAAGCCGGCGGGGCGGCTCGAGCCGGCCGAAGCCGCGCTGCTGGCCGCGGTGCTGCCGAGCCCCGGGCGCTTCAGCGTGACGTCGCCGAGCGCCTACGTGCGCGAGCGGCAGCGGGCAATACTCCGGCAGATGCCCGCCGCCGGCCGGCTGCCCGGCATGGCGGCGCTGCTGCGCCGGGAGGAGGGCTGCCGCGACGGCGGCTGAGGCTGCCGGTCGTCGAAGCCCCGCCCGGGGCACCACACTAGGGTATGCTCGGGTTCTGGCAGGCAAGGGGAGCAGCGGATGACCTTTCCGGAACGGGGCCGCCCGGCCGACGACGTGCTGGCCGCGCTCGAGGCCAAGCGCGCCCGCGACGTCAAATGGCGCGAGGGCAAGGCCTTCGGCATGATCTACGACGGTGGCCCCGGGGTGCACGAGGTGGCGGAGCGGGCGGCCGCCCTCTACCTCCACGAGAACGCGCTGAACACCCGGGCGTTTCCGTCGCTGGGTGAGATCCAGTCGGAGGTGGTCGGCTGGACCGCGGACCTGCTGCACGGCCCCGAGGGCGCCGCCGGCTTTCTCACCAGCGGCGGCACGGAGTCGATTCTCTGCGGGGTGCTGGCGGCCCGGGAACGCGGCCGCGAGGAACGCGGCATCACCGCCGGTGAGATCGTGCTGGCGGAAAGCGCCCACGCGGCGTTCCACAAGGCGGCCCACCTGTTCGGCCTGACCGTGCGCAAGACGCCGGTGCGCGACGACTGGACCGCGGACGTCGCGGCGATGGCGGACGCCGTCGGCCCGAACACCGTGCTGGTGGTGGGCTCGGCGCCCCAGTATCCCCAGGGCGTCGTGGATCCGATCCCCGAGATCGCCGCCCTCGCGCAGCAGGCGGGCGCCAACTGTCACGTCGACGGCTGCATGGGCGGCTTCGTGCTGCCGTTCGCCGAGCGGCTCGGCCGCGAGGTGCCCCCCTGGGATTTCCGCGTGGACGGCGTCACCTCCATCTCCGCCGACATCCACAAGCTCGGCTACGCCCCCAAGGGCGTGTCGGTGATTCTGCATCGCTCGAAGGCGCTGCGGCGCTACCAGACCTTCGTGTTCGAGGACTGGCTCGGCGGCTTCTACGCGTCGCCGAACCTCCAGGGCAGCCGCTCCGGCATGCCGATGGCGACGGCCTGGGCGGTGATGCAGCACCTGGGGCTCGAGGGTTACCTCGAGCTGACCCGGGTCACCCTGGAGAATGCCGACCGCATGCGCGCGGCGATCGCCGGAATCGACGGCATCCGGGTGCTGGGCGACAGCCGTTTCCATCTGGTCGCGCTCGCTTCGGACCCCTCGTCGCCGCGTCCGGTGGACGTGTTCGCCCTGGGGGACGCGCTGCTCGAGCGGGGCTGGTTCCACGACCGGCAGGGGCCACCGGACACCCTGCATTCGACGGTGAGCAACTCCAACACCGGGGTGATGGACCGCTACGTCGCCGACCTGGCCGAGTGCGTGGCGCTGGTGCGGGACCGGCGCGCCGGCGACCGCTCCACGAACTACGCCACCCTGGAATAGGGCGCGGCGGCGCGGGCGGCGGCCAGGATCAGCCGGCCGCCGCGGTCTGCGCGGCCTGGTCCCGGGGCAGGTGGCGCCCCGCCAGGTAGTAGTGCAGCGCGCACCACAGGTTCAGGAAGCTCAGCACCAGCAGCGACATGCGCAGGGATTCCTGGCCGTAGGCGTCCGCGAACAGATCGGACATGACGCCCACGAGTTGAGGGCCGAAGCCGAGGCCGATGATGTTCAGGATGAACAGCACGATGCTCGACGCCAGCGCCCGCATGCGCAGGCTCACCAGCCCCTGGACCAGCGCGAAGGTCGGCGCCAGGTAGAAGCCGCCGAAGAACGCGGGGATGACGTACAGGCCCAGGGCCCACCACAGATCGTCCACCAGGAAGACGGCGGCGAGGAACGGCACGTAGCCGCCCTTGCCGGCGGCGACCACCCAGGCGCGCCAGCGCTCGTCGCGGCGCGCCAGCGTGTCCGCCAGACGTCCGGCGGTGAAGGTGCCGAGGCCGCCGACCACGCCCGTGAGCAGGGCGAGCGCGATGCCCACCTCCGACGGACTCAGGCCGTGGGAGCGGATCAGGAAGGTCGGCATCCACAGCACGAAGCCGTAGCCGATGAAGCCGGCCAGTGCCGCGCCGATGGTGGAATGCCGGATCGACCTGACCCGCCACATGTGCGCCCACACCTGGCGGAACGGCGGCGCGCCCTCGCCGGGCATTGGCGGCCGGGCGTCCGATGCGCCGCGCTCGGGCTCGATGGTGGTCAGGTAGAGCAGGGCGGCGATGGCGAGCCCGGGAACGCCGACGGCCACGAAGGTCATGCGCCAGCCGACGTTGTCCACCAGCCAGCCGCCGCCCAGATAGGCGATCAGCAGGCCGAGGTTCACGCCGAGGGCGAAGATGCCCATGGCGGTGCCCCGGGTCTGCGTGGGAAACAGGTCCGAGATGATGGAGTGTGACGGCGGCGTCGAGCCGGCCTCGCCGACGCCGACCCCGATCCGGGCCAGGGCGAGCTGCAGGAAGTTGGCCGCGTACCCGCAGGCCACCGTCATGGCGCTCCAGATGGTGATGGCCGCGGTGACGATGTTCCGCCGGTGGCTGCGGTCGGCGAACATCGCGATGGGCATGCCCAGGGTGGCGTAGAACAGGGCGAAGGTCAGACCCACCAGGAAACCCATGGCGGTGTCGCTGGCGCCGAGGTCCTGTTTGATGGGCTCCAGCACCATGCCCATGATCTGACGGTCCACCTGGCTGGAGGCGTACACCAGGGTCAGCACCGACAGGGCGTACCACTTGTACCAGGGCCGGCGGGCGATGCGCTCGCTGAGTTTGCCGGTGGCGGCCACGGTCAGGCGGCGTCGTTCAGCAGGTGGAACAGGGCCCGCTGGGCATGGCTGCCGCCGATGCGGTGCAGTCCCTGCCGGAAGCGGTCGTGGGCGGCGGCGGCCGACGCCCGGTCGCGCCGGTTCAGCGCTTCCAGGAAGTGGGCGACGTCCAGCGCCACCTGGGCCACCACCCGCCCCTGGGTAGTGTCCCTCGCGGACCAGGCCTCGAGCGTGGCCAGCAGCCGCGCCGCGGCGGGATGCCCCGTCTTCAGCAGCGGCATCAGGTAGTGCAGGCTCGCGAACACCAGCTCGGTGTCCTCGACGTGGCCTTCGGCGATCCGGGCCAGCGGTTGCCAGCGGTCGCCCACCTCGCCGCCGGCCGCCTCGATCCGCAGCAGCAGCGAGGCGGCGTTGCACAGGTCCAGGTAGAAGTCGTCCGCGATGGCGGGGCCGACGGTGTCGTCGTAGAGCCGCAGCACCGCGTCCAGGTCGTGCCGGCGCAGGTGAAACAGAGCCTCGTGCCAGTCGAGGTGATGGCGGAAGTTGTTGGCGCCGTCCCAGTGCCGCCGCAGACCCTGGATCCAGCCGATGCCGTCCTCGGGACGTCCCTGCATCTCCATCACGTGGGCGACCGCGTGGGCGGCCCAGATGTCCCTGGGATTGCGGTCCACCGCCGACCGCCCCTCGGTCTCGGCCTCGGCGTAGTCGCCGGCTTCCTCGAGGCCGAAGGACAGCATGCCGTGCACGAAGGCCTCGAACGGGTGGCCGGCATAGCCCGGCAGCCGGCGGCGCACGGAGTCGCGCATGCGCGCGGCGTCGCCGTCGTAGAAGTACAGATAGTGCAGCATCCGCAGCGCCAGGGTGTCCGTGGGCTGGGCGTCCAGCACCCCTTCGAGATGGGTCATCAGCACGTCGAGGCGGTCGTCGAGCCACAGGCCGAGCGCGGTGACGTGGTCATGCTCCCAGGCGGTGCCGGCGCCGGCTTCGACGCGGCGTGTCAGGTCGGCGTGGACCTGGCGCGCCCGGCCGGCGTTGACCGCGTCGCCGGCCAGCCGGCTCAGGTAGCCCATCATGCAGCGCGCCATCAGGTGGTCGGGGTCCCGGGCGATCTGCTCGCGCACCAGCAGCGGCGTGTCGGCCCGGGATTCCAGGTAGCTGCCGACGATGTCGTGCAGCCGGCCGCCGGCGTCCGCCGACGTCGGTGACACCGGCAGCGTGTCGTCGAGTGTGCTCATGAAACCTCCCCGGATCCGTCGGGCATTCTAACCGGCCGCGGCGGGGCTTGTCGGCCCTGGCGGGTCAGCCGCCGGCCCGCTTCGCCGGGAACCCTTCCGCCTCGAGCAGGGGCAGCAGCTTGTCGCGCTGATCACCCTGCAGCTCGATGACGCCGTCCTTGACCGCGCCGCCGACGCCGCAGCGCGCCTTCAGGCGTTTGGCGAACGCCTTGAGCTCTGATTCCGGCAGCGGCAGGCCAGTCACCAGCGTCACGCCGGCGCCCTTGCGGCCCTTGGTCTCGCGGGACACGCGCACCACCCCGTCGCCGCGCGGGCGGGACCGGTCGCGGCACACGCACTCCGGGCGGGGCCGGAGACAGCCGGGGCACATGGTGCCGCCATCGGTGGAGTAGACGAGTCCGCCGCCTTTTCTGGCCATGGTCGATTTCCGGTCAGCCTGCTGTGTCGGCCGCGTGCCGCGGTCGGTCCGCGGGACGTCGCCATCAGGCGGGCAAGATAGTGCTGCGGCCGCGCGCGGGCAAATCGGCCCGGGGGCCGACCGTCCCGGTGGCCGCCGGACCGCATTTCGGGCATGGTTCGCGCTGCCGGCCGTGGCAGACGGCCTGGCGCAGTCGACGAGCTGGCCCGCCCAGCCGCACCGCAACGAACGAGGGAGAGACGCATGTTCGACGATCTGTTTTCCATCGAAGGCAAGGTGGCCGTGGTGACCGGCGGGTCCCGGGGCATCGGCGAGATGATCGCCGCGGGGTTTCTGGCCGCCGGCGCGAAGGTCTACATCAGCTCGCGCAAAGCGGAGATCTGCGACGAGACCGCGCGCCGGCTGTCCGAGCAGTTCGGTGGCGAGTGCATCTCCCTGCCCGCCAACCTGGCGGAACTGGACGGCATCGAGGCCTTCGCCGCGGAGCTCGCGCGCCGCGAGGAGCGGCTGGACATCCTGGTGAACAACGCGGGCGTGTCCTGGGGCGCGCCGCTGGACGAGTTCCCCGAGGTCGGCTGGGACAAGGTGATGGACACCAACGTCAAGGGCGTGTTCTTCCTGACCCAGAAGCTGCTGCCGCTGCTGCGCAAGGCCGCCGACGCCGACGATCCGGCGCGGGTGATCAACGTCGGCTCCATCGACGGCATCAAGACGCCGGTGTTCGAGACCTTCTCCTACGGCCCGTCCAAGGCGGCGGTGCACCATCTCACCCGGGTGATGGCCGCGCACCTGGTGAAGGAGAACATCCTGGTCAACGCCATCGCCCCGGGACCGTTCCCCACCTACATGCTGAGCACCGGGGTGGGCGGCCGCGGCGACGTGGAGAACACCGACTGGGATGCGGTGGGCAGAGGCAATCCGCGCGGCCGGGTCGGAACGCCCCAGGACATCGCCGGCATCGCCATCTTCCTCAGCTCGCGGGCGGGCGCCTTCACGGTCGGCGACGTCATCGTCTGCGACGGCGGCTCGGTGGTGTCCTCCTGAAGTTCGGGGCGGCGGTTCAGTCCGACCGCCGCCACAGCCCCTGGGCGCCGATCCGCAGGGCGCGGTTGAACTTGCTCGACGCGTTCTCCCAGGCGATGACGGCGGTGAGCTCGATCACCGCCGCCTCGCCGAAGGCCGCCAGCACCCGCTCGAACAGGGCGTCGTCGACGTCCCGGTCGGACAGGGGTGAGGTCTCGTGCTCCGCCAGGGCGTCGATCTTGGCGTCCGGGACGCCTTCGGCGCTGCACACGGCAGCGTTGATGGCGCAGCGCCGCTGTCCTGTCAGAACGTGCAGCCGTTCAGGGCTGCCACCCGCCGGTTGACCAGGCAGACCAGCGCGGCGCCGAGAATGCCGTCGTTGTCCAGGGCCGACCACATGCCGCGCACGGCGCGGAACAGGTCCGGCCGCCGCGCATAGACGAGGTGGTTGGCCAGCGGCGCGCCCCAGGTCCCGCGCTGGGCCTCCAGCACGCGCGCGATGGGGCCGCTGGCGTGTTCCGGGTCGATGCCGTCGATGCGACTCATGTGTCCGCGCCTCCTGCCGGTCGCTGTTCCGGGGGGCGAGCCGCCCCCTTGCCGCTGTGCACGGCGCTTGCATGCATCCTGGACCCAAGCCCGGTCACGGGCAACACGTCAGCAATCGAGGAGGCACGACATGGCCGACGATCGCAACCAGCAGCAGGGCGAGGGTGACCGCGAGGCGGACCGCCACTATCGCGAGAGCACCCGGGATTTCGTCGAGTCCGGCAAGGTCGATGAAGCCGCCGAAAAGGCCCGGGAGCAGGATCCGGAGGAGGCCCGTGAGGCCGAGAAAGCCGGCCGCGAGCGGGCCCGGGAGGAGGATCCCGAGCTGCACCGGGACTACGACGAGCCCACCGAGCCGGATCGCTGATCCGGCCGGACGGGGCGGGCCGTGTCCGAGTGTCGAATCGTCCCCGCGGCGTGCAGGTCGTACAATGACCGCACCGTTCCGCGGGGAGAGGAACCATGGCCGATCGCCCCGAGTCCGCCGGCCGCCGCCGGTTCATCCGCTACGCCAGCGTCGCCGCCGTGGCCACCCAGGCGCTGCTGCGGTCCGGCAGCGTCCGCGCGGCCTGGTTCGAGGCCCGGGAGGCCGACGCCCGCGGGCTGCCCTGGCCGCGCATGGCATACCGCACCCTCGGGCGCACCGGCTTCGAGGCCAGCCGGCTGATTTTCGGCTGCGGCGCCTCCCTGTCGGCGCGTCCCCGGGACGATCTGCTGGAGACCGCGTTCGACGCCGGCGTCAACGTCTACGACGTCGGCTACAAGCACTACTACGACGACGCCGAGAAGCATCTCGGTCCCTTCGCCCGGCGGCGCCGGGACGACATCTTTCTCATCTCCAAGGCGATCGTCCCCGGGGACATCGGGCCGGACGACGAGCCTTCCGCCGCGCAGCTCAGGCGCGCTGCGGACGGCTGGTCGGCGCTGCTCGACGAGAGCCTGGCGGAGCTGGGCGTCGATCACGTGGACGCCTACTACCTGATGGCCTCGAACAACCCGCGGGTGGTGGCCAGCGAGGAGATCCACCGCGCCTTCGAGCGCGCCCGGGACGCGGGCAAGGTGTCGTATCTCGGGCTGTCGACCCACCAGAACGCCGAGCGGGTGCTGGCCGCCGCGGTCGACACCGGCCGGTTCGATCTGGCCATGGTGGCCATCACCCCGGGTGGCTGGTACGACTGGGAGACCCGGGAGGTGCTGCCCGGCTCGCCGCCGATGAAGGACCTGCGACCCCAACTCGACCGCGCCCGGGCGGCCGGCATCGGTCTGATCGGCATGAAGGCCGGCCGCTATCTGGCGGGCCGGCAGTGGCTCGGCTGGGGCAATCCGGACGCCTTCGACCGCTACTACGACCGGCGCCTGCTCGAGGCCGGGCTGTCGCCGTTTCAACGCAGCTACGCGTTCGTGCTGGAGCACGGCCTGGACGCGGTCAATGCCGACATCCAGGCGTTCTCCCATCTGCGTGAGAACTTCGTGGCGGCCGCCACGTCCGCGAGTCTCTTCGACTCGGACGGAGAGCGGCTCGGCTGACGGCGCCGGAGAGGCCCGCCGGGCCCGATCCCCGGCGGTTCGGGGGCGCCTACTGGGCCGTCGCAGTCACGCCGTCGCCGCCGTCCTCGAGCAGGGCGCGGACCTTGCGGCGCTCGTAATCCCGGGCCGCCCCGGCGATGCTGCCGCCGTGGCCGGTGGTCATCCACCGGCGCACCCGTCCGGCGTCGCCCAGGGGCGTGCGGGTGCCGAAGGCGTCCAGCAGCACGATGGCCACGGGGCGGTCCTCCACCATCGTCACCATGGCGAGACAGCGCCCCGCCTCGCGGAGGTAGCCGGTCTTGGTCAGGCCCAGGGTCCAGCGGCTGCTCGCCACCAGGGGGTTGGTGTTGCCGAAGGGCAGGGTGTAGCGCGGACTGCGGAACTGCGCGGTGTGCTGATAGCCGGTGCTGAGCGCGCGGATGTCCGGGTAGCCGTGGGCTGCGCGGACCATGCGGGCGACGTCGGCCGCGCTGGCCCGGTTGTCCGGCGACAGGCCCGCCGGATCGACGAATTGGCTGCGACTCATGCCGAGCGCCCGCGCCTTGTCGTTCATGGCCGCCACGAAGGCGTCGAAGCCGCCGGGATAGTGGCTCGCCAGCACGTTGGTGGCGAGGTTCTCCGAGGACATGAGGGCGATGCGCAGCAGCTCCCGGCGCTGGGCCTCGGAGCCGATGCGCAGCCGCGAGTAGGCGTTCTTGCTGCGCTCCCGGGGCCAGTCGACGATGGTGAGCCACTCGTCGAGGGGCTGGCCGCCGTCGAGCACCACCATGGCCGTCATCAGCTTGGTCACCGATGCGATGGGCGTCGCCACGTCGGCGTGCTTGCGGAACACCACGTCGCCGGTCTCCACGTCCATGACCACGGCGTGCACGGACGCCAGCTCCAGGGCCTCGGGTGCGGGCGGTGCGGTGGCCGCGGTGCCCGGCGCGGCGGCCAGCAGCGGCAGCAGGACGGCCCGCAGCAGCAGGCCCGCCCGGGGAAATCGGATGCTCATGGGGCGCGGATTCTCACCGATGGACGTCTCGGAGTATAGCCGCCGCGCCGCGGACCCGGCCGGACGCGTGACCTACAGATCGACTCCGAGTCGTGCGACGATAGCGGCCACGTCCAGTCACAGGAGGCACTCATGGGATTCGCGTTGTCCGACATGCAGCTCACCAGTCCGGCGTTCGAGACCGGTGGCGCGATTCCGGCGAA
Organism: Gammaproteobacteria bacterium UBA7803; assembly: GCA_002480525.1. Classification (GTDB taxonomy): domain Bacteria; phylum Pseudomonadota; class Gammaproteobacteria; order Pseudomonadales; family Azotimanducaceae; genus UBA7803. The sequence continues at coordinate 56,720 of DLCH01000030.1, read as the reverse complement.
GCACACCGGCGAGGGCGAGGATTCGTCGCCGGCGCTCGCCTGGCAGGGTGCGCCCGATGACGCCAAGTCCTTCGCGGTGATCTGCCACGACCCCGACGCGCCGCTGATCAAGCCCGGCGAGTACGGCTTCGTGCACTGGGTGCTCTACAACATTCCCGGCTCCGTGTCGGAGCTGGCGGAGGGCGTCGACGCCTACACCAGCGGGAAGAACGACTTCGGCAAAGCCGGCTACGGCGGGCCGATGCCGCCGGAAGGGCACGGCACCCACTACTACTTCTTCATGGTGCTGGCGCTCGACACCGAGACGGATCTCGAGCCGGGTCTCTCCATGAGCGAGCTGCTCGAACGCATCGAGCCCAACGTCGTGGCCATGAACCGGCTGGTGGGTACCTACCGCCGCGGCTGATCCCGCCCAACGCTGGTGCCGGCGGCGCGCGGAAACGGCGCGCTCTAGTGCGCCCAAAGGGCGCACTCTAATGCGCCCAAAGGGCGCACCGGCACCAGCACGAGGCGCCCGGTTCTCCGCCGGCGCCCTGCAAGTCCGCATTTCTCCACGATCTTCCGCCGTTGCCTGGCAATGGCACGCTCCTTGTATCGCTCGACGAAAACTCTCGGGGGCGGGATCCGCAAGCGACGGTGGAAGGACTCGGCATCGATCTCGAATTGGTGGCGCTGGTGGTTGCCATGTGTCTGGCCGGCGCGGCCGCCGGGCTCACGGCGGGGCTGTTCGGCAACGGTGGCGGTTTCGTCGTGGTGCCGGCGCTGCTGGCGGTGCTGCCCCTGTTCAGCGACGCGGACGCCGAGCTGATCTACGTCGCCATCGGCACGTCCCTGGCGTCCATCGTGGTGTCGTCGGCGCGCTCGGTGCAGGCCCACAGCCGCCGTGGCGCGGTGGATTTCCAGCTGCTGCGCGACTGGTCGATCTGGCTGGTGATCGGGGTGGCGGTGGGGCTCTACATCGCCTCGATCACCGACGGCCGCCGGCTGTTCATGGTGTTCGCCGTGGGCGTGCTGTTCTATTCCTTCTACTTCCTGTTCCCGGAGCTGTTCACGCGCATCCGTCATCCGTTCACGCTGCCGCGGGGCACCGCCCGGGCGGGGCTCGCTTCGTTCCTCGGCGGCTTCTCGGCCCTGCTCGGCATCGGCGGCGGCACCATCACGGTGATCACCATGGTGCTGTGCAAGCGTCCGGTGCACCAGGCCGTGGCCACCGCCGCCGGCGTCGGCTTCATCATCGGCCTGCCGGGCGCGGTGGGTTTCCTGGTGCTCGGCCTCGACGTGCCGAACCTGCCGGCCGGGTCCCTCGGCTACATCAACATTCCGGCGCTGCTGGCGATCAGCACGCTGTCGGTCTTCACGGCGCCGCTCGGCGCGCGCCTGGCTCACAACCTGAACGAGCTCCATCTCAAGCGGCTGTTCGGGCTCTACCTCGTCGCCGTGTCGGTGGCGATGTTCTACAAAGCAACTCACGTGACCTGAGGAGAACACCCATGAACAGCGCAGTCAGCAGACGACTCTTTCTCGGCGGCGGTGCGACCCTGGCCGGTGCCGGCGCTCTCGGCGCGTCGGTCCACGTCGCCGCGGCGTCCTCGCCGGCGACGCTGCCGAGCTTCGGCCCCAAGGCGGGGGTCGCCAAGCTCAACGCCAACGAGAACCCCTACGGCCCCAGCAAACCGGCTCTGGAAGCCATGGCCGCGGCCAGCGGCCAGGGCGCCTACTACGTCGGCGAGTCCGTCGGCATGCTCAAGGCCATGATCGCCGAGCGCAACGGCGTTGCGCCGGAGCAGGTCAGCCTGAGCGCCGGGTCGAGCGGCGTGCTCACCTACCTGGCCGTGGCGGCGTCCAAGCAGGGCAGCATCCTCGGGCCGGATCTGTTCTGGGACACCACCGTGAAGAAGGCGGTGCAGCAGGGCGGCGAGATCGTGCGGACCGCGCGGACGGCCGACATGGGCATCGATCTGGACGCCATGTACGCGGCCATCGACGACTCCGTGGCGATGGTGCAGATCACCAACCCGAACAACCCCACCGGGATGCTGCTCGACGGCGACGCGCTGCGGGCGTTCTGCCGGAAGGCGTCGAAGAAGTGCCTGGTGCTGGTGGACGAGGCCTACAACGAGCTCACGGAAGACCCCGAGTACAACTCCATGGTGCCGCTCATCAAGGAGGGCCACGACGTCGTGGTGGCGCGCACCTTCTCGAAGATCTACGGCCTCGCCGGCATGCGGGTCGGCTACATGATCGCCTCGCCGGAGAACACCGAGCTGGTGAACCGCTTCGGCCTCGGCGACTACGCCATGAACCAGGCTGGCGTCGCCGCCGCCGTCGCCAGCTACAACGACTTCGGCTTCCTGGCGATCTCCAAGTCGAAGATCATCGAGGCCCGGGACATGGTCACCCAGGCCACCACCGAGGTGGGGCTCACGCCGCTGCCGTCCCAGACCAACTTCGTGTTCGTCAACCTGGGCGATCTCGACGCGGAGATCTTCCGTCAGAAGATGGCGGCGCGGAACGTGCTGATCCGCGGCATCTACGGCGACTACACCCACTGGTCCCGAGTGAGCATGGGCCGGCTCGAGGACGTGAAGCGCTACGTCAAGGCGCTGCCGGCGGTGCTCGACGAGATGAACGCCTGATCGGACTCAGCCGCCGCCGGCGTGCCGCGCCAGGCGGAACTCCAGGTGGCGGCGCACGTCGGGCCACTCCTGGGCCAGCACGCTGAACATCACCGTGTCCCGAACCGTGCCGTCCGGGCGCGGCGCGTGATGGCGGATCACGCCGTCGCGCTTGGCGCCCAGCCCCTCGATGGCACGCTGGGAGCGGAAGTTGAAGTTGTCGGTCCGCAGGCCCACGACGCGGCACCCGAGGGTATCGAAGGCGTGCCCGAACAGCAGCAGCTTGCAGGCGGTGTTGACGTGGCTGCGCTGGCGGCTGGCGCGGTACCAGGTGTAGCCGATCTCTACCCGGTGGGCCGCCGGGATGACGTCGTGATAGCGGCTGGTGCCGATCAGGGTGCCGTCGGCCGGGTCGCGCACGACCCATGGCAGCATGGTGCCGTTGCCGAGGCCCGCCAGGGCGGCGGCGACGTAGTCCTCGACGCGGATGGGGCCGTCCGGCCCCGGCACGCTGGTGTACCACAGCTTCCACAGCTCGCCGTCGGCGGCGGCTTCGAGCAGCTCGTCCTTGTGGTCCTCGGTCATTGGCTCGAGGCGCACGCCGTAGCCCTCCAGCGTCACGGGTTCCAGTGCCTGCATCGTCGTCTTCCTCCCGGGCAGTCGTAGCCCGGCAGTCTACGCCACCCTCTCTTCCGGGTAATCCACCGTTGGCCGGGGCGCCGGCCGGATGCGGCGTGGACTTCCCGTGTGGAATCTGTAGATTGGCCGTTCCATTCATGCCGGCCCGCCGTCGGGCCGCTTCAGTGCGGGGGAGCTCTCATGCCGTCGATTCCGGACACCATGCAGCAGATTCAATCCACGGTGCGCGCCGACGGGACGCTGAAACTGTCCCTGGAGACCGTGCCGGTGCCCAGCCCGGGCGCCGACGAGGTGCTGGTTCGCGTCGAGGCGACACCGATCAACCCGTCCGATCTCGGCCTGCTGTTCGGCGGCGCCGACATGACCACGGCAGAGGCCGGCGGTGACGCCCAGGCGCCCGTGGTCACGGCCTCGATTCCCGATGCGGTGATGCCCGCCATGGCCGGACGTCTCGATCAGGCCCTGCCGGTGGGCAACGAGGGTGCCGGGGTGGTCGTCGCCGCCGGTGACGATGCCGCCGCCCAGGCGCTGATGGGCAGGACCGTCGCCATCCTCGGCGGGGCGATGTATGCGGAGTACCGCTGCATCAAGGCGGCTCAGTGCCTGGTGCTGCCGGAGGGCACGACACCCCGGGACGGCGCGTCCTGCTTCGTCAATCCGCTGACCGCGCTCGGCATGGTCGAGACCATGAAGCTCGAGAATCACACGGCGCTGGTGCATACCGCGGCCGCCTCCAATCTGGGACAGATGCTCAACAAGCTCTGCCTGGCGGACGGGATCGGTCTGGTGAACATCGTCCGCAGAGCGGAGCAGCGGGAACTGCTCGAGTCGCAGGGGGCGAAGCACGTGGTGGACTCCTCCGCGGACAGCTTCACCGCCGACCTGACCGACGCCCTGGAGGCCACCGGAGCGACCCTCGGCTTCGACGCCATCGGCGGCGGCAAGCTCGCCGGGCAGATCCTCGCCGCCATGGAAGCAGCGGCCGTCCGTTCCGCCACCGAGTACAGCCGCTACGGCTCCACCGTGCACAAGCAGGTCTACATCTACGGCGGGCTGGATCGCGGGCCGACTATCCTGAACCGCAACTTCGGCATGGCCTGGGGCGTCGGCGGCTGGCTGCTGCCCCCGTTCCTGGCGCGCATCGGCCAGGACGCCGCCCAGCGGCTGCGCGAGCGCGTGGCGGCGGAGATCAAGACGACCTTCGCCAGCAGCTATACGAAGGAAATCTCCCTGACCGAGGCGCTGTCGCTCGCGGCCATCGGCGAGTACGGCCGCCAGGCCACCGGCACCAAGTACCTGATCACTCCGCAGAAGCGTTAGGAGCGGCACCCATGAACTACTGGCTCGTGAAGTCGGAGCCCGAGGAGTTCAGCATCGACGACCTCTACCGGCGGCCGAAGCGTACCGAGCACTGGGACGGTGTGCGCAACTACCAGGCGCGCAACTTCATGCGCGACGGCATGAAGAAGGGCGACCGGGTGTTCTTCTACCACTCGAACTGCGAGACGCCGGGCATCGTCGGCATCGCCGAAGTGGTCCGGGAGGCCTATCCCGACCACACCGCGTTCGATCCCGACGACCCGCACTACGATCCGAAGAGCGACCCGGACGATCCGCGCTGGCTCATGGTGGACGTGAAGTACGTGCGCAAGCTGAAGCGCACGATCCCGCTGTCCGAGCTGAAGGACAACCCGGCCCTCGAGGACATGGCCCTGGTCCGCAAGGGCAACCGTCTGTCGGTGATGCCGGTGACCGAAGACCAGTGGCAGACCATCCTCGACATGGAATGACGCCCGCAGGGGGACACATGAGAGACTCGAACGGTCCGGCGGCCCGCGCCCTGATGGTGGCGGCCCTGGCGCTGCTCGGCGCGGCGGCCTGCTCGGTGCCGGAGCCCCGGGGCATCGCCTTCGAGAACGTCACGGTGGTGGACGCGGCGCACGGCGCCCGACCCGACCAGCGGGTGCTGGTGGTCGACGACCGGATCGTCTCGGTGGCGCCGATGGCCTCGGCGGCCGGGGCGGACGAGGCGCCGCCGGCGCAGGTCGTCGACGGCCGGGGCCGCTTTCTCGTGCCCGGGCTGTGGGACATGCACGTGCACTTTCTCTACGACGAGGCCCTGACCGAGCACATGGCGGGGTTGTTCCTCGAGTACGGCATCACCAGCGTGCGCGACACGGGCGGCGACATGGCGCGCCTGGCGGCCCTGCGCGCCCGGCTGCAGGACGGTGCGGAACCGGCGCCGCGGATCTTCGTGTCCGGCCCGCTGCTGGACGGCCGTTTCGTGGTCTACGACGGCGCCGACCCCGGCCGCCCGCCGCTGGGCACGGACGTGGCGACGCCGGCGTCGGCGGCGGCCCGGGTCGCCGCCCTGGACGAGGCAGGCGCCGACTTCATCAAGATCTACGAGCTGGTCATGCCCAACGTGTTCCAGGCGCTGGCCGACGAGGCCCGCGCCCGGAATCTGCCCATCGCCGCCCACGTGCCGCTGATGATGACCGCCGACGAGGCCGGCCCCCGGGTGGATTCCATGGAGCACCTGCGCAACGTCGAACTCGCCTGCGCCGGCAGCTGGGCGGAGCTGCTGGCCGCCCGACAGCAGCGCATCACGGCCTTCGAAGAAGGACGCGGCTACGATCTGCGCCGCTCGCTGCACGCGGACCAGCGGGTGCCGGCCATCGAGGCCTACGACGAGTCGCGCTGCGCGACCGTGCTGGCGGCGCTCGGCGACACCGTTCAGGTGCCGACCCTGCGGCTCAACACCCTGGCCAGCACCCGTCCCTTCGACCGCGACGACTGGGACGAGGCGCTCGCCGGGTTGCCGGAGCCCGTGGCCGGTCGCTGGCGCGAGGAGGCGGCCGCCATTCGAGACGGCGAGACCGACCCGACGTTCGCGGACTGGAGCCTGTTCCTGGTGGGCCTGATGCACGAGCACGGCGTGCCCATCGGCGCGGGCACGGATACGCCCATCGGCCTCGCGGTGCCGGGCTACAGCCTGCACACGGAGCTCGAGCTGCTGGTGCGCAGCGGTCTCACGCCGCGGGAGGCGCTGCACGCGGCGACGGTGATGCCGGCGTCGTTCTTCGCCATGGAGGACGAGCTGGGGACCGTGTCCGAGGGCAAGCTGGCGGATCTGGTGCTGCTGGAGGCGGATCCGCTCGAGGACATCGCCAACACCCGGCGCATCGCCGGCGTGATGGCCGCCGGCCGCTGGCTGCCGCGGGACTGACGCGGTCCCGCGGCCCCGCCGCCGTCAGCGCAGGTCGGCGTAGACCGGCGCGTGATCCGAGGCGGTGAGGCCGTCCTGCTTCTTGCGGAACTCCCGGTCGATCTCCACCGCCTCGACCCGGTCCCGCACGGCCGACGTGCCCAGCAGCATGTCGATGCGCAGGCCGTGGCCGCGATGGAACGCGCCGCCGCGGTAGTCCCACCAGGAGAATGCGTTGCCGTCGGGGTGATGGGCCCGGTAGAGGTCGTGCATGCCGAGCGCGAGCAGGGCGTCGAAACGGCGGCGCTCCTCGGCCGTGTGGAACAGGCTGCCGTCACCGTCGGCCCCGCGCCAGCTGTCCAGCGCTGCCGGTGCGATGTTGAAGTCGCCGCACAGCACCGTGGGCTGGTCCGGGTCGTGGTGCGTCCGCCAGTGCTCGGCGAGGTCGTCGAACCAGGCGAGCTTGCGCGGAAAGTCGTCGTGCTCCAGCGTCTTGCCGTTGGGGCAGTAGACGGTCTCGAACACCAGATCGTCGAAGCGCGCCGAGATCAGCCGGGCGCCGAACCCGTCCTGGCCGGCGAGCCCCTTGTGCAGCAGCTCGCCGGGCTGGCGGGACAGGATGGCCACACCGTTCCAGGCCTTCTGGCCGTGGACCAGGGCGTGGTAGCCGAGGTCCTCGAAGACGTCGTGGGGGAACGCCTCCTCCTGGGTCTTGAGCTCCTGCAGGCCGACGATGTCGGGCTGACGGGTCTCGAGCCACAGGCGGACGAAGTCCAGGCGGGCCTTCAGTCCGTTGATGTTCCAGGTGGCGATGCGCATGGCGCCAGTTTACCCCAGCCCGGAAAGAAAGAGGGGCGCCGCAGCGCCCCTCGTCGGTTTCCGGAACGGTGCCCGGATCAGTAGGTGCCCATGGTGTAGCTGAGCTCCAGGCCGTAGTGGCGCGGCACGGTGGTGCCGGCCGAGCGACGGAAGAACTCGCTCTCGCCTTCGCGCAGGACCTGCAGCTTGCCGATGTCGTTGAACACGTTGTTGACGAACGCGCTGACGACGATGCGGCTGTCCGCGCTGGTCCAGGTCGCGCGGAGGTCGGTGCGGTCGTACGAGGACGCGCTCTCGGCATCGGATTCGAAGGGCGAGTAGTAGACCTTGTCCGTGTACGCCCAGCTCGCCAGGGCATCCAGAGTGGACCCGCCCGGCATGTTGAAGCGATAGCTGCCCCAGAAGGTGCCTTTCCATTCCGGCACCTGAATGAGCTGGTTGCCCTTGATGTCCTGGACGAGGTCGACCTGGTCCGGGAACAACGAGTTGGGCCGCTCTTCGCCGGCCAGATCGGCCGCCAGCAGCGATTTGGTGTACTCGCTCGGCGTGTAGCTGAAGTTGCCGCCCAGGGTGAGGCTGTCCGTGGCGAGCCAGGTGAACTCGGCTTCGGCGCCCATCACTTCGGCGCCGGGCGCTTCCAGCACGGAGTTGCTGGTGCCGCCCAGGCTGGTGACCTCCTGGACCACGGTGTGGATGCTCTCGTAGTCGTAGTAATAGAACGAGCCGTTCACCTGCAGCGTGCCGTCCATCCAGTCGGTCTTGTAGCCGAGCTCGTAAGAGACCAGCTCTTCCGGCTCGTAGGTCGGCGTGGCGCTGAAGAACACCAGGTTGTAGCCGCCGGAGCGGTGCCCCTTGGTGGCGGAGTAGTAGAGCATCACGTTGTCGGTGATGTCGTGGTCGAGATTGATGCGCCAGTCCCACTCTTTGTCGGTGCGCTCGAACGGGCGGTAGACCGACAGTGCCACGGGGATGCCGCCGTTGACGGCGAGCGGCGTCGGCTCGTAGTAGCCGTCGCCGTTGGAGTCCACCAGGCCGCCGTTGGCGATGTTGTAGGTCACCAGGCTGCCCGGGCCGAGCAGGGCGTCGAGCACGTCGCCGGGCTCGCCGAGCAGCTCCGAGTAGCGGAACAGGTTTTCCTCGGCGACCACCTTGTCTTCCGCGTAGCGCAGCCCCAGCGTCAGGCTGAACTTCTCATTGATGTCCCACACCGACTGGGTGTAGGCGGCGAAAGCGTCCCGCTTGGTCTCGGTGGTGTAGAGCAGGTCCGTCGCTTCGGTGCGTGGACCGTTGCGCACGTCGAGATTGCGGTCGGTGCCGTCATCGCCGAGCCACTGGGAGATGATCAGGTTGTCGTTGCGTCCCAGACCCGCGGCCTCGAGCTCCTCGTTGGTGAATTCCACCGCGTAGTTGCGCTCGCAGGAAGCGGCCGGATCGTCCGACTGGGTGCAGGTCCGCTTGGCGCTGAACAGATGCACCATCGGTCCGGGGAAGATGGCGCCGGCCAGGCCGGTGTTGTCCACGTACGCTTCCCGGTACTTGGCCTCGCCAACGGAGGAGAAGTAATCGCCGCGCTGATCGATTTCGGCGTTGTAGAAGAAGATGCCGGACGTGAAGGTCCAGTTCTCGCCGACGTCGAAGAACGCCTGCAGCTCGTGGGAGCGGTAGTCCGCCTCGTGATTCACGTAGAACTGGCGGTCGTGAATCAGGCTGCCGGTGTTGTCGTCGTCGGTGATCCGCTCGTAGGACAGCGTGTTGAAGCCGAACAGGTACTTGAGCGTCAGCCGGTCGCTGACGTCCCAGCTCAGATTGAACTGGGTGCCCATCTGCTCGAACTCTTCGTTGTTCAGGCCATTGGTGGCGGCGCAGACGTCGTCGCCGTCGATGTCCCCGGGAAACACGCAGGCGTTGTACCGGGCAGCCGTCTCGGGATTGGTCACGTCCCAGCCGTCCAGCGATACCGCGGCATTCTGGAAGCCGTCGAAGTCGCCGTAGTCGATACCCGGACGAATCCGCTGCGCGAGGCGCTGGGCGCCCGTGACCGGATCGGTGAACAGACGCTCGTCGGCACCGGCGATGTAGAAGTCGTTGTCGAACTGGTTCGTCGGGTCGGTGTTGCCCGTATCGACGAAGCGCCAGCCCGGTACGAGGCCGTCACCGGGAACGCCGCTCAAACCGGTCACCCGGGTCGGCTGCGCGCTCTCGTTGAGTATGACCAGGCCCGCGTCGTTGGCGCCGCCGAAGGAGCGGTCGATGTCCATCCAGTTCTGGCGGATGTTCATCTCCAGGTTGTCGGTGATGTTCCACTTGAGCTGCAGCGCCAGGTTGTCGGTGCCGAGCCCGTCGATGTCGTCGCCGAGGCCGATGTTGTCGACGACGCCGTCGCGCTCGCGGTGGGCGTACGTCACCCGCCCGGCGAGCTTGTCCTCGACCAGCGGGCCCGAGAACGCCATGTAGTACTCCTCGGCGCCGAAGTTGCCGACGATGGCCTTGACCATGCCCTCACGGGTGTAGGTCGGCTCCTTGTAGAGGATGTTGATGGCGCCGCCCACGGCGTTGCGGCCGTAGAGCGTGCCCTGAGGACCCCGCAGCACCTCGATCCGCTCGACGTCGAAGAACGTGGCCGCGGTGGCGGTCAGCAGGTCTTCGGAGTAGATCCCGTTCATGTAGGTGGACACCCCCGGGTCGCCGCCGAGCGCCCGGAAGTTCCGGCCCACGCCGCGCACCGTGGCGTCGTAGGGCTGGATGGTGGTGGCGGGCACGTAGTTCTGCAGGTCCTCCTGGTTGCGGATGCCGAAGTCGTCCAGGAACTCGGCGGTGAACGCCGTGATCGAGATCGACGTGTCCTGGATGCTCGCCTCGCGCCGCTCGGCGGTGACGATGACTTCCTCGATGCGCCTGCCCTGGGCTTCCTGGGCGTCGGCCGGTGTCGGATACAAAGGCAAGAGCGACGCCGCGGCCACGACAGGCCACGCGCGCCGTAAGACGGCTGTGTACATCTTGTTTCCCCTCCGCGGAACGCGACTGCGGGGTGGGGGATTTGGCCCCCTGCGCTCCTCTGGTTCGTTTTGAACCACTCCCCTCTTGGGCGTTTTAACCAGCGTCGCTGACGCTGTCAATAACGGCAGGGCGGCTGGCATTCGCCAGGATAGATGGGGCGGAGACGTGGAGGGTCCGGTCCGCGATGGTTTCCGCCGGGCGGGGTGGTCGTACTCAGCGTTGCGACTCGGCGTGCTTGGCGCCGAGGCCATAGCGCCGGAGCTTCACGTAGAGGCTCTGGCGGCTGAGCCCGAGCATCTCTGCCGCTGCCGCCCGGTTGTCGCCGGTGAGCCTGAGTGCCGTCTCGATGCCGAGGCGTTCGATCAAATCCGCGGACTCTCTGACCAGCGCCTTCAAGGGCACGCTGCCCACCAGCTCGGTGATCTGCTCCATGGAGCGGCCGCCCGACGTCGCCGGGCTGGCGACGCCGGCGATGCGCTGTGCCGTGCTGCGGATCACGAACCCGAAGCAGACGTCCTCACCATCCTCGAGGGTGACGGCGGACAAAGTCACCTCCGTGGCGACCTGGTGAGTACTGTTGAAGGTGGTGGAGAACCGGTGAATCCGGCCGTGATTTCGGAGATTGACGAGGAGCACCTTCACGTCCACGGAGGACCGGCCGATCCACTCCGAGAGGTGAGACCCGGACGCGCGGGAGACGCTGGCGAGTTCGGCCAGCCCGGCGAACGCCTGGTTCGCGAAGAGTATCCTGCCGGCGCCGCTGGTCATGACGATGGCGTCCGGGGCTTCTTCCACCAATTGCAGAACCCGCCGGGACCGGGCATCCGCTGTCCGGGCATTGTCGCGCTGGCCGGGCGCCATGCGCAGGATGAACACGGCCGCATTGCCCCGTCGAAGGGCGGACGCCGAAAGGTGCCAGCCGCGGTCGGAGTTCAGCAGGCGGACGTCCCAGGTCTCGGCGTGGCCGCTCGACCGGGCCTGCGCCAGTGCCGACCGGACCGATTCTTCCCGGTCTGGGGCGACGTGCGACAGCAGTAGCCGATTTCCGGACCCGTTCTCCCAGCCCAGCGCCGCTTCCGCAGCGGGATTCGCGTCGGTGATGCGCAGGGAGTCCGCCTCGAGCACCATCACCAGGTCGGAGGTCGCCTGGAACAGGCTTCGAAAGCGTGCCTCCGCCTCACGCAGATGCTGGTAGTCCCGCTCGCTGCGCTGCTCGGCGTCGATGAGGCGCTGCTGCAGCTCGGCGACGGGCTGAAGATCCCGGCCCAGCGCCAGATAGCGGTCGCTGCCCTCCAACTTCATTGCGAAGTACTCGACCGGACGGTCCGTCTCGCCGTCGCGCGTCCGGTGATGGATCTGTCGCCAGGCCGGCTGCTCCGAATCCCGGGCATCCCGCAGCAGAGACTCGATCTGATTCCGGGTGTCGGGCGTGACGGTCTCGATCCAGCGGCGGCCGCGCCAGCTGTTTCCCATCGCAGCTGCCAGGTCGGCGTCATGCATGACGACGTCGAGTACCACGCCGTTGCCATCCAGCACGAGCGCGATATCCGACGCCGCCTGGGCGAGGCGGGCGGCAGAAGCCGGATCTACGTACTCTTTCAGTAACGGGTCCATGGCGCGAAGCACTCGAGTGGAAGGCTGTGAGTCTGCGCGGAATGCTAGCACGAAGGCGGATGAGGACAGGGTCGTGAGGCCCCGGTTGGCCGCAGGTCCGGGGCCGGCAACCTGCCGGTCGAGTCTGGGGGAGTCCCGGCGGCCAGGGCCGTCACTCTGCACGATAATTGCATGGCCCGCGGCCAGATGCTGGACCGCGGATCGTCATGACCCTCGCCATAGCCATCGTGCTCGCCGTGCTGGTGATCGCCTTCGTGCTGTTCGTCACCGGGGCCCTGCCGCCCGATCTGATCGCACTGTCGGTGCTGGCCGCCCTGGTGGTCGCCGGCGTCGTGTCGCCGACTGAGGCATTCTCCGGCTTCAGCAGCTTCGCGGTGGTGACCATCGCCGGGCTGATGGTCGTCGGCGACGGGCTGGAGCGTACCGGCGTCGTGAAGTCGGTGGCCCGCAGCCTCGAGAAGGTGATCCACGAGCGCTACCGGCGGCTGCTGCTGCTCAATACCGCCATTCCCGGCGTGCTGTCGGGATTCGTCAACATCGTGGCGGCGGCGTCGTTCTTCGTGCCGGTGATTCTGCGGCTGTGCAAGCAGCTTCGCGTGCCCCAGTCGAAGATCCTGCTGCCCATGGCCTGTACGGCGCTCATCGGCGCGAATCTCACGCTCATCGGGGCATCCCACAACCTGGTGGTGGACAGCCTGCTCGCCCAGGAGACGGGCCGGGGTTTCGGCTTCTTCGAGTTCTCTGCGGTGGGTCTCACGCTGCTGCTGGCCGCGCTGGCCTACATCGCCACCATCGGCCAGCGGCTGCTGCCGGGAGAGCGCGTCGCGCCCGACCCGGCCGAGGTGCCGGTGACGACGAACCTGATCGACGTCTACCACCTGGAAGACCGGGTGTTCGAAGTCTGGGTTTCCGACGACCTCGAGACGCACGAGCTGCGCATCCGGGATCTCGACCTCGGCGCCCACGGCCTGACGCTGCTGGCGGTGGTGCGGGAGAGCGAGCAGCTCCTGCTGCCGGCCCACGATCTGCGGCTGTGGGAGAGCGACATGCTGCTGATTCAGGGCCGGGAGCCGGTGGTCGCCCGGGTCGCCGAGTCCCATGAGGCGCTGACCTTCATCGGCCCGCCCCAGGCCCAGCAGCGCTATCCGATCAGCACGGCCGAGCTGGCCGAATGCGTGGTGCCGCCGCGGTCGGCGGCGGTCGGCCGGCGGGTCCGGGAGCTGGACCTTCCCGCGCAGTTCGGCATGACCGCGATCGCCTACTACCGGGGGCACGCGCCCCACCGCACCGACGTGCAGGACGTGGTGCTGCAGGCGGGCGACAGCCTGCTGCTGTACGGTCCGCGGGAGCGCATGCGGGAGTTCGATCCGGAGAAGGAGCTGCTGATCTACTTCAAGCCCGGCGAGCCGGAGGTGTCCCGTGCCATGAAGCGACGCGCGCCGGTCGCGGCGGCCATTCTCGGCGCCGTCATCGTCGGTGCGGCCGCCGGCTGGCTGCCCATCGCGGCCACCGCGCTGCTCGGTGCGCTCGCCATGGTCCTGACCGGAATCGTCCGGCTCGGGCGCCTGTATCAGGCCATCGACGGCCGCACACTGGTGCTGATCGCCGGGATGTACCCCCTCGGCATCGCCCTCGACAACACCGGCGCCGCGGACCTGATCGGCACCACGCTGATCGACGTGCTCGGCGGTTTCGGTCCGCTGGCGGTGATGGCCGGTGTGGCGGGGCTGTGCATGATCCTGACCCAGCCCATCCACAACGCCGCGGTCGCCATCATCATGACGCCCATCGCGATCAATGCCGCGGGCATGATGGACGCCAGCCCGCGGGCCTTCTGCGTGGCGGTAATCGTCGCCTGCTCGGCGGCGTTCTTCATGCCCTACGGCCATCCCGCGCCGTTTCTCGTGCAGCAGCCGGGCGGCTACTCGGCCGGCGACTACGTGCGCTTCGGGGCCGGGCTGGGCGTCATCACGCTGGCGGTGATCCTGGGCCTGGTGCCGTTGCTGTTTCCGCTGTGATCGTGACCCGGGGCGGGGTGGCCGTAGAATGGCGGCTGGTCAGGTTGGAAGGGATTCGATGTCGGGTGCCAGGACGAAAACGGTCTCGATGAACACGGCCTCGAGAAGGACGGTGCGCAGACGGGTATCCGGATGGCTCGGGCGCGGCGGCCGGCGTGCGGCGCTTGCTGTCGTTCTGGCGGGCGCCGCCGCGCACGCGGCGGGCGCGACGCCGGCGGCGCTGTTCGAGCGCATCGACGCGCGCCTGGAGCTGATGGACGAGGTGGCGGCCTACAAGTGGCAGCACGGTCTGCCCATCGAGGACCTGGGCCGGGAGGCCGTGGTGCTCGACCAGGCGGCGGCGGACGCCCTGCGATTCGGGCTCGCCCCGGACAGCGTGCGCGTGCTGTTCGCCGCCCAGATCGACGCGGCCAAGGTCATTCAGGGGTACTGGTTCGAGCGCTGGGCCGGCGGCGAGGCGCCCCCGCCGGCGTCGGATCTGGCGGCCGAAGTGCGCCCGGCGCTGCTGCGGCTGGGCGCGGAGATCCTGGCGGCGGCGTCGACCGCCGGCGAGGCCACGCTGGCGGCTCCCGGCGACCTCGCCGGCGCCATCGCCGTGACCGGCCTCGACGTGTCCGCGCGGGCGGCGCTGCTCGACGCGGTGGCCGGACTCGAGCGGTACCCGCATCGGCTGGCGCAGATCCTCGATACCGGCGTGCTGCGGGTCGGCACCACCGGCGATTACGCGCCGTTCTCCCATCGCGACGACGGCGCGGCGCCGGAGGGCATCGACGTCGAGCTGGCCCGGCACCTCGGCGACGCGCTGGGCGTGCGGGTGGCGTTCGTCGCCACCACCTGGCCGACGCTGATGGCGGATCTGGCGGCCGGCCGCTACGACGTCGCCATGAGCGGCGTGTCGCGCACCCTGGCCCGGCAGCGTGCGGCTTTCCAGTCGCGGCCCTACTACGTGGGCGGCAAGGCGCCGATCGCCCGCTGCGGCGACGCGGGCCGGTTCGCCGGGCTCGAGGCGATCGACCGCCCGGGCGTGCGGGTGGTGGTGAATCCCGGCGGCACCAACGAGGCGTTCGTCGATGCCCACGTGCATCGCGCGGACAAGATCCTGTACGACGACAACCGCACGATCTTCCGGGAGATCGTCGAGGGCCGCGCCGACGTGATGATCACCGACCGGGTGGAGGTCGAGCTGCAGGCGTCGCGGCACGACTCTCTGTGTGCCACCATGGCCGGCACGCTGACCTATCAGGAGAAGGCGTATCTGCTGCCCCGGGATCCGGTATGGCTCGAGTTCGTGAACACCTGGCTCGACCTGGCCCTGGCGGACGGTACCGTGGCGCGGACGTTCCGCGATCGCGGCATCGAGCCCCGGCTGCCCTGAGCCGGCGCCGGCCGAGGAACCTGCGCCCATGAGCACCGAAGCGACGTCGCAACCGCTGCTGTCCCTGCTGATCGAGCTGGAGGACCGGCCCGGCGCGCTGGAGGACGTCCTGCATCATTTCTCCCGGCACGGCGTGAATCTCACCCACATCGAGTCGCGGCCCGCCCACGAAGGGCGCTTCGACTTCTACGTGGACTGCGAGGGCCGGCGGGGCGAGGGCGCCATCGACGCGATGATCGCGGATCTCGAACGCCATACCCTGAAGCTGCTGGTGCTCGACGACAAGGAGGTGCCCTGGTTCCCGCGGCGCGTCGACGACCTCGACAGGATCGCCAATCACACCCTGGAGGCCGGCGCCGATCTGCACTCGGACCATCCCGGCTTCAACGATCCGGCCTATCGCGAGCGGCGGGCCATGATCGACGACCTGGCGCGCCGCTACCGGCACGGGCAGGCGCTGCCCAGGGTGGCGTACACCGACCGCGAAACGGCTACCTGGGGCGAGGTGTTCCGGCGGCTGCGCGCGCTCCATCAGCGCTATGCCTGCGCCGAGTACCGCCGGGTGTTCGACGTCATGGCCGACGAGTGCGGCTACGCCGAGGACAACGTCCCCCAGGTGGCGGACGTGAGCGGGTTTCTCGAGGCGCGCACCGGCTTCCGGCTGCGGCCGGTGGCCGGGCTGCTGGGCTCCCGGGATTTTCTCAACGGCCTGGCGTTCCGGGTATTCTTCTCGACCCAGTATCTGCGTCATCACTCCGCGCCGCTGTACACGCCGGAGCCGGACGTGGTGCACGAGCTGATCGGCCACGCGCCCATGTTCGCCGACCCGGCGTTCGCCGACCTGTCACAGGAGATCGGGCTCGCCAGCCTCGGTGCCAGCGACGAGGAGATCGAGCGGCTGGCGCGCTGCTACTGGTTCTCGGTGGAGTTCGGCCTGCTGCGGGAAGCCGGCTGGTTGAAGGCCTACGGCGCGGGTCTGCTGTCGAGCTTCGGCGAGCTGGAATATGCCTGCGCACCGCAGCGGCCCGCCGGCGGCGTCGAGCACTTTCCGGCGCTCGAGCCGTGGCGGCCGGCGGTCGCTGCGGGGCGCGGGTTCCCGATCACGGAGTATCAGCCGACGTACTTCGTCGCCGACTCGCTGCAGGACGCCAAGACGCGCATGCAGGACTTCTGCCGGGGGCTGCCGCGCCCCTTCTACGCCCGCTACAACCCGGCGACCGAGGCGATCTGGGTGGATCGCGCCGTCAGGCGGTCGCGCTGATGGACAGCGTCGGCGGCATCGCGCACGTCATCCAGATCGCCGTGGCCCCGGTGTTCCTGCTCACCGGCATCGGCGCGATTCTCGGCGTTCTGTCCACCCGGCTCGGACGCATCACAGACCGGGCGAGGCTGCTGGAGGAACGGATCCCGCAGATCGCCGAAGAAGCGCAGCGTGACTGGCTGCGTACCCACAGCAATCTGCTGTGGCGGCGCATCCGCATGATCAACTGGGCCATCCGTCTGTCCGTGGGAGCGGCCCTGTGCATCTGTCTGGTGGTGGTGGCGCTGTTCGTCGACGACGGCTGGGCGGTCGACGCGTCGCGGGTCGTCGCGGTGCTGTTCATCGCCGCGATGCTGCTGCTGATCGGCGGGCTGCTGCTGCTGCTGATCGAGGTATCGCTGTCGACGCGGCGTACCCGCCAGGAACTGGAGGCCTTTCTCGCTGGCCACTCGTCACCGCCGGGACTTTGAGCTACGGTCGGCCGAACACGGAGAGGGAAACGACATGATTCATGCAACGTGCCGGGCGCTGGTGGCGGCCGGTCTGCTGGCGGCGTCCGGCGTATCGGCCCACGACTTCGACGCGGCCGCCCAGGATGCCGAACGCCGCCGCATCGCCGAGGCCTTCGGCTGGGACCTGGCCACCGCGCCCGTCACCGGCGAGGCCATCAACGATCGGCTGCATGTGCTGTTCGGCGTCGGCGGCAACGTGCTGGTGAGCCACGGCGAAGACGGCGTCCTGCTGGTGGACGACCAGTTCCCCGAGATGGTGCCGCGGCTCGAAGCCGCCATCGACGAACTGCACGACGGTCCGGTCGACTTCGTGGTCAACACCCACTGGCACTTCGATCACGCCGACGGCAATCTGGCGCTTGGGCCCGCCGGCACGTGGCTCGTGTCCCAGGCGAATTCCCGCGAGATGATGCTGGAGACACACGTCATAGATCTGGTGGCGGTGCAGTACACCCAGCAGGCCTATCCGCCGGCGGCGCTGCCGGTCATCACCTACGATCGATCCATGCAGTTCCATTTCAACGGCGAGCGTGTCGATCTGCTGCACTTCGGCCCGGCCCACACCACCGGCGACACGGCGGTGATCTTCCGCGGCAGCAACGTGGCGCACATGGGCGACGTGTTCAACAACGCCGGCTATCCGTTCATCGACGTCGGCAACGGCGGTGACCTCGACGGGGTGATCGCGTTCTGCCAGGCGGTGCTGAACGAGATCGACGCGGAAACCGTGGTGGTGCCGGGTCACGGCCCGGTCACCGGCTACGAGCAGATGCAGGCCTACGTGGCCATGCTGCAGGTCGTGCGCGACCGCATCGCGGGTCTGATCGGGGAGGGCGCCGACCTCGAGGCGGTGCTGGCGGCGAAACCGACGGCCGGGTTCGACGAGCGCTACGGCGATCCGGCACTGTTCATCGATCGGGCCTACTTCAGCCTGGCGGGGGCCGGGAGCGGCAGCGGGGATTGAACGCCCCGCCGGGGATCGCGATCTGGAGTTGGCCGGGTAGGCATCGCTCCCACAGGAGCACTGGCCGTGGGAGCGATCTCCAGATCGCGATTCCTACAAGCCTCCCCCCATCACGCCGGCAGCACCCGACTGTGCTTGATCTCCTTCAGGCTGAAGCTCGATTCCACGTGCATCACCCCGGGGAACTTCAGAATCCGCTGCATGCACAGCTCCGAGAAGTGGTCGATGTTGCGGGCGACGACCTTCATCAGATAGTCGTGGGAGCCGCTGGTGGCATAGCACTCGACGATGTGCTCCTCGGCCTCCACCTCGGCGATGAAGGCCTCGGTGGCGGCATCGGGCTGCTTTTCCATGGTCACCAGCACGAAGGCGGTGACGGTGAAGCCCAGGAGACGTTGATCGACCACGGCGGCATAGCCGCGGATCAGGCCCGCTTCCTCCAGACGTTTCACGCGCCGGAAGCACGGCGACTCGCTCAGTCCCACCCGCTCTGCCAGCGCGACGTTGGACAGCCGCCCGTCGCCCTGCAGCAGTCTGAGAATCTGCCGTTCGGCCGGGTCGAGTTCCATCGTAGGTTCCTCGAGATCGGTGAATTATTTCCATTATGAACTGAAAATAGGAGTGAAACACCGATTCATGCCCCTGATCGGGGGAAATTAGCAGCATTCCTGCCCGCCGCCCGGCCTACCATGTCCCGATATCCACTGCGAGCGAGGGAGGCCGATCCATGAGCCCGAACGACACCAGCAACCCCATGGGTCTCGACGGCTTCGAGTTCGTCGAGTTCGCCGCCCCCGAGCGGGGCGTGCTCGAGGCGGTGTTCGAGACCCTCGGCTTCGTCAACGTGGCGCGGCACCGCTCCAAGGATGCGCACCTGTGGCGCCAGAACGACGTCAACTTCATCGTCAACTACGAGCCGCGCAGCTACGCCGACTACTATGCCGAGGAGCACGGCCCGTCCGCCTGCGGCATGGCCTTCCGGGTCCGGGACGCCCACGCGGCGTACGCCCGGGCGCTCGATCTCGGCGCCCAGCCCATCGACATTCCCACCGGGCCGATGGAGCTGCGGCTGCCGGCCATCAAGGGCATCGGCGGCGCGCCGCTGTATCTGATCGATCGCTATGCCGACGGCGTCGACATCGAGGACGGCGCCACCATCTACGACATCGACTTCGAGTATCTCGACGGCGTCGAGCGGCGCCCCCGGGGCTGCGGGCTGCAGGTGATCGATCATCTGACCCACAACGTCTACCGGGGCCGCATGGATCACTGGGCGAAGTTCTACGAGAAGCTGTTCAACTTCCGCGAGATCCGGCACTTCGACATCCGCGGCCAGCAGACCGGACTCACCTCCCGGGCCATGACTGCGCCCGACGACAGGATCCGCATCCCGCTGAACGAGGAGGCCGGCGGCAACGGTCAGATCGAGGAGTTCCTCATGGCCTACAACGGCGAGGGCATTCAGCACATCGCCTTTCACTGCGAGGACCTGATCGCCACCTGGGACGAGCTGCATGCCCGCGGCGTGCCGTTCATGACGCCGCCCCCGGATACCTACTACGACATGCTCGAGGAGCGGCTGCCCGGTCACGGCGAGCCGGTCGACGAGCTGAAGCGCCGCGGCATTCTGCTCGACGGCAACACTGCCGACGGCGAGCCGCGGCTGCTGCTGCAGATCTTCTCCGAGACCCTGATCGGACCGATCTTCTTCGAGTTCATCCAGCGCAAGCGCGACGAGGGCTTCGGCGAAGGCAACTTCCAGGCCCTGTTCGAGTCCATGGAGCGCGATCAGCTCCGGCGCGGGGCGCTCGGCGACGACGAGCCGCGGCAGGCGGCGGGAGGCCGGTCGTGAGCGTCACGAAGCGGATTCATCACGTCGCCTACCGCTGCCGGGACGCGAAGGAGACCGTGGAGTTCTATCAGAAGATCCTGGACATGGACTTCACCCTCGCTATCGCCGAGGACAAGGTGCCGTCCACCGGCGAGCCGGACCCGTACATGCACGTGTTCCTGGATGCCGGCATGGGCAACGTGCTGGCGTTCTTCGAGCTGCCGAACTCGCCCGCCATGGGCCGGGACGGCAACACGCCGGAATGGGTCCAGCACATCGCCTTCGAGGTCGACTCCCTGGAGACGCTGATGGCGATGAAACAGCGCGTCGAGGCAGCGGGCCTGGACGTGGTCGGTCCGGTGAACCATGGCGTGTTCGAATCCATCTACTTCTTCGATCCCAACGGCCATCGCCTGGAACTGGCCGCCAACACCGGCAGCGAGGAAGACCTGCGGCGGCTGAAGGAAGTGGCGCCGGCCATGCTGGAGGAGTGGAGCCGCACCAGGCGGGCGCCCCGGCACGCGGCATGGCTCCACGAACGGCCCTCCAGGCTCGCCGACGCCGGCGGGGCGAGCGAGCCGGACGCGTGAAGCTGGCGAGTCTGGATGCCGGTCGCGACGGCCGGCTGGTGGTCGTTTCCCGGGACCTGTCCCGGGCCGTGGCTGTCGACGACATCGTGCCGACCCTGCAGGCCGCCCTGGACGACTGGCAGAGCGTCCGGGTCCGCCTCGAAGCTGCGGCGCGGGCGCTGGAGGCCGACGACGTCGAGAACGCTTTTCCCTTCGACGAAAACGCCTGCGCGGCACCGCTGCCGCGGGCGTTCCAATGGGCCGACGGCAGCGCCTACGTCAATCACGTGGAGCTCGTACGGCGGGCCCGGGGCGCCGCCATGCCCGAGAGCTTCCGGCACGAGCCGCTGCTCTATCAGGGCGGTTCCGACGACTTCATCGGACCGCGCCGGGACGTGACGTTCGCCAGTGAGGACTGGGGAATCGATTTCGAAGGCGAGATTGCCGTCGTCACCGACGATGTCACTATGGGCACATCGGCGGAGCGGGCCCTGGAGCACGTGAAGCTGATACTGCTGGTCAACGACTGGTCGCTGCGCAGCCTCATCCCCGGCGAGCTCGACAAGGGGTTCGGCTTCTACCAGTCCAAGCCGGCCACCAGCTTCTCGCCGGTGGCGGTCACGCCCGACGAGCTCGGTGGGGCGTGGCACGACGGCCGCGTTCACCTGCCGCTGCTCTCTTTCTACAACGGCGAGCCTTTCGGCCGGCCGGAGGCGGGGCAGGACATGACCTTCGGCTTCGGCGAGCTGATCGCCCACGCCAGCCGGACCCGCAATCTCTGCGCCGGCACCGTGATCGGCTCGGGAACCGTATCCAACAAGCAGGGCACCGATCACGGCAGCGCCATCGCCGATGGCGGCGTCGGCTACTCCTGTCTCGCCGAGCTGCGCACCCTGGAGACCCTGAACCACGGTGCTCCCCGCACGCCGTTCATGCGCTTCGGTGACCGTGTGCGCATCGAGATGCGTGACGCTGCCGGCCGCAGCCTGTTCGGCGCCATCGATCAGCGGGTCGTTCAGGCCGCTTCCTGACGTCCCGATTACTGGCTATTCGCCTCCCCGGACGCCATCATGGCTGGCTGGATCACTTCGGGGGGAGGAAGATCGTGAGTTTCATCGCGCAGCCCGTTGCCGCAGCGCTGTCGCTGCCGGCGTTGGCGGGGACCGTCCCCGGCATCCATGCCGCTACCCCTCACGACCACTGTGGGAGCGCTCTTCAGAGCGCGATTCGCCCATGACCGAATCAGTCCACGCCCATCCCAGACCCCGCGTCCTGGGCGTCCTCCTGGTCATCCTGGGCCTGGCGCCGCTCGCCGGCGGCGGCATGCTGCTGGCCGCGGGCGGCACCTGGTACTACCTCGCGGCCGGCGTCGCGCTCGTCGCCGCCGGATACTTCACCTTTCGCGGCAGGACCGTCGGTGCTTCGATCTACGGCTGGCTGCTGCTCGCCACCGTGGCCTGGGCGCTGTTCGAGGTCGGGCTCGACGGCTGGGGGCTGGTGGCGCGGCTGGCGTTTCTCGCCGTGCTGGGGCTGTGGTTCCTGCTGCCCCGGACCCGGCGCGGTCTGCATCAGGCTGCCGCCCCGGCGCTGATCCGCGACGGCGCCACCCGGGGCATCGTCGCCGGTATCGTGCTCACCGTGGCCGTTCTGCTGCTGGCCGACCAGGGCGGTGTGAGCGGTCCGCCGCCCAGCGCCGCGGGCACGGGCACCGTCGATCCGTCCGGGGCCGAGTGGGCCCACTACGGCGCCACCAAGGGCGGCACCCGGTATGCGCCCCACGACCAGATCGACCGTGACAACGTTCACCGCCTGGAGCAGGCCTGGGTCTACCGCACCGGCGTCGGCGGCGCCTTCAAGGCGACGCCGCTGCAGGTCGGTGACGCGCTCTATCTGTGTACCGGCCAGAACGTGGTGATCGCCCTCGACGCGGAGACCGGTGCCGAGCGCTGGCGCCACGACCCGGAGATCGACACGCCGAAGTTCGCCTTCTGGGACACCTGCCGCGGCGTCACCTACTACGATGCCCGGGCCGGCCAGGCGGCGCCGGCAGCGTGTCCCGAACGCATCTACACCGCCACCACGGACGCGCGCCTGATCGCCCTGGATGCCCGCAGCGGCGAGCTCTGCGAAGACTTCGGCGAGGATGGCGAGATCAGCCTGCTGCCCGGCATGGGGGAGGTCAAACCCGGTTTTTACTATGTCACCTCGCCGCCCACCATGGCTCGCGACACGCTGGTGCTCGGCGGCTGGGTCGCCGACAACCAGGAGACCGGCGAGCCCTCGGGGGTGGTGCGCGGTTTCGACCCGGTGACCGGCGCGCTGAAGTGGGCCTGGGACCTGGGCAACGAGGCCCGCAGCGAGCTGCCGCCGGCGGGCCAGACCTACACCCGCGGCACCCCCAACGTGTGGAGTCTGACCAGCGCCGACGACGAGCTGGGGCTCGTTTACGTGCCCACCGGCAATGCCACGCCGGACTACTTCGGCGGCCACCGCAGCGAGGCCATGGAGAAGTATGCGAGCTCCGTGGTCGCACTGGACGCCGCGACCGGCCGGGCCCGCTGGCATTTCCAGACCACCCATCACGACATCTGGGACTACGACGTGCCGTCCCAGCCGACACTGGTGGACGTGCCCGTGGACGGGGTCGTCCGCAAGGCGGTGCTGGTGCCCACCAAGCGCGGCCAGCTCTTCATGCTCGACCGCGCCACCGGCGAACCGCTGGCGGACGTGGTGGAACGGCCGGTGCCCCAGACCGACGTGGACGGCGAGTGGACGACGCCCACCCAGCCGTTCTCGGTCGGGCTGCCGTCCTTCGACCGTAATCCGCTGCGCGGCGCGGACATGTGGGGCATCACGCCGCTCGATCACATGGCGTGCCGGCTGCGGTTCCAGGGCCTGCGCTACGACGGACCGCTGACACCGCCGTCGCTCGAGGGCACGCTGCTGAATCCGGGCGTGGCAGGCGGCATGAACTGGGGCAGCATCGCCGTGGACGAGGCGAACCGGCTGGCGGTGGTGGGCGTGATCCACATGCCGATGACGGTGAAGCTGATTCCGCGCGGCGACGTCACCGAAGGCACGCAATTCGGCATCGGCGGGCCCCAGGCGGGCACGCCCTACGCCGCCTATGTCGTACCGTTCTTCTCGCCGCTGTTCGCGCCGTGCCTGAGTCCGCCCTACGGCGAGCTCGCGGTCATCGATCTGGCCACCCGGGAACTGGTCTGGCGGCGTCCCATCGGCACGTCACGGGGCTGGGGACCGCTGGGCATCAAGCTGCCCCTGTCGTTGCCCATGGGCATGTTCATCCGCGCCGGCACAGTGGTGACCGGCGGCGGGTTGATCTTCACCGCCGGCGTCGCCGACCGGCGCCTGCGCGCCTTCGACGTGCTGACCGGTGAGGAACTGCTGACGCGGGACATTCCGACCACGTCGGAGGCTACGCCCATGAGCTATGTGAGCCCCGCCTCGGGCCGGCAGACCCTGCTGGTGACGCTGCCGGACTCGGGGGAGCTCACCCTGGCCCACGACGATGCGGCTGCGGAGGAGGGCGCCGCGGGCGAGCGCGGCGGCGGATACGTCATCGCCTACCGGCTGCCGGACAACGCCGAATAGCCCTTTAGGAGCGATGCCTGCCCGGCTGGCTCCAGATCGCGATTCCTTGGGCCATCGCGATCTGGAGATCGCTCCTACAGGGGGCGATGGCGCTCAGATCCGCGATGACGCGATTTCGATGTCGGCGTGCTGCCAGGCGGTTTCGAACCGGTCCATGACGTCGGCCGCATCGGCGGCGCGATCCTGGGCCTCGAGCGCCTGGGCCAGGCCGAGCAGCGCCCAGCCGTTCTCCGGCATGATCGCGAGATCCTCCCGGTAGGTCTGCTCGGCGGCGGCGGCGTTGCCGGCGGCGAGCTGGATCGCCCCCAGCGAATGCCGCGCCGGGTAGTACCAGTCCGGCGGCTCGTTGTAGGGCAGGGCGTCCTCCAGGGCGACTGCCTGGTCGAGCTTGGCGATGGCGGCCTCCAGGTCGCCGCGGGCGGCGTCGATCTCGCCGTTCAGCACCAGCTCGGCGATGGCCAGCAGATCGTCTGCCCGGCCGCGCTCGAAGAACTGCACCTGATCCATGGCGGGATCCGCCCGCAGGGCCGACAGGGTCGCCGACTCGGCGGCGGCGCCGTCGAGGTCGCCCTTGCCGAGCAGGGCCCGGCCCCGGGCGTAGTGCCAGACGCCGCGGGCGTACATCAGGTCGGCGTCGGGCTCGGGGCTCTCCAGAATCTCGTCCCAGGCGCCGAAGCGCACCTGGGCGTAGGCCGGCTGCATCAGGAAGTGCTGGGCCACGCCCATGCCGGGCGCGCGCAGCAGTTCCGGCGTCAGCCGGGCGGCGGTGCCACGGGCCATCTCGAAGGCCTGCTCGCTCCAGCCCTCGATGGCGGCGGTGACCCAGCCGAAGTGCCAGTTGTGGGGGATGTAGCCGGCCAGGTAGATCGGGCTGTTGGAGCGGCAGGCCTGAATGAACGCGCTGTCCGCCTCCGTAGCTTTCATGTTGTTCAGGGTCGAATCGTGATAACGGCCCACCCGGATGTAGATATGGGCCGGCATGTGCACCAGGTGGCCGGCCGACGGCGCCAGATCGGCGAGCTTGTCGGCGTAGGGCTCCGCCCGGTGAGCCTCCTGGGACTGCTCGACGGCATGGATGTAGAGGTGGATGGCGCCGACGTGGTCGGCGTCCAGGGCCAGAGCGTGTTCCAGGGTGTCGATGATCTCTGCCGTCCAGGGCCGCTCCTCGCCGTCGGCGAGCCAGAAATCCCAGGGATGCAGATCCATCAGCGCCTCGGCGGTGAGGGCCTGAATGTCCTCGTCGTCCGGAAAACGCGCAGCGGCGGCGCGCATGGCGTCCGCATAGGCGACGTCCAGATGCGAGCGGTCCTCCGGGGCGGTCGGCGCGTAGCGGGCCTGCAGGGCCGCGATCAGCACCCGTTCCTTGTCGGTCACGCCGTCGGCCAGGCTGGCCGCCTTGCTCACCAGGGCGTAGGCGCGTTCGGCGTTGCCCGGGTCCATGGCGGCGTTGACGTTGGGGCCGAGCACCAGGGCGCTGCCCCAGTAGCACATGGCGCAGTCGGGATCGTGCATGGCCGCCTCGTTGAACGAGAAGTCGGCGGCGGCGTGATTGAAGGCGAAGGCGAGTCCCAGACCCTGGTCGAAGTACTGCTGGGCCTGCTCCGACGATGTGGTGATGGGCAGGTGCAGGTCGCCGAGCCCCTCGAACAGCGGCTGCCGCCAGCCGTCCTCGGTGTTGGCTCTGGGCGCGGCCAGGTCCTGGCCCGGTGCGGACAGGGCGTCGTCGCCGGCGGCGCTGCCGGCCTGAGTGCCGGTGTCGCCGCAGCCGGCGGCGAGCAGGCCGCCGGCCAGCAGCAGCGCTGCCGCCAGCGGCGGTCGTGAGGTCGGTCGCGCGGACGCGGCCTTCGCAGGCGTGGCTGGATGGCGCATGATCTCTTCCCCCCATGGAGTGCGGTCGACTATACGCCCCCCGGGCGCGCCGTGACAGGGTGGGGTCCGATGCGGATAATGCGCCGCTCGTTCCGCCACCGCCCCCGCCGCATGTTCAGAAATCTGCGTCTCTACCGCCTGCACAGCACCTGGCCCGACAGTGAGGCCGCGCTCGCCGAGCGACTCGAGGACGCGGCGTTCACGCCCTGCGGCGCCTACTCCGAGCGCAGCTCCGGCTGGGAGGCGCCCACCGGCGACGACAGCGACCCCCTGTGCCGCCGGGTGGCGGGAGCGGATCTGCTGCGCCTGCGCAGCCAGACCCGGCTGCTGCCGGCTGCCGCGGTGAACGAGGCGCTGGAGGACCGGCTGGCCGAGTTCCGCAGCCGTACCAGCCGCGATCCGAGCCGGCGCGAGAAGCGCCAGCTCAAGGACGAGATCCACGCCGAGCTGATGCCCAAAGCGCTGCTGAAGTCCGAGCGCGTTCGCGGCTTCTGTCTCATCCAGGAAAAGCTGATCGGCATCGACACCGCTGCGGAGGCCCAGGCGGAGCGATTCCTGGACAAACTGCGGGACGCCCTGGGCAGCCTCCAGGTCACGCCGCTGAAGTTCCGTCAGCCGGTGGGCGGGCTGATTCACCGCGTATTTCTGGGTGAGGGGCCGCGGGAGTTCCGTCCGGGGCGCGAGGCGAAAATGCAGGACCCGGCGGCCGGGTCGGCGACGGTGAACTGGATGGACATCGACCTCACCGACGACGACGTGCGCCGGCACGTCCGCAGCGGCCTGAAGGTGACCCGGCTCGGTCTCGTCTACGACGACATCGCGAGCCTCGTGCTCGACCAGGACGGCGTGGTCCGCAAGCTCAAGCTGCAGGGCATGGATGCCGTCGAGGACGCCGGCGACGACGAGGACCCGCTGGCCCGGCTGGACGCCGAGTTCGTCCTGCTCACCGGCGTGGTCCGGCGCCTGGTGGGCTCTCTGGAGAAGGCTCTGGGCGGCTTGGACTGAACCGCGACGGCACGCCGCCGCTGCCGCGCCCGGGGTGTTCCGACCCCTGCTGCGGCTCGTACCATGCACACTCCGAGTTTTCATGGAGGATGCAATGACGAGAACCGTGTGCATCGTGCATCACAGCGGATTCGGTCATACGGCGCGCCAGGCGGCGGCCGTGGCCGATGGCGTTCGCGAAGTCGATCACGTCGAGTGTGTGGAACTGACGGTCGAGGATCTGACGGACGCCGACGCGCACGGCTGGCGAACCCTGGATCACGCGACGGCGATCGTCTTCGGCAGTCCCACGTACATGGGCAGCGCTTCGGCGGCCATGAAGCGGTTCATGGAGCTGACCTCCGAGCGCTGGCTGGAACAGAAGTGGGCCAATAAGATTGCCGCCGGCTTCACCAACTCCGGATCCCAGAACGGCGACAAGCAGAACGTGTTGTTCGAGTTCGTGACCCTCGCGGCTCAGCACGGCATGGTGTGGGTCGGCCTTGGCTTGCTGCCGGGCAACAACAGCTCCGGCGGTTCTCCAGCGGACCTGAATCGCCTCGGGTCCTCCCTGGGGGCGATGGCGCAGTCGGACATCGATCAGGGCCCCGACGACTGTCCGCCGGAGTCCGATCTGGAAACGGCCCGCCACCTGGGGCGGCGAGTGGCGCAGTTCGCGCACGGCTGGTCTGCTCCCTGACGACCTCAGCGCGGCGGGCCTCCGCCGCCTCGAGATTTCCTGCCACGCTGCCCGGCATCGATCGCCTCGTTGCCATCGGCGCCGTCTATTTCTGTGATTGCAAATGAGAATGGTTTGCATTAGCGTTCAATCTCTGAAGCCTACTGGCGTTGATGCATTGCAACCAAGACGGGGGATTGGCATGGCTCGAGAATCACGGCTGCCGGCAGGGCGGTTCAGGGCAGGGTGTGTGTGCGTCGCGGGGCTCCTCGGCAGCCCGCTGGCGTGGGGGGCAGCGCCCCCGGTGGATGGCGGGGCGTCGGCGGACGGTGAGCCGTCGGCGTCCCGCCAGCCCATCGAAGAGCTGGTGGTGCAGGGCCGCATGAGCCGCTACTCGGCGCTGAAATCCGACACGCCCATTCTCGAGACCGCGCGTTCCGTGTCCATCGAGACCCTGGCCGACATCGTCGACAAGGGCGCGCTCAACCTCGCCGACACCTACACCTACAGCGCCGGCGTGATCGGCGAGACCTTCGGCTTCGCCACCCGCGGCGACTGGGTGCGGGTGCGGGGGCTGAACGTGCCGGAGTACCGGGACAGCCTGCAGGCCCTGTTCGGCAACTACAACAACACCCGGCCGGACATCTACACCATCGAGCAGGTGGAGATCCTCAAGGGACCGGCCTCCGTGCTCTACGGCCAGGGTTCGCCGGGCGGGCTGGTCAACGTGGTGAGCAAGCGGCCGGAGGCCGAGGTGCGCCGCGAGCTGGCCCTGGACGTCGGCAACTACGACCGCCGCCAGGCCGCCGTCGACCTCACCGGGCCGGTCGCCGGCTCGGATCGGTGGCTGTACCGCTTCATCGGCGTCTACCGGGACAGCGACACCCAGGTCGACCACGTGCCGGACGACAGCCTGGTGATCGCGCCGTCCCTCACCTGGCGGCCGACGGAGGCGACCAACGTCACGTTGCTGCTGAACTATCAGGACACCGACAGCGACACCGGCGCCCAGTTCCTGCCGGTCTTCGGCACCCGCTTCCCGGCGCCCAACGGCCGCTTCATCGACCAGGACACCTATCTGGGCGAGCCCGGCTTCAACCGCTACGACACCGAGACGCGCTCGGTGTCGCTGCTGGCGGATCACCAGATCGACGCCGTGTGGAGCGTGGAGGTGACGGCGCGCTGGACCGAAGGCGAGGCGGACTACCGTCAGGCCTGGCCGGCGTTCATCGGCGGCAACCGCTACGCGGTGAACCCGGACGGCTCGCTCTACGGCGACGGCACCGTGCCGCGCACGTTCTACGTCAGCGACGCGGAATCCGAGCAGCAGGCCGTGGACGTCCGGCTGCGGGCGGACTTCGACACCGGGGCGCTGTCCCACGAGGTGCTGATGGGCGCCCAGTATCAGGACGTCACCACCGACAACGACAGTGCCTATGCCTTCGCCCTGGGCTACGACTTCGCCACCGGCGGCCCGGACGGCGCCCTGGGCGACCGCTACTGGATCGACGTGTTCGATCCCGCCTACGGCAGCTTTCCCGGCGACGCCGAGCTGGCGCCGTTCTTCGCCGACCGGCCCGAGGCCAACACCGTCGACCGCGGGCTCTACATCAGCGACCAGATCACCCTCGGCCGGTGGCACGCGACGCTGGGCGCACGGTTCGACGACGTCGACACCGATACCGGCAGCGACAGCCAGCAGGACGACGCGGTGAGCCTGAGCGCCGGAGTGCTGTACCGCTTCGACAACGGCCTCGCGCCCTACGTCAGCTACGCCGAGTCCTTCGAGCCCGTGGTGGGCCAGGACCAGCTCACCGGCGACGCCTTCGATCCCCAGAAGGGGCGTCAGTACGAGGTCGGCGTGAAGTATCAGCCGCCGGGCGTGAACGCAGTGGTGACGGCGGCCTGGTTCGACATCGAGCAGTCGAACCTGTCGAATCCCAACGACCTGGTCAACGCCCCGTCCCAGCAGGAGGGCATCGCCGAGATCCGCGGGGTGGAGCTCGAGGGTCAGGCCTGGGTCGGGCCGCTCCACGTCGAGTTGAACGCCAGCCGGCTGGACACCGAGAACGCCGACGGCTACCGCTTCGCCAGCGTGCCCGAGGACCAGGCGTCGGCGTGGATCGGCTACCGGCCGCAGGACCGCTGGCAGGGCTTCAAGGCCGGCATCGGCGTGCGCTACGTGGGCGAGACCTGGGACGGCATCGACACGCTGAAGACGCCGTCCTACACCCTCGGCGACCTGATGCTCGGCTGGGCATCCGGCCCCTGGGACTTAGCGCTCAACGTCCGCAACGTCACGGACAAAGAATACCTGTCCACCTGCCTGGCCCGGGGCGACTGCTTCGTCGGCGAGGCACGCACGGCGGTGCTGCGGGGCGTCTACCGGTTCTGAACGGGACACGGTGGGCGTATGCTGAGCGTACCTGGATCGACGGAGGGGCGACATGAGCCGGATCGATGCGCTGCGGGAATCTCTGGGTGGTCCCCATCCGGTGGCGGCGACCAAGGTCAAGGACCACCTCGACGACTACCAGCGGGCGTTCATCGCCCGCTCACCCTTCGCGGTCCTGGCGTCGAGCAACGCCGCGGGCGACTGCGACGCCTCGCCCAAAGGGGGCACGCCGGGCTTCATCAGGGTGCTCGACGAGCGCACGCTGCTGATCCCCGACGTGGGCGGCAACCGGCTGTTCCAGGGTTTCCAGAACTTCGAATCGAACCCCAAGGCGGGGCTGGTGTTCATGATTCCCGGCCAGGAGGTCACGGTACGGGTGAACGGCAGCGTGCAGGTCGTGGAGCCGGATGCCCTCGAGGCGATGGGTGTCGAGGTGTCGGTGAGCTGGCAGGACGACAACACCACGCTCGTTCAGGGCCTGCTGCTCAGCATCGACGAGGCCTACTTCCACTGCCCGCGATCGTTCAAATTCGCCGACCTGTGGAACACCGAGACCATCGAGGCCAACGCGCGGCTGTCCCTCAAGGACCTCTGACCGGATTCGTCAGAAGTCGCCCTCGGCGACCTGGAAGCAGGCGATGCCGAGGGAACGCCACATGGCGACCACCTTGTCCCGGTCGTCGAACACGCACAGCACCCGGTGGGCGATGGGTTCCGCCCAGCGTCGTTTGAGCACCTCGTCCGCCGTGTAGTCGCCGTCCCGGCGCATGCGCAGATGGTCGTAGTCGCCGACGTGCTGCGCCAGCCAGCGTTCGGTCTGGGGGCGTACCGCGTCCGAGCGACCGGAGAAGATCCACAGCTCGCACGGCAGCGCCGACTGCCGGAACGCCCGGTAGGCGGCGATGACGGGCTCGTTGGGCACGTCGTTGACGCAGGCCTCGAAGAATTCCCGCCAGCGCTTCGGCTTCTGGCGGACCAGGTGCAGCCGATGCCGGATGTCGGCCAGCGTGCCGTCCAGATCGAAGATGACGAGGTCTCGGGTCACCGGACGGGTCAGCCCTCGGGGTCGCCGTAGGCGGGGCGCCGGTAGCGCAGCATCCGGCCACTGCCGACGGCCGTGTGGGTCCCGTCCCGCAATGCGATCCGGCCGTTGACCATCACCAGCCGGATGCCCGTGGGCGGGGTCTTCGGCTCGTCGTAGGTAGCGCCATCGGCGACCGTGTCCGGGTCGAACAGCACCAGGTCGGCCCAGCAGCCGGGCTGAATGCGGCCGCGGTCGATCAGGCCGAAGGTGGCCGCCGACAGCGAGGTCATGCGGCGCACCGCTTCCTCCAGCGTCAGCACGCCGCGCTCCCGGACGTAGTGGCCGAGCACCCGCGGAAAGGTGCCGAACAGCCGGGGATGGGGGCGGCCCCGCAGGTCCGGAATGCCGTCCGAGCCCACCATCATGTCCCGGTGGGCGAGGTTGGTCTCCACGTCGGCCTCGTCGATGATGAACTGGATGCAGATGGTGCGGTCGCCCTTCGGCGCCGTGAGCACGTGGCGCACCGCCTCGGTGACGTCGATGCCGAGCTCGGCGGCGATGTCGGTGAGCATCCGCCCTTCGTATTCCCGGAACGCCGGGCAGCTCGCGATGCGGATCACC
Organism: Gammaproteobacteria bacterium UBA7803; assembly: GCA_002480525.1. Classification (GTDB taxonomy): domain Bacteria; phylum Pseudomonadota; class Gammaproteobacteria; order Pseudomonadales; family Azotimanducaceae; genus UBA7803. The sequence continues at coordinate 25,114 of DLCH01000030.1, read as the reverse complement.
TCGGCGAGCTCGCGGCTGGGATGGTCGAGGTCGAAGTACTCGATCATGCGGCCGCTGCCGGCGGTGTAGGGATAGACGTCCAGGGTCACCCGCTGGCCTGCGGCCAGCGCGTCGTCCACCTTCTTCAGCGAATCCCGCACCTTGCCCCAGTTCGCCCGGCCGGCGGACTTGTGATGGGAGATGTGGGCATGGACGTCCGCCTCCCGGCCGATGGTCAGGGTCTCGTCGACGGCCTCCAGCAGAAAGTCGCCCTCGTTGCGCATGTGGGTGGTGTAGAGCGCGTCGAACGGCTTCGCCAGCCGGGCCAGCTCGATGACCTCCTCAGTGCCGCTCCAGCGGCCGGGCCGGTAGATGAGCCCGGTGGAGAACCCGCAGGCGCCCTGTTCGAGGGCGCGCTCCACGTGGCCGGCCATAGCGGCGAGCTCGTCCCGGGTCGGCGCGCGCTTCTCCATGCCCATGACGAGCGCCCGCACGGTGTTGTGGCCCACCAGCATGAGGTTGTTGATGGCCGGGCCCCGTGCCAGCGCTGCCTCGAAGTAGCCGTCCAGGTCGGTGAACTCGCCTTCGAGCCCGGCGAGGATGCCGCCGCTGGCGGCGACGGAGTCCTTCTCCGGATCCGCCGGAACGGCGCTGAACCCGCAGTTGCCGCTGACCACCGTGGTGACGCCCTGGGCCAGCTTGAACTCCATGCCCGGATGCCGGAAGAACGCGCCGTCGTCGTGGGCGTGGGTGTCGATGAAGCCCGGCGCCAGGCAGGCGCCGCCGCCGTCGATCTCCTCGATGCCCGGGGACACGCTGCCCACCTCGACGATGCGGCCCTCGTCCACGGCCACGTCGGCCTCCCGGGCCGGCCCGCCGCCGCCGTCGAGCACCCGGACGTTGCGGATCACGTAGTCATGCATGGCTGTCGTTCCTCGTTGCCCGAGCGTCACAGACCATATCGCCCCGCCCGGGTCCGCAACCATTCGCCGATCATTTCGCCGATCATGATCGTAGTCAGATTGGTGTTGGCCCGGGGCACCCCGGGCATGATGGACGCATCCGCCACCACCAGCCCGTCGACGGCATGGCAGGCGCCGTATTGATTCACCACGGCCAGCGGATCCGTCGCCGGGCCCATCTTCACCGTGCCGCACGGATGGTAGCCGCTGCCCGCGTAGCGCCGGCACAGGCCGGCGATCTGCTCGTCGCCCATGGGGCGCGCGGGGTCGGGGAAGGCGACCCGCTCGATGAGGTCCGCCAGCGGGCCCTCCCGGGTGAAGGCCCAGGCGTCGCGGAAGGCGCTGACGAGCCGGCTCACGTCCCGCTCGTCCTCGCAGAAGCGGTTGTCGACGACGGGGGGCTGATGGGGGTCTGCCGAGGCCAGGGTGAGCTCGCCGCGGCCGTACTGGTACTCGAGCACGGCGGCGAGGCCGATGCGCGGCGGGTCCTGGCGGCGGCCGACGAAGCTCAGGAGCTCCACCTGCAGATCGTTGCGCTTGTCCGAGTCCCGGGCGGTGTGACGCAGTATCGTCTGGATGAGCGGGGCGTCGTGGTCGACGATGGCGGGGTCGCGGACCTCGCAGACGATGGACAGGGCCGGGTGATCCGACAGGTTGGCACCGACGCCGGGCACGTCCTGGACGACGTCGACGCCCAGTTCCTCGAGCTGGCGCCGCGGCCCCAGGCCGGAGCGCAGCAGAACCGCCGGGGACATGATCGCGCCGGCGCAGAGCACCACCAGCCGTGCCTCCAGACGTTCCACGGCGCCGTCGGCGCCCTCCACCTCGACGCCGTGGCAGCGGCCGTCGCGGATCAGCAGGCGCCGCACCAGCGTGCCGGCGCGGATCGTCAGGTTGGGCCGGATACGGGCCGGGGCCAGATAGCCGACGGCGCAGGATATCCGGGTGCGGCCGAGCTTGTTGAGGGGCTGGGGGCCGGCGCCCCAGCTCAACGGGTCGTTGGCGTCGGGACAGTCGGGGTAGCCCAGCACCCGGGCGCTCTCCAGAAAGGCCTGGTGCTGGGGCAGGAGCTCCTCGGCGGGAAACCGCCGGATGGTGATGGGGCCGGCGTCGCCGTGGTGGTCGGCGTCGCCGAAGTCGAGGTCCCGTTCGAGCCGGCGGAAGGCCGGCAGCACCCGCTCCCAGGCCCACTCCGGATTGCCGGCGTCGGCCCACTCGTCGTAGTCCTCGTGCATGCCGCGCAGCGCGATGGTGGTGTTCACCGCGCTCGAACCGCCCACCACGCGGCCGCGCGGGAAGCTCACCTCGCGGCCGCGGGTGGGCTGGTAGGTCAGCCCCCAGTCGTGGGCGCGGTAGGAGTTGTTGTGGCCGTCCACCAGATCGCCCGGCGTCTGCGCCAGGTCGGGATAGTCGGGCCCGGCCTCGACCAGCAGCACGGTGCGGTTCGGGTCTTCGCTCGCCCGGCTGGCGACGACGCAGCCGGCGCTGCCGGCGCCGACGACGATGACGTCCTGCATGGTGTCTCTGCCCCTCCTTCGGCCCGATCGAGTGTAACCGATGGCGGGGCGGGGGAGCGGTTCGTGGGCGGGGCGGGGGGATCGCGGCCGGGAGGCCGCTCCTACGGGGTAAGGATTCGACGTCGGGATGGCCCCCGTAGGAGCGGCCTCCCGGCCGCGATCCAACGACGACCGAACCCGGATCAGATGCTCCAGGTCTCCCCTTCATGAATGCCGCACTCGCGCTTCAGCCCGAAGAAGCGCGTGGCTTCCTCGCTGTCGGCCTCGTGCAGCGGCACGGTGGTGTGGGTGTCGCCGATGGAGACGTAGCCCTGCTCCCACAGCGGGTGGTAGGGCAGGTCGTGGGCTTTCAGATAGTCGTAGACGTCGCGGTCGCTCCAGTCGGCGATGGGGCTGACCTTGAGCAGGTCGTTGCTGACCTGCACGAACGGCGTCGCGGTGCGGGTGCTGGCCTGGCTGCGGCGCAGGCCGGTGAACCAGGTGCCGATCTCGAGCTCGCGCAGGGCCCGCTGCAGGGGCTCGACCTTGTTCTCCCGGTTGTAGGCGTCGATGCCGGCGACGCCGTCGTTCCAGCGCTGACCGTCCACGGCTTCCTGCCAGGCCGGGCTGCGCAGGCTGCGGTAGACCTTGAGGTTCAGATCCAGCCGGGCCGTGAGCGCCTCGACGAAGCGGTAGGTCTCCGGGAACAGGTACCCGGTGTCCAGCAGGATCACGGGTATGTCCGGCAGCTCGCGGGTGAGCAGATGCAGGCTCACCGCCGCCTGGGCGCCGAAGGAGGAGGTGAGGGCATGCCGGCCCGGCAGCCGCTCCAGGGCGAAACGCACCCGCCCGGCGGCGTCCAGCCCGGCGAGCTCGGCGTTCCAGCGGCGCAGCTCTGCCTCCGCCGGAACGCCGGATCGGCCCTCGATCGGCGTCACCGTACCCGCGTGAGGCTCGTGGCCGCGGTCGTCGGCTCGGGCGCCCTGCTGCTCCATGTCCCTGTTCCTCGTCGTCACTGCGCTGCTCACGGGCATCGTTCCGGTCGTGTGCTGCGGTCGGTCAAGCTAGTCAGCCGGCGTCATTCTTGGAAGGAATGATTCGCTACAAGCAAATAACCAGCCCGTCTAGGGCGGCTCCGCGAGGCTGGACAGGGCAAAGTTAGAATGTGTTTTAATGCGGTCGAGGGTCGTGGCGGGGGAGAGACATGGCTTACCAGATCAAGCGATTTCCATTCGACGGTACGGTGGACGCCGACGGGCACGTCCTCGAGCCGCCGGACCTGTGGGAGAACTACCTCGAAGCCCGCTACCGGGACCGGGCCCTCAGAATCCGCGTCGACGACCAGGGCTACGAGTACCTGGAGATCGACGGCCGGCCGTCGGCACGGTCCAATCGCGGGTCGCTGGGACTGCTCGGCGCCATGGGAGAGGAAGACCTGCGCCCGAGCCCGGAGCGGCGCTATGCGGACCACATTCCGTTCGGCGCCTGCGACCCGGCCGAGCGCCTGTCGCTGATGGACCAGGAGAACCTGGACGCCTGTCTGCTCTACCCCACGCTGTGCCTGCTGTGGGAGGTGGAGCTCACCGACCCCGAGCTGAGCCTCGCCTACGCCCGGGCCTACAATCGCTGGATCGCCGACTTCTGCCGGGACTCCGGCGGCCGGCTGGTGCCCATCGCCATGCTGACGCTGCTCGACCCGCAGGGATCGGCGGCGGAGCTCGAGCGGGCGGTGGCCGACGGCTGCCGCGGGGCCTGGGTCAATCCCTTCAATCACCGCCGGGTGATTCACGGCCACGCCGATCACGATCCGCTGTTCGCCACCTGCTGCGAGCTGGACGTGCCGCTGGCCATCCACCCGACCTTCACCCCCCACGCGGCGGCGGAGGGCATCTTCGACTGGCCCCGGGAAGGGCGGGCCTGGGGAGAGGCGATCTGGCTGCGGTCCATCGTGCAGCAGGCGCTGATCTCGTTCTTCTCTCTGGGCACCCTGGAGCGCTTCCCGGATCTCCGGCTCGGCGTGCTGGAGGCGGGCTCCGGCTGGATCGGCGCGCTGCTCGACCGCCTGGACGCCTACAGCGCGTCGCTGAATCTGAACCGTCCCAGCGCCACCGAGCTGTTCCGCCGCCAGTGCTTCATCTCCGGCGACCCGGACGAGACCGCGGCGCCCCACGTGATCGATCACGTCGGCGCGGACTGCTTCATGTGGGCGACGGACTATCCCCACCCGGATCATCCCCACACCTGGGTGGACGATCTCGAGCGCTACGCCCGCGAGCTGTCGCCGGAAACCCGGGCGAAGGTGCTGGGAGGCAACGTCAGGCGGATCTACCGGCTGGACGACGCCGCTGCGCGGGCGCCTGGCCGTTGATCGACGTCGGCGTCCGGCCCCGCGGCGTCAGCCGCCGGCTGCCGCCTGGGGCTCGCCGAGGGTGTCGAGGCGCTGCGCGCCGGGCTTGCCGGCGGACTTCTGGCGTTCCCGGTACAGCCCGTTGAGCCGGGTCTGGTACTCGAGGGCCCGTTCCCGCAGCCGCCCGGCGGCCTCCGGCGTCGCGACTCCGGCCAGGGCGACGGCGAAGCCGTACTGGCCGTGGGCCTGCATCTCCTCCAGGGACAGCAGCCCGTTCACCCATTCCATGGTGCAGGCGAACAGCACGTGCCCCAGGTGAATGGTGAACGAGTTCGGCTCCAGCTCCGGAATCAGGTGGCCGGCGGCCTGGGCCTGCTTGACCAGGCGGCGCCACATGGCGTGGCGGGGCCCGCCGAACATGGCGCGGAACTCGGTGCCGCCGTCGCCGTACGCGGCGAACAGCACCGCCCGGTAGAATCCGGGCTCGGGCGCGTACAGCTCGGTCACCAGCCGCAGGGCCTCGAAGAAGGTGTCCAGCTCGTCGGTTTCCAGCGTTTCCAGGCGCGACTGGTACTCTTCGAGGTCGGCGTCGATGACGGCATACATCACCGCCTGCTTGGAACCGAACAGGTTGTAGGGTGTGGCGATGCTCACGCCGGCCTTGTCGGCGAGGGCGCGCATCGAGAAGCCGGCCTGGCCGGTTTCCTGCATCAGGCTGCGGGCGGCGGCCACGATGGCGCGTCGCCGCATTGCTTTCGACTCTTCACGAGTAGCCATGCGGAGCGGTCGTCTTCTACGTCTCAATACGCTTTGTGCCACATTCTGGACGCTTTGGCCAACCGGGAACAGGTGCCCGGACGGCGGGGCCGGCCCTCCGGGGCCCGATTTCGACACCCACAGACAGGAGCAGACCGAGGTGAGTGACCGACAACACAGAACCTTCCAGGCCAACGGAATCCGCGTGCACGCGGTGGTCGAGGGCGCCGGGCCGACGGTCGTGCTGGTGCACGGCTTCCCGGAATCCTGGTACTCCTGGCGCCACCAGATCCCCGCCATCGCGGCGGCCGGCTACCGGGTGGTGGCCGTGGACGTGCGCGGCTACGGGCGCTCGGCCAAGCCGTCCCGGGTCGAGGACTACCGGATGCTCAAGCACGTCGGCGACATGGTGGGCACCCTGGACGCCCTCGACGTCGACACCGCGACCATCATCGGTCACGACTGGGGCGCGCCCATCGCCTGGCACAGCGCCCTGCTGCGGCCGGACAGGTTCACCGCCGTGGCCGGCCTGTCCGTGCCCTACGCGGCGCCGGCGCCGGCCACCGAGCCGCCCCCGACCGCGCGCATGCGCGCCATGGCGGGCGACGACGAGTTCTACGTGGAGTACTTCCAGCAGGTGGGTCGGGCCGAGGCGGAAATCGAGGCCGACGTGCGGAGCTGGCTGCTGGGCTTCTACTGGTGCGCCTCCGGCGACGTGGTGAACGGCCCGAACATCTCGCTGGTGGAGCGGGGCCGGCAGCTTCGGGACAAGTTCGTGTTTCCCGAGGAGATGCCCCACTGGCTCACCGAGGCGGATCTCGACGCCTACACCCGCGAGTTCGAGTATTCGGGGTTCTTCGGGCCGCTGTCCCGCTACCGCAACGTCGATCGCGACTTCGCGGACCTCACGGCGTTCGCCGGGGCGCCGATCCGTCAGCCGTCCCTGTTCGTCGGCGGCTCGAAGGACGGCCCGACGGTCTGGGGCGCGCCGGCGATCGCGCGATTCCCGGAGACCCTGCCCGGGCTCACCCGCTCGGTGATCCTCGACGGCGCCGGGCACTGGATTCAGCAGGAGCGACCCGAAGAGACCAACGAGCTGCTGATCGAGTTCCTGCGCGCGGTGAGCTGAAGCCCGCCGTGGCGGGTCAGCCGCCCCGGCGCCAGCGGGCCAGCGCGTCCCGGTCGAGTTCCGGACGCCGCGCCCGGCTGGCGTAGCGGGCGAACGGGTCGTCCTTGCGGGCGAGCCGGCGTCGCAGATTGGCGATGCCGTAGCGCTGGGGGCCGAGGTCGCTCCGGGACAGCTCCCGCCAGTCCAGCGGCGTGGCCGCGGGCGCCCCGGGACGGGCCCGCAGCGAATACGGCAGCACGGCGGTCTGGCCGTAGGCGTTGCGCGCCACGTCCAGGTACAGGCGGCCGCGCCGTGCCGCCTTGCGCTGGGCCACCGTGAACCGCCGGGGATCCCTGTCCACCACCGCCTCCGCCAGGGTCGCCGCGAGCCGGCGCGCCGCGTCGAAGTCGAGGTGCCCGTCCAGGGGCGCGGACACGTGCAGCCCGCGTGAGCCGCTGGTCATGACGAAGGGCACCAGCCCCGACAGCTCCAGCACCTCCCGGACCAGCCGGGCGGCGTCGACGACCACGCGGAAGTCGTCGTCCGCCGGGTCGAGGTCGAACACCAGACGGTCGGGGTGGCGCGGCGCGTCCGCGCGGGCCAGCCAGCCGTGAAAGGTGATGGTGCCCTGATCCGCCAGGTACACCAGCGCCGCCGGCTCGTCGACGACGATGTGATCGACGGTGTCGTCGCCGTCCGCCGTGGGCAGCGGCCGGCGCGTCACGTAGTCGGGGAAATGGTCGGCGTAGTTCTGCTGGTAGAAGCCCGGCTCGTCGATGCCGTCGGGGTAGCGCTCGAGGGTCAGGCAGCGATTCTCCAGGTGGGGCAGCATCAGCCCGGCCACGTCCCGGTAGTAGGCGATCAGGTCCGCCTTGGTCCGTCCGTCCCCGGGAAACAGCACCTTGTCGTCCCGGTGCGTCTCGATCGATCGGCCGTCCAGCGAGAGCTTCATGTCCGGAGCTTACGCCGCCGTCCGGCGCGGTGCGACCCGGGGTGACGCGGTGCCTTCACGCGCTACCCCGGCCGGATGCTGCACCAGATGCTGTTCGGCGGTTGAGCCGGGCCGGTCAGGCCAGGGCCGCGTCGGTCTCCGCCATCAGGGCCCGCACCAGCCCGGTGGCCGGCAGGGCGTCGTCCCGCACCGGGCCGGCGCCGCACCACATCACGTCGAAGTCGTGGGTGCCGGCTCGGGCCGCGGCGGCCGCCAGCGCCTTGCCGGCGTCGTAAGCCACGGGATAGTCCGGAACCAACGCCGCGAGGTCGGCGAGTTCGCGCACGAACCGGTTGCGCAGGGACCGGGCCGGCCGACCCGAGACGACCGGCGTCATGGCGGTGGAGCGGTTCGGGTCGGCGAGGGCCCGGCGGTAGGCGTCCCCGGCGGCGGATTCCGGGCAGCCCGCGAACACCGTGCCGAGCTGGACGCCGGCGGCGCCGAGCGCGAGGGCCCGGGCGACGTCGGCACCGCTGGCGAGTCCGCCGGCGGCCACCACCGGGATCCGGACGGCGTCGACCACCCTGGGCAGCAGCTCGAAGGTCGGGAGCCGGTCGTCCCGCGCCGGGTCGAACACGCCCCGGTGACCGCCGGCCTCCCAGCCCTGGGCGACGATGACGTCGATGCCGGCCGCGGCCAGGTGCCGGGCCTCGGCCACGCTGGTGGCGGTGGCGACGAGGGTCGCGCCGGCGGCCCGCAGCCGCTGCAGGGTGCGGGCTTCGGGCAGGCCGAAGTGCAGGCTCACCACCGCCGGCCGGTGGTCGAGAACCGCTGCCAGCAGATCGGGCGCGGCGTCCAGGGTGGGATAGATCTCGCCCAGGGTCCGCGGCGGCGCGGCGTCGAACTCGGCGAACCAGGGTTCCAGCCGGCGCAGCCACTCGGCCTCGCGCTCGGGGTCCCGCCGCGCCGGAGCGTGGGCGAACAGGTTGACGTTCAGCGGGCCGGAGCAGGTGCGGAGGGCCTCGCCGATGGCCGCGTCGGCGGCATCGGCGGTCATCGCGCCCACGGCGATGGCGCCGAGGGCGCCGGCCCCGCTGACGGCGGCGGCCAGGGCGGGCGTGGACACGCCGGCCATGGGCGCCTGCAGCAGCGGCGCCTGAAGTTCCAGCAGGTCGGTGAGGGCGGTGTTCATGGGCTTTGCCAGGCTCTGCGGGGCGACGAGTCTAGCGAACCTGGATATTTCCTATTCGGAATATGTTGATTATCAGATATTCCATTTTATTGCGGTCGCATCGCTGTTAACTTGCCGCCCGTTCACCCGACGGGCGACGCGGTCGCCCTGACCCCAAGCAACGTACAGGAACGGCTCTATGTCCACCTATCTCAAGCAGATCGAGGAAGTCAAAGCCAAGCTCCAGAAGGAGGAGTGGAAGGCGATCAATCCGGAATACGTCGTCCGGATGCAGATGCAGAACCGCTTCAAGACCGGTCTCGACATCGCCAAGTACACCGCCGACATCATGCGCCGGGACATGGCGGCGTACGACGCCGATTCCTCCAAGTACACCCAGTCCCTGGGCGCCTGGCACGGCTTCATCGCCCAGCAGACCATGATGAGCGTGAAGAAGCGCCACGGCTCCCTGGACCGCCGCTACATTTACCTGTCCGGCTGGATGGTGGCCGCGCTGCGCTCCAAGTTCGGCCCGCTGCCGGACCAGTCCATGCACGAGAAGACCACGGTCGCCGACCTGATCGAGGAGATCTACACCTTCTGCAAGCAGGCGGACGCCCGTGAGCTGCGCCACATCTTCGTCGAGCTCGACGAAGCCCGCGCCGCCGGCAAGGACCTGAAGCCCATCCTCGACCGGATCGACAACTTCGAGACCCACGTGGTGCCGATCATCGCCGACATCGACGCCGGCTTCGGCAACGAAGAGGCCACCTACCTGCTGGCCAAGAAGATGATCGAGGCCGGCGCCTGCGCCATTCAGATCGAGAACCAGGTGTCCGACGCCAAGCAGTGCGGCCACCAGGCCGGCAAGGTGACGGTGCCCCACGAGGACTTCATCTCCAAGCTCAACGCGGTGCGTTACGCGTTCATGGAGCTCGGCGTCGACAACGGCATCATCGTCGCCCGCACCGACTCCCTGGGCGCCGGCCTGACCCAGAAGGTGCCGGTCTCCATCGAGCCGGGCGATCTCGGCGAGCAGTACTGCAACTTCCTGGAGGCGGAGCCGGTCAACGACATCTCCGAGCTGCGGGAAGGCGACATCACCATTCACCAGAACGGCCAGCTCTGCCGGCCGAAGCGCCTCGACAACGGCCTGTACGCGTTCAAGGAAGGCACCGGTTTCGACCGCGTGGTGCTGGACTGCGTGACCAGCCTGGAGCACGGCGCCGACCTGCTGTGGATCGAGACCGAGCGGCCCAACGTGCAGCAGATCGCCGAGATGGTGAACGCCATCCGCGAGAAGCGCCCGGAGGCGAAGCTGGTCTACAACAACTCGCCGTCCTTCAACTGGACGCTCAAGTTCCGCGAGCAGGTCTACCAGGACTGGAAAGGCGAGGGCCGCGACGTGTCCGCCTACCCGGATCCGGAGAACTTCCCCAAGGGCCTGATGGACGAGTCCCTGGACGACTCCGAGCTGGCCCAGGAAGCCGACCGGCAGATCAGGTCCTTCCAGGCGGACGCCGCCCGGGAAGCCGGTATCTTCCATCACCTGATCACGCTGCCGACCTACCACACCGCGGCGCTGTCCACGGACGTGCTGGCCGAAGGCTACTTCGGCGCCGAGGGCATGCTGGCCTACGTGCTGGGCGTGCAGCGCCAGGAGATCCGCCGGGATCTGGCCGCCGTGAAGCACCAGGATCTGGCCGGCTCCAACATCGGCGACGACCACAAGGAGTACTTCCTCGGCGAGAAGGCTCTGCTGGCCGGCGGCGCTGCCAACACCATGAACCAGTTCTGATGTAGCGAGCCTTCCTGCACGTCCACCACGGACCTCTGTAGGAGCGCTCTCCAGAGCGCGATCAGCCCCGCCTGGTGCTGATCGTGCTCGGTTTGCCGAACGATTCATGCCTTCCCAACGCCGCCACGCCCGGATCACCGTCCCCGGCGTGGCGCCGTTCTCCCTCTCCCTCCATCCCCCCGGCGAGCTCGTCTCCGACCATCTCGCCGCCCACGGCATCTGGGAACCGTACGAGACCACGCTCGTCACCGGATTCCTGAAGCCGGGCATGTGCGTCGTCGACGCCGGCGCCAACCTGGGTTACTACACCTGTCTCGCCGCCCGACTGGTCGGCCGTGCGGGACGCGTGCACGCCTTCGAGCCCGACCCGGAGAATCACCGGCTGCTCGAGCGCAACACCGCCGACCTGGGCGATCGGGTGATCGTCCACGCCGAGGCGCTGGGCGAACGGGCCGGCACGGCCCGGCTCGCCGGCGACCGGAGCAATATGGGCGACGCCCACCTCGAGCCCGACGGATCCCTCGTGGTGCCGGTGGCGCGGGGAGACGACCTCCACCTCGCGCGGCTGGACCTGCTGAAGATCGATACCCAGGGCGCCGAAGTGCAGGTGCTCGCCGGCTTCCGCGCCACCCTGGGGGCCAACCCGGCGGCGAGCATCATCGTCGAGGCCTGGCCCTGGGGGCTGGCGCGGGCCGGCAGCTCCGCCGCGGAGCTGCTGGCCATTCTGGAAGCGCTCGACCGTCCGGCCTGGCTGATCGACCACCAGGCCCACGTGCTGCGGCCGCTCACCGGGGAGGGCCTGCGGACGCTGCTGCTCAGGACCCTGACGGTCGCCGATCGCGGCTTCGTGAACCTGTGGCTGGGCGACCCGCCCGGATGAGCGGGTCACGGGCCCTTGGCCACGGGCGTGTAATAGCCGCGCCGGTCCGGGCGTATGACTGCAAAACGCCACGGAAACCCCTGAATGAAGACACTCGGTATCGTGCTGCTGATTCTGTTCGCCGCGCTGGCGGCCCTGGTCGGCACCCATTTCAGCCTGATCGAGATCGGCCGCGAGGTCGTGGTGCTGCGCACCCAGTCCGCGGACGGCGCCGTGGCCGAGACCCGGCTGTGGGTGGTGGACGTCGACGGCGCGCCCTGGGTACACAGCGCCGGCCCGATCTGGGCGGCGCGCATGGCGGGGCGGCCGGAGGTGGAGATGAAACGCGGCGATCAGTGGCACCGCTATGCCGCGGTGGCCCAGCCCGGCGCCCATCCCCGGGTGGACCAGGCGCTGCGCGACAAGTACGGCATCGCCGACCGCTGGGTGCGGTTCATCGCGCCCTGCGACGACAGCACGCTGGCGGTCCGCCTGGAGCCGGTGCTCCGCTGACCGCCGCCGCGCGCCGGCGGCGTCAGACGGCCTGCAGCGCCTGCTCGAAATCGGCGATCAGGTCGTCGGAGTCCTCGATGCCGATGGAGATCCGCACCAGGTTGTCGCCGATGCCGAGCCAGCGCTTGCGCTCGGCCGGCACGCTGAGGTGGGTCATCGCCGCCGGGTGGGACGCCAGGCTCTCGGTGCCCCCCAGGCTCACCGCCAGCTTGACGAGCTGCAGCGCGTCGAGGAACCGGAAGCTCTCGGCCTCGCCGCCCTTCAGGATCAGCGAGAACGTCGAGCCGGCGCCGGAGCAGTGACGCGCGTAGATGCGCCCCTGCTCGCTGTCCGGATCCAGAAAGCCGAGGTAGCCCACCCGCTCGACCTTCGGATGCCCCCGCAGGAACTCGCACACCTTGCGGGCGTTGCTCTCCGCCTTCTCCATGCGCAGGGCGACGGTCTCCAGTGAGCGCAGCAGCATCCACGAGGTGTGCGGATCGGTGATGGTGCCGATGGTGTTGCGCAGCGTCATGATCGGCAGCAGCGCATCGTTGGAGCCGACCACGCCGCCCGCCACCAGATCGCTGTGGCCGCCGATGTACTTGGTGAGCGAGTAGATCGACAGGTCGGCGCCGTTGCGGGTCGGCTGCTGATAGACGGGACCGAGGAAGGTGTTGTCCACCATGATGAGCGGTCGTTCCGGGTCGTCGCCGTACAGATCGTCACGGATGCGGGCGATGCCCTCGATGTCGACCAGCTCGTTGGTCGGGTTGGCCGGGCTCTCCAGGTAGATGGCGCCGATGCGGCGATCCTCCCGGGTCCGCTCGAGCAGCGCGCGCACCTCGTCGAGGGGGGCGCTGGCGGCGAAGTTCTCGTAGGTGACGTCGTAGCGGCCGAACACCGCGTCGATGAGCTTTTCCGTGGCCGCGTACAGCGGCCCGGAGTGCACGATGGCGTCGCCGGCGCGGACGTGGGCCATCAGCGCGGTGGTGATCGCCGACATGCCGGTGGAGAACACGGCCGCTTCCTCGGCGCCTTCCCAAAGCGCCAGGCGGTCCTCGAGGATCTCCTGGTCCGGGCCGTTGAAACGCCCGTAGACCAGCCCTTCCGCGCCGCCCGGACGCAGCCCCGTGATGCCTTCGAAGAACCGCTTGCCGTCGGCCGCGGAGTCGAACACGAAGGTGGACGTGAGAAAGATCGGGGGCTTGAGCGAGCCCTCGGACAGTCGGGGGTCGTAGCCGTAGCCCATCATCAGCGAGCGCGGAGAGAGCTCGTGGCTGCCGATGCGGGTGGTGCGATGCTTGTCCTTCATGGGGCCTCCTTCGCGCGCATCTGCGTTAGACTCGTCGGCGGCATTATGGAGCCTGCGCAGATCAGGAGCCATGATCGCCGCTCGGGGAGCGACGGAGGGGGACGCCATGAATCGTGATACGGGTTTCAATCTGGACGAAACGCGGCGCTGGGTGACGGGCGCCATCGTCGACCCACACGCCACCGCCGCCGCGTTCCGGGCGAGCGAGCCGGGCTGGCAGCACACCTTCATGGTGCTGACCCTGCCGATCTACGTCGCCGCCGCGGCGGCGGGATTCCTGCTGTCCCTGATCTTCGGCACGACCTTCATGTTCGGCGCGATGGCCAGCTCGCCGCTGTGGTTCCTGGTCTCGCTGGCGTGGTCGCTGGCGTACGTGTTCGTGGCGGCGCTGATCTTCGACGTGCTCGCCGGCGTGTTCGAGGGTCGGCGGGATTTCGACGGTGCGTTCGCTGCCCTGTCACTCGCCATGGTGCCGGCCGTGGCCGGCGGCGTGTTGAGCCCGGTGCCGTGGATCGGCTGGCTGATCGGCCTGGCCGCCGGCATCTATTCGCTGGTGCTGCTCTATCACTTCGTTCCGGTGTTCATGACGGTCCCCGAGGCGAAGCGGGTGGTGCACTTCGTCGTGTCCCTGATCGCCGCCATCGTCGTCAACATGGTGGTGGCCGGCCTGCTGGGTGCCATGTTCGGCCCGGACCTGGAGGACTACCTGGGCGAATCGACGGTGCCGGCATCGAGCGGCGGCCTGTTCGGCGACTTCGAGCGCCAGGCCAGCGTGGCGGAGCAGGCATCCCAGGACACCTACCAGCCGCCGTCGGACGGCCGGCTGACGGAGGCCCAGGTGCGGGCGTACGTCCGTACCCTGGAGCGGACCGCCGAACTGAGAGAGCGCCTCGGCCGGCAGCTCGAGGGCCTGGACGAGGACGCGGCGTCCATCGGCGACATCTTCTCGGGCATGAAGGACGCCACCCGCCTGGCCACGGCGGAGATGGAGGTCGTCAAGACCGGCGGGGGCAACTGGGCGGAGCACCAGTGGGTGCGGAATCAGCTCGAGACGGCGCGCATTCAGCAGGACGGCTCACCGGCCATCGAGCACAACTACGCGCTGTTCCTCGAGTACCGGGACCGCATCGAACGACTCGAATGACTCGGGTGTAGGAGCGGCCTCCCGGCCGCGAGGGCGTAGGAGCGGCCTCCCAGCCGCGAGGGTGTAGGAGCGGCCTCCCGGCCGCGAGGGTGTAGGAGCGGCCTCCCGGCCGCGAGACCGCTCCCCAGGGCTGGACGCCCGGTTCAGAACCTCAGCAGCACGGCCGCGCTCACCAGGTTCAGGTCGGTGTCCTCCACCTCGATGCGGGACACTTCGCCCCGCAGGGTCAGCAGGTCGCCCAGGTGGAAGTCGACGCCGCCGCCCCAGGTGAAGTCGTCACCGCTGTCGTCGATGGCGAAGCCGCCGGCGCTCGCCTCGGCGTCGTACCACGTCCAGCCGATCTTGCCGTACAGATCGATCAGATTGCCCAGCGGAATGATCGGCCGCACCGAGATGCCGTAGCCCTCGAAGTCCAGCTCCGCGTCGACGCCGAGGAAGTCGTCCTCGGCTTCCGAGAAGCGCTGGTAGTCGGCTTCGATGGCCCAGTTGTCGTTCAGGCGGAAGCCGCCGAATCCGCGCAGCAGAGCCGCGCTGTCATCGTAGTCGATGTCGTCGATGTCGAGGGTGTAGACCCCGACGCCGGCACCCAGATAGGCGCCCGGCTGCGCGGCGAGCAGCGTCGGGCTGAACGCCAGGGCGGCCGCGGCGGTGATTCCGGATATCAGGTACTTCTTCATGACTCTCTCCTCGGCAGAAGTGATGTTGCCGGCCCCGGCGACCGATCGTCGGTGACGGCGCGGGCATCCTATCAACGGTCCCGGCAAAGTACACGGACACTTTTCTCAGAGTGTTCAGGAAGCGTTCAGTCGCCTGTCTGATGCGATCTGGACCGGGAGGCGCCGGCGGGCCATGGCCGGACGGCGGCGGCACTTCGCCGCGTCTGGTAGTGTTCGAACTTTCCCCGGGGAGCATTGCCATGATTCCGGTCGAAGAGCAGCCGAAGCGATTCATCGAGGTGCTGGGCAGGCGCATGGCCGCGGTCGACATGGGCGAGGGTCCGCCGATCGTGTTCCAGCACGGCAACCCCACCAGTTCCTATCTGTGGCGCAACGTGATCCCCCACGTCGCGGACCTGGGCCGGTGCATCGCCATCGATCTCATCGGCATGGGTGATTCCGACAAGCTCGACGACTCCGGGCCGGACCGCTACACGTTCGTCGAGCACCGGCGGTACTTCGACGCCGCCCTCGAAGCGCTCGGCGTGGCGGACGACGTCACCCTGGTCATTCACGACTGGGGTTCCGCGCTGGGCTTCGACTGGGCCAACCGGCATCGCGAGGCCGTGCGCGGCATCGCCTTCATGGAAGCCATCGTCCGGCCGCTGACCTGGGAGGAATGGCCCGATGCCGCCACCGGCGTGTTCCGCGGGTTCCGCTCGGAGGCGGGCGAGAAGATGGTTCTGGAGGACAACGTGTTCGTCGAGCGCGTGCTGCCGGGGTCCGTGCTGCGCGGGCTGACCGAGGCGGAGATGGCGGTGTACCGGCGTCCGTTCGCCCGGCCCGGCGAGGACCGCCGGCCGACGCTGACCTGGCCGCGCCAGATTCCCCTCGACGGCGAGCCCGCCGACGTCGTCCGGATCGCCCGGGACTACGCCGCATGGCTGTCGGCCAGCGACGTGCCCAAGCTGTTCGTGAACGCCGAGCCCGGCGCCATTCTCACGGGCGCGCAGCGCGACTTCTGCCGATCCTGGCCGAACCTCACCGAGGTGACGGTGGCGGGCAGCCACTTCATTCAGGAGGACTCGCCCGACGACATCGGCAGGGCGCTGCGCGCCTGGCTGTCGGGCCTGCCCGCCCGGGGTTGAGGCGGGGGTCAGTCCTCGATGGCGCCGTAGACGATGTTCTTGAGCTGGCCGCGGAAGTTGAAGGTCGCGGAAGGCATGAGCTGGGTCATGAAGATCACCACCAGATCCTCCCGCGGGTCGACCCAGAAGATGGTCGACGCGGCGCCGCCCCAGAAGTAGTCGCCTTCGCCGAGCTGCCCGGCGGCAACCTCCGACAGCGTGGTGGCGAATCCGAGTCCGAAGCCGGTGCCCTCGTAGGCGGTCTCGGAGAACGCGCCGATGGCCATCTCCGTCAGGTCCCGGCCGCCCGCCAGATGGTTGCGGGTCATCATCCGCAGGGTGCGCGAGCCGATGATGCGCTGGCCGTCGAGGGTGCCGCCGCAGCGCAGCATGTCGCAGAAGCGCAGGTAGTCGGCGGTGGTGGCCACCAGCCCTCCGCCGCCGGAGAGGAACGCCGGCGGGGCCGCGTAGCTGCTCGCCATCGGGTCGTCGATGAGCGCCAGCGTCTTGTCGGCCCGGCGCTGATAGTTGGCGGCGAATCGTTCGACCCGGCCGGCGTCCACGTGAAACGCCGTGTCCGTCATGCCCAGCGGTTCGAAGACGTGGCTCTGGAAGTAGCGGTCCAGGGTCATGCCGGACAGCGCTTCCACCAGGTGGCCGCACACGTCCGTGGCGTAGGAGTACATCCAGCGCTCACCGGGCGAGTAGTGCAGCGGCACCTGGGTGAGCTTGTCGACGAAGCTCGACAGCGTTTCGCCTTCGCCGCGGCGGATCTGCAGGTCCCGGTAGACCTTGTCCACCGGGTGCCGGGTGGCGCCGTAGGACAGCCCGGCGGTGTGGCAGAGCATGTCGCGGAAGGTGATCGGCCGGTCCGGCGCCCGCGTTTCCATCGCGTCGCCCTCGCCGGACACCCACACCCGGGCGTCGCGCCATTCGGGCACGACCCGATGCACGGGATCGTTGAGCTGGAACAGGCCCCGCTCGTAGAGCTGCATCAGCGCGATGGAGGTGATCGGCTTGGTCATCGA
This sequence comes from Gammaproteobacteria bacterium UBA7803, assembly GCA_002480525.1. Taxonomy (GTDB): domain Bacteria; phylum Pseudomonadota; class Gammaproteobacteria; order Pseudomonadales; family Azotimanducaceae; genus UBA7803. The sequence goes on along the minus strand of DLCH01000030.1, from coordinate 7,945 downwards.
ATAGATGCGGAAGATCGTGTCGTCCGCCATGGGCCGGCCGCGCTCGATGTCCATGAGGCCCAGGGTGCTGAAGTGGGCGACGTGCCCCCGCCGGGCCACCAGTACCTGGCAGCCGGGAATCTTCTGCGGCTCGACGAAATTCTGCAGCAGGTGCTCGTCGATTCTCGCCAGGCGCGCCGCCGAGAATCCGGCGAGCTCGGGTGCGGTGTCCATCGTCTCCCCTCGTGCGTTGACCGTCAGGGAGTGTGCCCTTCCTTGAAACGTGTCTCAATATCGCCACGATGCAGCCCCGGACGGTTTGGCGCACAATGCCGCTACTCTCGTTTCCGGAGGTATCGATGAGCCGCAAACCCACCCTCCACGTGCCCCACACGCCCGCCCGGCCGGGTGAGGATCCGGATTTCAGCTACGTGCAGATCTCCGAAGCCGGTGCGGTGGAGAGGCCGGAGATCAATACCCGGGTGCGCGACATGGTGCACCTGTCGGAAGACATGGTTCGCGTGCTCGACGAGCAGCACAAGGGCAACGGCCCGTGGAATCCGCACCTCGACGAGCACGATCTGCAGGTGGGGCTCCGGCACATGCTGCTCACCCGGCTGTTCGACGAGCGCATGGTGCGCATGCAGCGCCAGGGGCGGATTTCCTTCTACATGCAGTCCCTCGGCGAGGAAGCCATATCGGTCGCCGCGGCCCAGGCGCTGGCGCCGTCGGACATGCTGTTTCCCCACTACCGTACCCAGGGCCTGCAGATCGCCCGGGGCCGCAATCCCGTCGACCTGATGTGCCAGTGCCTGTCCAACAGCCGGGACATGTGCAAGGGCCGGCAGATGCCGATCATGTACCACTGGGCCCGGGGCAACATCTTCTCCGTGTCCGGCAACCTCACCGTGCAGTATCCCCACGCGGTCGGCTGGGCCATGGCCGCGGCCATCAAGGGCGAAGACGACGTGGCGGCGGCCTGGATCGGCGAGGGCTCCACCGCCGAAGCGGACTTCCACCATGCCATGACCTTCGCCGCGGTCTACCAGGCGCCGGTGATCCTCAACGTGATCAACAACCAGTGGGCGATCTCCACCTTCCAGGGATTCGCCGGCGGAGAGCGGCGCACCTTCGCCGCCCGGGGGCCGGGCTACGGCATCGCCAGCATCCGGGTCGACGGCAACGACTTTCTCGCCGTGTACGCGGTCACCCGCTGGGCCGCGGAGCGGGCGCGGCGGGGCCACGGCCCGACCCTGATCGAGCACGTGACCTACCGGGTCGGAGCCCACTCCACCAGCGACGATCCGTCCCGCTACCGGCCCCGCGACGAGGCCAAGGCCTGGCCGCTGGGCGATCCCGTGGAGCGGCTCAAGCAGCACATGATCGTGGAAGGCATGTGGTCCGACGAGCGGCACGACAAGCTGATCGACGAACTGCGCGACTACGTCACCGAGTGCTGGGAGGAGGCCTGCAGCTACGGCACCATGACCGAAGGTCCGTTCCTGGACCGGAACGAACTGTTCGAGGACGTCTACAAGGACATGCCCAAGCACCTCATCGAGCAGCGCGAGCGCCTCCGGGCGCTGGACGCCGACTGGGACGGGGAGTGACGCCATGCCGCAGATGAACATGATCCAGGCGCTGAACTCGGCTCAGGACATCATGCTGGGGCGCGACCCCCACGTGGTGATCATCGGCGAGGACATCGGCTACTTCGGCGGCGTCTTCCGCACCACCGACGGCCTGCAGCGCAAGTACGGCGAGCACCGGGTGATCGACGCGCCCATCGCCGAAGGCGGCATCATCGGCGCGGTGATCGGCATGGCGGTGAACGGCTTGCGGCCGATCGCCGAGATCCAGTTCGCCGACTACATCTATCCCGGCTTCGACCAGATCGCCAGCCAGCTCGCGCGCATCCGCTACCGCACCGCCGGGGATTTCTTCACGCCGGTGACCATCCGCACCCCCTGCGGCGGCGGCATCCGCGGCGGCCAGACCCACTCCCAGAGCCCGGAGGGCCTGTTCACCCACGTGAGCGGGCTGAAGGTGATCATGCCGTCCAATCCCTATGACGCCAAAGGGCTGCTGATCAGCGCCATCGAGGACGATGATCCGGTGATCTTCTTCGAGCCCAAGCGCATCTACAACGGGCCCTTCGACGGCGACCCGGACAAGCCCGCGGTGCCCTGGAGCACCCACGAGAAGGGCGAGGTGCCCGAGGAGTACTACACGGTGCCCATCGGCCGGGCGGAAGTCGTCGAGGAGGGCGAGGACCTCACGGTGCTGTGCTACGGCACCATGGTTCACGTGGCCCAGGCCGCGGCGCGGCGGGTGGAGGCCGACGCGGAGATCGTCGACCTGCGGACCCTGGCGCCGCTCGACGTGGACACCATCCGCAAGTCGGTCGAGAAGACCGGACGGTGCGTCGTGGTGCACGAAGCGACCCGCTTCTCCGGTTACGGCGCCGAGCTCACCGCGACGGTGCAGGAGGAGTGCTTCTACCATCTCGAAGCCCCCATCGAACGGGTCTGCGGCTGGGACACGCCCTATCCCCATGCGTTCGAGTGGGACTACTTTCCGGGCCAGAAGCGCGTGGCCGCGGCCATCGAGAAGGTGCTGGAGGCGGAATGAGCGAGTACGTATTCAAGCTGCCGGACCTCGGCGAAGGCACCGTCGAGGCCGAGATCGTCGAGTGGCACGTCAAGGTGGGCGACAAGGTCCGCGAAGGGGACGTCATCTGCGACGTGATGACCGACAAGGCCAACGTGGAGGTTCCTGCGCCGGTGGACGGCACGGTGCTGCGCACCACCGGCGAGCCCGGTGACATCGTCGCGGTCGGCTCGGAGCTGATCGCGCTGGAAGCCCGCGGCAAGGCGGCGGGCCGCGGCGCTGGCCGGACGCAGTCGCCGCCGCCGTCCGGGGACGCGTCCCAGGCGCCGAAGGAAACGCCGGACACGAAGGACACCCGGGAAACGAAGGGAGCGAAGGCAGCGAAGGAATCGAAGCGGCGGGAGGCGGCCGAAGCCGAAGCCGACGAGCCGGAGCCCGTCGAGCCGGAGCCTGTCGAGCCGGAGTCCGCCGGGCCGCAGACCCGGGCTGCCCCGGCCGCCGGCGCCGACGCGACGCAGGATGCGGACCGGGAGGCCGCCGACGAGCGCGCTCTGCGGGACAAGGTGCTCACGTCGCCGGCCATCCGGCGTCGCGCCAAGGAAGCGGGCATCGACCTGCGCCGCGTGCCGGGCTCCGGACCCCGCGGCCGGATTCTGCGGCGGGACCTCGAAGCCGCCCTCGCCGGCGGCGGCTCGTCCGCCGTCGCCAGGCCGGCGGCCGGGACCCGCGCCGGCTCCGGCGCCGAGTTCGAGGAGCAGAAGGTCATCGGCGTGCGGCGGGTGATCGCCGAGCGCATGTCCCAGAGCAAGCGCGAGATTCCCCATTTCGCCTACGTCGAGGAAGTGGACGTCACCGAGCTCGAGCGGCTGCGGCGGCACCTCACGGAGACCCACGAGCGGCGCCTCACGGTGCTGCCGTTCATCGCCACGGCGCTGATCCGGGCGCTGGCGGAGTTTCCCCAGTGCAACGCGCGCTACGACGCCGAGCGGGGCATGCTGCAGACCTTCCGCCCCGTGCACCTGGGCATCGCCACCCAGACCCCGGACGGTCTCAAGGTGCCGGTGGTGCGCGATGCCCAGAGCCTGGATCTGTGGCGGCTGTCGGACGAGATCGCCCGGGTGGCCGAAGCCGCCCGGGAGGGCAGGGCGGGCCGCGACGCCCTGTCCGGCTCGACCATCACCATCACCAGCCTCGGCCGCATGGGCGGCATCGTGACCACCCCGGTGATCAACTACCCGGAGGTGGGCATCATCGGCGTGAACAAGGTCGTGGACCGGCCGGTGGTGGCGGATGGCGCCGTGACCGTGCGCACCATGATGAACCTGTCGAGTTCCTTCGATCACCGGTTCGTCGACGGCTTCGACGCGGCGGCGATGATTCAGCGCGTGAAGGCCCTGCTCGAGCATCCGGCGACCCTGTTCCTGTCGACCCCCTGACGCACGGTTCGCCGGGACGAGTTGAATCTCCCGGATGGCCCGGTATGGTTGGGGGAGATGCCGATCTGCCGACGCGACATCGCCGGGCTGCTGGTGGCCGGCGCCGACTCGGACCGGGTGTATCAGGTACTGAACACGCCCGCCCGCGTCGATCGGGCCTTCGACGTGCTGACCCGGCTGAAGCCCTACGTCGAGTGGTGGTCCACGGGCCTGGAGGCCATCCGGCTGCTCGAATCCGGCGAGGTGGCCATGGGCTCCGTGTACAGCGGCCGGGTCTCCGACGCGGTGCAGCGCGGCCAGGCCCTGGAGATCCTGTGGGATCACCAGGTGTGGTTCTACGACGTCTGGGGCGTGCCGCGCCACGGGGCCAACCGCGAGGCGGCGCCGGATTTCGTGCGCTTCGCCACTGCGACACGCAGCCTCGCCAGCCAGATGCGCTACGTGCCATACGGCCCGGCGCTCGGCGCTGCCGCTGATCGAGCCGCAGATCCGCGCCATGCTGCCCACCGCGCCCGACAACCGGCGCACGGCGGTGGAGGTCAACGCCGAGTGGTGGTCCCGGAACCTGGACCGCATCAGCCGCCGTTTCGAGCGCTGGATCGATCAGCCGGTGATGGTGCCGAAGGCGCTGCCGCGCTGACCCCGACGCGATGTCCCCCGTAGGAGCGGCCTCCCGGCCGCGATCCCCAGGCGAGATTCGATCGCGGCCAGGAGGCCGCTCCCACGCCGGGACCTCGCGCCAACCCAGGACCAACGCACCCCCTCGTAGGAGCGGCCTCCCGGCCGCGATCCCCCAGGCGGGTTCAGCGCGCCAGGTGCAGGAACTGCATGTGCTTGTCGTACTGACTCAGCACGTCGCTGATGAGCTGCTCCTTGGTGTAGCCCATCACGTCGTAACCCTGGCTGCCCTCGGCGAGATGCACCTCGGCGCGATAGTAGCGGTCGGTGTCGCCGCCATTCTGCTGGGCCGCGGTGACGGTGAAACGTGGACTGCGGAACCCGCGCAGCTCCACGGCGTAGACGAAGTCGGCCTCGTCCTCGTGGAACACGGTCAGGCCGACGCCGTGCTCGTTGCGCGAGATGTCGGCCCGAACGCCGTGGTTGCCCAGTTCCCGGGCGACGTCGCCCAGGGCCTCGCTGACGGTGCCGTCGATGAACCGCTTCACCTGGTCCCGCCGGGCATGGCTGACGATGTTGCGCAGCATGCGCTGCCAGGGCACGCCGTTGCCGTGGCCGACCAGCGGCGGCGCCACGCCGTGGGCGTGGCGTTTCAGTCCTTCCATCTGCAGCCCGCGGAGCAGCCCGTAGCAGACCAGGATCATCACGAAGGAGAACGGCAGGGCGCCGGCGATGGCGGCGGTCTGCAGCCCCGTGAGGCCGCCCATCAGCAGCAGCACCGATGCCACAACGCCCTCGGTCACGGCCCAGAAGATGCGCTGCCACACCGGCGGTTCCTCGTTGCCCCCGGAGGTGATCATGTCGATGACCAGGGAGCCGGAGTCCGACGAGGTGACGAAGAAGGTGATGACCAGCAGCGTCGCCAGCGCCGAGGTGAGCCCGCTCCAGGGCAGCTCGTGCAGCAGCACGAACAGGGCCACCGGCACGTTCTCGGCGACGGCGTCGGCGATCAGGCCGACATGGCCGTTGAGCTCCATGTCGATGGCGGTGTTGCCGAAGAACGTCATCCACATCGCGGTGAAGCCCACGGGCACGAACATCACGCCGAGGATGAACTCGCGGATCGTGCGGCCCCGGGACACCCGCGCGATGAACATGCCGACGAACGGCGACCAGGCCATCCACCAGCCCCAGTAGAACAGGGTCCAGCCACCGATCCAGTCGGTCGGCTCGTAGGCATAGAGCTTGAACGACAGGTCGACGATGGAGCTCAGGTACTCGCCGGTGTTCTGCACCAGCGTCTGCATCAGATACAGGGTCGGGCCGACCAGCAGAACGAACAGCAGCAGCAGACCCGCCAGCGTCAGGTTCACCTCCGACAGCCGGCGGATGCCGGCGTTCAGGCCGGCGACCACCGATGCCGTCGCGGCCAGGGTGATGCCGCCGATGAGCACGAGCTGCACGGTCACCGACTCGGGCACGTCCAGCAGGTAGTTCAGGCCGGCGTTCACCTGCATCACGCCGAGACCGAGGGAGGTCGCCACGCCGAACATGGTGCCGAGCACGGCGAAGATGTCGACGGCGTCGCCGATGGGGCCGTAGATGCGATCGCCGATCAGTGGGTAGAGGGCGGAGCGGATGGTCAGCGGCAGGTTGTGCCGGAACCCGAAATAGGCGAGCGACAGACCGACCACCGCATAGATGGCCCAGGCGTGCAGGCCCCAGTGGAACAGCGTGATGGACATCGCCTCGCGTGCGGCATCGACGGTGCTCCCGCCGCCGACCGGCGGGTCGACGTAATGCATCACCGGCTCGGCGACGCCGAAGAACAGCAGGCCGATGCCCATGCCGGCGGAAAACAGCATGGCGAACCAGGAGGTGTAGCTGAAGTCCGGCTCCGAGTGGTCCGGGCCGAGCTTGATCTGGCCGTGGGCGCTGAGCGCCAGACCGAAGCAGAAGATCAGGAACGCGGTGACCGCCAGCAGGTAGTACCAGCCGAAGGTGTCGACGATCCACGACTGCACGGTGGAGAACACGCCAGCGGCGTACTCCGGTGCGGCGGCGGCGAACAGGACCGTGGCGAAGATCAGACCGGCAGACCCGAAAAACACGGGCGGATGAATCTGGACGCCCAGCTTGCCCTTGGTGTCGGTTGGCTGGCTCATCAACGATTCATCATGGTCAGTCGCGTCGGGTAATGCAAATGCGCGCCCGCGCCCTGCCCATGACAGTACGGTTCCGCGCTGGAATACTCGTCGGGTGTCCGACGTCGGGAGCCAGTGCCCATGAGCGATCGCCGCGTGCTCGCCCTGTTCGACGAGCGCATGCTGCTGCATCGGCCCGAGGTTCAGGATCCGTATCTGCCGGGCCGGCTGGAGAGGCGGGTGCGCGAGATTCTGGCCGGACTGGAGGTACAGTGGAGCTATCCCGAGCACCCGGGGCGGCTGACCGCGATCCGTGAGCTGCTCGAAGCGGAGCCCGTGGCGGGCGTGCGCTTCGAGCCGGGCGCCGCGGCGACCCGGGAGCAGCTCGCGCGCGTGCACACCACGTCCTACCTGGACGACATCTACGCGCTGCGCGGCCGCAGCGCCTGGCTGGACGAAGACACCACGGCGGTGTCCAGCGGCAGCATCGAGGCCGCCGAGGTGGCGGCGGGTACGGCGGTCCGTGCCGTGGAAGCGGTGTTCGCCGGCGAGGCGGACAGCACCTTCGCTCTGGTCCGTCCGCCCGGTCATCACGCCGAGCCCGTCCGCGCCCGGGGGTTCTGCCTGTTCAACAACGTGGCCGTGGCGGCGGCCCACGCCCAGGCCGAATTGGGCGCAGGGCGCGTGCTCATCGTCGACTGGGACGCCCACCATGCCAACGGCACCCAGGAGATCTTCTGGGCCGACCCCGACGTGATGCTGTTCGACAGCCATCGGGCTGCCCCCTTCTACCCGGGGTCAGGCGAGCTTCACGAGGTCGGCGGCGGTCTGGGGCGCGGCACCACGGTCAACGTGCCGCTGCCCGAGGGCAGCGGCGACCGGGCGCTGGTGACGGCGTTTCGCGAGATCCTGGTGCCGGCGGCGCGCTGGTTCCGTCCGGATCTGATTCTGGTGTCCGCCGGTTTCGACCCCCACCGGCTCGACCTGGCGCTCAACGTCAGCTACGACGGATTCGCGGCAATGACTCAGGTCGTGCGGGATCTGGCGGACGAACTTTGCGACGGGCGGCTGGCCTTCGTGCTGGAGGGCGGCTACCACCTGGAGTCTCTGTCCCGAGGCGTGCGCGCGACGCTGCAGGTGCTCGCCGGCGCGGACGCC
>DLCH01000073.1:14459-14672 GCA_002480525.1 Gammaproteobacteria bacterium UBA7803 | reverse complement strand
TGGCCTGGCCAGCCATTCGCGGCCCGGAGGCCGCTCCTACGCAGGGCACATGGCCCGGCCATTCCGGTCGGACGGCAGGCCACCCCCCGTAGGAGCGGCCTCCCGGCCGCGATCACAGATGTCGGCCCACCTGGCCTGGCCAGCCAATCGCGGCCTGGAGGCCGCTCCTACGCAGGGTACATGGCCCGCCCATTCCGGTCGGACGGCAGGCCA
>DLCH01000073.1:0-14115 GCA_002480525.1 Gammaproteobacteria bacterium UBA7803 | reverse complement strand
GAGCGGCCTCCCGGCCGCGATCACGGGAGCCAGCTCATTTGGCCTGGCCAGCCAATCGCGGCCTGGAGGCCGCTCCTACGGTGGGGATGCCCATGCGGGTGGCGCTGGGTTCGCGTATCGTAGGTCCCTGTTCCCACGGTCGAGAACGACATGTCCGGCACCGACCAGCCCAGCCCGCTGCCCCTGCCGCCGCGGCCGCGCACCCGCGACGGCGCGCTGCGCCGGGTCGGCGTGGAGCTCGAGATGAAAGGGCTCGACATCGACACCCTGTCCGGACTGGTGGCGGATCACGTCGGCGGGCGGGTCGAGGCCATCAGCCGCTACGAGCATCGCGTCGACGGCGACGACGCCGGCGACTGGATGGTGGAGCTCGACTTCGAGTACCTCAAGCAGCGCGGCCGCCAGAGCCGGCAGCCGGAGGACGGCGTGCTGGCCCAGCTCGACGAGGCGGCGGAGGAGCTGCTCGCCGCCGGTTCCGAGGCCCTGGTGCCGATGGAGGTGGTGACCCCGCCGCTGCCCATGGACCGGCTCGGCGATCTCGAGCAGCTCATCGCCCGGCTGCGGGACGCCGGCGCCCGCGGAACCCGGGACGGGCTCACCTTCGCCTTCGGCACCCATCTGAACCCGGAGCTGCCGGACACGGAGACGGCGACCATCACCCGCTACCTGAAGGCGTTCCTCTGCCTGTTCGACTGGCTGCGCGCCGAGGCGCGGGTGGACCTGCTGCGGCGGCTGTCGGTGTACATCGATCCGTTCCCGGTCGAGTACGTCCAGCTCGTGTGCCGGCCGGACTACCGGCCGGATCTGGCGCGGCTGATCGACGACTACCTGGATCACAATCCGACCCGCAACCGCGCCCTGGACATGCTGCCCGTGTTCGCCCACCTCGACGAGGACCGGGTGCGCGGCCGCCTCGACGACCCGCGCATCAAGTCGCGGCCGGCGCTGCACTACCGCCTGCCCAACTGCGAGATCGACGAGCCGGGCTGGGGGCTGCGTCATCTGTGGTGCGACTGGCTGCAGGTGGAGCACCTGGCGGGCGACGGCGAGCGCCTGGACGAGGTGTGCCGGGCCTACCTGGCGTTTCTCGACCGGCCCATCGGCCGGCTGGTGGAAGACTGGGCGGAGCAGATCGAGCCTTGGCTGGTCGACCGCGACGCCCTCTGATCGCCGTCACCGGCCCCCGGCGGGGCGGCGCCATGCCGCGGCTGTGCGTCGCCGTCGGGATCTGGCTCGGCGGCGGCCGGCCGGTGCAGATCGAGCCCGGCGACGCGCCCGGCGCGGCGGGGTTCGACGGCGTGGTGATCACCGGCGGCCACGACGTGGACCCGGTGCTCTACGCCCAGGAGTCCAAGGTGCTGCCCCACTACGACCCGGACCGGGACGCCTTCGAGTCCGCGGTGATCGACGACGCGCTGGCCCGGGGCCTGCCGCTGCTGGGCATCTGCCGGGGCGCTCAGCTCCTCAACGTGCGCCTCGGCGGCGACCTCCACCAGGACCTGCGCAGCCGGCGCCGCCGCACCTCGAACCGGCGCACGATTTTCCCCATGAAGACCCTGCTCATCGAGGCCGGCACCCGGCTGTTCGGCCTGTTCGGCCTGTACCAGACGCGCATCAACAGCCTCCACAACCAGAGCATCGACGCCCTCGGCCGCGGGCTGGTGGTGTCGGGCAGGGATCTCGACGGCATCGTGCAGGCGGTCGAGCACCCCGCGGAACGCTTTCTGATCGGCGTGCAGTGGCATCCCGAGTTCCTGCTCCACTCCCGTGAGCAGCGGGGCCTGTTCACGGCGCTGGTGAGCGCGGCGGCGGCCCGCGCGGCGGGCCCGGAACTCCGGGACGCGGCAGACCGCGAAACCTCCGCGGGCGCCTGAACCGTTCCGTGGAGGGCTATCTCGGGCTGTTCCTGATTTCCTTCCTGGCGGCGACGCTGCTGCCGGCCTACTCGGAGGTGGTGTTCGCCGGCATGCTGTCCGCCGGCTACGCGCCATTGGCCCTGTGGGCCTGGGCGACCGCCGGCAACACCCTGGGCGCTGTGCTCAACTACGTGCTCGGACGCTTTCTGCTGCACTTCCAGGACCGGCGCTGGTTTCCCTTCCGGCCGGGCACCCTCGAACGGTCCCAGCGCTGGTTCCAGCGCTACGGCGTGTGGTCCTTGCTGATGGCCTGGGCGCCGGTCGGCGGTGACGCCCTGACCTTCGTCGCCGGCGTGATGCGCGTGCGGTTCACCGTGTTCCTGGTGCTCACCGCGGCGGGCAAGGGCGCCCGTTATGCGATACTGCTCGGGCTGGTCAACTGGGTGGGCACCCGGCTCGCCGGGAACGGATGACGACGTGAAGCTCTTCGCCTGTCAGGCCTGCGGTCAGACGCTGTACTTCCACAACGTGCAGTGCGTGCGCTGCGGGCATCGCCTGGGGTTCGCGCCGGACCGCATGGCGCTGGTCGCCCTCGAGGCGGCCGATGACGGCGCGTTCGCGACTGTGGGCGACGACGCCGGCGCCCGCTACCGGCTGTGCGGCAACTACGCGACCCACGGTGTCTGCAACTGGCTCGTCCCGGCGTCCGCCGCGGATGCGCTGTGCCGCGCCTGCCGCCTCAACCGGACGATTCCGGATCTGTCCGAGGCCCGCAACGTCGAGCTGTGGCGCCGGCTGCAGTCCGAGAAGAACCGGCTGGTCTACGGGCTCCTGCGGCTCGGTCTGCCCGTGGAGAGCAAGCGCGCCTCGCCGGAGGGACTGGCCTTCGACTTTCTCGCCGAGCCCGATCCGCGTTTCCGGGAGACCGGCGGCGGGGTGGTGATCGGCCATGCCGGCGGCGTGATCACCCTGGACGTGGCCGAGGCGGACGACGCGGTCCGCGAGCGTCTGCGCCAGGAGATGGCCGAGCCCTATCGCACCATCCTCGGCCACTTCCGGCACGAATCCGGCCACTATTACTGGGACCGACTGGTGAAGCCGTCGTCCTGGCTCGAGCCGTTCCGCGCCCGGTTCGGGGACGAGCGCGAGGACTACCAGGCCGCCCTCGACCGGCACTACGCCGACGGTCCGCCGGCGGGCTGGCCCCAGCAGTACGTCAGCGCCTACGCCAGCAGCCACCCCTGGGAGGACTGGGCGGAATCCTGGGCCCACTACCTGCACATCGTCGACACGCTGGAGACGGCGTGGGAGTTCGGCCTGCGGCTGGCGCCCCGGGTCGACGCCCGGCGGCGCCGCACCGAGGTGTTCGATCCGATGGCGGCGGACGACTTCGCCGAGCTGATCGATCACTGGCTGCCGCTGACGGCGGCGCTCAACAGCCTGAACCACAGCATGGGGCAGGGCGACGCGTACCCCTTCGTGCTGGCCCGGCCGGCCATCGACAAGCTCGCCATGGTCCACGACATCATCCGCTCGTCCGCGACGCCCTGAGCGCCGGCCCCGGCGTGGGGCAGATACCGGCGGGCTGCCCCGTTACACTAGGAACGGCCAGCCGCTGGCCGCGACTGGCGGCCCGCCCCGCGGGGCGGGCCCGGATCCCGACCCGGAGCGCGACCATCGTGCAACCACCAGGCAGGCCCGAAGACGAAACCGCACGGCTGGCGGCGCTGCGGGACTATGACGTGCTGGACTCGATGCCGGAGCGGGCCTACGACGACATCGCCCGCATCGCCGCCCAGATCTGCGGCACCCCCATCGCCCTGGTGAGCCTGGTGGACGAACACCGCCAGTGGTTCAAGGCCAGCGTCGGGCTCGACGTGAAGGAAACCCCGCGGGACGTCGCGTTCTGCGCCCACGCGCTGCTGGCGCCGGATGCCCTGCTGGTGGTCGAGGACGCCACCCGTGATCCCAGGTTCGCCGACAACCCTCTGGTGACGGGCGCGCCGGGCATCCGTTTCTATGCCGGCGCGCCGCTGGTCACGGACGAGGGCCACGCCCTCGGCACCCTGTGCGTGATCGACCGGCAGCCGGGCAGCCTGTCGGAACCCCAGCGCGCCGCCCTCGAGGCGCTGGCCCGGCAGGTGGTCTCCCAGCTCGACCTGCGCCGGACGGTGCGGCGCCTGGAGGACAGCCGGGAGGCCCTGGCCCGCAGCCATCGCGCGCTGGAGCGCCGCAGCGCGCAGATGGTCCGGTCCCGCGACGAGCTGGCCTCGCTGTGCCGGCTGCTGGAGGATCAGGCAGCGGTCACCGAGCGTGACCTCAATCGGGCCGAGGTGATCCAGCGCTCGCTGCTGCCGCACCGGGTGCCCAAGCTCGACGACGTGACCCTGCACACCCTGTACCGGCCGGGCCGCAACATCGGTGGCGACCTGTTCGACATCGACGTGGTGGACGACCGCTATCTGGTGCTGGTGATCGCCGACGCCGCCGGTCACGGCGTCAGCGCGGCGCTGATCTCGCTGCTGTTCAAGAACCGCCTGCGGGCGACGGACGACGACGGCCGCCCGCTGCGTCCCTGCGAGGCGCTGTCGCTGCTCAATGACGCCATGCAGCACGACAAGCCGGCGCCAGGAGTGTTCGTCACCGCGGCGTTCTGCCTGTTCGACATGCGGACGCGCACGCTGCTGGCGGGCTCCGCGGGACATCCGCCGCTGATCTGTCTGCGCCGGGACGGCCGGGTCGAGCTGCTGCCGCACACCGGTCCGGCCCTGGGCCTGTACGGCGAGGCGGAGTTCGGCGAGCACGTCCTCACGCTGGCTCCGGGCGACCGGGTGCTGCTGTACACCGACGGTCTGCTGGATGCGCAGCGCGGTGTCCCGGGCGAGAGCACGCCGCTGCGCCCGGAAGCCGTGGGCGAAGCACTGGGCGGCGCGCCCGCGGAAGGTCCCGTGCTGGCCGGTCTGCTCGATGCCCTCGCCGTCGACGGCGACGCGGCGGACCGGGACGACGTGTCGATGGTGCTGCTGATCGCCGCGCCGGGCGACAGCGTGCTCGACGAGCCGGCGCCGGAGCCTGCCGGGCGCGGTGAGGACCGCGCGGACTCGCCCAGGCTGCGCTACGCGGAACGGGACGACGCCACCTTCCTCATTCTCGAGGGCCGGGTGACCTGGCTGTGCGGCCAGTCCCTGCTGGACGCCGCCCTGTCGGTGATCGACAGCGGCCGGCGGCTGATCGTCGACCTCGGCGACTGCGACTACCTGGACAGCACCCTGCTCGGAACCCTGCACGAGCTGGTGGACTGGGCGGACCGGCACGGCGGTGCCCTGTCCCTGCAGCGGGTCAGCGAAGCGTTGCGCGACGCGTTCCGGGAACTCAGTATGACGTCGGTTCTGGCGCGGATCGCCGATCGCGCCGAACCGGTGCCCGGGCAGCAGCACACGGTGCGGCTGCCGGAGCACTCCCACGCGGCGCACCGGCAGCGGCTGATGCGGGCCCACGAGGTGCTGTCCGAGCTGTCCGAGGAGAATCGGACCGAGTTTGCCGCCGTGTTGGAGGCATTGAGAAACGAGAATTCCGGGGGAGAGCGGGAATGATTCGACTGACCTATCTGCTGCGCCGCCGCCAGGACAAGGCGCCGGCGGAGTTCTATCGCTACTGGCGCGAGGAGCACGGGCCGCTGGTGGCGGCCAACGCCCGGCGCATCGGCGCGCTGCGCTACGTGCAGGTGCACGCCCTGGACGACCCGGCCAATGCCGCCATGGCGGAGGCCCGCGGCGGCATGGAGCCGCCCTACGACGGCGTCGCCGAGGTCTGGTTCGAGAGCCGCGAAGCCCTGGTCGCCGCCCTCGGCTCGGACGAGGGGCAGCGGGCCGCGGCGGCCCTCGTCGAGGACGAGGCCAGGTTCATCGATCTCGCCCGTTCGCCGCTGTGGCTGAACCACGAGCACCCCCAGGTGAACCCCACCCCCGAGAACCTGGTGGCGCGGGAGCGCGACACGCTGGTCAAGCTGTATTTCCCGCTGCGCTGTCACGGGCACCAGACGCTGGCGGAGGCCCAGCGGTACTGGTACTCCTGCCACGGTCCGCTGATCCGCCGCCAGGCGGCGGGCGCCGGGATTCTGCGCTACGTGCAGGTGCATCGGGTGGAAGACGAGCTGGAGCAGGCGCTGCGCGAGGCGCGCGGCACGCAGACGGAGCCGTACATGGGCCATGCCGAGGTGTGGTTCGACCGCGCCGGCATCCAGGCCGTCACCGAGGAGCGGCGGCTGGCCAACCAGCGCGCCATCGAGGACGAAGCGAAGTTCATCGATTTCTCCCGCTCGGCCATGTGGCTCGGCAAGGAACACGTGTTCGTCGATCACTGGTAGTCCCGGTTCGGGCCGGGTCGACGGCCGTGTGCGACAATCGGCGGCATCACGACGACGGGGAGGCGTGGGTTGATGAGTGATCCTGATCTGGTGATCCGGGGCGGATCGGTGCTCGACGGCACCGGGGCGGCGGAGCGCACGGCGGACGTGGCGATCCGGGACGGCGTGGTGGTGGAGGTCGGTCAGGTGTCCGCCCGCGGCCGCCGCGAGATCGACGCCGCGGGCGCACTGGTGACGCCGGGCTTCGTCGACATCCACACCCACTACGACGGCCAGGCCACCTGGGCGAACCGCATGACGCCGTCCAGCTACCATGGCGTGACCACGGCGGTGATGGGCAACTGCGGGGTCGGCTTCGCGCCGGTGCGTCCGTCCGACCACGACCTGCTGATCGAGCTCATGGAGGGCGTGGAGGACATTCCCGGCGCGGCCCTGCACGAGGGGCTGAGCTGGGACTGGGAGAGCTTTCCCGAGTACCTCGACTATCTGGGCGGCCGCCGCTTCGACATGGACCTCGGCGCCCAGCTTCCCCACGGCGCGCTGCGGGTGTTCGTCATGGGGCAGCGCGGGGCGGACCGGGCGCCGGCCACCGAGGAAGACGCCGCCGAGATGCGCCGCCTCACCGCCGAGGCGATGCGTGCCGGCGCGCTGGGCTTCTCCAGCTCGCGCACGCTCAATCACCGCAGCAGCCGCGGCGAGCCGACGCCGTCGCTGACCGCGGAGGCCATGGAGCTCAACGCCATCGCCCTGGGGCTGAAGGACGCCGGCCGGGGCGTGCTGGAGATGATCTCGGACTTCCAGGACCTGGACGCGGAGTTCGCGCTGCTCGAGGCGATGGTCGCCGTCAGCGGCCGGCCCATGTCGATCTCCCTGGCCCAGGGGCTCTCGCCCAATGGCTGGCGCAGGATCCTCGACCGCATCACCGCGGCCAACGGGGCCGGGCTGGTGATGCGCGGCCAGGTGGCGCCACGGCCGATCGGCATTCTGCTGGGGCTCACCACCACCCTCAACCCGTTCACCAGCCGGCCGTCCTATCAGGAAGTCGCGGGCCTGCCGCTGACGGAGCGGCTGCGGGCGCTGGCAGACCCGGAACGCAGGGCGCGGATTCTGGCCGAGGCCCCGGCGCCGGGCATCGCCCGGCTGTTCAGGCTGATGGACGACGGGCGCAAGCTGTGGGTGCTCGGCGATCCGCCGGACTACGAGCCGGCGCCGGAGGACAGCGTCGCCGCCCGGGCGGCGGCGGCCGGCCGCGATACCTGGGACTTGGCCTACGAGCTGATGCTCGGGCGGGAGGGCCGGGTGATCTTCTACACGCCCTTCGCCAACTACGCCGACAACAACCTCGACTGCTGCCGGGAGATGCTGCTCGACGAGCATACGGTGCCGGGGCTCGGCGACGGCGGCGCCCACGTCGGCACCATCTGCGACGCCAGCTTCGTCACCACCCTGCTGGCCCACTGGGGCCGTGACCGCAGCCGCGGCGAGCGCATCGATCTGCCCACCCTGGTGCGGCGCCAGACCCGGGACACGGCGGCGGCCGTGGGGCTCACCGACCGCGGGGTGCTGGCCCCGGGCCTGCGCGGCGACGTCAACGTCATCGACTTCGCCAACCTGCGCAACCGCGCGCCCGAGATCGTCCACGACCTGCCCGCCGGCGGCGCCCGACTCGAGCAGCGCGCCGACGGCTTCCTCGCCACCGTGGTCGCCGGCGAGGTCACCTACGAGCGCGGCGAGCACACCGGCGCGCTGCCGGGCCGGCTGATCCGATGACCCCACCCCGAACCCACTGTAGGAGCGGCCTCCCGGCCGCGATTGTCCGGATGCCCCGATCGATTCGGCGAGGATCGCGGCCGGGAGGCCGCTCCTACGGGGCCGGGGCGAAGTGATGGGCGCCGGGCCACTCTCCCACCTCCGCGTGCTCGACCTCACCCACGCCCGGGCCGGGCCCACGGCGGTGCGGCTGCTGGCGGACTGGGGCGCGGACGTGATCAAGATCGAGGCGCCCGCCGGGGCGTCGGTGACGGGCGCGCGGCGCGGCCCGGACGAGCAGAACCTGCACCGCAACAAGCGCAGCCTGACCCTCGATCTGAAGCAGCCCGAAGGCCACGCGCTGTTCATGCGGCTGGCCCGGGGCGCCGACGTGATCGTCGAGAACTTCAAGGCCGAGGTGAAGCACCGGCTCGGCGTCGACTACGAGGCGGTGCGCGCGGTGAACCCGGCGATCATCTACGCCAGCATCTCCGGGTTCGGCCAGGATGGCCCCTACGGCGAGCGGGCGGGGGTGGACCAGATCGTCCAGGGCATGAGCGGGCTCATGTCCGTGACCGGCGAGCCCGGCGGCGGACCCATGCGGGTGGGCATCGCCATCAGCGACACTTCCGCCGGCATGTTTCTCGGCCAGGGCATCCTGCTGGCGCTGCTGCATCGCGAGCGCACGGGGGAGGGCCAGTGGGTCCACACCTCGCTGCTCGAGGCGATGATGAACAAGCTGGACTTCCAGGGCGCCCGCTACACCATGAGCGGCGAGGTTCCGGAGCCCCAGGGCAACGACCATCCGTATCAGGTGCCCATGGGCACCTTCGAGTCCAGCGACGGGCTGGTGAACCTGGCCGCCCCGGGGGCCAGACTGTGGCAGCGGTTCTGCGACGCCCTCGGCGCGGACGGCCTGCGCGACGACCCGGCCTATGCCACCGGCCGCGACCGGGCCGCCAACAAGGACCGGCTCAAGGCCGACATCAATGCGGTCACCCGCGGGTACACCACCGCCGAGCTGGTGGCGCGGCTCAATGCCGCCGGCGTGCCCTGCGGGCCGATCACTGACATCGGTCAGGCTTTCGAGGATCCCCAGGTGCGCCACCTGAAGATGGCGAAGCCGGCGCCCCACGAGGACCTGGGCGACCTCATGCTGATCCGCTCGCCGATCAATCTTTCCGGGTTTCCGCAATCCGAGCGCTTCGATCGGGCCGGTCCCGATCCCGGTCAGGACTCGGACAGCTTGCTGACGGAGCTCGGCCTCGATGCCGCCGAGCTCGCCGATCTCCGGGCGCGCGGCATCATCTGATCGGGACTGGGCGCCGGTCCCGGCCGCGGCTGAAGTGGCCGCGCCCGGTCAGTGAATGTCGGCCGCGTCGCCCCAGGCTTTTCTCAGGCGCTCGATGTCGAAGCCGGGCTCCCGGGCGGCGGCGATGATCACCCCCTCGCGCCGGGCGATGGCCGCGGCGGCTTCCGGCACCTGATCGGCGACCTCCCAGGGCACCACCACGGCGCCGTGCTGATCGGCGTGAATCAGATCGCCGTCGCGCACGCGCATGCCGGCCACCGTGACCGGGATGCCGAACTCCACAGGATGGACGAAGGCGTGGGACGGTCCGACCCGGTCCGCCAGCATCTGGAAGCCCTCGGCGATGTCCGGCAGGTCCCGGACGCTGCCGTCGGTGATGACGCCGAGGCATCCGAGGCCCTGGTGCACGGCGCTGTTGACCTCGCCCCACCAGGAGCCGTAGCCGCGCAGGGGGCCGTCGAGATCCTGAATCACCATGACCGCAGGCTTCTGGCCGGCGTCGATGTAGGCGTAGTAGGCGTCCTGCTGGCGGCGCGCATCGGCGCCGCGCAGATCCGAGGGGTGCGCGGCCCGGATCGTCGCGGTGCGCGCCACGGCGACCATGGGCGGCAGCTCCGGGCGGGTGCAGATCAGCGGGCTCACCGTGTAGCCGTAGCCGCGCCGCTCCGGCGCCACGGTCTCCAGGGCGTTGCACACTGTCGGCGTGTCGAGGGCCGCCAGGGCGCTGCGCAGGTCCTCGGTCAGTTCGCGGGTTGCCGGCATGGCGAGATCTCCAGGGTGCGGTTCAGCGCGGCGCGCATCTCGGCCGCGCCGTCCTCGCCGCGCCAGGTGAGCAGCACGGCCTTGATGGCCATGGCCACCGCGATGGGGTCGTCGAACATCAGGTGATGGTAGGTGCCGGGAATCTTGAACATGGGCAGGTGCCCGGCGGTGATCTCGGCCATGTGGCCGGCGAAGAACGCGCCCTCGTCGGCACTGTCCTCGCCGAGGATCACGGCGCTGCGGCAGGCCATGGCGGCGAACCTGTCGCGCTGGTCGATGCCCATCTCGAGGTAGTCGAACAGCGCCGGGTCGAACTTCCACGTCCAGCCGCCTTCCACCGGCCGCAGGCTCTTGTCGGCGATGTAGTCGAGCACGCACGGGTGCGTCACCGGCTGCTCGGGGATGAAGCGGAACCGGGCCAGCGCGGCGTCCCGGTCCTCGTACACCCGGGTGCCGCGGCGGGGCTTCAGTTCCTCCCGCTCGGCGCGCAGCCCCCATTCCACGTACTGCTCCGGGGGCGCCGTGGTGAAGTCGAGAAACACCACCCCGCCGAGCTCCGCGCCGTAGCGGTGACCCGTTTCCAGCGCCACGAAGCCGCCGAAGCTGTGGCCCACCACGAACGGCCGGTCGCCGAGCTCGGCAGCGCCGATCACGGCATGCACTTCGCGGGCGAGGACCTCGCCGCTGTAGCGCTCGCGCCAGCCGCTGTCGCCGTTGCCGGACGAGTCCAGCGCCACCACGCGGAACTGATCCGCCAGGAACGGCGCGACGAACCGCCACCACTCCAGGTGGGCGTTGCTGCCGTGGATCAGGGCGATGCCGGGCCGGCCGGTCTCGCCCCAGGTCTCGTAGTGGATGCGCACGCCGTCGACCTCGACGTCGCCGGGCTGGGACGGCGTCTCCAGCGCGCGTTGGAACCAGTAGGGTGTCTCCGTGCTCACGATCCCTCCCTTCGCAGAGCGGGCGAGCTTAGCACAGGGCGGACCGGCGGCCCCGCCGTCGCCGCCGTCAGGCCTTCAGCCGGGCGGGCAGGTCGGCGGTGGCTTTCTCGAAGCGCGCCCACGTCCGCCGGAACCGCTTGCGCTGCCGGCGGGCGCGCCGCTGCTCGAACTCGATCAGATGCTTGAATGCCTTGCGTGCCCGTTTGCCCTCGGCGAACGCCTTGCGGTAGTGCGCCAGGTGGGCGCGCGCCACGTCGGCATCCTGGTGCAGGCCGAGCTGATCCTGCAGCCGCTTCAGGGCATCCAGCGCCGGGTCCAGGGTTCTGCCGTAGGCGGCCGTGACGGCCTCGAGCTGGTAGCGCAGGCGCTTCACGTCGATGCGCAGCCGGTGCAGCCGCTTGGCCGGCGCGTCGTCGTCGATGGCCCGGCCGCGGCTGAGCACGCGCTCCAGCATCTCCTCGACGGCCGGTCCTGCCAGCGCGGCAACCTTCGGCCCGTCCGCCGGTGCCTGCCGGGCGGCCGCGTCGAGCAACCCGCGGAAGCCGTCGAGCAGCTCCGGATAGGCGCGCCCGTCCAGCGCCTCGACCAGCCGGCGGCGGGCCTGGCGGCGCAGGGTTCGCAGATGGTTTTCGTAGCCATCCAGGGCGGCGACGTGATGGGCGGCCAGCGCCTCCCGGTAGTCGGCCAGGTGGGCCAGATGCACGTCGAGATCGCGCACCGCGCCGAGCCGGCCCGCCAGCCAGGTCAGGCGCGGCTCGACGGCCTGGCGCTCGGCCTCCGGCAGGCTGGCGGCGAAGGTGCCGAGCAGCGCCCGGGCGCGGCGGGTGGCGACCCGCATCTGGTGCACGCCCTCGGGGTGCAGCCCCTCCCAGGCGTAGGGCTCGAACAGCTTGATCCGCGCGAGCTGGATGCGGAGCTGGAACACGGCCAGCTCCACCCAGCGGGCCGAGGGATTGAGGTGGGCGCCGGCGGGACGGGGCTTGCGTTCCAGCGGGCAGCCGGCGGCGATCAGCCCCCGCTCGTACTTGGACAGCCGCGCCGCCAGCAGGGCGGGTTCCAGCTCGGCGGCGGCAAGAACCCCGGCGAGCAGCTCGTGGGGGCCCTGCGCCAGCTCCAGCTCGACCTCGGAGAAGGCGACCGGCGTGTCGGCGTCGATGCAGGCCTGATCCAGCGCCATCTCCACCAGGCCCCGGGGGTGATCCGGATGGCTGAGCCGGTAGGCGGCGCGGCGGTTGCGCACGGCGAACAGCGGGGCGACCTGCGCCTCGGGCGGCAGCAGGTTGGACAGCCGTTCCTGCACCGGCCCCGGCGGCAGGCGGGTCAGCGCGGTGCCGTCCGGCACCGGCTGCTCGACCTCCTGGCGGTCGAACACGGCGTGGCGGGCCCGATTGATCTCCTTCAGCGCCACCCGGCAGCCGGCGTCGTCCTGGCGGCGGCGGTAGCTCCAGCCGGCGCCGCGCAGGCGCTGATCGGGGGTGTCGAAGTAGGTGTCGACGATGTCCCGGCGACCCTCGGGCTCGACGCGGAAGCCCGCCCAGGCGAGGGTCTCCTGGAACCGGCGCAGCACGGCGTCGGGCGCCTCGCCCTCGACTGTCAGGAATTTCGCTTCGAGCTCGTGCACCGCAGACGCTCCGTGGTCGGCTGGAGGGTGGCTTGGACCCGGTGCCCGGAATACCCTCAAGTTAGCTGAACGAGTATGCGGTCTCCTCCGGGCTCTGTCACTATGCCCGGTTTCCGAGGTCCAACCTCACCGACGAACACAGGACAGCCATCGTGCCCGACGTACGAGCCGATTTCAGCGACGCTGCCTGGGCGGCCCCGGAGGACTTCGAGTGGATCCTGTCGCCGGGCGGCGAGGTGGCGCGCATGATGCTCGACCGGGTGGGCGACGAGGTGGCGGTGGCCACCAGCCTGGTGCGCTATCCGGCGGGCTCGCGGTTTCCCGCCCACGAGCACGCGCTCGGCGAGGAGTACCTGGTGCTGGAGGGCGAGTTCGCCGACGAGCACGGCCGCTACGGTCCGGGCACCTACGTGCGCAATCCGCCGGGCTCCCGGCACACGCCGTTCTCGGATCCGGGCTGCGTGATCTGGGTGAAGCTGCGCCAGTTCCGGCCGGACGATCAGGCCCAGTTCGAGCAGTCCATCGACCTGCACGTGCCGGCGCGCGGCCACCGGGAGCGGCTGCTCCACGAGTTCGCCGGGGAGCGGGTCACGGTGCTGGCGGCGGCGGCGGGCGCGGAAATCTCCTTTCCGGCCGGTGACGACGTGCAGGAACTGCTGGTGGTGGACGCCGCCGTGCGCTGGCGCGACCGCCGGTTCGGCGCCTGGGGCTGGATCCGCGTGCCGGCGGGGCAGGGCCTGGACGTGGTGGTAGCCAAGCCCGGCCGGCTGCTGCACAAGACGCGCCCGGCCTTCGCGCTGCCCGACGCCGGCGGCTGAGCGGGACGGCTCAGCCCGCCTGCCCGATCACCGCCGCCACAGGCGCTGCATCTGCAGGAACGTGAACGACGCCGACCAGGTGATCAGCGACAGCCCGGCCAGCGCCTCGGTGCTGGTGATCATGCGGATCGCGCCGGTGGGCACCAGGTCGCCGAAGCCCACCGTGGTGTAGACCATCGCCGAGTAGTAGACGTGGTGGAACCAGTCCTGCTCCTCCAGCGGCAGCACCCGGCCGAGGCCGAAGTAGGTTTCCGCCACGTAGTAGCCCAGGCCGAACACCCAGATCTCCACCACGTGGGCGAGCAGCAGCCCGTGCACGGTGATCAGCGTCGTCCAGCGATGCCGCCGCAGCCGCCGCGACAGCCGCTCGAGCTGCACCAGCGTCTCGTAGTGCAGCACCACGCAGAAAGACACCAGCGCGATGGCGAAGACGGCAGCAGTGACCAGCGGTTGCATCCCGCCAGTGTACTAGACCCGGCGCCCGCCACCTGTCCGGAATCTTCCCTACCTCGGCCTCCCCATACCCCACGCAGGAGCGGCCTCCCGGCCGCGACCAGTCATCCGGCCGTCAACCCGAATCGGCTCGAATCCCAACCGCACATCGCGGCCGGGAGGCCGCTCCTACGTGGGGGTGTGAGGCCATCGGGGGCGTACGGTACATGCGGCATGTTGGTAGCAAATAGATCTGTC
>DLCH01000023.1 GCA_002480525.1 Gammaproteobacteria bacterium UBA7803 | reverse complement strand
AACCTTCGAAGAACCTTTTTTTTGCCTGCTTTTTGCCTACTCGGCCGCTCTCAGCCTGGCCCGGGCGATGGTGTTGGTGTCGGTGCCGAACCAGATGGCATCGGCTTCTCCGTCGTAGACCATGTGGCGGACGGTGCCCGCGCCGCTGGGAACGGGCACGGGATCGCCGAAGGATTCGGTCACCGGATCGAACCCGACCAGGCGGTTGGGGGACAGGCCCGACTCGACGAACCAGAGCATGTTCCGGTCGTCCACGGCCATGCCGTAGGGACGGCTGTCGGGACCGCCCGGAACCGGGTACTCCTTGAAGATGCCGGATGCCGGATGCAGAAAACCCAGCACGCCGCCCGCGTAATCCACGTACCAGATGCGGCCGTCCGTGGTCGCCTGAAGCCGACGCGGGCGTGCCTCGTCCCGGGGCAGCAGGATCTCGGCGACCTCGACGCTGGCCGGATCGATCCGCAGCAGCTTGTTCGTGCCGAACGCCGTGGCCCACACCGCGCCGTCCGGCGCGACGACGATGCCGTAGGGCCGCGCATTGTCCGTGGGCACGTCCGTCAGCGTGACGTCTTCGGATGCCAGGTCGAGCCGGCCCACCATGTTGCCGCCCTGCACCGTGAAGAAGATCCGCCCGTTGCCGTCGAACACGAGGGTGTGCGGGTCCCGGGCGCCCTCGTCCGGCATGGGAATTTTTTCGATCACGCCGCTGGCCGGGTCGATCCGGCCGATGTGGGCGGCGCGATTGCCGGCGTAATAGATGGTGCCGTCAGCGGCGACGATCAGATTGTGGGGACCGGTGCCGGCGTCGAGATCGATGCGGCGGAACCCGCCGCTGTCGGGATCGAGGGCTGCCACGTAGTCGCCGCGCTGGCCGACGAACCAGACGTCGCCGTCGGGGCCGACGTCCGGGTCGCGGGGGCGGGTGTTTTCCCAGGGCACCTGCCACTCGTCGATGACTGGGGTGGGCAGGTCGGCGGGGTCGGCGAACGAGCCGGCGGCGGCGAGCGGCATCGAAACCAGCAGGGCCAGGAGTCTCGTGATCATGGGGACCTCCTCGTAGCGGCGCGGCGGTTCGTCAGGATCGCAGCTTGTGGGAGCGCTCTCCAGAGCGCGATTGCCCAGAGGTTCGAATGGACTCGCGGTTTGCCGCAGGCAAACCGCCCAGCCGAACGAAGTTCGGCCGATCGCGCTCTGGAGAGCGCTCCCACATGAAGCGTTGCTCAATCCTCCCGTCGGTACACCACCTCGCCGCCGACGATGGTGTAGAGCACTTTGGCGTCCAGCAGACGCTCCGGGTCCTCCCGGCCGGCCTCCACCAGGTTGGTGTCGAACACGGCGATGTCCGCGAGCTTGCCCGGGGTCAGGGTGCCCTTGATGTCCTCCTCGAAGGAGGCCCAGGCCGGCGCCCGGGTGTAGGCGTCGATGGCTTCCTCGATGGTCAGCCGCTGGCTCGGGAACCAGCCTGCCTCGGGCTCGCCCCCCAGGGTCTGCCGTGACACCGCCGCGTACAGGCCGTAGACGGGGCTCAGGTAGTAGCGGGCAGCGTTGGTGCCCGGCGAGTCGCTGCCGAAGATCAGCACCGCGCCGGCATCCTTCAGCTTGCGGAAAGCGTAGGCGCCCTCGGAGCGTTCGGCACCGATGCGCTCCTCCATCCAGCGCATGTCGTCGGAGACGTGGTAGGGGTTCACCTCGGCCACCAGGTTCAGCTCGCCGAAGCGGGGGATGTCCTCGTCCCGAACGACCTGGGCGTGAATCACGCGCCAGCGGTGATCGTCGTCGACCATGTCGTGGCGGTTCAGCACCCGCTCGAAGATGTCGAGCAGGATGCGGTTGCCGAGATCGCCGATGGCGTGGATGTGCGGCGGCACACCGGTGGGCAGCCAGGCTTCCAGATAATTTTCCATCTGCCCCGGCGGGAAGTCGGTGTAGTGGTCGTCCTCCTCCATGGAGAAGGCGGCGCCTTCCTCGCCTTCCGGCAGCATCGGCGGGCGCAGCCGCCCGCGGTTCTCCGGGTCGTGGTCGTAGGGCTGGAAGAACATGGCGCTGGAGTTGCCCATGATGCCGTCGACCCAGCCCTTGTAGCCGATGATCTTCAGCCAGTCGTCGCCGAAGCCGCGGGACAGGCCGAGGGCGGCGACGTGCTCCACCTCGTAGATGCGCGGGCGGATCATGATCCGGGCGGTCAGCTCGCCATGGCGCTTGAGGTGCTGGTAGGCCATCACCTGCTCGGCCGAAGACAGGTCCTGAATGGTGGTGACGCCGCCTTCCCGGGCCTCCTTGAGGACCGCGCGCACGCCGACCAGACGCTGATCGAACGGCATCGGCGGAATCACGTCCTCGACCAGGGCCGCGGCGCTGCCGCGCAGGATGCCGGTGAGCCGCCCGTCGGCGTCCTTGTCGATCTCGCCGCCCATGGGATCCGGCGTCTCCGGCGTGATGCCGGCCAGCTCGAGTGCCAGGCTGTTGGCCAGGTACATGCTGCGGTCGAACCGCGACAGCAGCACCGGATGCGCCGGCGTCACCGGGTCGATCATGTCGCGGTGGGGCGTAAACGGCCCTTGCGCCCCACCGTCTGTGGGAGCGGTCTCCAGACCGCGATTCTTCTCCCCAGCCGACCCCTGCCCCCACTGCTCGTACGCCCCCCAGTCCCCGCGCACGATCCAGCTCCCCTCCGGCAGTCGCTTCGTGGCCGCCGCGACCCGTTCTACGAACGCCTCGGGCTCGTGAACGTCCAGCAGGTTCACTCCGGTCAGCAGGCTGCCGGTGGAATCCATGTGCACGTGAGCATCGTTGAAGCCGGGCGAGACGAAAGCGCCGCCCAGGTCGATGACCTGGGTGTCCGGTCCGCGGTTCGCCATGACGTCCCTGCGGTTGCCCACGGCGAGAATCCGGTCGCCGGCGATGGCCACCGCGTCCGCCCAGGGGCGTTCTTCGTCCGCCGTGTAGACGTCGGCGTTCACCAGAATCACGTCGGCGTCCCGGTCGGCGGCCAGGACCGGCGCGGCGACGCTCCAGAACAGTGCGACGAGGGCGGCCGCCGCCGCCGGCTTCCAGTGCGCGTTCATGTCAGGGGGTGCTCCTTTGCCGAAGATGGAATGGTGTTGACGATGCAAAGTTCTTTACGTTGCCGGCGGTTGGGGGTGATTTCAAGATGTTACACAAGTGATTCCGATCCGTTTCCGAATGAGGTACCCTGCGACTTGTCCTGCTTGGTCCGGGGGAGTCTCGTGGGCCATTTCCGTCCGGGAAGCCGGTCTGGAAACAGGCCCTGCAGTGGTCGAGACCAGGTAGTTCAAGTGGGGAGCCATAACAGCCGCGCACGCTCGTAGTGCGGCAAAGGATTTGGAGAGTACACCATGAGTGAACACAAGCTACTGCGATCCGCCCTCGCCGGTGCGCTGGTCCTTTCTCCAGTCGCGGTGCCTGCCGCGCTGGCCCAGGAAGGTGCCCAGGCCATCGAAGAGGTCGTCGTGGTCGGTTCGCGCCGTCCCGGCCGTACCGCCACCGATTCGCCGGTGCCCGTCGACGTCGTCTCCGGCGACGATTTCGAGAACATGGGCACGTCCGACATGGACGACATGCTGCGTAATCTGCTGCCGTCCTACAACGTGCAGCGTCTGCCGATCAGCGACGCCGCCACCATCACCCGGCCCGCGACCCTGCGCGGTCTGCCGCCGGACAACACCCTGATCCTGGTCAACGGCAAGCGCCGGCACCGCGCCGCCGTCATCGCCGAGCTCGGTGGTTCTCTGGCCGCCGGCTCCCAGGGGCCTGACATTTCCGTGATCCCGGCACTCGCCATCGACCGCGTGGAAGTGCTGCGCGACGGTGCTGCTGCCCAGTACGGCTCCGACGCCATCGCCGGCGTGATCAACTTCGTACTGAAGGAAGATCGCGAGGGCATCACCGCCGAAGCCAAGTGGGGCGAGTACTACGAGGGCGACGGCGAGCTCTGGCAGGGTGCCGTGAACGTCGGCCTGCCGCTGGGCGACAACGGCTTCGCCAACGCCACGCTGCAGGTCAAGAGTGCCGATGCCACCAGCCGCAGTCTGCCGCGGACCGACGCGCAGGCGCTGATCGACCTGAACAACTTCGGCGCCAGCGAGATCGACCAGCCGGTGCAGATCTGGGGTGCGCCCGAGGTCGACGACGACGTGGCGTTCTTCCTGAACTCCGGCATCGAGCTGTCCGACAGCCAGGAGCTGTACGCCTTCGGCAATTACGCCGAGCGCGCGGTGACCGGTGGCTTCTTCTACCGGAACCCGAACGCCCGCCCCGGCGTGTTCAGCAACTCCTTCGGCGGCGGTGAGCGCGCCATCATCGACCTGGACACTAGCACGGCGAACTGCCCGATTCTGCAGAGCCCGGGCGGCACGCCGACCGATCAAACTCTCGTCGATGCGGACCGCGCTGCGCTGAACAACCTGCCGGCAGACTGCTGGGTCGCCAACTTCCTGTATCCGGGCGGCTACACGCCGGCCTTCGGTGGTGACGTCGAAGACATCAGCGCCACGGTCGGTCTGCGCGGCGCCCTGGACAACGGCATGACCTACGACTTCAGCATGGGCCTTGGCCGTAACGAGACCCAGTTCCGGATCGGCAACACCTGGAACCCGTCACTGGGTCCGGACTCCCCCACGGAGTTCGACCTGGGCACCTACGAGCAGACCGAGCAGAACTACAACGCCAACTTCACCTACCCGGTGGACGTGGATGCGTTCTATTCCGACCTGAACGTGGCCTTCGGTGCCGAGTATCGGGTCGAGACCTTCGAGATCAAGATCGGCGAGGAGTCTTCCTGGGAAGCCGGTCCGTATGCGTTTCAGGATGCGTTCACCTACGAAGATGGCGTGACGCCCCTGCAGAGCATGAGCATCGGTGCTCACGGTTTCCCGGGTTTCAGCCCGCGTCAGTCGGGTGAGTTCGACCGTGCCAACTACGCAGTGTATGTCGACCTCGAGGCCGACGTCACCGAGGCGTTGCTGGTCAACGTGGCCGGCCGATACGAAGACTTCGACGACTTCGGCAGCACCACTAACGGCAAGATTGCCGCGCGGTATTCCTTCACGCCCACGTTCAACCTGCGTGCGTCTTACAGCACCGGTTTCCGGGCGCCGACGCCGGGTCAGTCGAACGTGACCAAGGTCTCCACGGTGACCGTGGACGGTGAGCTGCAGCAGCGCGGTCAGATTCCGCCCAGCAATCCCATCGCCCAGTTCCTGGGCGGCGAACCGCTGGACGCGGAAGACGCCACCAACTTCACGGTCGGCATCGCGTGGGACGTCACGGACAATCTGACCCTGACGGCCGACTACTTCGAGATCGAGCTGACCGACCGGATCTCCCAGACCGGCACGATCGACATCACGACCCAGCCGGTGCCCGGATCGCTGAACTGCCCGGGTGCGGCCAATCTGGCCGAGTGTCTGGAGATCCTGGGCATTCCCGGTGCTTCCGACCTGACCAGCGTGTCGTTCTTCACTAACGACTTCGACACCACCACGACGGGTGTCGACCTCGTGGCGACCTACACCCAGGACTGGGGTGATGCAGGCATCTCCACCTTTACCGCAGCCTGGAACTGGACGGAAACCGAGGTGGACGACGCTGGCGAGGAAGTGTCCCGTAACAGGGTTCTGGATCTGGAGAACTTCAATCCGGAGAACCGCGGTATCTTCACTCTGAATCACGTGGTCGGTGACCTGCGGTTCCTGCTGCGCGCCAGCTACTATGACGACTGGGTTGTGGGTGACTTCTCCGGCGATCCCGCCGTGATCGTGCCGGATCCGAATGATCCGGTGAATTCTACGATCACGGACGTGCTCCAGTACGACATCGACTGCACCCAGGACGAGTGCTACGACGGCGACTGGATTGTCGATGCCGAGATCGGGTACACGTTCAACGAGCGCTACGAGTTCGTGATCGGTGGCCAGAATCTGTTCGACGAGAATGGACCGGCTGACGGCAACAACACCGCACCGTCCGGCTTCTCGAACAACTCCGGTCAGGAGTTTGCCACCAGCACCCCCTGGGGCTTCGATGGTGGTTTCTACTACTTCCGCTTCCGGGCCATGCTGGACTACTGATCCCGCATTCGGACGGTGGCGTTCGCCACCGTCCGAGCTCCGGTATTCAAAGGCGCCTTCGGGCGCCTTTTTTCGTTCTGGTGACGGCTGAGTGCGAAAACTTGCGTTTTCTTGTCACCAATCAACTTATTGCGCGTTTTAATTTTTCCTGCCCGACAAGGACTTGCAAGGCGGGTACCGGTGAAGATAATGAGTGACCCCAATTCCCGCTTTGCGGGTTGGGCATCAAAAAATAGTGCAAGGGGAGAATGTAGTATGACGCTACGTCGTATCGGGCGGCATGGCTTGGCGGCCGCCTGTTTTTCAATCCCCGCGACCCTGATTCCCATGACCGCCATCGCAGAGGAAGGCGTCATCGAGGAAATCGTGGTCACGGGTTCCTTCATCCGCGGTACCCCTGAGGATGCAGCCCTTCCGGTTCAGGTGACGAGCCAGCAGGATCTCGTCGACGTCGGCAACCCGACGATCACGGAGATGATCCGTAACCTGAACGTCTCCAACGGCAACATCGGCGAAACCAACCAGTTCAACTCTTCCGGCGGCCAGGGCAACGAAGGCGTGGCCACCGTGAACCTGCGTGGTCTGGGCTCGGCGCGTACCCTCGTGCTGATCAACGGTCGTCGTCATGTGTCCACGTCCTCGATCGGGGTCGACATCAGCGCGGTGCCGTCCATCGCCATCGGCCGCATGGAGGTCCTGAAGGATGGTGCTGCGGCACTCTACGGTTCCGATGCCATCGCCGGCGTGGTGAACTTCATCACCCGGGACGATTTCGAAGGCGCCGAGTTCCGCGTGGGCGGCCAGACCTTCGACGAGACCGACGGCGAGTACCAGGCTGGCTTCATCGTCGGCGGCAGCCGCGACCGGCTGTCCGGCGTGCTGTCGTTCGAATACGAGCGTCGCAGCGAAGTGGAACTCAGGGACTTCCCTCAGTACACGCGCCCGTACGAAGAGAACATCCAGGGTGGCTGGTCGGCGATCGGCAACCCGGGCACGCTGTTCCCGTTCATCGACACCGACCCGGGTCCGGGCGTTTCCCCGACCATCGTCGGCGCGGTCGTCGACCCCGGCTGTGAGGACGTCGGCAACCAGGTGGCTGCCGGCCGCTGCCGTTTCCAGTTCACCCAGTACGACAACCTCGTGGAAGAACAGGACACCTACAAGGTGTTCGGCGAGTTCAACTACGACGTGTCCGATACGGTGACCTGGCACGGCGAGGCTCTGTACTCCTACGTCGACGTGCCGAAGTGGGCGACGTCGCCGTCCTATCCGCCTCAGGCGCTGTTCGGCCCCGACCGGATCGTGCCCATCAGCCATCCGGGCCTGCAGGACTTCCTGGACAAGTTCCCGACCGCCTTCGACAACCTGCCGGTGCCCGCCGCTGCGGTTGCAGGCGTGTTCCCGCTGGCCCGTCACACCGGCGCTGCCGGCTACGGGCCCGACCGGGAGCCGCGGCGCGGCTCGCGTGAGACGGACACCTACCGTCTCGCCACCTCGCTGAACGGTACCCTGTTCGATGGCGAGCTCGGCTTCGACGTGGCGCTCAGCTACTCGCGCCGTGACCGCTCCACCACCACGCCGGACATGTACGTCGAGCGCATGGCGCTGGCTCTGGACGGCCTGGGCGGCCCGAACTGTGATCCCGTGACCGGCACGCCGGGCGAAGGGGGGTGTCTCTATCACACCTTCACGTCCAACGGCATCGAGGTGTCGGGCATCACCGGCGCCACCAACCCGAACGGCGATCCCGCCCTGGCGGCCGCCAACCGGGAACTGCAGTCCTGGCTGGAGACGGATCTGTCGACGGAAGCGACCTACGAGCTGATGGTCTTCGATGCCACCTTCGACGGCATGCTGCCGGTCGAGCTGGCGGGCGGCCCCGTCGGCTGGGCGCTCGGCATCCAGACCCGTAACGAGAAATACGACCTGGAGCCCGATGCCATCAACGACCTGACGCTGAATCCGTGTCCGTTCGTGAACCCGGTGTCCGTGACCCTGGGCAACACCGACACGCTGGACTGCACCCAGTCCAACTTCACCTCGGATACGGGCCTGTTCGCGTTCCTCGCGGGCACGGTGCCGCAGTCGACCGAGCGGACCGTCTACGGCGGTTTCCTCGAGCTCGGCCTGCCGTTCACCGACCGGTTGAACGGTCAGCTCGCGGTCCGTTTCGAGGACTACGGCGGCAACGTCGGTTCGACGGTGGATCCCAAGCTGGCGCTCCGCTTCCAGGCCACCGACGCCATCGCGCTGCGCGGCTCGGTGTCCACGACGTTCCGTGGTCCGCCGCAGAACTTCCTGGAAGGTCGCGGCACCTCGCTGAACTTCGTCGATGCGACCAACGCCTTCAAGGCCGTGGATACGCTGGGCAATCCGGATCTGCAGAACGAAGAAGCCGTGGCGTCCAACCTGGGCGTGATCTTCCAGACCGAGAACTTCTTCGGCTCCCTGGACTACTGGCGCTTCGACTTCACCGATCCGATTCAGGTGGAGAGCTTCAACGGCATCGTCGGCGCGTACATCGCCAACGACTGTAAGATCGGTGGCGCCGGTGCTGGCACCGCAGACTGTCTGGCGCTGGCCGACCGCATCACGTTCCAGTCGACGTCTCCGGACAACGACGCGAGCGATCTGTCGCGGATCGAGATCCTCTACACCAACGGTGGCGACATCACCACGTCCGGTTTCGACTGGTTCGCCCAGTACGATTTCTTCCTGGACAACGGCACGCTGTCGCTGGGTACCCAGGGTACCTACACCTTCGAGTACGACGTGGAAGACTTCACGACGGACGAAGGCGTGTTCCTGGAAGCCGGCGGTGACTTCGCCGGTGAGCTGAACGACAACCGCAATACCCTGACGCCGATCCTCGATCTGCAGGGCAACGTGTTCGTTCAGTACACCACGGGCCCGCACCGGGCGACCCTGACGGGCCGCTACTGGGGTGAGTACGACGACGAGAGCGCGCAGCCGGCGCTGCAGAGCATCGACGACATGTTCACGGTTGATCTCAACTACAACGTGTCGCTGATGGAAGACCGGCTGACGGTGAACGTCGGCGTGTTCAACATCTTCGACGAGGATCCGCCGCTGGTTCAGACCGACCTCAGCTACGATCCGTACACCCACGATCCGTTCGGTCGCAAGTTCAAGGTGGGGCTCACCTACCGCATGTGATCCGCTGCCTGAACGGCAAAAGCAAAGGGGCCCCTCGGGAGACTGTGTGAAAAGTCTCCGA
>DLCH01000034.1 GCA_002480525.1 Gammaproteobacteria bacterium UBA7803 | reverse complement strand
CTAACGGACTATGGGTAGGTACCTAGCCCGCCGTTGCCGGGCGGCCGGCTTCGGTTAGCATGGCGGGCATCGTGGCCGCGGCGGAGGCGGGAGATGCCAGCGAACTACCGGGACGTCTGGGTGCGGACGGCGGACGGACTGCGCGTGCATGCCCGCGACTATCCGAACGACCGGGCCTCCCTGACGGTGCTGTGTCTGCACGGCCTGACCCGCAACGCGGCGGACTTCGAGGAGCTCGCGGCGCACCTGGGCGACCGCTATCGGGTCGTGGTCATGGAGCAGCGCGGCCGCGGTGAGTCGGACTGGGACCCGACCCCGGCCAATTACCATCTCGGCAGCTACGTGGCCGACGTCGCGGCGCTGCTGGCGCAGCTCGGCCTCGAGCGGGTCGCGGTGGTCGGCACGTCCATGGGCGGGCTCATGGCCATGACCCTGGCCGCGACCGCGCCCGAGCGCTACGCCGGGCTGGTGATCAACGACATCGGGCCGGTGGTGGAGGCGTCCGGGCTGGCCCGCATCCGCGGCTACGTCGGCCGGGGCGGCGCCGTGTCGAGCTGGGACGAAGCGGTTGCGGCGACCCGAGCCAACAATGCCTCGGCGTTTCCCGGCCTGTCCGACCCGGCGTGGCTGGCGTTCGCCCGCCGCCTCTACCGGGAGCGCCCGGACGGCGCCCTGGAGCCCGCCTACGACCCGGCGATCGCCGAGCCCATGAACGCGAGCGAGGCCGCGGCGGTTCCGCCGGCACTGTGGGAGCTGTTCGACGGCCTGGCTGCCGTGCCGATGCTGATCGTGCGCGGCGCGCTGTCCGACATCCTGTCGGCCGCGACCGTCGCCGAGATGACCCGCCGTCACCCGGGCGCGGTCGCCGTGGAGATCGCGGATCGGGGCCATGCGCCGATGCTGACGGAGCCGCCGGCGCTGGCGGCGATCGACGACTTTCTCGCTGCGGTGGCCGACGCCGGGGCGCGCTGACCGGATCAGCCGGATGCCGCGCTGGCGTCCGGCTCCCGCCAGGCCGGGGGCAGGGCGGCGGCGTTGCCGCCGTGGCGTTTGACCTCGTACATGCGCTCGTCCGCATGCTTGAGCAGGGTGTCCAGGTCGCGGCCGTCGATGGGGTAGCCGGCGATGCCGATGCTCGCGGTGGTGCGGATCACGGCGCCGCGAACCTCGATCTCCAGGCCGATGGCGTCCGCCAGCCGGGCCGCGGCGGCGCGCACCGCCATGTGGTCGCCGCCGTGGTGGGCGATGGCGACCAGGAATTCGTCGCCGCCGAAGCGCGCGCACAGGTCGGCGCCCCGCAGCCGGCTCTGCAGGCGCTCGGCGATCACCCGCAGCACCCGATCACCCACCGCGTGGCCGTAGTTGTCGTTGACGGGCTTGAAGTCGTCGAGGTCCACGAACATCAGCGCCACCTCGGTGCCGTTGCGGGCCGCTTCGTCCAGCAGGGTCTGGATCTCGCGCTCGAAATGCAGGCGGTTGCACAGGCCGGTCAGCGGGTCGTGGTCCGCCAGGTAGGAAGCGCGCCGGTTCTCCTCCTCCTTCATCTCGACGTCGCGCTGCAGCGAGTGGCGCAGCAGGAAGTTCTCGCGCGCGTAGCGGTCGCGCAGGGCCTGGGCGACCGTGCCGATGATCATCGCGGACACGCCGACGAACAGGTTCGAGGCCAGCACCACGCCGTTGGCGCCCGACGTGTGGCCGTGCACCAGCATCACGCTGGCGGCGTACACGCCGAGCATGGACAGGGACAGGCCCACGGACAGCCCGAGGTGCAGGTAGGTCATGGTGTGCAGGCCGATGGCCACCAGCAGCAGCCCGCCGAAGTAGCCGTCGATGGCGGCTTCGCCGGGTCGGGCCAGCAGCACCATGGCGTTCATCGCCGCGGCCATGATGAGGAAGGTGGTGGCGGTCAGGGGGGCGTACCAGCGCTCGCCGTACCGGGACAGGCGGGTGGCGAGGAAGTAGCCCGCCAGCGCCACCAGCATCGCCGCGCGCAGCGCCCACACCGTGCCGAGGGCGGACGGTATGGCCCAGAAGTCGAGGATGACGAAGCACAGGTTCAGACCGCCCCCGAGCAGCGCCACCATGCGCGTGAGACGGATCTTCTCGTCGGCGAGCGAGGCCTGGTATTCCCGTTCCAGGTCGGGGCTCGCGAATGTCGGCATCCATACCATTTCGGGCAGCCGGAGTCCCCTGCTCCTCTAAGACTAGACCACTGCGGCGATCCGTCCGGGCGGTCAGGACGTCGGGGATGTGGCCTGGATCACCGAATCCAGCAGGGCCTGGTCGCCGAATTGCGCGTCGGTGCTGGTGCGTCCCAGGGCGAATTCCGGACCCACCGACTCCGGGCCTTCCCCCGGCGGCAGCGGCGGCGTGTAGTAGCCGAGGGCATAGCTGCCCAGGGTGTAGCCCAGCAGGTCCTGGAGGGGCCGGGGCAGGTCCCGGGCGATCTCGGGCGGACAGGACAGGTACTGGTTCTCCTCCTGACGCAGCCAGCCCAGGGCGTAGGTCAGGTTGGCGCCGATGCGGTCGCCCCCGGAGCGGTTCTCGCCGCCGCCGTGGAACACCGAACCCGTGTACAGGAGCACCGAGCCACGGGACATGACGGCCCGGGCGATCTCGTCGGCCTCGGGGCGCCGGTCGTCCGGCCAGGCGGTGCTGCCCGGCACCACCAGGGTCGCGCCGTTCTCCTCGGTGAAGTCGGTCAGCGCCCAGATCGTGTTGAACTGGGGCTCGACCCCCTGGAGGTAGGTGCCCCAGGCCCAGCGGTCCCGATGGATGGCCTGGGCGGGCTGCCCGGGCTTCAGGCGGATGATCTGGCTCAGGTGGAGCTGAATCCGCTCACAGTAGGGCTCGAGGAAGCGGCGGGCCGCGGTCAGCACGGTGTCGTGCTGGATCAGCTCGCGGCACGCCGGGGAGCGCGCCACCAGGGCGCCCGTGCGGGTGGTCAGGCGGCCGCTGAAGTCGTCCCGGCCCTCGCCCGTGGCCTCGATGTAGGGCATCAGCTCGGCCAGCACCCGGTCGACGCCGGGGCCGTCCAGCGCGCCCGCCAGGATCACCGCGCCGTCGCGGTGAATCACGTCCAGCACCGCATCCGCGGTGGCGTCCGCCGGCAGGGTGGTGATCTGTGCAGTCATGGTCGTTGCTCCCCGGGCGCCTGGCCCGCAGCGGTGGTTGGGGTCAGATTGCCGATGGCCAGTTCCATCAGCTCCCGCAGGTAGGCGGGCGGAAACCGGTCGCGCTCGAAGGGGGCCATCAGGGCCAGCCCGTCCAGTGCGGCATTGAACTGGTCGGCGAGCACCGCGGCCGGCACGTCCCGGCGGATCGAGCCGGCCTCCTGGCCGCGGGTCATCAGGCCCTCCAGCCGGCGGCGGAAGCTCGAGTGCCAGGACAGGATGGCGTCCGCGTAGGCCGGGTTGTGCCGGGCCCGGGACAGGAACGCCAGCCACACCGACCACTGGAGGCGGCGCGCCTCGTCGACTGGCAGGGCGGCGTCGTAGAGGGTCCGCAGGGCGGCGATGACGTCCTCCGCCTCGGCGAGCTGCTCGGTGCGCTCCCGGATCCAGTCGAAGATGGTGGCCACCGCAAACGCCAGCAGCTCTTCCTTGTCGGCGAAATAGTGAGTGATCACTCCCGTGGTGAAGCCGGCTTCACGCGCAATGGCCCGCAGGCTGGCCTTGTCGATGCCGGACCGGTGGATGACCCGCCAGGTGGCCTCCACCACCTCCTGGCGGCGGGCGTCGTGATCGCCGCGGGGGCGGCCGGCGGCAGGGGCGAAGGTGTCGGTCATCGCCGGATTATCATAACAGTTGTTTTGAAAATCAAGCGGACGACGGCCGGCGTCGGCGCGCCTGCCGGGTCAGGGACCCGGCCGGTGGTCGGGGGGATGGCCTCGGGAGCGCCGCCGCGGCGGCGGCGTCAGCGCCGCTGTCGCCGTGGCGGGGCCGGCTCCGCCGGCGGCGTCGGCTCCGGTCAGAGGCGCAGGCCGAGCTCGAGGCCGAAGGTGCGCGGGTCGTTGTACAGGCCGACGGTGCTGTCGGCGATCTCCGGCGGGAAGCCGACCAGCATCAGCAGGCCCGGCGCCGCGCTCCGGTGGCGCTCGACGACGCGCTCGGTGTCGAACACGTTGTCGACCCAGGCGGCCAGGCGCCATTGGCGGTCCGCGCCGAAGACCAGCTCGGCCCGCAGGTTGGTGAGCGCGATGGCGTCGGAACGGGTCAGGGCGTCGCCGTCCAGGTCGCCGCCGAGGGCGTCCTGGAACAGATGCTCGGCCGTGACGGTCAGCTCGCCCAGGCGGCCGAGGCTGCGCTGGTGCTGCACCAGCAGGCTGGTGGTCCACTCCGGGCCGCCCAGGCCGTTGCCGGCCCAGTTGCCGGTGCCGGGTCCCAGCGGGTCGGGAAAGTCGTCCACCTCGCTGTGGGTCTGGCCCGCGTCGATGGCGATGCGCCAGGCGCCGAGCAGCAGCTCGGCCCCCAGCTCCAGGCCGGTGGTCTCCGCGGAGGCGGCGTTGGTGATCCGCAGGGTGGGCAGCGTGGCGCCGGGCAGCACCTCGTACTGGCTGACCTGGAGATCGTGGTACCGGCTCCGGAACACCGTGAGGTCGAGGCGCAGCCGGTTGTCGAGCCAGCGCGACTTCACGCCGGCTTCGACGGTGTCCACGCGCTCGTCGTCGAATTCCAGGGGCGTGATGGCCGGCGCGGTGACCAGGTCGACGTTGAAGCCGCCGGACTTGAAGCCCTGGGCGTAGCGCACGAACGCCGTGGCGTGGTCGTCGATGGCGTAGCGCAGGCTGGCCGAGGGGGTCACGCTGGTGACGCTGCGGTCGTCGCGGCGGTCGAAGTCCAGCAGCACCCCGCCGCCGTCCTGCACGTAGCGGTCGAGGTCCTTGGACTCCCGGGTCCAGCGCAGGCCCGCTTCGGCCACCAGATCGTCTGTGAGGTCGTAGCCCGTGGTGCCGAACAGGGCCCAGGTGCGGGCGTCCAGGGCGCCGTCGGCGCTGGCCTGGCCGAAGAACGAGGCCACCGTGCGGCTCGAGTCCGACGTCATGGTCAGGAAATAGGCGCCCGCCAGGTGGTGCCAGCGGCCGTGGTCGGCGGAGAAGCGCAGCTCCTGGCTGAACTGCTCGGTCCGCTCGGTCCAGTCGATCAGGTGCTGTGCCGGGACGTTCCAGGCGTCGTCGTCGACGTCGGCGGCGGTCTCGAAGCGGCGGTAGGCGCTGATCGCGGTGAGCGCGCCCAGGTCGAAGTCGCGCTGCAGCGTGACGGACGCGCCGTAGTCCTCGTCCGAGAGCCGTTCGGGCAGGTCGTTGCCGGCTTCCCGGGGCGGCAGGGCGCCGAAGCCCTCGAGGCGCTGGCGGGCGATCAGGTCCGGCGTGCTGCGGTAGTAATCCAGGGCGACGGTGGTGTCCCAGCCCGCCGTCCGGCCGGTCAGTGACAGGCGGCCGTCCCACAGGTCGACGTCGTTGCCGGTGGTGTCGAGCTGGACGTTCTCCACCAGGCCGTCCCGGCGCTCCCGGCCGACCGCGCCGGATACCGACCAGTCGCCGCCGAGGGGCGCCGCGGCATCGGCCTGCACGCGCCGGTAGCCGTCGCTGCCGAGGCCGACGTCGAGACCCGCCCGGGGCGGTCCCGCGGGGCGCCGGGTGACCACGTTGACCACGCCGAGGGTGGTGTTCTTGCCGAACAGGGTGCCCTGGGGGCCCGGCAGGTATTCGACGCGCTCGACGTCCTGCAGCACCCGGTTGGCGGCGGCGAAGCGCCCGGCGTAGACCCCGTCGACGAACACGGCGTAGCCGGAGTCGAAGCCGATGTTGCGCGCGCCGGCGTTCAGGCCGCGGACGTAGCGGCCCGAGAAGCCGGTCAGGGGGCTGCGGTCGCTGGCCAGATTGGGCAGCCGCAGCGTCAGGTCGTCGAGGCGCCGGGCGCCCAGGGTGGCGAGGGTGTCGGCGTCGAGCACCGTCACGGACGCCGGCACCGCGCGCAGCGGCTCGGCGCGCTTGCGGGCGGTCACGACCACCTCCTCGATGGGCGCCTCGTAGCGGGGCGACGCACTGTGGGCGAAGGGCGTGGCGGCGGTGGCGGCGACGGCGGTCAGCGTCCAGGCGGCGGCCGCGCGCCGGGATCTCGGCTGGGTACCCATGCAACTTCCTTGTGGGTTTCAGGCAAGGAAATTGTCCTGGGATCCGGCCCCGGCTGGCGTGATGCGACGCACAATCCGGGGCCGCCGCGTGCGCGGCCGGCGCGCGCGGGTCAGACGTAGAAGTCGAGTTCCTCCTGGGACTTCAGCAGGTCCCGCATGGTGTGCGGGTCGTCGCCG
Organism: Gammaproteobacteria bacterium UBA7803; assembly: GCA_002480525.1. Lineage (GTDB taxonomy): Bacteria > Pseudomonadota > Gammaproteobacteria > Pseudomonadales > Azotimanducaceae > UBA7803. The sequence continues at coordinate 45,746 of DLCH01000034.1, read as the reverse complement.
TGGAAGTAGAGCAGGCCCCAGTGGGTGCCGAACGCGGTGCGTTTCATCACCTTCTCCTGCATCGGCGCCGGGAGCTGGTGGAACTCGAAATAGTCGTGGTTCTCGGTCTCCGGCGGGATCTGCAGGTCCTTGACCACCCGGCGGCGGGGGTAGACGCCGAACACGCCGGCATAGCCCTCGGCGTCGACCACTTCCCGGGGGAAGAAGGCCTCGATCTCCTCCTCGGTGGTCTTCGGGTCGAACACCAGGGCCAGCGCCTGGTAGGCGTTGAACCCGTAGACGCGCTCGAGCAGCTCGAACACGTTGAAGCCCGGCGGGCGGTAGGCGACCTCGCCGAAGTACATGGTGTCGTCGGCGGTCACGAAGTACTCGGGGTGGATGAAGCCGAAGTCGATGTCGAAGGTCTCGATCAGCTTCTCGATCTCCCGGGTGATCAGCGGCCGGTACTTCTCCAGCTCGGGCGTCGCGGGCACGAACACCGAGTAGCCGAGGGTCACGTACTCGGAGATGTTCAGGAAGCGGATCTTGCGGTCGTGGACCCAGGCCTCCACGGCGAACTCCCAGCCGTCGAGGTGGCTCTCCAGCAGCGACGGGAATTCCTCGTCCGAGATGTTGGCCACGTCGTCCACGGTCCGGATCACCCGGTGGCCGAGGCAGCCGGCCTTGTCGAAGGCCTTCATGTGGATCGGGTCGTTCGGGTCGCCCTCGAGCTTCAGCAGCGACTGATTGACCCGGCGCAGGAAGCGTTCCACGTCGGCGCGGTCGTGGGCCTCCTCGAAGATGCCGACGCGGATGCCGCCGAGCTGGGCGCGCCGTTTCATCAGCGACTTGTCCCGGAACAGCAGGGCCTGGCCGTGGAGCCGCGGATTGCCCATCAGCACCGCGTTGACGGCGCCGGCCCACTCCACGGTCTCCTCGTAGAGCGGGATGGCGACGTCGACGCCCATGTCCTTCAACGTCTCGGCGATCTCCATGGAGCGGTCGTTGAGGCGCTCGAAGTTCCAGGGGACGAAGGGGATGTCGTTGTCCTTCGCGTATTCCTCGGCCCAGTCGGGGGCCACCACGACGTAGCGGCGGTCGAAGCGGTCCAGGGCGTCGATGGCGCCCAGGTGCCAGCCCAGCAGGGCCACGTAGCCTTTGTCGGGGTTCTTCTCGCTCATATCTCCGGTTCGGGGTGGTGGAATTTATTTAGAACGCTACATGAATAGTCGGCGCCTCTCAAATGACATATGGTAATAAGCATTAAAAACAGTCAGTTGGAGATGTGATGGGTCGACTTAACCATTAGAAAGCGAAATAAAATTCCGGTGGACGGCGAGAACCGGGCAGGCGGCGTGCGTTGCCCCTGCGGTATACTCCGGCCCGCCGCCGGCCGTCGACACCCACAGTGACGGGTAGTCATGCCGGGAAGTAACGCCGGGAAGCAACGCCGGAGAATCCGGCCGGAGAATCTGGATCGATACCACGCAGCTCGACAGGGAAGCCGCTGGGGGCGCCGACACACCGCCGGAGCGGCTGCAGAACACGTTTCACCGGGTGGCGGCCAACCTGGCGCAGGCCCGCGTCTACGCCAAGGACCGCCACCGGGATCAGATGCTGGACGTCTGCCGGCGCCTGCTCGGGCAGCCGGGCGGCCGTGACTTCCTGTACCGGCACGCCGGCATGCTGGACGACGCCGGACTGTTCGCCGGTACCGACTGGCAGGATCCGTCGGTTCTCTCGCCGGCGCTGGTCGGCAACACCCTGAGCCACGCCGATGCCCGCACGGCGGTGCTGGAGATGGTCAGCGAGATCCGGCTGCTGGCCGTGGCCAACGGCGACTTCTACCACCCCGGCGTGGTGCCGGAGCAGGCCCGGCACTTTCTCACCCAGGTGCTGGCGCTGAACCTCAACCGGCTGCTCTCCAGCGGCGGCGAGGCCGAGCGGGTCCGCGAGGACGCCCTCGGCGCGCTGATCGAGGGCCAGTTCGCCTATCTGCAGGATCGCGTCGGCCTGGACGACATTCTCGGCCGGCTGATCGAGGAGATCTGGCGCATCATGGATCAGCGGCCGATTCAGGTGAGCCAGGTCAAGGCGATGATCGGTCAGATCGCGGTGGCCATGGTCGACGCCGGGCGGGAGGCCGGCGAGGGCGCCCTGGGCGCGGACCGGCTGGTCAGCGCCGCCTTCGGTCCCACCACCGGCTGTCGCGAAGACCCCGGGCTCGAAGCCTACGAGCAGCGCCTGGCGGTGATGGACACCACCTCGCTGCAGCAGGAAGCCCATGGCTTCGCCCGGGCCATGCACGACACCGGGCTGGTGTCGGACTACCACACCGTGCTGCTGCGCTGGCTGGTGAGCCACGGCGAATCGAAGCTGCTGCCGGCGGCGCTGGGCCTGTCGAACACGGGCATCGACTGCCTGCGCTGCTACGAGGAACTGATCACCCACCTGATCCGGGAAGCCGTGTGGCCCGCCACCAGCCAGACGGTGCTCGGCCTGGCCATGATGCTGGAGCGCGGCATTCTCTACGTGCCGCCGGTGGGCCCGGCGCTGTGGCGCCAGAGCGCGATGACCCTGGCGCCGTCGGTGGAGCAGCGGCTCGCGGCCGCCTTCGGCGCGACGTCCGGCGACGCCGCGGTGACGCCGCGAACCCATCTGCTGGCCGGCGTGATCAACCTGCTGGGGCTGCCGCTCGGCATCGGCCAGGGCAACAACCCCACCTGCCAGTCCGCCCGCGCGCTGTCCATGTGGTCCTACAGCGATCCGGACTACCTGCTCCATCTGGTCGCCCAGGCCGCGGCCTTCGATGACCTGATCATGAACTTCGAGGGCCAGCCGATCGGCGGCGCGGCGGCGCGTGCGGCCCAGCCGCCCCTGTTCCTGCTCGACGTCGACCCGGTGTCGGTGGTGCTGGTGCCGCTGCTCAACGGCGTCTACGAGGAAATGGGCGCCCGCTGCGCCGGCCGCGGCGAGGATCCCCACAAGTGGATCAATCGCGAGCTGCACGGCTGGTGGGTCGGGCGCGAGTTCAACATCGCCGTGGACGTGAACGACGGCGCGCTGGTGGGACTGGAGGCGTTTCTGCGCAGCTTCTGGGCCACCTACCACCCGCTGTACAACGGCAACCAGCCGGTGATTCATCCCCAGCCGGCCGGCGTGGCCGTGACGGACAGCCTGGGCCGGTTCATCGGCTGGCACGCCATCACCATCCTGCGGGTGGCGCTGGACCAGTCCCAGACGATGCGGGTGTACTTCTTCAATCCCAACAACGACAGCGGGCAGAACTGGGGCAACGGCGTGGAAGTGTCCACCCACGGCAACGGCGAACGGTTCGGCGAGGCATCGCTGCCGTTCGCCGACTTCGCGTCCAGGCTCTACATTTTCCACTCCGACCCGCTGCAGCGGGTCGGCCTGCCCAGCGTGCCGGCGGAGGAACTGGCGGCTCCCATGCGGATGGCGCGGGAAAGCTGGGGCGCGGAGCGCGGCGAGCGCTGAGCCGGGCCGGCGGTCAGCCCACCACCGTCACCCGCCACATCCCCCGAACCGAGTTGACCAGGTAGACGGCGTCGGCGCGACGCACGTCCCGGGGCGTGAGCGTGCCTTCGCGCACCCGGCCCTGCTCGAGCAGCTCGGCGCGGTACACGCCCGGCAGCAGTCCGGCGGCCAGGGGCGGGGTGATCAGCCGGCCGTCCAGGTCCACCACCAGGTTGGCGATGGTGGACTCGGTGATCTCGCCGGCCCCATTGACCAGCAGCACGTCGTCGGCCTCCGGATGGGCGGCCCGGGCCTCCTCGTAGACGGTCCGGCGCGTGGTCTTGTGGCGCACGAAGGGGTCGCCCTGGAGGGGGCGGCGCGCCGCGGCGATGGCGACCCGGGCGGGCGGCGGCGTGTCGGCCAGCGGCGCGGCGGTGGCGGTCGCGGCGCCGCAGGCGTCCACCAGCAGACGCACCCGGTGGGGCTCGGGCCCGACGCCGGCGACGGCCCGGTCCAGGGCGAGCCGGATGTCGGGCAGACGCAGCGGGCGGCGGAAGTGCCGGGCGGCGTCGCCCAGGCGGTCCAGGTGCCGGTCGAGCAGCCAGAAGCCGCCGTCCGGCGCCCACAGCAGGGTCTCGAGCAGGGCCACGTCGCCGTCGGCGGCCGGGGGTGCCGCGGGCGCGAACGAACCGCCGGCCCGGACCACCCGGGCCTTGAGCGCCGTCTCGGCGAATTCCTCGTCGGCGTCGGAGTCCCACAGAATGCCGCCGCCGACGCCGTACTCGGCGGTGCCGCCCCGCTTGTCCAGCCAGGCCGTGCGGATGGCGACGTTGAACTGGGCGTCGCCGGACGGCTCCAGAAAGCCGATGGCGCCGGTGTAGATCTCCCGCGGCTCCGGCTCGAGCGCGCGGATGATCTGCATGGTGCGCCGCTTCGGCGCGCCGGTGATGGAAGCGGCGGGGAACAGCGCCCGGAACAGTGCCGGCAGATCCGCGTCGGTGTCGCCGCACACCGTCGAGGTCATCTGCCACACCGTGGGAAACGGCTCGACGCGGAACAGCGCCCCGGTGCGCACGCTGCCGGTGTCGGCCAGGCGGCCCAGGTCGTTGCGCACCATGTCGGTGATCATCAGGTTCTCGGCCCGGTTCTTGGCGGAGTCGCGCAGCCAGCGCGCGGCCGCCGCGTCGGCCTCCGGATCGCTGGAACGGGCGGCGGTGCCCTTCATCGGCCGGGATTCGATGCGCCGCCCGCGGCGGGTGAAGAACAGTTCCGGGGAGGCCGAGCACAGGGCCCAGGCGGCGGTATCGATCAGCGCCCCCAGCCCGGTCCGCTGACCGGCGGCCATGGCCCGGAACAGCGGCTCCGCGGTGGCTGCCGCGTCGGCCAGCCGGGCGCGCAGCCGGTAGCTGTAGTTCACCTGGTAGGTGTCGCCGGCGGCGATCCAGGCGCGGATCCGGCCGATGGCGTCGGCGTAGCGGCCGGCGTCGATGCCGGGCTGCCAGGCGATGGCGGGCGGGCCGCACGGCGCCGGGTCGGCCGTTTCGCCGCGCTCGTCGAACAGCGCGAACCAGGCGCAGGGCAGCACGGCGGGCGCGTGGCAGTCCAGCTTGGGATCCAACCCGGCGGCGGCCTCGTAGGTGACGAACCCGGCTGCGTGCAGCCCACCCTGGCGTACCCGTGACTCGACCTCGGCCAGCAGCGCCGGGACCTCGGCCGGCGCCCTGGTCTGCAGCACGCCCCGGCAGCCGTCGAACGCCAGCCATCGACGGGTGCCGGCCTGCTGCATGCGGACCCTGGGCGTCATGGCGGCGCGGCCGGTGTCAGCTCGGCCCGCCGCCGGCGTGCTCGCGGCGCACCCACCGGCTGGTGGCGCTCACGTCCTCCACGGTGCGGCCGGCGTCCTGCCAGCCGGCGAAGCCGCTGGCGAGATGGGCGACGTTGGTGAAGCCCATGTCGAGGAGGGTCTCCGTGGCCAGGGCGGAGCGGCCGCCGGCGGCGCAGAACAGCACGGTGCGCCGGTCCTCGCGGAAGAAGTCGCGGAAGTAGCGGCTGTCCGGGTCGGCCCAGAACTCCAGCATGCCCCGGGGCACGTGCCTGGCGCCGGGAATGGTGCCGAGATCCACCCGCTCCTGCAGCTCCCGGATGTCGATCAGCAGCAGGTCCGGGTCGCGTTCCAGCTCGCCGGCCAGCTCGTCGACGCTCAGGTTCTCGATCCGGCTGCGGGCCCGTTCGACGTCCTGGAAGATGCTGCGGATGGGCATGTGCCGCTCCCTGTAGGCTGGGCGGCCAGCTTTGGGCGGCGCCGGCGCGCTGTCAAGGCGGCACGGCCGGCGCGCCCCGGGAAACCGGTGACATACAATACCGTTTCGAGGGAGAGCGTCATGCCGGGTTCCGTGTACTACGGCTGGTGGATCGTGGCCGGGGTGTTCCTCGTGCTCACGGTGTCCTCCGGCTTCGGCTTCTACAACCTGTCGGTCTACATCAACGTGCTGGCGGCGGCGCGCGGCTTCTCGGTGTCCGAGATCTCCGTGGCGGTCAGCCTGTTCTTCGTGGTCGGCGGCGTCACCGGCATGACCGTGGCGCGGCTGATCGAGCGCCACGACGTGCGCTGGGTGATGGTGGCGGGCGCCGTGCTCGGCGGGCTCACCCTCGGCGCCGTGGGCAGCGCCACGGCGCTGTGGCAGATCTACCTGCTGTTCACCCTGTTCGGGATCGGCAACAGCGCGGTGTCCATCGTCACCGCCACCACGCTGATCACACGCTGGTTCCCGGGGCCGAACCGGTCGGTGGCGCTGTCCATCGCGTCCACCGGGCTGTCCACCGGCGGCATCGTGCTGACGCCCCTGTCGGCGGCCTGGCTGAACGCCTGGGGGGTGGAGGCGACCATGCCCTGGCTGGGGGCGCTGTTCTGCCTGCTGGTGATTCCGGTGTGCCTGTGGGTGGTGCGGGGCCATCCGCCGGCGCCCGGCGACGCCGGCGCCGCCGCCGGTCCGGCGGCGGACGACTGGCGCTACGGCGACGCGGTGCGGACCCGGTTCTTCGTGCTGGTGACGCTGGCCTACGTGTTCTGCATGGGTTCCCAGGTGGGCGGCATCGCCCACCTGTACAACCGCACGGAGCAGGTGGCGGACTACCGGACCGCGGCGCTGGCGGTTCAGGCGCTCACCCTGGCGAGCATTCTCGGCCGGTTCCTCGGCGGCTGGCTGGTGACCCGCGTTCCGATCCGGCCGTTCACTCTGGGCAACGTCTGCAATCAGGCGCTCGGCCTGACGCTGGTGGCGACCGCGGCGGAGCCGGCCCAGGTGATCGCCGGCGCGCTGGTGTTCGGGGCGTCCGTGGGCAACCTGCTGATGCTGCATCCGCTGTGGCTGGCGGACGCGTTCGGCGGGGCGGCCTACGCCCGCATCTTCTCCCTGTCGAACGCGGTGTCGGTGCTCGGGGTCGCCGCGGGCCCGTCGGTGCTCGGCTTCGTGTTCGACGGCTACGGCTACGGCCCGGCCTACTTCTGCGGCGTCGCGGGCTCCGCCGTGGCGCTGTCGCTGATGCTCGCGGCGGGGCCCCGGCCGCGCCGCGCCGCGGCGAGCAGCCCCGCAGCCTGAAGCCTTACAATGGCGGCCCGCTGCGAAGACCGAGAGGTGACCCCCGGATGCGAATCAGGATCCTGCTGGCGGCGCTGACCCTGTGCGTGGCGGCGGCCCCCGCCGTCGCCGCCCTGCCGGCGGAGCTCGCCGACGGCAGATCGCTGCCGAGCCTCGCGCCCATGCTCGACCGCACCACGCCGGCGGTGGTGAACATCGCCACCTACACTACCGTGCAGGTCCGCAACCCGCTGCTGGAGGATCCGTTCTTCCGCCGCTTCTTCGACGTGCCCGAGGGGCGTCGCTACCGGCGCACCCAGAGCGCCGGCTCCGGCGTGGTGGTGGACGCCGCGCAGGGCTACATCGTCACCAACCACCACGTGGTGGCCCGGGCCGACGAGGTGACGGTGACCCTGTCCGACGGCCGTTCCCTGGAGGCGACCCTGGTGGGCTCGGACCCCCAGGTCGACCTGGCGGTGCTGAAGGTCGAGCCGGACGCGCTCAGCCAGATCGAGTTCGCCGACTCCTCGCGGCTGCGCGTGGGGGACTTCGTGGTCGCCATCGGCAATCCCTTCGGCCTCAACCAGACGGTGACCAGCGGCATCGTCAGCGCGCTGGGGCGCAGCGGCCTCGGCATCGAGGGCTACGAGGACTTCATCCAGACCGACGCCTCCATCAACCCGGGCAACTCCGGCGGCGCGCTGGTGGACCTGTCCGGCCGGCTGGTGGGCATCAACACCGCGATCCTCGCGCCCACGGGCACCAACGTCGGCATCGGCTTCGCCATTCCGGCGAACATGGTGCGCGCCATCATGGCCCAGCTCATCGACCACGGGCAGGTGCGCCGCGGCTATCTGGGTCTGGCGGTGCAGTCGCTGAACGTCGAGCTGGCGGAGGCCTTCGGCCTGGACCGCCACGAGGGCGTGGTGGTGGTCGAGGTGGAGCCGGACAGCGCGGCGGACGAGGCGGGGGTGCGCACCGGCGACGTCATCGTCCAGGTCGGCGAGCGGCCGATCCGCCGGATCACCGACTTCCACAGCCAGGCCGCGGTGATCTTCATCGGCGACGACGTCGAGATGGACGTGGTGCGGGACGGCCGCAGCCGCAGCCTGGTGCTGAACGTGCGCGAGGACCATCTCGAGAAGGTCGAGGGCGAGCGCATCGACCGGCGCCTGGCCGGCACCGAGCTGCAGAATTTCCGCAACCAGGACGACACCGGCCTCGGCGCCGGCGTGCTGGTCACGGAGGTGGACGCGGACAGCCGCGCCTGGCACTACGGGCTGCGCCCCGGCGACGTGATCGTCGCCGCCAACCGCCAGGCCATCCGCGACCTCGCGGACCTGCGCGACGGCGCCGAGCGCAGCGGCCGGCAGCTGCTGCTGCGGGTGTACCGGTCGGGGCAGTTCGGGTACGTGGCGATCAGGTAGGGGGAAGGTGTGGTCGGGGATCCGGGGGATCGCGGCCGGGAGGCCGCTCCTACGGGTGGTGGTCCGGGGAGATCGCGGCCGGGAGGTCGTTCGTGCGGGGGGTGGTCCGGGGAGATCGCGGCCGGGAGGTCGTTCGTACGGGGGGGATGTTTGGGGATCGCGGCCGGGAGGCCGTTCGTACGGGGGGTGATCTTTGGGGGGATCGCGGCCGGGAGGCCGCTCCTACGGGGCGATGACCGTGGGAGCGGCCTCCCGGCCGCGAATAGCGGCGCCGTCGGCGCCGCTCGCAGGCGCCGTCAGTCGAACATGATGACGCTGCGCGCCACCTCGCCCTTCTCCAGCTCCTTCATGGCGTCGTTGACGTCCTCCAGCTTGATGCGCCGGGAGATCAGGTCGTCCAGGTGCAGGCGGCCCTGCAGGTAGAGCTCGACGAAGCGCGGCATGTCGACGCGGAAGCGGTTGGAGCCCATGTTCGAGCCCTGCAGCTTGCGCTCCATCAGGAACTCCGGGCCGTGCAGCTCGATGTTGGTCCCCACCGGGATCATGCCGATGATCGTGGCGGTGCCGCCCCGGGCCAGCATCTTGAAGCTCTGCTCGGCGGTGACCTTCAGGCCGATCGCCTCGAAGGAATAGTGCACGCCGCCGCCGGTCAGCTCGCGGACGGCCTCCACCGGATCGCAGTCCTTGGCGTTGACCACGTCGGTGGCGCCGAACTTGCGCGCCAGCTCCAGCTTCGACGGCACCATGTCCACGGCGATGATGCGTGCCGCGCCGGCAATCGCGGCGCCGTTGATGGCGGACAGGCCGACGCCGCCGCAGCCGATCACCGCCACCGTGCTGCCGACCTCGACTCGGGCGGTGTGGATCACGGCGCCGACGCCGGTGGTCACGCCGCAGCCGATCAGGGCGGCCCGGTCCATGGGCATGTCCTCGCGGATCTTGGCGATGGCGTGCTCGTGGACCAGCATGTACTCGGCGAAGGACGACAGGTTCAGGAACTGCCACATGGTCTCGTCACCCTTGGACAGCCGCTGCGGACCCTCCATGGGGCGCTGCAGCTCCGGCTCCTGGCACAGCGACATGTGCCCGGTCAGGCAGTATTCGCAGTGGCCGCAGAAGGCCGAGAGGCAGGTGATGACGTGGTCGCCCGGCTTCACGTAGGTCACGTCGCTGCCCACCGCCTCGACGATGCCCGCCGACTCGTGGCCGAGCACGGCCGGCAGCGGGTAGGGGTAGGAGCCGTTCTGGAAGTGCAGATCGGAGTGACACACGCCGGCGGCGACGGTGCGGATCAGCACCTCGCGGGGGCCCGGATCGCCGTGGGCGATGTCTTCGATTTCCAGGGGTTTGTTGATTTCTCGCAGGACTGCGGCCTTCATGTCTTCTGCCTCGGGTCGTCGTGGGAAAGCTTCCGAGTTTGCCAGGGAGAGTAGACGATTACTACATGAGCCCGCCGGGGCGCCGGCGGGCTCAACGCGGCGGACACGGCGCGTTAGACTGGGCGCCGGCGTGCAGCGGGGACATCATGGTCTGGGTACTCATCGGGCTCGGCTCGAATCGCGGCGACTCCGTGGCCATCGTCACCGAGGCGATGGACCGTCTGGCGTCGTTCGCGGCCGGTGAGATCCGCCGGTCCGCCCTGTGGCGGACCTCGCCGGTGGACTGCCCGCCGGACTCCGGGGACTTCGTCAACGCCGCGGCGGCCTTCCGGCCCGCCGCCGGCCTGACGCCGGAGGCGCTGCTGGCCGGGTTGAAGGCCCTGGAACGGGAATACGGCCGGGCCGCGGCGACGGTGCGCAACGCGCCGCGCGAGCTGGACCTCGACCTGCTGCTGTTCGGGGACGAGACCCGCGACGCCGCGGACTTCGTGCTGCCGCACCCGCGGGCCGTCGACCGGCGTTTCGTGCTGGCGCCGGCGGCGGAGGTTCTGCCGGATGCGGTGTGGCCGGGCACCGGGCGCCGGGTCCGCGACCTGCTGGCGGCGCTGGACAGCGACGAGGTGGTCGCACGCCTCGGCGCGCCGGCGGAGCGCAGCGGTGGCTGACGCGTCGCCGTGGCGGTCGGCCCTGGCGGCGTCGCTGCTGGCGCTGTCGGTGTCCGCCCACGGCTACGATTCCGACGTTCACCAGCGCCTGACCTTTCATGCCGCCAAGCTGCTCAACCGCTGCCTGGACGGCTCCGCCGTGGCGCCGCTCACGCCGCTGCAGGTGCGGTTCATCGCCACCAGCAACATGGGGCTGGCCGACACCAACTTCCTGGTCCGGTTCTTCCGCTGGAGCTACTACGACCCCGCGGCGGATGACAGTCGTCGGTTCCTCTGGCTGGTGAACACCCGGTTCGTCGACCACTTCGAGGAGCTCGCCACCGAGATCCGCGAGGCGGAGTCGCCGTCCCAGCGTTACCAGGCCCTCGGCCGGATCGTCAGCTACGTGCAGCTCGTCAGCTCGCCGTCCCGGGCGCTGCCGGTGTACGCGGCGCGCTTCTGGCGGTGGAGCTTCGGTGACCGGTTCGACGGCTACGCTGTCGACGACGATGCGCTGGAGGCGGCGGTGGACGCCCACGCCTGCGGCTTCCTGGAGCCCGCGCCGGCCGACTATCGGAGCGTGCTCAGAACGGCCGCCGCCGACACCCTGGCGGCGGTTCGCGCGCCGATCGGGCCGCTGCCCACCACCTGGGAGGCTTTCTGGGAGCCGGCCGGGGAGGTCGGCGAGTTCGGCGAATACGGCCCCGCGGGCAACAGTTTCGGACGGCGCGTGACCTTCGACTGCACGTTGCAGCGCTCCGAGCGCTGCGTCCTGCTGGAGAGCGATCCGCTCTACGATGCCTTCGCCCTCGACCGGCAGGTCGCGGCGGTGCGGGCCACGGCCCGCGCCATGTACCTGATGCAGCTCGACAACGCCGAGCGGCCGCCGGCCGCCGCGGGCACGGACGTCCCCGCCGGTCGGTGAACCAGCGCCCGGTCCGGCGTGTTCGGCGCCTGCTATGGTTAGAAGACTATGGACAGCGTCGACATGTTCTGCGTCGGGGACGACCGGCACCGGGTCGCGCTGCTGGAGGATTTCCTGGCGAAGTCCGGGCAGTCCGTCACGCTCCATACCCGGCCCGTGACCGAACCTTCCGACCCCTGCCTGGTGGCGTGCACCGCGCGCGCGCTGCGAACGCCGTGGATCGTCGCGCTGTTCGACGCCGGCGTGTCCGTCGTGGCGCTGCGGCTCGACGACACCGCGCTCCCCGGACCCTGCCTGCGCGCCGTCAACCTGCAGAGCTGGCCGGCGCGGACCGCGGACCGCAAGGTCGCGGACCTGGTCGACTGGCTGACGCGTCAGGGCGGCGCCGGCGAGCGCCCCGACGCCGCGGCGGCCGGCGGCGCCCGGCGCCCGTCGAGCGGACGGTCGAGCGACACGCGGCGGGCGCTGCTGGTGCTGCTGCTGCTGGTCGGCGGCGGCGCGCTGCTGCTCAACCTGGCGCCGGAACGGCGGCCCGGAGGCGACGATCCGGCCGTGGAGGACGACGGCGTCCTGGTGCTCGATGCGGCGATGGTGACCGCGGACCCCGTCGCCGGCCCCGCTGAGACCGCGCCGCTCGATGCCGGGGCGCCGCCCCTGCCGGCCGGTGTGGCGGCCGCTGCCCCGGCGGCTGCGCCGGATCGCGGCGCCGGCGCGGCAGTGGTCGCCGCCGAGACGGGCGGCACGCCTCCCGCCGGTCCGGACGCGACCGGGGCGGCTGGTGACGACCGCGCGCTTCGGACGGTCCCCGGGGATTCGGTGCCGCCGGGCCGGCCCTTGCCCGCCGGCACCGCGGTCACCGCGCGGGCGGACGCGGCGATCGCCACCGGCGCGCCGGACCGGCCCGCGCCGGCGACGGACGGAGGCGCGCCGGCGGCCGCGCCCGCGGCCCAGCCGACGCCACAGTCGAGCGCCGCGGCGGATCCACCGGCCGGGGACCCGCTGGCGCCGGCCGCGGCAGCGGTCGCCGACGATGCGCTGGCGCACCTGTGCGCCGCCCGGTCGCTGGCGGCGGCCCGGGCCTGGGCCGACGCGTTGAGCTGGAAGCAGCGGCGCCGCGCGGGCGCGGAGCCCTGCGTCGAGCGCCTCCTGGCCCGCCCGGGCTATGCCCCGCTGCGGGCCCGGCTCACCCGCCGCTGATCCGCGTTGCCGTTCCGCCGCGCCCCGGGTCACCGCGCTGGTGCCGGTCGAGGCGCGCCGGGCATAATCGCCGCGGGGAGGTGACATGCGCGAACCACTGCTCAACGGTATCAAGGTCGTAGACCTCGGCTCCTTCATCGCGGCGCCGGCGGCGGCGACGGTCATGGCCGATTTCGGCGCCGAGGTGGTCAAGGTCGAGCCGCCCGACGGCGACGGCTACCGGCGGCTGCTGGCGGGCGCCGAGGTGGATCACTTCTGGCTGCTGACGTCCCGCAACAAGCGCGGTCTGGCGCTGGACCTGAAGAGCGCGGGCGGCGCCGACGTGCTGCACCGGCTGGTGGGCTGGGCCGACGTGTTCGTCACCAACTACCGCGAGAGCCTGCTCGACCGGCTCGGCCTCGGCTACGAGACGCTCAAGGCGACGAATCCGCGGCTGATCTACGCCCACGTGTCCGGCTACGGCCGCGCCGGCCCCGAGGCCGCCCGCCCGGCATTCGACACCACCGCCTGGTGGGGGCGCAGCGGGCTGCAGGAATTCACCCGGGACCCCCAGGCGCCGCCCATCATCTCGGCGCCGGGCATGGGCGATCACGCCACGGCCATGGCCCTGTTCGGGGCCGTCATGGCGGCGCTGTACCGGCGTGAACGGACCGGCGAGGGCGCCTTCGTCGGCACGTCGCTGCTGGCCAACGGCATCTGGAGCAACGGCATGGTGCTGCAGGCCATGCTGGCCGGCGACGACTGGTCGACGGCCAAGCACGAGGGCGAGCGGCCGCGTCAGGCGCTCGCCGGACTGTACCGCACCCGGGACGACCGCTGGGTCCAGCTCGCGCTGCTGAATCCGGTGAAGGAGTGGCCGCCGTTCACCGAGGCCATGCTGCATCCGGAATGGCAGCAGGATGCGCGCTTCGCCACGCCCGCGGACCGGCTCGCCCATGGCGACGCCCTGGGGCTGCTGATCGCCGAGGCGGTGGCCGGCCTCACCCTGGAGGAGTTCCGCAGCCGCATGGACGGGCGCGGGCTGACCTACGGCTACGCTGCCCACAACCGCGAGCTGGTGGCGGACCCGCAGCTTCTCGACAACGGCATGCTGATCGCCACCGACGAGACCGAAGGGGTGTACACCCGGACCATCGCCAATCCGATCCAGGTGTCGGGGGAGCGCCCGCGGGTGCCGTCCCGGGCGCCGGAGATCGGTCAGCACAGCGTCGACATCCTGCGTGACATCGGCTGCGGCGCCGACGAGATCGACGGCTGGCTGGCCGCCGGGGTGGTGCGGCAGGCAGAGGCCGGGGCGGATCCGGCGTGAAGCTCGGCGTCACGCCGTGGCTGGGCGGCGAGCGCAGCGCCGCGGCCCTCACCGAGCAGGCGCGCCAGGCCGAGTCGCTGGGCTACGAGTCGTTCTGGCTGCCGGAAAACCACTTCAATCCGGGGGCGATCCCCGATCCGCTGATGCTGCTCGCGGCCGTCGCCGCCGGCACCTCGTCGATCCGCCTGGCCACCACCTCCTACCTGCTGCCGCTGCGGCATCCGATCCAGGCGGCCGAGCAGGTGGCCGTGCTGGACCAGCTCAGCGAGGGGCGGGTGCTGCTCGGCGTCGGCCGCGGCTATGCGGCGCCGATGCTGGCCGCCTTCGACATCGACGCCCGCCACAAGCGCTCGCTGTTCGAGGCCTGCCTCGGGCGCATGATCGAGGCCTGGTCCGGCGCGCCGCTGGCGGGCGGCATGGTGCTCGATCCGCTGCCGGTGCAGAAGCCCCATCCGCCGGTGTGGGTGGCCGCCTTCGGGCCGAAAGCGCTGGATCAGGCCGGACGGCTCGGTCTGCCGTATCTCGCGTCGCCCATGGAGCCCCTCGCGACCCTGGCGGACAACCTGCGCCGGCACCGGTCGGCGGCGGCGCAGGCGGATCGGGCGCTCGAGCCGGTGGTGCCGGTGATGCGGACGGTGTTCGTCACCGAGTCCGCCGCCGAGACGGCGGCCCTGCGTGACGCGCTGGCGGCCCAGGCGCGCGCGCTGCCGGGACGGGAGGTGCCCGCGGACGTCGACGCCTGGGCCATCGTCGGCGAGGCCGGCGCGGTGCGCGAGCGGGTGGCCGAGTACCGGGAGGCGCTGGGGATGACCCATCTGATCGTCGCGCGCCCGCGCCTCGGCGAGCTGCCGGCGGCGCGCCTCACCCGGGCCGTGGCCGTGGCGGCGGAACTGCTGGGCGGGTCGTGAGAGGAATCAGCGAGGGGGAGAGTCGATGAGCTATCGGGTGCTGTGGCCGGCGATGCGCTGGCCGGAAGGGCGGGAGATCGAGATCGCCAGCGTCGGCGAGCAGGGCGTCGCGGAGTTCTGCGAGGGCTTCGCGGCGGTCACCGACGAGCAATGGGCCGGCTGCGACGCGCTGGTGACGGTTCAGGACGTGCCCGTGGCGTACCGTGACCGGCTGAGCCGGTGCCGCATTCTGGTCACGCCGAAAGTGGGCTTCGACAACCTGGACCTGGCCGACTGGGGCGCACGCGGCATTCCGGTGTGCAACGTGCCCGACTACGGCACCCAGGAAGTGGCGGACCACGCCATCGCCCTGATGATGGATCTGATGAAGGGCATCACCTTCCATACCCGCGCGCTCAAGCGCGATCTTCGGGCCAACTGGCGCCCGGCGCTGAATCCCTTCGGCCGGCGGCTGTCGGCCTGCACCTTCGGCGTGGTCGGCCTGGGCCGGATCGGCACGGCGGCGGCGCTGCGGGCCAAGGCGCTGGGCATGGACGTGGTGTTTCACGATCCCTACCGGGAGAACGGCTCGGACCTGGCGCTGGGCATCCGCCGCGTCGACACGCTCGGCGAGCTGTTCGAGGGCAGCGACGTGGTGAGCCTGCATCTGCCGCTCGGGCCGGACACCACCCGGCTGATCGACGCCGCCGTGCTGGCGCGCTCCAAGCCCGGGCTGATCCTGGTGAACACCGCCCGCGGCCCGCTCATCGACCTGGACGCGCTGCACCACGCGCTGCGGGACGGGCGGGTGCAGGCCGCGGGGCTCGACGTGCTGCCGGAGGAGCCGGCCAACCCGGAGCATCCGCTGCTGGCGGCCTGGGCGGCGGACGAGGACTGGATCGCCGACCGGCTGCTGCTGACCCCGCATTCGGCGTTCTTCACACCGGAGAGCGTCCACGACATGCGCTTCAAGGGCGGCGAGGTGGCGATGGCCTACCTCGTCGACGGCCGGCTGCAGAACTGTGTGAACGATGGTTTCCTGAAGCGCCGGCGCTGAGACCCGGCCGGGGCCGGGCCGCGCTCAGAAGGTGTGCTCGGTATCCACCTGCAGGTAGCGGCGCAGGCGCCCGGTGAGCCAGTAGAAGGGCAGCGTGTCGGCCAGCGCCACCAGCATCTTGAACAGGTAGTTGCTGCCCATCAGCGCCAGCATGGCGCCGGCGGTGATGCCGCCGGCGAGAAAGGTGGCGCCGAAGGTGACGGTGATCACCATGAAGGAATCCACGAACTGGCTGGTGAGGGTGGAGAAGTTGTTGCGCACCCACAGGTGCCGGCCTTTCGTCAGCCGCTTGAAGAAGTGGAAGAGCTGGACGTCGCAGTACTGAGCCGCGATGTAGGCCATCATCGAGGCGAACACCGCGCCCGACGTGCAGGCGTACAGCAGCGTGAACAGCTCGACGCTGCCCGACAGGGTCTGGCCGTTGGGCAGCGCGAGCTCCTCCGCCACCTCGATCACCTGCCACGGTGGCTGGTTCGCCGGGTCGACGGCGGGCAGGGCGTTGCCGAGCCAGAGCGTGGCGAGGATGAAGAAGTTCAGCGCGAACCCCACCCACACCAGGAAGTTGGCCCGGCGGCGGCCGTAGAGCTCGCTGATCAGGTCGGTGCACAGAAACGTCAGCGGATAGGGCAGCACGCCCACCGCCAGCGCCATGGGGCCGATCTGCACGAAACGGGTGATGCCCACCACGTTCAGCAGGGTCATGGCGCACAGGAAGAACCCGGCCAGCACCAGGAACACCCGTTCCCGGCGCTCGGTGAGCTCGGCAGGATCGATGTCCGGCGTCGTCGGGCCGGCGGCGGGCTCGCTGCCGGCAGGCCGGGGCGTGACCGCCACTACCGCTCGACCTGACCCAGGTTGGCGTGAATCACCGCGCCGTTGATGACCGGGTTGGCCGCCGACCAGTGAATGGCCTCGGCGATCTCCGCCGGATCGATCAGCCGGTTGAAGGCGGACATGGCGCGCACCGAGTCCAGCGCCTCGGCGGGGACGTGGTTGCGCAGCATTTCGGTGTCGGTGAACCCGGGACAGACGCACACCGTATGGATGCCGCTGCCGGCCAGGTCCTGGCAGGTCGCCCGCATCATGCCGATCATGGCGTGCTTGCTGGTGACGTAGCTGTAGCTGCCCGGTACGGCCTTCTCCGACAGGGTGGAACCCACGTAGACGATGGCGGAGCCGGGCTTCATGGCGGGCACGCACAGCCGGTTCAGCGCCGTGGGCGCCACGACGTTCACCTGCATCACCGCCCGCATCTGCTCCGGCGCGGTGGCCCCGGCGGTGTCCCGGTCCATGCGCGCGGCGTTGTGCACCACCACCAGCCGGTCGGCGCGGTCCAGGTGAGGCTCGAGCTCGGGCGCCAGGGCATCGGCGAAGCCCGGGTCCGCCAGGTCGCAGTCGATCTGGGTCACGCCATCCACCGGGCAGGGCCGGCGCGACAGGTTGACGACGGCGTAGCCGTCGTCGCGGAAACGGCGCGCCGTCTCGGCGCCGATGCCGGCGCTGCCGCCGGTGATGAGCAGAGTCTTCATGATCCCCCTGAGTCGTCTCGCGCGGCGTCGTCCCGCGTCCAGCTCGCCACGGCCCACTGTCCCGGCCCCGACGATACCCGCAGTTCCAGCCGGTCGAGGTTCAGGGCCGCGACGTCCGGCTCGGCGCGCAGGCGGGACAGCAGCCAGGGTGCGAGCTCCTCCACGGTGATGTTGCGCACCGGCAGGGTCAGCACGTCCCGGGGCAGGAACGGTATGCGCTCGTCGGCGAAGCGTGCCACCAGATAGCCGCCGTCCTGTTCGAGCGCGAGATAGGGCGAGCGCGACGGCAGCAGCACCTTCTCGTCGAGCTCGTCGCACAGGGCCTTGAGCGCGTTCTTGAACAGGTTGTAGTCGAAGGCGAGGCCGTCGTCACCGACGGGGCTGGTCACCGTCGCGGCGACGTAGAACGTGTGGCCGTGCAGATCCTCGCGCTCGGTGGCGGAGAACAGCGTGAAGTGCGCCGCATTGAAATGCAGGTAGTCCTTGCTGATCTCGATGGTGGCGGCGCTGGACGGCGGCATAGCTCCGGGATGCTATCACACGGTCCGGTCGCGGCGGCGTGAAACGCGGCCCCGCCCGGCGCCGGTCAGCTCTGTCGAATCCGGTCGAGGATCAGCCCGTAGAAGTACTCCTGTCCCCGCTCGAAGTACCAGCCGAGGTGGGCGTGGCAGCCGGAGCAGGTGGCGAGGCGCCAGTGGAACCCGGGGAACCAGGTGTCCGCCGAGGTGGGGCGTCCCGACAGGTCGCAGCCGAGCGCGTCGCTGTAGCAGCCGACGTGAAAGCGGATGCCGTAGGGATTGGTGCACTGGTGGGCGTGGCTGCCGTTGATCGAGGTCGCGTCGGACTTGCGCGCCACGGGCTGGGCGCAGGCGTCGCAGTAGACGAGATCGGGCGCATCGCCGGCCTCGTCTTCCAGCAGCTCCCGCAGCCTGGGGTCGAGCCCCTGGCGGGTCTTGTCCTCCACCTCGTCCTTCACCCTGGTCATGGCGAACGGTCTCTCGACGTGCATCGCGGACGCGAATCCCGGTACGGGGCGGTTAGCATCTTGCACCGACCCGCGCGGTGCAAGGGTCGGCGGCCGGTGGCCGCCGACGACCCGGTGTCAACGCTTGAGCAGGGTCTTCAGGTCCGTTTCCGGGTCGGCCAGGGCGCCGGCGTCGACGGGCTGGCCGACGAGCTGGCGGCACACCATGAACTCCTTGGGGCTGTTCACGGCGTCGGCCGCCACCAGCCTGCCGTCCTTCAGATAGAACACGGCGAACTGGTTGGCCGCCATGTCGCCGCGCACCACCTCGGTGTCGCCGTCGGCGGAGAATCCCACCATCTGCAGCTTCAGCTCGTACTGATCGGACCAGAACCAGGGAATGCTGGCGTAGTGCTTGTCGCCGCCGCACATGTTGGCCGCGGCGACGCGGGCCTGCTCCATGGCGTTGGGCACGGACTCCAGGCGCAGGCGCCGGTCGAGCAGGGCGTTGGGGTGGTTGGTGCAGTCGCCGGCGGCGAACACGTCCTCGGCCGAGGTGCGGCAGTGGTCGTCCACGACGATGCCGTTGTCGCACTCGATGCCGGCGGCCTGAGCGATCTCGACGTTGGGCACGATGCCGATGCCGACGATCACGATGTCCGCCGGGTATTCCTCGTCACCGTCGCCGCAGATCACGCCCTCGACGTGGCCGCTGCCCTTGAAGGCGGTGACGGCCGCCCGGGTGTGGATGTGCACGCCGCGGGACTCGTGAAGCTGATGGTAGTAGGCGGACATGCGCTCGGTGGTGACCCGCTGGAGAATCCGGCCCTCCATCTCCAGCACGTGAACCTCGAGCCCGGCTTCGACGGCGACCGCTGCCACCTCGAGGCCGATGTAGCCGCCGCCGACCACCACCATCTTCCTGCCGGGCGCCATCTCGTCGCGGATGCCGTCGACGTCCTCGATGCCGCGCAGGTAGTGGATGCCCCGCAGGTCGTGGCCGGGGATCGTGAGCTGGCGGGGGCGTCCGCCGGTGGCCAGCAGCAGCTTGTCGTAGCCGATGTGCTCCTGCTGGTCGGTCGTCACGGTCCTGGCCTCGGTGTCGATGGCCGTGACGCGGACGCCGGTCTTGACCGTGATGTTCTTGTCCTCGTAGAACCTGGCCGGGCGCAGGTAGACCTTCTCGAGACCGTGCTCGCCGGACAGATACTGCTTGGACAGCGGGGGGCGCTGATAGGGAATGTGCGGCTCGTCGCCGATGATGACGATCTCGCCGTCGTACCCCTCCTGGCGCAGGCTCGCTGCTGCCTGTCCCGCCGCGTGGCCGGCGCCCACGATCACCATTGCCGCCATGTCCGCTCTGCTCCCGTTGCCGCAAAGACGCTGATTCTACCCGTGATAGCATCGCCCCGGGGATCCGGGGGAAACCGGTGCCGGACGGCGGCAGGCGGCGCCGGGCGTGGAACGCGGGCGCGACGGGGGAGACAACGTTTGGCATTTCAGACACTGCACGAGATCGTCCGGCGGGGGCGGCAGAACCTCAGCCGCAATCACTGGGACTACCTGATCGGCGGGGCCGACAGCGAGACCTCCCTGCGGCGCAACCGGCAGGCGCTGGATTCGCTCGCCTACCGGCCGCGGATTCTCAACGACGTCAGCGACGTGGCCGTGTCGACCACGCTGCTGGGCACGCCGCTGCGGATTCCCGTGGTGCTGGCGCCGATCGGGTCGCTGCAGGTGTTCGACGCCGGCGGCGGAGCGGCCGCGGCGGAGGCGGCCCGGGACTTCGGCGTGCTGCAGATCCTCAGTTCGGTGTGCCTGCCGGACTTCGAGGCCGTGGCCGCCGCCGTGCCCGGTCCGCGCATCTACCAGCTCTACCTCATGGGCGACCAGGGCTGGATGGACGAGGTGATCGCCCGCGCCATGGCCGCGGGCTACACCGGTTTCTGCCTGACCGCCGACACCCAGGTGTATTCCCGGCGGGAGCGCGACATCCTCAAGGGCTTCGTGCCGCCCTCCGGCAGCCGGGCCGGCGCCTCGGATTTCTCCTACCAGGCGCGCATGACCTGGGACACGGTCGAACACGTCAAGGCGCGCTTCGACATCCCGCTGGTGGTCAAGGGCGTGGCCACGGCCGCTGACGCGCAGCGCTGCGCCGGTCTCGGCGTCGACGTGGTGTACGTCTCCAATCACGGCGGCCGGCAGCTCGACCACACCCGCGGCTGCATCGACTGCCTGCCGGAGGTGGTGGAGGCCGTGGACGGCCGCGCCAGCGTGCTGGTGGACGGCGGCTTCATGCGCGGCGCCGACGTGGTCAAGGCGCTGTGTCTCGGCGCGGACGCGGTGGGCGTGGGGCGCCTGGAGGCCCTGGCGCTGGCCGCCGGCGGCGCGCCGGCGCTGGTGCGGGCGCTGGAGATTCTCGAGCACGAGATCCGCACCAGCGTGGCGCTGCTGGGGGCCGGCGGGCTGGACGACCTCGGCCCGGGGCTGCTGGCGCCGGCGGTGCCGGTGAATGCGCCGGGGGTGCTGAGCGCGTTTCCGTTGCTGGGGGAGGATTATTAGGGGCGGGGTAGGGGTTCGGTCCGGCGGGGATCGCGGCCGGGAGGCCGCTCCTACGAGGGGGTGGGTCTAGCCCATGTAGGAGCGGCCTCCCGGCCGCGATCCCGCCAGCCTCACCCGCCGTAGGAGCGGCCTCCCGGCCGCGATCCCGCCGGCCTGACCCGTGTAGGAGCGGCCTCCCGGCCGCGATCTCTCTGGCCTGGCCCGTGTAGGAGCGGCCTCCCGGCCGCGATCCCTGCGGGGCCTGGCCCGGCGCCCCGCGCCCGCCCTACAGCGGCAGGCTGGTCGTCGACTTCATCTCCGACATGGCGATGTTGGAATGCACCTCCTGCACGCCGGGAAGCTGGGACAGGGTCTCGAAGAAGAACCGCTCGTAGGCCTGGATGTCCGGCACCACGATCCTCAGCAGGAAGTCCATGTCGCCCATCAGGGTGAAGCACTCGAGCACCTCCGGCCGGCCGCGGATCGCCTCGGCGAACTCGGGCAGGGAACGGCGCCCGTGGGCGTTCAGCTTCACCAGCGCGAACACCAGCACGTCCAGCTCCAGCCGGTGGCGGTCCAGCAGCGCCACCCGGCCGCGCACGTAGCCGGCCTTCTCCAGCCGGTGGATGCGGCGCCAGCAGGGCGACTGGGACAGGCCCACCCGCGCGCCGATCTCGGCGGCGGACAGCGAGGCGTCCTCCTGAATCAGGGACAGAATCTGGCGGTCGAAGGCATCGAGGTCGACGTTGTCGGATTTCATGAATGAATCATGCGTTGTATAGGTAACGTGGGAATGAATAATACCCGATTGTTCCGATACGCGGGCTGAATAGAGAAATTCCTGCGGCCTCTCCTGACTATCATGTCCCCAGTGCGCAAAGGCCGTCATCCGGCCGGGAGGCAGTCATGCAGGTATTCGAAGGTGGTCACGAGCAGGTCGTCATCCGCGAGGACGCCGCGACGGGGCTGCGCGCCATCATCGCCATCCACAGCACCGTGCTGGGTCCGGCGGCGGGCGGATGCCGGCACTGGGCCTATCCGGACACGGCCAGCGCCCTGTCCGACGCGCTGCGCCTCTCCCAGGGCATGACCTTCAAGAACGCGCTCGCCGACATCCCTTTCGGCGGCGGCAAGAGCGTGATTCTGGGGCGGCCGGGCGTCTCCCTGACGCCGCGCCAGCTCGAGACCTTCGGCACCTGGGTGGACGAGCTCGGCGGGCGCTACGTCACCGCCGAGGACGTCGGCATGCAGGTCTCCGACCTGCGCGCGGTCGCCCGCAGCACCCGCTTCGTTTCCGGCCTCGGTACGGCCGGGTTCGGCGGCGATCCCTCGCCGCACACGGCGCTCGGCGTGCTGAACGGTATCGAGGCGGCGGTGCGCGCCCGGCTCGGCCGCGACAACCTCGACGGCGTGCGCGTGGCGGTCCAGGGTCTGGGCAGCGTCGGCTTCCAGCTCGCGACGCTGCTGCGTCAGCGGGGCGCGCGGCTGCGGGTGGCGGATCTGTCGGAAGAGCGGGTCGGCCGGGCGGTGAAGGCCCTCGGCGCCGAACCCATGGACGTGGCCGACGTGCTGTTCGCCGACGTGGACGTGGTGGCGCCCTGTGCCCTTGGCGGCGTGCTGAACGCCGATTCCGTGCCGCGGCTGCGCGCCACCGTGGTGGCGGGCGCCGCCAACAACCAGCTCGCCACCGACGAGGTGGGCGACCTGCTCACGGCGCGCGGCATCCTGTATGCGCCGGATTACGTGATCAACGCCGGCGGCGTCATCAGCATCGCGGGGGAGTACCTCGGTCAGCAGGACCCGGAGTGGACCGCCGGACGCATCCGCGGCATCGCCACCCGCCTGAGCGCGATCTTCGAGCGCGCCGCGGCCACCGGCGAGAGCACCAGCCGCATCGCCGACCAGATGGCGCGGGAACGTCTCACCCGGGCCGCCCGCAGCGAGCTGCAGGGCGACCGCGAGGTCGCCTGACCCGGTCGTCGCGTCAGCGGGCGTCCCCCCAGTAGGGGCGCTTCAGCTCCTCCTTGTAGAGCTTGCCCGTCTGGTGGCGCGGCAGGGCGTCGTGAAAGTCGATGCTGCGGGGGCACTTCAGGTGGGCCAGGCGCGCCCGGCACCAGGCGATCAGGGCGTCCGCGGTGACGGGCTCCGAGACCTCCACGGCGGCCTTCACCTGCTCGCCGAACTCCGCGTCCGGAATGCCGAACACGGCGGCGTCGCGCACGGCGGGATGGCCGATCAGCACGTCCTCCACCTCCCGCGGATAGATGTTCACCCCGCCTGAGATGATCATGTGGGAGGCGCGGTCGGTGAGGTACAGAAAGCCGTCCGCGTCCTTGTAGCCGACGTCCCCCAGGGTCGACCAGCCGCGCTGGTCGTAGGCCCCGGCCGTTTTCTCCGGATCCTTGTAGTACTCGAAGCGCGGCCCGCCGGAGAAGAACACCCGGCCGGTCTCGCCCGCGGGCAGCTCGCGACCGTCGTCGCCGACGATGTGCACGTCGCCGATCACCGGGCGCCCGACGGAGCCCGGGTGCGCCAGCCAGTCGTCGGGACCGATGGCGGTCTGGCCGTTGCCCTCGGTGCCCGAGTAGTACTCGTGCACGATGGGTCCCCACCAGTCCAGCATGGCGCGCTTGATGTCCGGCGGGCACGGCGCCGCGGCGTGGACGGCCAGGCGGTGACTGGCCAGGTCGTAACGGCGGCGGGTCTGCTCCGGCAGCCGCAGCAGCCGGACGAACATGGTGGGCACCCACTGGCTGTGGGTGATCCGGTGGCGTTCGATCAGCGCGAGGCTGGCCTCGGCGTCGAAGCGCGGCATGATCACGCAGGTGCCGCCGCAGCGCTGCACCATGTTGACGTAGCGCAGCGGCGCCGAATGGTAGAGCGGCGCGGTGGACAGGTAGACCGTGTCCCGGCCGATGTCGTGGAGCGCCACCCGCCGCTGGAACAGGGCGGAGACCGTGTTCAGCGGGGCGCCCGGCCGAGCCGCCCGAACGCCCTTGGGGCGCCCGGTGGTGCCCGAGGAGTACAGCATCTCCGCGCCTTCGGCGGCATCCTCCGGCAGGGTCGCCGGCTCTCCGGCGACCAGCTCCGGCCAGGCGTCGATGTCCAGCACGATCCGCTGGGGCGCGCCGTCGGCCTTGTCGCGCTGGCTGCCGTGCAGCACCAGGGCGTCGGCGTCGCAGTCACCCAGGATGTGCTGCACTTCGGCGCGCTGGAACTGCACGCTCAGCGGCGTGTAGTACAGGCCGGCGAGCTGGGCGGCCCAGTGCACGGCCGGAGAAAAGGGGTGGTTGGGTGACAGCACCGCGATGCCGTCGCCGGTGCGCAGCCCGAGCCGGCGCAGCAGCCGGGCGCCCCGGATCGCCAGCTCCGCGAGCTGGCCGTAGCTGAAGGTCCGGCCGTCGAAGATCCAGGCCGGGCGGTCCGGATCCTGCTCGGCCCAGTGCAGAGGGCCGGGCCAGGGGGTCACGGGGCCGTCGGCGCCGTCGTCATCAGGACTTGCCCCCGTCCCGGGGCAGATGCATCGGGAAGGGGGTGATGTTGCCACCCTTGCTGTCGGTGATCTTGGCCACGCCTTCCTTGTCGACCTCGTCGATGCGGATCACGGCGTGGAGCGGAATGAACGAGCGCTGCACGCCCTCGAATTCGCTGCGCAGCTTGTCCTCGCTGGGATCGACCACGAGGTTGCTGCGGGTGCCGAAGACGTAGTCCTCCACCTCGATGAAGCCGTACAGGTCGCTCTGGTAGATGGCCCGGGCGTAGACCTCGTAGACGTGTCCCTGGTTGTGGAACAGCACCTTGTACATCTGCTTGGGGTTGTCGGCCATGAAATCCACCAGTTGCCTGAACGTCGGTATATAGAGGTGTATGGCCAAATTGCAAGTCTCTATAATGCGCGGCCCGGCAACGACCACCCCCGGCAGCAGGAGTCATGTCCGACAACGCGCCCAGCACCGCCGCGCCCAGAAAGCTCTTCATCCAGACCCACGGGTGCCAGATGAACGAGTACGACTCGTCGCGCATGGCCGATCTGCTGCGCGAGAGTCACGGCTACGAGCTGGTGGCGGACGCCGCCGAGGCCGACGTGATCCTGCTGAACACCTGCTCGATCCGCGAGAAGGCCCAGGAGAAGGTGTTCCACCAGCTCGGCCGCTGGAAGCACCTCAAGCGTGCCCGGCCGGACGTGCTGATCGGCGTCGGCGGCTGCGTGGCCAGCCAGGAGGGCGAGGCCATCCAGCGCCGCGCGCCCTACGTGGACATGGTGTTCGGGCCCCAGACGCTGCACCGGCTGCCGGAGATGGTGGATGCGGCCGCTGTTCCGGTGGAGGCTCGGCAGAATCGCGATCTGGAGATCGCTCCTACGGGGCATGGGGCGGGGGCGCCAGCGGCAGCACGGCGGCTGCCCATCGTCGACGTGACGTTTCCGGAGATCGAGAAGTTCGACCGGCTGCCGGAGCCCCGGGCCGAGGGGCCGTCGGCGTTCGTGTCGGTGATGGAAGGCTGCAGCAAGTACTGCAGCTTCTGCGTGGTGCCCTACACCCGCGGCGAGGAGGTCAGCCGCCCCGTGGCCGACGTCATGCGCGAGGTGGTGGCGCTGGCCCGTCAGGGCGTGCGGGAGATCAACCTGCTCGGCCAGAACGTCAACGCCTACCGCGGCGCCATCGACGGCGACGTGGCGGATCTCGCCGAGCTGATCCACTACGTGGCGGAGATCGAAGGGATCGAGCGCATCCGCTTCACCACCTCCCATCCGGTGGAGTTCACCGACAGCCTGGTGCAGGCCTTCGCCGACGTGCCCGAGCTGGTCGATCATCTGCACCTGCCGGTGCAGTCCGGATCGGACCGCATTCTGCGGCTCATGAAGCGGGGCCACACGGCGGACGACTACCGGCGCCGCATCGACGACCTGCGCCGGGTGCGCCCGGACATCAGCCTGTCCTCCGACTTCATCGTCGGCTTCCCCGGGGAAACCGACGAGGACTTCGAGGACACCATGCGGCTGATCGAGGACATCGGCTTCGACGTTTCCTTCAGTTTCATCTACAGCGCCCGTCCCGGCACGCCGGCGGCGGCCCTGGACGACCCCACCCCGGCGGCGGTGAAGAAGGCCCGCCTCGACCGCCTGCAGGCGCGCATCCGCACCCAGGCCGAGGCCATCGCGCAGGGCATGGTGGGCACGCGCCAGCGGGTGCTGGTCACCGGCCACGCGAAGCGCCGGGAGGGCTTCGCGGGGGACCGCGGGGTGGTTCTGGCCGGCCGCACCGAGAACAACCGGGTGGTCAATTTTCTCGCGCCCGGTGACGAGCTGGTGGGCGGATTCGCCGACGTGGTGATCGACGAGGCGCTGCCGAATTCCCTGCGCGGACGCCACGATTTCTTCATTTGACACCCCGTCCGCGCCTTATATGCTACGAAAATCGCGTTCATACAGGGCCTGAGTTGAGCCAAGATTCCCCCGGTGCGGTCGCTCTGACCACCAAAGTCATCCTCGAACCTGACGATTCCCAGCGTCTCGCCGCCCTGTGCGGCCCCTTCGACCAGAACCTGAAACACCTCGAGAAGCGGCTCGGCGTGCTGATCCGCAATCGCGGCAACGTGTTTCAGGTGAGCGGTCCGGAGCGGCGCCTCAAGGCGGCAAGCGCCCTGCTGTCCCAGCTCTACCGGGACACGGCGGACCGCGACGACATCGATCCGGACGTGGTGCACCTCTACCTCCAGGACGCGGGGGTAGACGAGCTGCTCGCCCGCGAGGCGGAGGCCGGCGGCACCGCCGCGCCCGCCGGCGACGCGCCGGTGATCCACACCGGGCGCAAGACCGTCATGCCCCGGGGGGCCAATCAGGTCGGCTACGTCCGCGCGATACGCGAGAACGACGTCAATTTCGGCATCGGTCCGGCGGGCACCGGCAAGACCTATCTGGCGGTGGCCTGCGCCGTGGAGGCGCTGGAGGGCCAGCGCGTCAGCCGCATCCTGCTGGTGCGGCCGGCGGTGGAAGCCGGCGAGAAGCTGGGGTTCCTGCCCGGCGACCTGGCCCAGAAGATCGACCCGTACCTGCGCCCCCTGTACGACGCGCTCTACGAGATGATGGGCGTCGACCGGGTGAACAAGTACATCGAGCGCAACGTCATCGAGGTGGCGCCGCTGGCCTACATGCGCGGGCGGACGCTCAACAACGCCTTCATCATTCTCGACGAGAGTCAGAACACCACCATCGAGCAGATGAAGATGTTCCTGACCCGCATCGGCTTCTCGTCGACGGCGGTGATCACCGGCGACATCACCCAGATCGACCTGCCGAAAGGGCAGAAATCCGGGCTGGTGAACGTGCGCGACGTGCTGCGCGACGTGGACGGCATCAGCTTCACCCATTTCAGCTCCCGGGACGTGGTGCGGCATCCGCTGGTGCAGAAGATCGTCGAGGCCTATGCGGCCTTCAGCGACGCCGAGGTCCACGGCAGCCGGCGCCCCCGGGACCGGGCCCGCCCCGGGGACGGCGCCGTCGCCGGCCAGAATCGCGCGGGGGATGCCGGTCCCGCCGATGACCGTTGAGGTGCAGCTCGCGACCGCCGCTGACACGCCCGGCGCCGCCGACATCGAGGGCTGGGCCCGGGCCGCGCTGACCCGGGCCACGGGCAGCGACGACGGCGAGGTCTGCGTGCGGGTGGTCGACGCCGGGGAGATCCGCGAGCTGAACGCCACCTACCGCGGCAAGGACGCCCCCACCAACGTGCTCAGCTTTCCCGCCGACGTCGAGCTTCCGGAGACCCGCATCTGGGGCGACGTGGTGGTCTGCGCGCCGGTGGTGGACCAGGAGGCGGCGGACCAGGGCAAGGCCTATGCCGACCACTTCGCCCACATGGTGGTGCATGGCGTTCTGCATCTTTTGGGGTACGATCACGAAACGGCCGCCGAGGCGGACGTCATGGAACGATTAGAAATAGAGATACTGGGTCGCTTCGGCGTAGGCGACCCATACGGGGAAGGATGAGCGAAGGCAGCCCAGCGTCGTCGAAGCGGACGCTACTCGAATGGGTGTCCGGACTGTTCAGCGACGAGCCCTCTGACCGCAGCGAGCTGATGGAGATGCTGCGCGAGGCCTCGGAGCGTCAGATCATGGACGCCGAAGCCCTGAACATCATCTTCGGCGCCCTGCAGGTGTCGGACATGCAGGCGCGGGACATCATGATCCCGCGCACCCAGCTCGTGTACCTGAAGGCAGGGGACGCGCCGGACGTGCTGCTGCCCACCATCATCGAGTCCCAGCACTCCCGCTACCCGGTGATCGGCGACGACCTCGACGACATCAAGGGTATCCTCCACGCCAAGGACCTGCTGCCGCTGATCCTGTCGAAGGACCTCGATCACTTCGACATCAAGGACTGCATCCGGCCCGCCACGGTGGTGCCGGAGAGCAAGCGCCTGAACGTGCTGCTGCAGGATTTCCGCAACACCCGCAACCACATGGCGGTGGTGGTGGACGAGTACGGCCACGTCTCCGGCGTGGTCACCATCGAGGACGTGCTCGAGCAGATCGTCGGCGAGATCGAGGACGAGCACGACATCGACGAGGAAGGGTTCATCAAGCAGCTCGACAGCCACACCTTCAACGTCAAGGCCACCACCGCGGTGGACGACTTCAACGAGTACTTCGGGGTGAGCCTCGACGAGGAGGAGTTCGACACCGTCGGCGGGCTGGTGCTGAAGGCCTTCGGCCACCTGCCCGACCGGGGCGAGGTGGTCGAGCTCGACAATCTGCGCTTCAAGGTGCTCAACGCCGACTCCCGCCGGCTGCGGCTGCTGCAGGTCGAACGCGCCACCGATTCATGAGGCCCGCGCTGCCCGCCGCGGCGGCTGCCCTGGCCTGCGGCGCGCTGCTGCCGCTCTCCCTCGCGCCCTTCGGCCTGTGGCCGCTCGGCATCGCCGCCCTCGCAGGCTGGTTCGTGCTGCTCCGGTCCCATCGCATCAGCGGGGCCGTCAGCGGCTGGCTGTTCGGCGTCGGCAAGTATGGCGTCGGGGCCTCCTGGGTCTACGTCAGCATTCACGTCTACGGCAACGCGCCGCCGCCGCTGGCCGGCTTCCTGGTGGTGCTGTTCGTCGCCGGGCTGGCCCTGTTCCCCCTGGTCAACGGCTGGCTCTACGACCGCCTCGCCCGGCGCCGGCCCTGGCCCGACGCCGCCCTGTTCGTGGCCCTGTTCTCCGCCTTCGAGTGGCTGCTCACCTGGGTACTGACCGGATTTCCCTGGCTGTATGCCGGCTACGCCCATCTCGACACGCCACTGGCCGGCTGGGCGCCGGTGGGCGGCGTGCTGCTGGTGGGGGTGCTGGTGGCCGGCAGCGCGGTGCTGCTGGTGCGGGCCGTGGACCTCGCGCGGCAGCGCCGCTGGCGGGGCGTCGCGGCGACGCTGGCGGCGGTCCTGGCGGTCTGGGTCGCGGGCGCCGGGCTCGAGCGGGTCACCTGGGTGACGCCGGGCGGGACCCACTCCGTGGTCCTGGTTCAGGGCAACGTCGACCAGAGCGTGAAGTGGCAGCCGGAGAACCGGATACCGATCCTGCGCCACTATCAGGCGCTGACGGAGCCGGCCTGGGGGGCCGATCTGGTGATCTGGCCCGAGGCCGCGGTGACCTTCTTCAGCCATCAGGCCACCGACGTGCTGGCGGCCATGGACGGACGCGGCGAAGCGGCGGGCACCACGCTGGTGCTCGGCATCCCGACGGTGGAACGGCTGCCCGACGGCGGCGTGGTGCTGTACAACGCCGCCCGCGCCCTGGGCGTCGGGTCCGGGCGCTATCTGAAGCGGCGGCTGGTGCCGTTCGGCGAGTACGTGCCGCTGGAGGGCGTTCTGCGCGGCGCCATCGAGTTCTTCGATCTGCCCATGTCGCGCTCCGCGGCCGGTCCCTGGCGCCAGCCGCTGCTGGACCTCGGCGATCACGGGGCGGTGATGGCGATCTGCTACGAGATCGTCTACCCGGGGCTGGTCCGCGCTCAGGCCGCCGGGGCTGGGGTGCTGCTGACCATCTCCAACGACAGCTGGTTCGGCGCCAGCATCGGCCCGCTCCAGCACCTGGAGATGGCCCGCATGCGGGCGCTGGAGAACGGCCGCTGGCTGCTGCGCGGCACCAACAACGGCGTCACCGCCATCGTCGACCACCGCGGCCGCATCGTCGACCGGCTGCCCCAGTTCGAGGCCGGCGTGCTGCGGGGCGAGTATCGCGTCATGACCGGCACCACGCCGTTCACCCGCGTCGGCCACTGGCCGGTGCTGGGGCTGATCGTGCTGATGCTCCTCGCGGTCCTCGCTGCCGGTCGCCGGACGAGCCCGCCACCCTCGTAGGAGCGGCCTCCCGGCCGCGATGCCGACGACATCAGGTCATGCCAGCCCCCTCGTGCCAGGCAAGACGCCAGACCGCTCGGCGCGGAGATCGCGGCCGGGAGGCCGCTCCTACGGTCGGGCGGGCGTTTGCCGGGGGCGGGCGTTTGGGGGCGGACGCCCCGCGGGGCGTTCGGTGGTATCCTTGCGCGCCCGTGAAACCGAGCGATTTTCCCGAGCTATGAGCGCGACGTACGACCCGCACCAGGTCGAGGCTTCGGTGCAGCAGCAGTGGGCCGAGGCGAAGAGCTTCGAGGCCGGCGAGTCCGGCGAGGGCGAGAAGTACTACTGCCTGGCGATGTTTCCGTATCCGAGCGGGCAGCTCCACATGGGGCACGTGCGCTGCTACACCCTGGGCGACGTCATCAACCGCTATCACCGGCTGAAGGGCTACAACGTCATGCAGCCCATGGGCTGGGACGCCTTCGGTCTGCCGGCCGAGAACGCCGCCATCAAGCACGGCATTCCGCCGGCGAGCTGGACCCGGGACAACATCGACTACATGCGCGGCCAGATGCGCCG
Organism: Gammaproteobacteria bacterium UBA7803; assembly: GCA_002480525.1. Classification (GTDB taxonomy): domain Bacteria; phylum Pseudomonadota; class Gammaproteobacteria; order Pseudomonadales; family Azotimanducaceae; genus UBA7803. The sequence continues at coordinate 14,963 of DLCH01000034.1, read as the reverse complement.
GCTCGGCTTCGGCATCGACTGGAGCCGGGAGTTCGCCACCTGCGACCCCGACTACTACCACTGGGAGCAGTGGTTCTTCATCAAGCTCTACGAGAAGGGCCTGGTCTACCGCAAGAGCTCGATGGTGAACTGGGATCCGGTGGACCAGACCGTGCTCGCCAACGAGCAGGTGGTGGACGGCCGCGGCTGGCGCTCCGGAGCGCCGGTGGAGCGGCGCGAGATGGACCAGTGGTTCCTGAAGATCACCGCCTACGCCGAGGAGCTGCTCGACGAGCTGGACCGGCTCGAGGGCTGGCCCGAGTCGGTGAAGAGCATGCAGCGCAACTGGATCGGCCGATCCGAGGGCGTCGAGATCGACTTCCCCATTCCCGACGGTGAGGGGGCCCTCACCGTCTACACCACCCGCCCGGACACGCTGCTCGGCGCCACCTACGTGGCAGTGGCCGCGGAGCATCCGCTGGCCCGGCGGGCGGCGGAGCGCAGCCCCGAGGTGGCCGCCTTCGTCGACAAGTGCCGCAACACCAAGACGGCGGAGGCGGACATCGCCACGCTGGAGAAGGAGGGCGTGCCCACGGGGCTGACGGTCACCCACCCGCTCACCGGCGAGGCGCTGCCGGTGTGGGTCGCCAACTTCGTGCTGATGGAATACGGCTCCGGGGCGGTGATGTCCGTGCCCGGCCACGACCAGCGCGACTGGGAGTTCGCCCGCAAGTACGGCATCCCCATCGTCCAGGTCATCGAGCCCGAGGCCGGCTCCGAGGAGACCTGCGATCTGGAGCAGGCGGCGTTCGTGTCCTACGGCCGGCTGGTCAACTCCGGCGCCTGGGACGGCCTGACCTCGGCGGAGGCGTTCGACGCCATCGCCGCGGCCCTGGAGGACAAGGGCCTCGGCCGGCGCCGCACCAACTACCGGCTGCGCGACTGGGGCGTGTCCCGGCAGCGCTACTGGGGCTGCCCGATCCCCATGATCCACTGCGGCGACTGCGGCGTGGTGCCGGTGCCCGAGCAGGACCTGCCGGTGGTGCTGCCGACGGACGTGCAGTTCGAAGGGGTGCGCTCGCCGCTCACCACCATGGCCAGCTTCTACGAGGTGGACTGCCCGAAGTGCGGCAAGGCCGCCCGCCGCGAGACCGACACCTTCGACACCTTCATGGAGTCGAGCTGGTACTACGCGCGGTTCGCCTGCCCGGACGCCAACTCGCCGATGGTGGACGACCGGGTGAACTACTGGACCCCGGTGGACCACTACGTCGGCGGCATCGAGCACGCCATCCTGCACCTGCTGTACGCGCGCTTCTTCCACAAGCTCATGCGCGACGCCGGGCTGGTGAACTCGGACGAGCCCTTCACCCGCCTGCTGATGCTCGGCATGGTGCTGAAGGACGGCCGCAAGATGTCCAAGTCCTCCGGCGACGCCGGCAATCCCCAGGCGCTGCTGGACAAGTACGGCGCCGACGCCGTGCGCACGGCCATGATGTTCGCCGCCCCGCCGGATCAGTCCTTCGAATGGAGCGAGGCCGGCGTGGAAGGGCAGGGCCGGTTCTGCAAGCGGCTGTGGAACCTGGTTCACGAGCACGTCGCCGGCGGCCCGGTCCCGGACCTCGATCCCGAGGCGCTGACGGACGCCGGGCGGGAGCTGCGGCGCAAGACCCACGAGACCCTGAAACGTGCCGACGACGACTACGGCCGGCGGCTGACCTTCAACACCGTGGTGTCCGCGGTGCACGAGCTGGCCAACGCCGTCAGCCGCACCGGGCCGGGCAACGATCAGGACCGGGCCGCGGTTCAGGAGGCCCTGCGCAGCGCGGTGCTGGTGCTGTCGCCGATCGCGCCGCACATCACCCAGCAGCTCTGGGAGGCGCTCGGCGAGCCGGGCCTGCTGGTGGCGGCGCGCTGGCCCGAGGTCGACGAGGCCGCCCTGGTGCAGGACAGCGTCGAGCTGGTCGTCCAGGTCAACGGCAAGGTGCGCGGCAAGATCACCGTGTCCCGGGATCTCGACGAAGACGCCCTGCGCGAGCAGGCCCTGGCCAACGAGAACGTGGTGCGGTTCGTCGAGGGCAAGACCGTGCGCAAGGTGATCAACGTGCCCGGCAAGCTCATCAACGTCGTGGTCGGCTGATGCTCCGCGCGCACCGAGCGAGCGTGACCTGGGCGTGGCTGGCGCTGGCGGGCCTGCTGCTCGCCGGCTGCGGCTTTCACCTGCGCACCTGGGACATCGGCTCGAGCCTCGAGTCCGCCTACGTGTCCGGCGACGCCCGCAATCCGCTGGCCGGCCCGCTCGAGCGGGCGCTGCGTCAGGCCGGGGTGCGGCTGGCGGAAGACGCGTCCGACGCGGCCGCGGTGGTGGAGCTCCTCGATTCCCGCCAGCAGCGCCGCAGCGTCTCGGTCTCGGGCCAGGCCCGGGCCGCGGAGTACGAGATGACCCTGGGCGTGCGCTACCGCGTCACCGACGGTGGCGGCACGGAGCTGATCGCGCCCCAGTGGATCGAGCGCGAGCGGGTCTACCGGGTGGACCGGGACAACATCGTCGGCAGCAGCGAAGAGCAGGCCCTGCTGGTGCGGGAGATGCAGACCGACCTGGTGCAGCAGATTCTCCGGGCCTTGAACGCGGCCACCGCGGAGCCGGGGAATGCCGCTTAGGGCGGCGGATCTGCCCGGCGCGCTGAAGCGCGGCCTCGCGCCCGTCTACCTGATCTCCGGTGACGACGCGCTGCTGGTGCAGGAGGCCTGCGACGCGGTGGTGCGCGCCGCCCGGGCCGAAGGTTTCGAGGAACGCTCGGTGCTCCACGCCGAGGGCAGCTTCAACTGGAACGACGTCATGCAGGACGCCTCCAGCATGTCGCTGTTCGCCGCCCGGCGCATCATCGATGTCCGTCTGCCGGGCAACAGGTTCGACAAGGAAGCCTCCGAGGTGCTGCGCCGCTACGCGGACGCGCCGCCGGCGGACACGCTGCTGCTGATCCGCGCCGCGCGGCTCGACGGCAAGCAGAAGAACGGCGCCTGGTTCAAGGCCCTGGACCGGGTCGGCGCGATCGTGCAGATCTGGCCGCTGTCGTTCCAGGAGCTGCCCCGCTGGCTGGCCGGCCGGCTGAAGTCGGCCGGGCTCACCCTCAGCCCCGAGGCCCTGAACCTGCTCGCCGAGCGCGTCGAGGGCAATCTGCTGGCGGCGGTCCAGGAAATCGAGAAGCTGCGGCTCGCCGGGCTCGACAGCCCGGTGAGCGTCGAGGACCTGACCGCGGTGCTGGAGGACTCGGCCCGCTACGACACCTTCGAGCTGATCGACGCGGTGTTCGCCGGCGACGCCCAACGGGTCAGCCGCATGCTCGCCACCCTGCGCCAGGAGGGGGTCGCGCTGTTCGCGATTCTCGGCGCGCTGACCAGCCAGCTCCGGCGCATCGCCGGCAACGAGTTTCTGCCGGCGCCGCGCAAGCGGCTGGTGGGGGACCTGCTGCGCCGCATCGGCTCCACGACGGTGATCCCGCGGATTCTTGCCGAGTGCGCGCTGGTGGACGCCCAGGGCAAAGGCCAGATCGCCGGGGACGCCTGGCTGTCCCTGGAGGAGATCCTGCTGCGCATGGCCGGCGTGCGTGCCGTCGACGGCGGCTCGCCGCTGCGGCATCTGCACCCGCGCTGATCAGGCGCCCGAGGACTCCACCAGCAGCCCGGACACCGCCTTGGGAAGCTGGGTCGTGATCACTTGGCGGCCCTGGTAGAGCTCCGGCGAGCGCACCAGCACCCGGTACTCGCCCTCGGGCGTGTGCAGCTCGCCGACCCGTTCCACGTCGATGGCCTGCAGCCGGCTGTCCTCGACGGCGTACACCCGGTCGTTCTCGTACAGCGAGGCGATCGGCAGCGCCACCACGCCCGCCTCCTCGGGCAGGCGGATGCGCAGATCCACCACCCGCCCCAGGGGCGGCGCCGTTGCGCCGGGCGCCAGGGCGAAGAAGGCGTCGAGCCCGCTCTGGCCGGGCCGGACCCGGCGCGCCAGGCGGCTCAAGGGCAGTTCGCGCCCGTCGGCAAAGCTCGCCGAGACGCCGTGGCCGAGTTCCAGGTGCCGCTGAAAACGTGCCTCGTAGGCGTCGGGTACCTGCACGCGCACCTCGAAGGCGTCGGCGTCGGCCAGATCCACGAGCTGAACCCCGAGGCTGGTCCGATCCCCGGGGGCGACGTGCACGGCCAGCACCGGGCCCGAGAAGGGCGCGCGGATCCGGGTCTTCTCCAGGTCGAGACGGGCCCGGGCCAGCAGGGCCTCGGATTTGGCCACCTGGGCTTCCTGGGCGGCGAGCCGGTGAGGCAGGTCGGTGAGCCGGCGCTCGTGATTCTCCAGCTCGATGCTGGCCTGGTTGGCCTGGGCGACCACCTCGTCGAGCAGGCTGCGGCTGATCAGGCGCTTGTCCAGCAGCTGCTGGTGCCGGGCGAGCTTGTCCTGGGCGATCCGGTGCATGGAGCGGGCCTGGTCCAGGGTGCGGGCCAGCATGTCCCGCTCGGAGCGGATCGACGCCAGCCGCGCGCGCTGCTCGGCCAGGTCCGCTTCGCGCTCGGCGACCAGCAGGGACGCCTCGGCATCCGCCAGCCCCACCAGCAGATCGCCGGCGGCGACCCAGTCTCCCTCCCGGACCCGGACCTCGGCGACCTCGGCCACCAGGTCGGTGGCGAGCTCCGCCACGCGGCTGGACTCCACCCGTCCATAGGCGGTGAAGGACGGGCTGCGCCGTTCCGGCACGGCCGGCATGACCGCGACCGGCCAGGCCTTCTCGGTGCGGGGCTCCGGGACCGCGGTGGGACCGGTGGCGAAGATCGACACGCTGGTCAGCGCCGCGCCGGCGAGCATCGCCGCGCCGGCCGCCAGGCGGCGGTGGCGCGGCTCGGTCGGCCACAGGCGGCGCACGAATCGTCCGAGAGGGTTCATCAGGAGACTCCGTGAGAGGTCGGGGATCCGGCGTCCGCCGCCGGATCGCGGAAATGGCCGAGTAGGCGGCCGGCGCGGGCGCGGCCGCCTTCGAGCAGCAGGATCAGCGCCGGAATCACCAGCAGCACCAGGGCCGTGGCGAAGGCCAGGCCGAAGCACATGGTCACGGCGATGGGCGCCATGTAGAACGCCAGCGTCGAGGTCTCGAACATCAGCGGCGACAGTCCGGCGATGGTGGTGAGCGAGGTCAGCAGCACGGCGCGGAACCGCGCGCGCACCGCTTCCTCCAGGGCCGGCCGCAGCGGCTCGCCCTCGTCCACCTGGCGCTTGAGGAAGCTGATCAGCACGATGGAGTCGTTCACCACCACGCCGGTCAGCGAGAAGAACGCCAGCAGCGACATGGCGCCGATGTCCCAGCCGGTCAGCCAGTGGCCCACCACCGCGCCGGTGAGCCCGAACGGGATCGCCGTCATGATGGCCAGCGGCCACAGGAACGACGCGAACACCCAGGTCAGGATCAGATAGATCAGCACCAGGGTCAGCAGGCCGCCGAGCGCCATGGTCTGGAGCATGATCTGATCGTCCCGGGATTTGCCGCCGAGGCCGAACTCCAGGTCGTAGCGGCGCAGGATCTCCGGCAGCACGTCGCGCTCGATCTGGCCGGTGAGGGCCAGGGCGTTGGCGACCTGGGGGTCCACGTCGGCGCTGACGGTGACGGCCATGCGGCCGTCGGTGTGGCGGATCAGGTCGATGCCGCGGCGGGTGTAGAGGCCGGCGACGTTGCCGAGGGGCACGAACTCGCCGGTGGGCGTGCGCACGGGAAACTGCTTGAGGCGGCCGAGATCGTCCCGCTCGGCCTCGGGCAGCAGCGCCCGCACCTCCAGCTCCGCCTGGTCGTCGTTGAAGATCTGCACCCGGCTGCCGCTGTAGGCGGCCCGGAGCTGGGCGCCGATGGCGTCCGCCGTCAGGCCCAGGGAGCGGCCGGCCGGCGTGATCTCGAAGATGATCTGGTCCTTGCCGTAGGGCAGGTTGTCGACCACGTTGGAGACGCCCGGGTAGGCGGCCAGGGCATCGGCGAGCTCCTCGGCGCCGGCCTTGAGCGCCTCGAGATCGTCTCCGGACAGGCGCAGCGACATGTCGGGCTGGCCGTTGTTCTGGCCGCCGCTCACCTCGACCACGAGCTGCTCGACGAAGGCGGGCCGGTCGATCCGCGCGCGCCACTGCTCGACGAACGCGGCCGGCGCGGTGTTGCGGTTCTCCTCGAAGGCGTAGTTGGCCTCGATGGAGGCGTACTGCTCGCCCTCCATACGGTCGTCGTTCAGCCGCGCCAGGTTGCGCTGGGTCACCCAGCCGAGCAGGTTTTCGCCGCCGGTGGCGTCGTCCACCGCCGCCAGGCCCGCCTCCAGATGGTCGAGGAAGCGGGCCTTGTCCTCGTCGGTGGCGGTGGCGCTGAAGGCCACGTTGGCCTCCAGGCCCTCGAAGTCGAACCCCGTGACCAGGGCGACGCCGACGTGCTGGGAGGCGATGAGCGACACCGCGACGGTGATGCCGCCGACCGCCGCGCACAGGGTGGCGCCGGGGTAGTCCAGCGCGCGCCGCACCACCGGCATGAAGCGCTGGTCGCGGAACCGGACCAGGCGCCCGTCGAAGCGCTGGCGCCAGGCGGCCTCCCAGCGCGGCGCCGGTTTGGCCAGGCTCTTCTTCAGGTGGGCCGGCAGCACCAGGAAGCACTCCGCCAGGGAGGCCAGGATGATGCACAGCAGCACCGTCGGCAGGGTGAGGATGATCTGGCCCATCGGCCCGCCGAACATCAGCAGGGGAATGAACGCGGCCAGGGTGGTGAGGGACGACGTCGCCACCGGCACCCACATGCGGCGGGCGCCGCCCATGGCCGCCTCCAGCGGGCTCGCGCCCGCCTCGTGGAGGGTGGCCGCGTCCTCGCCGACCACGATGGCGTCGTCCACCACGATGCCCAGCGCCATGACGAAGCCGATCAGCGCGATGATGCTGATGCCGTGCCCGAACAGCATGTGGAACAGGGCCAGGGCCATCAGGAAGCTCACGGGGATGCCGACCATCACCCACCAGCCGACCCGGCCGTTGAGGAACAGCAGCAGCATCACGATGACCAGCACCAGTCCAGAGGCGGCGTTCTCGAGGATCATGTCGAGCTGGGCGCCGAGCAGGGTCCAGATGTCCTGGACCAGGCGGACGTCGACGCCTTCCGGCAGGGTGGGCCGGACGTCCTCGAGCCACCGGTCGACGACCTGGTCGGCGTGGTAGGCATCGGCCTCGGTGGCGCGCCACAGGATCATCTCGATGGCGGGCTGCCCCTGGCGGGACACGATGGGCTGGCCGCGCTGGGGCCGCCGCTCGATCTCGGCCAGGTCGCCCAGGCGGACCAGCGAGGCGTCGGTCTCCACCAGCATGCGCTCGAAGCCGTAGGGGTCGCGCTGCTGGTCGAGGCTGCGGAGCTGGCGCGTGCCCTGGCCGCTGCCGACGGAGCCCGCGGGCACGTCGCGGCTGGCCCGGGCGATTTCCGCCGCCAGCTCGTCGAGGGTCATGCCGAGCTCGCGCAGCCGCCGCCCCGGCACCTCGATGGCGATCTCCTCCCGGGGCAGGCCGTCGTAGCGGACGCCCTCGACGCCGCGGCGCATCAGCTCCCGCTCGAACCCGCGGACCAGCGGTATCAGCTCGGCGACCTCGCCGCGCCCGGTGACCTGCAGCACCGCGATGGGCTCCCGGTCGATGAAGCGGGAGACCACCGGCGGCTCGATCTCGGGCGGCAGGTTGCGGACGTTGGCGACCCGCTGCTTGACCTGATCGAGACCCACGGACACGTCGGCGTCGTAGTCGAACTCCACCCGCACGTGGGCGAAGCCGTTGCTGGTGCGCGAGCCGATCTCGCGCACCCCGTCGACGGTGCGGAGCTGCTGCTCGATGGGCACCGTCACCAGGCTCTCGACGTCCTCGGCGCTGGCGCCCTGCCAGGCCACCTCGACGAACACCATGGGGAAGTCGGCGGGCGGGTCGAGCTGGGACGGCATCACCCGGATGGTCCACAGGCCGATCAGGATCATCATGACCATCAGCAGGTTGGCGGCCACGCGATGCCGGGTGAATGTCTCGATCAAAGCCGTTGCCCTTCGGGTTGTCCGGATGTCGTGCCCGCGCCGGCCGGAGGGACGCCGTCACGGCTGGAGGGGCGTGGCGGCCGACGCGGGCACGGGGCCGTGTTTCAGAATCCGTGCCAATTGCTGTAGTCGGGCTGGAGCCGGCGAAAGTTCTGGTTCCGGCGGATGTCGACGTCCGGAGATGCGGATCCCGCCTCCGCGGCGGATTGGCGGAATTCACCAAGGGTTGGTCAAGACTGTGGCGGGCAAAGGCCGGTGGCGCCGGCCGGGGCGAGGTGGAAAGCTGCCGGGGACGGGGCGCCGGCCGCTGTTACCCGCCGGGCGGGTTCCTTACAATAGCGGGCTTGCCCGCAGCAATGGGGATAGTCAGTGGCACACGAGGAAGCAGGCCTGAGCCCGGACATGACGCCGGATACCACCGTCAGCGTCCGTGAAGTCTTCGGCATCGATCAGGACCTGGAGGTGCCCGCCTTCAGCCGCCGCACCGACTACGTGCCGGCGGTGGACGCCGACTACCGGTTCGACCGGGACACCACCCTGGCCATTCTCGCCGGCTTCGCGCACAACCGCCGCGTGATGATTCAGGGGTATCACGGCACCGGCAAGTCCACCCACATCGAGCAGGTGGCGGCGCGGCTGAACTGGCCGTGCGTGCGCATCAACCTGGACAGCCACATCAGCCGGATCGACCTGATCGGCAAGGACGCCATCGTCATCCGGGACGGCCAGCAGATCACCGAGTTCCGCGAGGGCATGCTGCCCTGGGCGCTGCAGCACCCGGTGGCCCTGGTGTTCGACGAGTACGACGCCGGCCGGCCGGACGTGATGTTCGTGATTCAGCGCGTGCTGGAGGTCGAGGGCAAGCTGACCCTGCTCGACCAGAACAAGGTGATCGAGCCGCATCCGTTCTTCCGGCTGTTCGCCACCACCAACACCATCGGTCTCGGCGACACCACCGGCCTCTATCACGGCACTCAGCAGATCAACCAGGGCCAGATGGACCGCTGGAGCATCGTCACCACCCTGAACTACCTGCCCCACGAGGCGGAGACCGAGATCGTGCTCGGCAAGGCCAAGCACTACGCCGAGACCGACCAGGGCCGGCGCACCATCGGCAACATGGTGGCGGTGGCGGAGCTGACCCGGCAGGGCTTCATCAACGGCGACGTGTCCGTGGTGATGTCGCCGCGCACGGTGCTGACCTGGGCCCAGAACGCCGAGATCTTCGGCGACGTCGGCTTCGCCTTCCGGGTGACGTTCCTCAACAAGTGCGACGAGCTGGAGCGGCCGATCGTGGCCGAGTACTACCAGCGCTGCATGGGCGAGGACCTCGGCGACGCCACCGAGGGCATCACCCTGAAGAGCGCGTAGGCAATCACCTGGTAGGAGCGGCCTCCCGGCCGCGATGGTCCGGGGGTAACGCAATCGCGGCCGGGAGGCCGCTCCTACAGGCACGACGCACTGGACATGAGCGACAAGGAACACCCACTCGAGCCCTTCAAGCGCGCCACCACGGCGACGATCCGCGCGCTCGCCGGGAACGACGAGCTGGAGGTGACCTTCGGCCAGGGGCCGCCGGTGGCCCGCGGCAACCGCATACGCGTGCCGCTGCCCGGCGTCGGCGCCAGCGCCGAGGAGATCGACGCGGTGCGCGGCATGGGCGACGAGTACGCGCTCAAGATGCGCTATCACGACGCCGCCGAGCACCAGAAGCATCTGCCCCAGGGCGGTCCCGCCCAGGAGATGTTCCAGTGGATCGAGGACGCCCGCATCGCGTCCATCGGTTCCATGCGCATGGAAGGCGTCGCGCAGAACCTGGACGCTTCTCTCGAAGCCCAGTGCAGGCAGGCTGCCTTCGACACCATCACCGTCGAGTCGGAAGCGCCGCTGTCGGTGGCTGTCGGGCTGCTGGTGCGCCAGCACCTGACCGGCCGGCCGCTCCCGCCGTCGGCGGAGCACGTCGTGCAGTTCTGGCGGGACTACGTCGAGGAGCATGCCGGCGCGGACATCGAGGCGCTGAAAGACCACGTGCTCGACCAGGGCAGCTTCGCCGACGCCTGCCGGCGCATCCTGGTCGACCTCGGGCTCGAGGCGGAGCTCGAGGAGCCCACCGAGTTCGACGACAGCCAGGACGACGTCGAGACCATGGACGAGGGCGACGAGTCCGAATCGGACATCAGCCCCGAGGACGTGCGCCTCGACGACGACGTGATGGTGGACGAGAACGCCGAGGGCGACTCGAGCCTGGTGGAGATGGACGCCGACGTCGACATGGACGAGCTCGGCGCCGAGGCGGAGCCTGACGAGGAGCCGCCGCACCTGCCGGACGATTCGGGCCGCATCCGGGTGGACGTCAACTACAAGGCGTTCACCGAGGAGTTCGACGAGACCGTGCGGGCCGAGGAACTGTGCGACGCCGACGAGATGCTGCGGCTGCGCGGCCTGCTCGACCAGCAGCTCCTGTCGCTGCAGTACGCCACCTCGAAGCTCGCCAACCGGCTGCAGCGGCGGCTGATGGCCAAGCAGAACCGCACCTGGGAGTTCGACCTCGAGGAAGGGATGCTCGACACCTCGAAGCTCGCCCAGGTGATCATCGATCCGATGAACCCGCTGGCGTACAAGCAGGAAAAGGAGATGCAGTTCCGCGATACCGTGGTGACCATGCTGATCGACAGCTCGGGCTCCATGCGCGGCCGCTCCATCACCATCGCCGCGATGTGCGCCGACATTCTCGGGCGCACGCTGGAGCGCTGCTCGGTGCGCGTGGAGATCCTCGGCTTCACCACCCGCGCCTGGCGTGGCGGCCAGTCCCGGGAGAAGTGGATCGCCGAAGGCAAGCCATCCAACCCCGGCCGGCTCAACGATCTGCGCCACATCGTCTACAAGGCGGCCGACGACCCGTGGCAGCGCACCCGGCGCAACCTCGGTTTGATGATGCGCGAGGAACTGCTGAAGGAGAACATCGACGGCGAGGCGCTGATCTGGGCCCACAACCGCCTGGTGACCCGCCACGAGCAGCGCAAGGTGCTGATGGTGATTTCCGACGGCCTGCCGGTGGACAACTCCACGCTGCTGGTCAATCCCAGCAACTATCTCGAGCAGCACCTGAAGTACGCCATCGACATGATCGAGAACCACTCGCCGGTGGAGCTGATCGCCATCGGCATCGGCCACGACGTGACCCACCACTATCAGCGCGCGGTGACCATCACCGACGCAGAGCAGCTCGGCGGCGCCATGACGGAGCAGCTCGCCGCCTTGTTCGACGTTCGGACCTGACCAGAACCTGCACCAGAGTGGTGCCGGTTTTTTGAGACGGCTTCTACTTCCTTCCCCCTTTCGGCCCTGATAGGATCGGCCCCGCTCGATGTGCAGGCTGGCTCGCTGGGGCCAACGATAGTCGCCGTCGAAGTCTGACCCTATGACGGGGGGTGGCCGGAATCCGGCCGCCATGGCAGTACAAAAATCGAGGAGAGAGTCATCATGCAGCGCCATCACAAGGCGGCGTCGGCTGCGACGTCCGCTTTTTTGTTGATCAGTCTGCTCACGCCGCCCGCCTACGGTGCCATCGAGGAGATCGTGGTCACCGCGCAGAAGCGGGAGGAAAGCCTTCAGGACGTGCCGATCTCGGTGTCGGCCTTCAACGCCGATCAGCTCGACCGCAAGCAGATCGATACCTTCAGCGACCTTCAGTTCAACGTACCGAACGTGTCCTACACCAAGGGCAACTTCTCGGGATCGAACTTCTCGATCCGGGGACTGGGCACCAGCGCCGTGGGCACCAGTGCCGACTCGGGTGTGGGCGTGCACATCAACGACGTGTACATCCAGTCGCCGCGGCTGTTCGAGACCGAGTACTACGACATCGAGCAGCTCGAAGTGCTGCGCGGCCCTCAGGGCACCCTGTTCGGCCGCAACGCCACCGCCGGCGCCATCAACATGAAGACGGCGCGGCCTCGCATCGGTGAGTTCACCGCCGACCTCGAGGCGCAGGTGGGCAACTATCAGCACGGCAAGATCAAAGGCGCCGTGAACATCCCGATCAGCGACCGCGTCGCCGGCCGCATCGCCGGTATCTGGCTGGATCGGGACGGCTACACCGACAACGTCTACACGGACAACGACATCGACGACCGCAGCCAGTGGTCGGTCCGCGCATCGCTGCGCATCGAGCCGACGGACAGCACGTTGATCGACATCATCGCGCATACGTTCGAGGAAGACAGCTCGCGCACGCGCAGCCAGAAGCAGTTCTGCGACTTCGATCCGAGCCCCATTCTCGGCTGCCTGCCCACCACCCGGCAGACCGACGCGCCGAACCCCTACGCGACGCTCGGCTACATTCTGCCATCCCGGTTCGTCACCGGCCCGACGCTGGGTCTTTTCGACCCGATCACGGAGCCGCCGAGCCCGGCTGGCAACCCGGACGATCTGCGTGAAGTCTCTGCGTTCTTCGATCCGACCTACGAGGCCGAAGAGGACTTCGTCATGGTCGAGATCAAGCAGACCGTCAACGACTGGCTGGACCTGACTTTCATCGGCGCCTACCAGGAGACCGAGGTGGTTTCCGAGCAGGACTACAACGGCACCGCTTCCGGTGCCGCGGTGGGCCTGCCGGCGGCGTTCCCGGTGGCTTTTCCGGCAGCCGCGCAGTTCCTCGGCGTTTCGGCCGGCAGCGCAGTGCCGGTCTCGACCGTCGATAACATCCGTTCGTCCCTCGGCCTGGCCAGCGGTGATTTCGTGCTGAGCGAGACGTTCAGCGGCCAGGACACCTCGACGTCCTTCTCCGAGCAGACCAGCTTCGAGCTGCGCTTCAACTCGCAGCTCAACGGCCCGTTCAACTTCATGCTGGCGGCGTCGACCTTCGAGTTCGAGGGCGAAACGGACTACTTCGTTCGTGCGCCGGGCCTCGACTACTACTCGATCATCGCAGGTGCCGCCGTTCCGGCGCCCGCCGGCTCGTTCAACGTCATCGGCCCCGGCTTCTTCAACAACGAGACGCCGGAGTTCGAGCTCGACTCCTGGGGCGTTTTCGGCGAGGGCTACTACGACATCAGCGAGACCCTGAAGCTGACCGTCGGCCTGCGCTACAACGTCGACGAGAAGTACGTGCGTGATCGGCAGCTCCTGCTGAACGTGCCGATCACCGTCGACGCCGACACCGGCGCCACCACGGTGCTCGGCACGCCGGTGAGCAACATCGACGAGGTGATGGCGGTCGGCGCGGCGGCGGGCATCTACGATGCCGACCCCAACGTCGCCGGCAGCCAGGCCTTCCGCGAGGCCGACGTCGAGTTCAAGGAGTGGACCGGTCGCATCGTGCTGGACTGGCTGCCCGCGGTGGACTTCACCGACGAGACCCTGGTGTACGCGTCCTACTCGCGCGGCTACAAGGGCGGCGGCATCAACCCGGCCTTCGACACGACCCTGTTCCCGAGCACGCCGGCGGCGTTCGATCCGGAAGACATCGACGCCTACGAGATCGGCACCAAAAACCAGCTCTGGGACAACCGCCTGCAGGCCAACCTGTCGGCGTTCTACTACGACTACGCCGGACTGCAGGTCTCCAAGATCATCAACCGCACGTCGATCAACGAGAACATCGACGCCGAGATCTACGGCATGGAAGGCGAGTTCCTGCTGCAGCCCAACGACAACTGGCTGCTGAACGCGAACATCAGCTACCTGAACACCGAGATCGGCGAGTTGGAGTCCATCGATCCGCGCGACCCGACCCAGGGCCGCACGGACGTCACCCTGGTGAAGGACTTCGAGGGCGCCCACTGCCTGCTGGAATTCAACGGCCAGGGCCCGGCATCCGCCAATGCGGGGCTGCAGGGCTTCCTCGCAGCGAACGACGTACCCTACATCCCGACCGGTGCCGCCACCGGCATCCCGACCACGCCTGGCGTGACGGATGCGGCGATCAGCTCCTGTGCCGGTCTGCAGGCGATCGCGCCGGCTTTCGGCTACGGCTATCTGGATGGGGTGGAGACGAGCGTCGAGGGCAACCCGCTGCCGAACTCGCCGGAGTTCACGGTGAGCCTGGGTGCGGAGTACACGCACTACTTCGGCAACGGTGCAACGCTGTCCGGCCGCGTGGACTACTACTGGCAGGACGACTACTCCGCCCGAATTTTCGACCGCGAGCTGGACCGCGTGAATTCCTGGGATGTGTGGAACGCCCAGGCGACCTTCACCGCGCCGTCTGGTCAGTGGTGGGCGCGGGCGTTCGTGCAGAACATCGAGGACGACACGGAGCTGACGGGCATCTACAGCACCGATCAGTCCAGCGGTCTGTTCACCAACGGGTTCTTCATCGAGCCCCGTCTGTACGGCCTGTCGGTGGGGGTGCAGCTCTGACATAGAGCCGCACGTCCCCCCTGTAGGAGCGGTCCTGGCCGGGTAGGCTCCAGATCGCGACGTCGATCCGCTAAATCAGATCGCGATCTGGAGATCGCTCCTACAACAGGCAAGAATCACGGCCTGGGGTTGCAAGACCCCGGGCCGTTTCTTTTTTCAGCCCACGACTTCCAGCCGCTGGATCTCCGGCCGGCCCGCCATGACGCCGGCGAACTTCGCGCCGGCAGCCTTGAAGTGCTCCGACTGGCCATGGGTGGCGAGCGCCTCCGGGCTCTCGTAGAGCTCCATGACGAGGTAGTTGCCGTCGTCGTCCTTGCACAGGGTATAGAGCTGATTGCCCGGTTCCTTGGCGCGCACCTCCTCGGCGAGCCCGAGCATGATCTCCTCGAATTCCGCTTCCTTTCCCTCGGCGACGTTCAGCTTGGCGATGACGGCAATGGCCATGGCGTTTTCTCCAGTGTTGTTTCGGTAAGGCGGGACGGAGCTTAACAGCCGGCGTCGAGGCTTCGGAACGTGTTCGACACGGGGCTTTCCGATTGAGCAACACTTCTTCTGTA
>DLCH01000066.1:604-5678 GCA_002480525.1 Gammaproteobacteria bacterium UBA7803 | reverse complement strand
TTGCGAAAGCAATTTGGGTGACGGGTTGAACGGTCCGCTGCATCGCCATTGTTGGACGGCGCCATTGGTCTGCTTTCAGCGAATTCTGCCACAACTGAGCGAAGTTCTACTGCGGACTCAAAGCCACGAAGCGATCATAGATCTGGCGGGGATGTCTGCTGATACCCGTTTCGATACTGATAGATTTGGTATGGCGTGGTGGCGAGGATCAATAGTATCCAAAACACGTACAAGTAAGATCCGTAGCCGAGTTCCGCGAAGATCAGGCTGGCCGTTGAGCCGGCGGTTAGACACAGGAAGGTTGCTTTGCCCTGGAGCGTCCTGAGGAACGTCGGGCTGATCCATCTACCTTCCATCCACATTGCGCATATCGTGCCGAGAACTGCAGCACCGATGGCTATGACAATCGACGCGCCGCTTCGAATGGCCCAAAAGGCTAACCCGTTCGGCACAAGGATTGCTGTGGTCGAAATCTCCGAGTGCCAGATCGCAGGGCGAAGGATATCCCTCAGCTCAGGCTTTCGGTCCACCACGGGTTTCCGGCGCAATGACGTCTGAATGGAGCTGCGCCGTCCAACACCTATTGGACTGCGACTTTCCGCATAACCCCGCCGCAATACACCAGAGCGCCGCAATCCTGCGGATATACGGCTGAACATCTATCCCCAAAGTGACCCCCCGGTTCCTTGCCATTCCCTCTCACCCCGCGTAGTTTGCGCTCCAAAGCTGCGTAATGCTCTTCCCCAGCGCCGTTCATCGGCCACATGTCGATCACTACGTTGTCTACTCCCTTTGCCGCACGAGGATCGATAATGGCGAAAAACAGGCATACCTTCGCAAAACGCCAACGCGAGGTCGAGAAGAAGCGCAAGGCCGAAGAGAAGCGTCTGAAGAAGCACAAGACCCCGCAGCCAAACGATACCCAGGGCCTCTACAACGGCTAGATCGATTCGCGGCGGCGTCCCGCCGCCGCGGTGGACATCGCTCAGGCGACCGAGGCCGTCGTCGGAACCACGTCCACGCCGACTGCCACCTCGTGCTTGCCGCCGCCGAAGATGAATCCGCTGACCGGGCTCACGTCGCCGTAGTCACGGCCCCAGCCGATGGTCACGTGCTCGAGATTCGGGATCAGATTGTTCGTCGGGTCGAAATCCACCCAGCCGAGCTCCGGGCACCACACCGACAGCCAGGCGTGTGATTCGTCCGCCCCCTGGAGTTTCTCCTTGCCCTCAGGCGGATGGGTCATCAGGTAGCCGCTCACGTAGCGGGCCGGCAGGCCGATGGCGCGCAGGCAGGCGATCTGCAGGTGGGCGAAGTCCTGGCACACGCCTTTCTTCAGCTCCAGCACCCGCCGTACCGGCGTCGATACGTCGGTGACGCCCCCCTGGTAGGTGAACTCCTCGTAGATCCGCGACGTCAGCGCCATGGTCGCGTCGAGCAGCGGGCGGCCGGGGGTGAAGGTCTTCAGCGCGAACTGCCGCAGATCGTCGTGGACGTCCACGTAGGGCGATTCGAAGCAGAACTGGGAAGCGCTCAGCGCTTCTGCATTGGTCGGCGACTGCATGCTCTGGGCCACCACCTCCCAGCCTGGCGAGAAGTCGAGCATGATGTTCATGCCCGGCAGCACCTCCACGCGGGAGATGCTGGCGATCACCAGCTCGCGATGGGCCTCCTGGACCGTGAGGAACTGCACGGCGTTGCCGAAGTAGTCGGTCCATTCGCGCTGGACGAACGGGTGGGGGGTGACGTCCAGCTCGGTGCTCACCACGTTCTGCCGGCTCGACCGGCGCGGGCGCAGTTTCAGGAGCTGGTGGCTGATGGTCACCGGGCTCGCGTACTTGAAGCGGGTCTCGTGGCGGACGTCATACAGCATCGTCGGCGTTCTCCCGGATCACGTTGCCGGTCACCCGATGGCCCACGGAGTGGCTGAAGTAGGTCTGGGTGATCAGGTCCGTCAGGTTCTCGATGCCTTTCTCGCAGCGGTTGAGCACCCGGTTCAGATGGGTGCGGTTGCCGCTGCGCGAGGTCGTGTTGGCCAGCTTGTCGACGTCGGCCAGCAGCACCTCGGTGTGCATGCTGATCAACAGCTTCTGGGCCCGCGAGAGGTGGCCGTGGATGTCTTCCAGCGGCATCACCTCCATGTGGCCGCGCATGGTGGCAAGCTGGAAGGACAGCGAGCGCGGGTTGCTCTCGTCCGCCAGCACCAGATCGAGCACCGCTGGAATCTGCGGCTCGGCGCGGTAGCGCGAGCGGTAGGTGATCAGGCTGTCGGCGAGCTCGAGCTGCAGGCCGAGCACACCGGGGTGGTCGCGGTCGGCGCGGACGATCAGCTCGCGCATCACCCGGATGATGTAGCGGGCGCGCTCGATGCGCCGGCCCATGTCGAGCAGGCGCCAGCCGTAGCCGCGGGTCATGTTCTCGTGGATCAGGCCGTTCACCGCGGACTGCGCCTCGACCAGGTCGTTCAGAACGCTCACCGCGTCGCTCACCGTGTGCACCCGCCAGCGCAGGTTGGGCACGCTGGTCAGGCGCTCGATGATGCGCCAGGTGTCCGGCGACAGACGCTCGCGCACGTGGTCGGCGGTGCGGGCGACGTTGCGCAGCACCTGGGCCAGGCTGTCCGGGCTGTCCGGATCGAACAGGATGTTCCAGATCTCGTGCTCGACGGCGCGGCTGCCGGCGGCCAGCGCGCGGCGCGCGCGCGACGGCGACAGGCGGCCCTGGGAGACCAGCAGCGAGGTGAGGATGTTGAGCGCCACCGGCACGTTGCCCAGCGATGCTTCGCCTGCCAGGCGCAGAAACAGGTTGCGGTACAGGCGCACGCCGCCGTCGGCGCGCTCCAGATAGCGGCCCAGCCAGAACAGGTCGTCCGCGGTCTTGCTGGGCAGGTCCCGGTCGCTGCGCTTGAGCGTGGCGGCGCGCAGCGGTTGGATCAGGGTCTCGCGCTCGATCTCCCGGTTGGACAGCACCCAGATGTCCTTCGAGAGATGGCTCTCGGTGCCGAGGTCCTTGCCGGAGACTTTCACCAGGCCGCCGGGGAGAAGCTGGTAGCCGCTTTCCGTGGCGGCGAGATAGACGCGCATCACCATCGGCACCGGCTTCAGCATGCCGTCGGCGGTGAGGCACGGTACGGTGGACGGGCGGATGTGCTCGACGCCCACGTAGTCGTAGGGGCGAAGGGCGAGGCGGTCCTTCAGCAGCGCCGGGTCCGCGAGCGCCGGGTCGGTCTCGCCGAACTCGAAGGCGCCGGCGGTGAGCAGCGAGCGGCGGGCGAAGGCGTGGCGTACGCTCAGTCGCTGGGCGTTGTTCAGTACGAACTCGCGTTCCTTGGGCTGGCCGCACCACCAGCTCGCGATGGAGGGCAGGGCGAGCTCCTCGCCCAGCAGCCGCTTGCACAGCCCAGGCATGAACGACAGCAGCGCCTCGCTGCAGGCGACGCCGCTGCCGATGGCGTTGGCCATCATCACGTTGCCGCTGCGGGCGGCCTGCAGCAGGCCGGCGATGCCGTGGCCGGGCACCGAGCGCAGCTCCAGCGGATCGCTCGAATCGGAGTCGATGCGGCGGATGATCACGTCTACCCGCTCGAGTCCCTCGAGGGTCTTCAGGAACACCCGGTTGTCGCGCACCGTCAGGTCGGCGCTCTCCACCACCGGGTAGCCCAGGTAGCGGCCGATCAGGGCGTGTTCGAAGTAGTCCTGCTCGTCCGGGCCGCCGGTGAGCACCACCGCGAGGTGCTGGTCGCTGATGCGCGCGAGCTGCTCCGAGAAGCTGCGGAAGAACCCCGCCAGGCGGTGCAGATTGTTGGCGTTGAACTGGTCCGGAATGCTGCGCGAGGTGACGATCCGGTTTTCCAGCGTGTAGCCGATGCCGGCCGGTGATTCGGTGCGCTGGGAAAGCACCCACCACGAGCCGTCCGGGGCCCGCGCCAGGTCGAAGGCCTGGAACTGCAGGAACACGTCGTCGGCGGCCTTGTAGGCGTGGCAGTGCGGGATGTAGTAGGGGTTGGCGAACACCACCGGGGCGGGCAGGGTGCCGCTCTTGAGCAGGTCCTGGTCGCCGTAGATGTCGCCCACCACGGCGTTCAGCAGCTTGGCGCGCTGGATCAGCCCGGCTTCCAGCTTCTGCCAGTCTTCCGGCGCGATCACCAGCGGGAACACGTCCAGGTGCCAGGGCCGGCGGCTGCCGCCCTCGGCGGCCACATAGGCCACGTCGTGCTCCCGCAGCAGGCCTTCGGCGGTGGAACCCGCGGTGCGGCGCTGGTTGATGCCCATGCCGGCGAAATCCTTGAGCAGGGCGTGCCAGTGCGGGCGGGGCCGGCCGTCCGGCCCGATCAGCTCGTCGTAGGTGCCGGCGGGTGGCTGGTAGCCGGCCAGCAGGTTCGCCAGCGCATCGCTGGTGGGTTGCGGTTCGCTCATGACCAGCGCAGATCCAGCGTGGCGGGGAACTCACCGCGGGTGCGCAGGGGCGGCTCGGGGTGGCGCCCTTCCGAGTGGCCGAAGGGCTGGAACCGCGCCAGGCGCCGGCTCTCGGCCTCGTTGGCGTTCACCGGGAAGTGCTCGAAGTTGCGTCCGCCCGGGTGCGCCACGTGGTACGTGCAGCCGGCGACCGCCCGGCCGTTCCACCGGTCGTACAGGTCGAAGGTGAGCGGCGCGTCCACCGGGATGGTCGGGTGCAGGCTCGACGCCGGCTGCCAGGCGCGGAAGCGCACGCCGCCGACGAACTCGCCCACGGTGTCCGTCGCCACCAGCGGTACCGCCTCGCGGTTGCAGGTGACCAGGTAGCGCTCGCGGTCGAAGCCGGTGACCCGCACCTGCAGGCGTTCCAGCGACGAGTCGACGTAGCGCACCGTGCCGCCGATGGCGCCTTCCTCGCCCATCACGTGCCAGGGCTCGAGGGCCTGACGGATCTCCAGGGTCACGCCCTGATGCTCGACCGCGCCGAAGCGTGGGAAGCGGAACTCGAAGTGGGGGGCGAACCAGGCCAGGTCGAAGGCGTAGCCCTCGTCGTTCAGCTCGTCGATGACCGTCTTAAGGTCCTGCCAGACGAAGTAGGGCAGCATGAAGCGGTCGTGCAG
>DLCH01000066.1:0-307 GCA_002480525.1 Gammaproteobacteria bacterium UBA7803 | reverse complement strand
GGCAGCATGAAGCGGTCGTGCAGCGTGGTGCCCCAGCGCACCAGGTTGCGGGTGTTGGGGCGGCGCCAGAAGCGCGCCACCAGCGCCATCAGCAGAAGCTGCTGGGCCAGGCTCATGCGCGCGTGGGGCGGCATCTCGAAGGCGCGGAACTCCACCAGCCCGAGCCGGCCGGTCGGGCCGTCGGGGGAGTAGAGCTTGTCGATGCAGATCTCCGAGCGGTGGGTGTTGCCGGTGACGTCGATCAGCAGGTTGCGGAAGATGCGGTCGACGAGCCAGGGGGGAACCGTCTGCCCCACCGTAGGAGCGG
>DLCH01000061.1 GCA_002480525.1 Gammaproteobacteria bacterium UBA7803 | reverse complement strand
GGGAGACCCGGTCGGCGGCGGGAGGCACCGGAGCCGAGCAGGCAGACGTGGTGGTGGTCGGCGCCGGCTTCGCCGGGCTGTACATGGTCCATCGGCTGCGCGGCCTGGGCCTGAGCGTGATCGGCTTCGAGGCCGGCGACGACGTCGGCGGCACCTGGTACTGGAACCGCTACCCGGGCGCGCGCTGCGACGCCGAGAGTCTGGCGTACTCGTTCTCCTTCTCCCCCGATCTCGAGCAGTCCTGGTCCTGGACGGAGCGCTACGCCAGCCAGCCGGAGATCCTCGACTACGCCCGGCACGTCGCCGAGCGGTTCGACCTGCGCCGCGCCTTCCGCTTCGGGCGGCGGGTGGACGGCGCCCGCTTCGACGAGCCTTCCGGACGCTGGCAGGTCACCACCAGCGAAGGGGACGCCGTGTCCGCCAGGTTCTGCATCATGGCCACCGGGTGCCTGTCGGTGCCCCAGGTCCCGGACATTCCCGGGCTCGACGACTTTGCCGGGGAACGCTACCAGGCCAGCCTGTGGCCCCACGAGCCGGTGTCGTTCGAAGGCAAGCGGGTCGGCGTGATCGGCACCGGGTCCTCCGCCATACAGGCGGTGCCGGTCATCGCCGGTCGGGCGGACCAGGTCGTGGTGTTTCAGCGCACGCCGAACTTCAGCGTGCCCGCCAGGAACGAACCGCTCGACGACGCCTTCGCGGCCGAATTCAAACGCCACTACCGCGAGCACCGCCGCCTGGCCCGGGAAGGCAAGGCCTCCGGTTTCGGCGGGCTGGAAGCCACCCCGAAGGAACAGGGGCCCGCCCTGGAGTCCTCGCGCGACGCATCGGCGGCGGAACTGCGCGCTATCCTGGAGGACTACTGGCAGACCGGCGGCGCCCGGTTCATCGGCGCCATCGGCGACACCTTGCTCGACGAGCGGGCGAACGAGCTGGTGGCCGCGTTCGTGCGCGACAAGATCCGCACCATCGTCCGCGACCCGGCGACCGCCGAGCGGCTGTGCCCCCGCTCCCACCCGATCGGCACCAAGCGCATCTGCGTCGACACCGACTACTACGAGACCTTCAACCGGGACAACGTGGCGCTGGTGGACCTGACCGAGACGCCGATCGAGCGGGTGACCCCGTCCGGGGTGCGCACCGCCGGCGCCGAGTACCCGCTGGACATGCTCGTTCTGGCCACCGGCTTCGACGCCATGACCGGCGCGCTGCGGCGCATCGACATCCGCGGCCGGGGCGGCCGGGCACTGTCCGACTACTGGCGCGACGGGCCCCGGGCCTATCTCGGCCTGGCGATCGCCGGCTTCCCCAACCTGTTCACCATCACCGGACCGGGCAGCCCGTCGGTGCTCAGCAACATGCTGGTGTCCATCGAGCAGCACGTCGACTGGATCGCCGACTGCCTGCAGGCCATGGCGGACCGCGGCGCCGAGTTCATCGAAGCCGAGCCCGACGCCGAGTCCGGCTGGGTGGCTCACGTCAACGAAGTGGCCGGGGCCACCCTCTTCCCGCGCGCGGGGTCCTGGTACATGGGCGCCAACGTGCCCGGCAAGCCGCGGGTCTTCATGCCCTACGCAGCCGGCGTCGGGCCGTACCGGGAGGTCTGCGAGCAGGTGGCGGCCGCCGGCTACGAGGGGTTCCGGCTCACCGGCCGGGCGGCGTCGGAACCCCGCTGACGCCCACAACCCACTGAAAAGACGATACATTTCCCTGCAACCCCGGGGCCCGGGCTGGCGTAGTGTGAACCACGTCACACACGGGGGTTCTACGAAGGATGATGCAGACGGGTCCAAGCTCGCGGCCGCGCCGGGGCGCCGGCCTCGCCGGTGCCGCCGACGGCGCCACCGTGGCGGTGCTCGGCAGCCTGCTGGTGCTGCTGTTCAGCCTGCTGGCAGGCTCGGCGGAGGCGAGCGACATCGTCACCTGGGTCGACGACGAGGGTGTCACCCATTTCGGCAACGCCCGGCTCGCGCCGGCCGCGGCCCGTCGCGTCGAAGTGGCGCCGGCCAACGGCATGGCGACACCCGCCACGCCACCGTCCCGCGCGACCGACGGCGGTCCCGCGATGATCCTCATCGAGCGGACGGCCAACCGCGAGACCATCGGCTGGCGCGGCCACGACTGGAACGTGCGGCGGCGCGGCCACCGCTGATCGCGCCCGACGTGACCGCGATCACAGAACCCGCATGCCGCCAGCGGCTATCGTAGGGAGCGATCCATGCCAGGCCAGACCCTGACCGTGCGAAATTCCGACGCCATCTCCGCCGACTACCTGCGCGCTGCGACGCGGTTCTACCAGTCCAACGGCGGCTGGTTCTACGCCACCCGGGAAGGCGAGCACGGACCGTTCCCCGACCGGGCCGCCGCCGAAGCCGACGCCCGGCGCTACACCGGCCTGCAGTCCCACATCGAGACGGCCCGGCAGAAGCGGGACGTGTGAGCCAGCCGGGCATTGCCATACACCCTAGCAATGCACGGACCTCACCAAGCTTCGCGGATCCGGCCCGCGACCAAGAATAGACCAAAGTGCGAACTTTAAGGCGACGATCGCGCTGGCGGCGTCGAAGGACGACGAGAGCCTCATGAGGCTCGCCGAGCTGTTCGCCGTTCACGTCGACCAAGCCACCGAATCGGCCACAGCGGCCTGACTCAAACGAATTGGTCTCCGGGAATCCCGGGGCGGTTCACGGGTTCGCGTACCTGGTGACGGTGCTTGACAGGGCCTCCCGGCGGGTCCTGGCCTGGCAGCATTCCAACACACCGTCGGTCGACTTCTTCGTGAAGGCATCGGAGACGGCGAACGACCGCTATGGCGAATTAGAGATCGTCAAAACAGATCAGGGGTCGCAGTGCACTGGCGCGGAGTACTTTTCCACAGTCTGCGAGTGCTGTCCGCTGCGTCGGGGAATGGCTTTCATATTCAGCGGCCTGGTCGTGCTGACGTCGTTGGGAATCCGCGCAGGCTACTACGACCGGAAGCTACCGCTCTACATCCCGGCTATATCTCCGATGATACTGATCGTGGCTGCCCTGCTGCCGCGCTCCGGATTCGCAGCCCTCGGCGTGCCGCCCAACGCCGATTCGGTCCGCAGCGTAACCGACCGGGAATTCTGCGCCCTCGACTGTAACGCAGCATAGAACGTCCAGTTCATCGCCATGGCGCCCGTCTTCGTCCCCTGGAAATCGCGAGCCGTCGGGCTCGGGTTGCCGCTGATCCTCACCATTCGATCAATCGACGACCCAGAGGATGAAAGCCGAAAACGGCCAAGCCCGAAAGCACGACAGCCGTTGTTAGCCCCAATTCGACATTAGCGC
>DLCH01000051.1:65193-72771 GCA_002480525.1 Gammaproteobacteria bacterium UBA7803 | reverse complement strand
CCCATGCCGCCGAACTCGCCGGTGGGCCAGGAGACGATGAAGAACGGCACCTTGAAGCTGCCGCCGGCCATGGCCTGGGCGCCGAGCCCGTAGCCTTTGCGCAGCACGATGGTGAAGAACGGCACGCTGACGTTGGCGCCGGTGACGAACATGCGGGCGAAGCGCCGCACCTGGGCGGACTTCTCCGCCTCCGGGCCGACCATGAAGCCGGGCGTGTCGCACAGGAACAGCAGCGGCACGTCGAAGGCGTCGCAGAGCTGCATGAAGCGGGCGGCCTTGTCCGCGCCGACGCTGTCGATGGCGCCGCCGAGGTGGGTCGGGTTGTTGGCGACGATGCCGACGGGCCGGCCCTCCACCCGGGCCAGCACGGTGATCATGCCGTCGCCGTAGCGGGGACGCAGCTCCAGCACCGAGCCGGTGTCGGCGAGGTGCTCGATGACCTGGCGGACGTCGTAGACGCGCAGCCGGTTCTCCGGAATCAGGTGGCGCAGGATGCGCTGGTCGGCGCAGGACCAGTCGTCCACCGGACCCTGGAAGTAGCTCAGGTATTGCTTCGCCACGGCGGTGGCCTCGGCCTCGTCCCGCACCGCGATGTCCACCACGCCGTTGTCGATCTGCACGTCCAGCGGGCCGATGTCCGTGGGCTTGAACGCGCCGAGGCCGCCCCCTTCCACCATGGCCGGGCCGCCCATGCCGATGTTCGATCCCTCGGTGGCGATGATCACGTCGCAGCAGCCGAGCAGGGCGGCGTTGCCGGCGAAGCAGTAGCCGTTGGTGATGCCCACCAGCGGTACCAGCCCGGACAGGCGCGCGAAGTAGTTGAAGGCATAGCAGTCGAGGCCGGCGACGCCGGTGCCGTCGGTGTCGCCGGGCCGGCCGCCGCCGCCCTCGGCGAACAGCACCACCGGCAGGCGGTTGTGCTCGGCCAGCTCGAACAGCCGGTCCTTCTTCAGGTGGTTCATGTGGCCCTGGGTGCCGGCCAGCACCATGTAGTCGTAGGACATGGCGATCACCCGGGCCCGGTCCGCCGGGAAGCGGTCGCCGTTGACCGTGCCGACGCCGGCCACCATGCCGTCGCCGCTGGTGCGTTCCATCAAGTCCTGCACGGAACGGCGGCGCCGCTGGGCGGCGATCATCAGCGGGCCGTATTCGAGAAACGAGCCGGGGTCGACCAGATCCTCGATGTTCTCCCGGGCCGTACGGTGCCCCCGGGCGTGGCGCTTCTCCACCGCGTCGGGACGGTTCTCGTCCAGCCCGTAGGCGTGCCGGTCGAAGGCTTCCTGGAGGTCCGGCCGGATGCGTTCCAGGTCCATCTCGGTGGTCACGGCGGCGGCCGCCTCGGCGCCCTCGCCGGCTTCGATGGTGAGCAGCGCCTGGCCTTCCCGCAGCGTCTCGGCGGGCGCCGCGAGCACCTCGGAGACCGTGCCGCCGACGGCGGCGGTGATCACGTGCTCCATCTTCATGGCTTCCATGATCGCCACCTCCTGGCCAGCGTGGACCACGTCCCCGGGGGCCACGCCGATGCTGACGATCGTGCCCTGCATGGGCGCCGTCACCGCCTCGACGCCGGGCGGAGTGTCCAGCGTCGGCGCCGCGTCGGCGGCGGCGGGCTCGCCGCCGGGCAGGGCATCCGCGTCGGCGGGCATGGCCCGGACCAGCTCGCCGACGTGATCCTCGACGAAGCGGGTGTAGACGGCGTCGTCCCGCACCGCCGGATGACTCACCAGGGCGCGCAGAAACGGCCGGTTGGTGGCGACCCCGTCGATCTGGAAGGCAGCCAGCGCCCGGTCGGCGCGGCGCAGCAGGGCGCCGAGATCCGGCTCGGGCTCGTGCACGATCACCTTGGCGAGCAGCGAGTCGAAGGCCCCGCTGGTGGCGTAGCCCGCATAGCCGAGGGTGTCCACGCGCACGCCGGCGCCGGTGGGCGGCTGGAAGCGTCGCAGGGTGCCGCCGGCCGGCCGGGTGCCGCCGTCCTCCTGCATGGTCTCCATGTTGACGCGGAGCTGCACCGCGCGCCCGCGGACGGGCGGCGGTTCGGCGAGGCCGAGTGCCCCCAGGGTCGCGCCGTCGGCGAGGCGGAGCTGCGTGCGGACGAGGTCCACGCCGGTCACGGCCTCGGTCACCGTGTGCTCCACCTGCAGCCGGGCGTTGGCTTCGATGAACAGGGGAACCGGCTCCGTCGCCGCGTCGTCGACCAGGAATTCCATGGTGCCCAGATTGTCGTAGCCGGCATGGCGCGCCAGGGCCACCGCGGCGTCGACGATGGCGCCCCGCAGGTCCGCGGGCAGGGAGGCGCTGGGCGCCAGCTCCACCAGCTTCTGGTGGCGCCGCTGCAGGGTGCACTCCCGCTCCCAGAGATGGCCGACACCGCCGTGACGGTCGCCGACGATCTGGACCTCGATGTGCCTGGCCCGCTCCACCAGTCGCTCCACGTAGACCTCGCCGCTGCCGAAGGCGGCCAGGGCCTCGGAGGTGCAGCGCTCGTGGGCCGCGGCGACTTCGGCGGCGGTGCGCACGATGCGCATGCCCCGGCCGCCGCCGCCGGCCACCGCCTTGATCACCATGGCCGCGCCGGCGGGGAGGGATTCGAAGAATGCCAGTGCCTCCTCCGCGCTGGTGGGGCTCATGGTGCCCGGCAGCACCTCGACGCCCGCTTCGGCCGCCAGCGACCGGGCGGTGACCTTGTGGCCGAAGCTCTCGAGGATCTCCGGGCGCGGACCGACGAAGGTCAGGCCGGCGTCGATCACCCGGCGGGCGAAGTCCGCCCGCTCGGCGAGAAACCCGTAGCCGGGATGGACCGCGTCGCAGCCGGCGTCGACGGCGGCGGCGACCACGGCCGCGGCATCCAGGTAGCCTGCCGCGCCGGTGCCCGGAAGCTGCACCGCCCGGTCGGCCCGGACCACGTGCAGGCAGGCGGCGTCGTCGGCGGTGTGCACGGCGACGGTCTCGATACCGAGCCCGGCGGCCGCGTCGGCGATGCGGATGGCGATCTCGCCGCGGTTGGCGATCAGCAGGCGTTGAAACATGGCTTTCCGTGGGGTTGTGAATGTCGGCAATCCGCAAGGGTACCGGAGTTGCGGTCGGGGCGGGTACGGGAGACTCGCGCGGCGGCTTTGGCTTAGCATGGGCGCCACGGTCGGAGGAGAGCGCCCACGGGGAGGGTGACCGATGACGCAAGGGGAGATCGCCAGCCGCCCGTTCTGGGCGGCGCGCAACTGGTCGGCGGACGCGGGCGCCGGCAGCATCCACGACGACGGCACGGCGACCCGGCTGGGTTTTCGCGGTGGCACCGTGGCCGGCAACATCCACATGGATCAGTGCGCCGCGCTGCTGGTCGAGGAGTACGGCAAGCGCTGGTTCGAGGACGGCGCGCTGTCCATGTACTTCCAGAACGCCACCACCGACGGCGAGCGGGTGCAGGCGCTGTGCGAGGTGCCCCGCGAGCAGCAGCCCGTGCGGGTGTGGGTGCGTCGCGAAGACGACCTGGCGGTGGCCGAGGGCACGGCGTCGGTCGGCGACCACAGCGCCTCGGCGCTGCGCACCCGGGACCTGCGCGCCACGGCGCCGGAACGGCTGCGCATCCTGCGCGGCCTCGCGGCGGGGCAGTCGCTCGGCGAATGGCACGAGACCCTCACCGGCGAGAAGCAGCTCGCCCGCTACGCCGCCGGCGCCATCAGCGATCCGCTGCGCTGGTACGGCGAGGCGTCGCCCTGGGGCGGTCCGGTGGCCACCCCGTCCACCGCCGTGGAACTGCTCTGGGGCGTGCCCATGCGGGGCCTCGAGGGCAGCCTCGGAGAGGCCGTGGGACTGTTCGGCGCCATCGAGGTCGCCCACCATGCCGGGCCGCTGCTGCTCGGCGAACGTTATCGTGTCACCGCGGAGGTGGTCGCCTTGAGTGAGAGTCCCAGAACCGAATCGCTGTGGTTCGATTCCTTCGCCTACCGGGGCGACGCCCTGGTGGCCAGTCACCGCATGATGCTGCGGTTCATGAAGGCGTCGTCGCCGCTGTACGACGACGTCGATCTCGACGGGGCCGGCGGCGGAGGCCGGTCGTGACGTGGGCGCCGGATGCGGCGCAGGTGGCCGCGGTTCTGCACCGGGCCGAGGAGCGCGGCCTGTCACACGTGCACCTGGGCATGTTCGACGGCCACGGCCATCTGATCGCCAAGCGCTATCACGTGGCGAACCTCGAGAAGTCGATGACCGAGGGCGCCCATCTGGTGGCGGCGATCCTCGCCGCGGCTCCGTCGGGCACCGACATGGTCGCCAGCCACCCGCTGGCGGATCCGGCCCGGCAGTTCGGCGACGGCGTGCTGCGCATGGACCCTGCGAGCTGCCGGGACTTCCCGCTGGAGCCGGGCGGCCCCGGCCTGCTGCTGATCGGCGAGTTCGTCGACGCCACCCGGGCCTACTGCAGCCGCGGTCAGCTCAGCACGGAGCTGGCGCGCTGGGACGAGCTGGGTCTCGAAGTGGTCGGCGCCCTGGAGATGGAATCGGTGGCGCTGGACGAGACCGCGGCGTCGCTGGCCGGCAAGTCCGCGGAAGCGCTGCGCCTGCGGCGCGGCTACGCGCCGCCCTATCAGCTTGTGGGCGACCCGGCGGAGCTCGCCTATCTCGACGAGCTGAACCGGGTCTGCGAAGCCATGGACGTGCCGCTGGAGTGCCAGCACACCGAGTTCATGTACCTGCTGGAGAGCAGCCTGCGGCCCACCACCGGCGTGCGCATCGCCGACAACGCCGCGCTCTACAAGAACGTCGCCAAGCTGCTGGCCCGGCGCCACGGCTTCATGATGTCGTTCATGGCCCGCTGGCATCCTCAGCACCAGGGCTGCGGGGCGCACTTCAACGTGTCGCTGCGCGACCGGGACAGCGGGCGTCCGGTGTTTCACGATCCGGACGGGCGCCACGGCGTCAGCGATGAGCTGCGCTGGTTCGTCGGCGGGCTGCAGGCGTATCTGCCGGAGCTGATGCTGCTGCTGGCGCCGAACCTGAACTCCTACCGGCGGTTCGCGCCGGGCCTGTTCACGCCGCTGAACAACACCTGGGGCATCGACAACAAGACCGTGGCCCATCGGGTGCTGGCGGACGCCCCGGCCAGCGCCCGGGTGGAGATGCGGCTGGCGGGCGCAGACGTGTCGCCCCACCTCGGGCTCACCGCGGTGCTCGCCGCCGGGCGGCTCGGCCTGGCCGAGCGGCGCGAGCCGCCGGCGCCGGTGAGCGGCAGCGGCTGGCACCTCGAGGCCGCGCCGGAGCCTGCCTTGCCGCTGACCTTCGAGGCCGCCATCGAGGCGTTCGAGGGCTCACGCATCGCCCGGGACGTGCTCGGGGAAAGCTTCGTCGAAGCCTTCGTCAGCGACCGGCGCTGGCAGCTCGAACGCTTCCAGCAGACGGTGACCGACTGGGAGCTCAGGATGTTCGCCGAGGGCGGATGACAGGCGGCTGGCGGCCGGGTCGGACCGGTCGCCGGCGCTCAGTCCGGGTACCAGTCGCCCTTGGCCGGCGGCTTCATCCACAGATGGCTGTACCAGTGAAAGACCCCGCCGCCGGCGGCGGCCGGCGCCGTGCAGGTGTACTTGCTGCGGCCCACCGGCAGCGCCGCGCCGGCGGTGACCTCGACCTCGCCGGCCGCCCGGTCGAGCCAGCGGACCCGGGGTGCGCCCTGACCCGTCACGAAGCAGTTGAGGGCGTCGAGCCGGGCAGACGCCGGGCCGAGGCGCAGCCGCAGCGTGGGCGCGCCGGCGTCCGGCGTCAGCACCGGGCCGACGTCCGACAGCACGGTGACGTCGAAGGGCACGGTCCGCAGCTTTTCGGCCAGCCCGTCGACGTCCGCGTAGCGGCTGGCCATGGGGAACCGGGGCAGGGTGGCCGGGTCCATGCCCGGGCCCGCCGGCCCGGACTGCTGCCCGAAGCCGACGAAGCCGAGCTCCCGGGTCAGCGCCGCGAGCGCCGGGTCGAACTCGCCGTAGGGGTAGGCCAGCACCCGGAGCGGGGCGTCGAGTTCGGTCTCCAGGCGCTGCTGGGCGCCGCGGATGTCCGCGCTGATGCGATTGCGCCAGGCGTCCTCGGCCTCGCCCGGGCGCCGGTGGACGTAGTGGCCGTGGGCCAGCGAATGGTTGCCGATCTCGGCGCCGCCGGCCTCCAGTTCCCGCAGCTCGTCCCAGCTCATGTAGTGGCCGTAGCCCCGATCCAGGTAGTCCGTGCTGACGAACACCGCGAACGGCCAGCCCCGGCGCGACAGCCGCGGCGCCGCCTCCCGGTATACCGACTCGTAGGCGTCGTCGAAGGTGATGGCCACGGCGCGGGGCGGCAGCGGCGCGCCCTCGGGGTTCCGCAGGCCTTCGATCACCCGGCTCAGGGACAGTACCCGGTAGTCGTTCGCGGCGAGGTGCTCGAGGTGCTGCTCGAAGGTCCCGGGCGTCACCGACGTGCTGGCTGGCGTATCCCCGGCGACGTGGTGGTAGAGCAGCACCACGGCGTGGCCGGCGGGAGGGCCCGGCGGGTCCCCGGGCCGTCCGTCGGCGGCATCGCAGGCGCCGGCGCCCGCGGCGAGCAGGCAGGCGGCGGCCAGCGCGATGCGACGGCGCAGACGATCAGACATCGTCGCCGACCGGTCCCAGGCCGTTGAAATGGATCATCTGCCGGATCTCCTCGATGTAGGCTTCCCGACGCTCGGAATAGCGGGCGATCGCGCCCGCCAGCCGGTGCCCGGTGACGCGCTCGCCCCGGGCCCGCAGTTCTGCCCGAAGGCGCCTGAAATTGCGGTAGTCACGGTGGGTGTTCAGATTGCGCAGGTAGCTCGCCACCGCCGCCGCCGGGCTGTCGAAGTGCCGCACCTCGTGGGTGAGGCCGGGCCGGCGGCGCTCCGGGACCAGCCCGCAGCCGGCCTCGAAGCAGCGCTGCCCGAACAGGGCGTTGCCCTCCACCGCGAAGCGGGAGGTGCCCCAGGCCGACTCCTTGGCCGCCTGCACCAGCCCCAGGGAGATCGGCACCGTGTCGACCCGGGGCAGCAGGGCCTCGATCTGCGCCGCCGGGCCGCGGATGGCCGGGTCGAGGTCGTAGGCCCGCGCCAGGTCTCCCAGCCAGGCCCGGTCGCGCCGGGACAGTCCTGCCGGCAATTGCGCCGCCAGCGCCTCCAGCCGCAGGCGCTCATCGCGGATGCGGGCGTTCTCCGCCTCGAGCAGCGGACGCAGAAAGGCGAAGAACCGGGCCTTCCGTTCCTTGCCCGCCGGCCATTGGGAGAAGTCCGGCAGGGCGACGGGCTCGGGCGCCGACTGGTCGGCCCGGTAAGCCAGGGCGCCCGCCAGCGACAGGCAGGCGCCGGCGATCAGCAGCAGTCCCGCGAATCGGATCACGAGCCGCCGGACGCGGGCTCGGCGGGGCCCTTGAGCTCCACCGTGTTGCCTTCGGGGTCGTTCAGGTAGATGGACGGGCCGAAGCCTTCGGCGCCGTAGACGTGCCGCACGTCGCTCGGCTCGACGCCGTGCCGCCCGAGGTGCCCGGCGATGGCGTCCGGGTCGAACGGCGCCACCCGCAGGCACACGTGGTCGACGTTGTGCCCGCCGTCCGCCGCCGGCGGCT
>DLCH01000051.1:32310-64868 GCA_002480525.1 Gammaproteobacteria bacterium UBA7803 | reverse complement strand
GCCGCCGGCCTGGCCGAGGCGGCCCGCGGCGTCGACGATGTCGATCAGGGACTCGCCGGCGCGGAGCTGCACCAGCCCGAGTTCGGCCACCTCCCGCTCGCGCCGGCAGCCCAGCACGTCGCAGTAGAAGCGCGTCAGCGCGTCCGCGTTCCGGGCGCGGAGCACCACGTGGTCGAGCCTGAGGAACTCGAAGGGTACGGCGTCGCTCATGGCGGCAGCTTAGCGCGGCCGGGGGCGGGGGAGCCACCGGGGCGTGGCGCGCGGACGGGGTTGGTCCGCGGACGGGGTTGGTCCGCGGCGGCGCTGGTGTAAGATGGCGCTTCCCGCCAGCGACCGCCGATCGACCATGGACCCGCAGCAACCCAACCCGGACACCGTCTTCGAGGTTTCCCCGGACAATTTCCAGTCCGGCGTGGTGGAGCGCTCGCGTCAGGTGCCGGTGGTGCTGCTGTTCTGGGCCCAGGAGGTGATGGTGTCCGCCGAGGTGCGCCGGGACCTCGAGACCCTGGCCCGGGGCTACGGCGGCAAGGTCTGCGTCGGGCTGGTGGACGTCGCCCGGGATCCGACCCTGGCCCAGCATCTGCGGGTTCAGGGGCTGCCCAGCATCCGCGTGGTGCACGACGGGCAGATCGTGCACCAGCTCGACGGCCCCCAGACGGAAGCCGCCCTCCGGGCGCTGCTCGACCAGCTCACCATGTCCTCCGCGGACCTGCTGCGCGAGGATCTCGCCGGGCTGCTCGCCTCCGGCGACCTGGACCAGGCGCTGGCCATGCTCCAGCAGGCGGTGCAGGAAGAGCCCCAGAATCAGGTGTTCCGGGTGGAACTGGCGGACGTGCTGGCGCGCAGCGGTCGGATCGACGACGCCCGCCAGGTGCTCGCGGGCATTCCCGAGGACGCCGACGAGCGCGACCGGCCCCAGGCCCGTATCGAACTGCTGGAGGAGGCGCCCGGGCTGCCCGCCGTGGACGAGCTGGAGGCCCGGCTGTCCCGGGACGACGGCGATCTGGAGGCCCGCTACGGACTGGCCGTGCAGGCTGCGGCGGCGGGCGACTACGAGCGGGCCCTGGAAGAGGCGCTGACGATTCTCCGGACGGATCGGGGTTATCGGGACGACATCGGCCGGCTGACGATGATCCGGATCTTCAAACTCATGGGCAAAGGCTCGGAGCTGGCGGGCCGCTACCGGCGCCGCATGTTCAACTTCATGCACTGATTCGTGCGCTGGCCCGCTCCGGCGGGCAGTCGCCGGCCTGACGCCCCGTGTGATCCACGTCCCGTCGTGGACGCCAACCGTGACCTATGCTTGACGAGTCGAACTGTTTGCGGCGAGTGACGGCATGGACGCGCAGGAGCGCTCACCCCTGGTTCTGAACTGGCACGACCGGCGCGCGGTCCTGGACGACCGTCGCGGCACGCTGCCCCTGGGCGCGCTGGAAACCGGCGGGCTGCAGGTGGCCGGCGCCTACACGTCCCGTCATCACGCCACCATAGAACGGCGCAAGCATTACTATGTGCTGGTGGATCACAGCACCAACGGCACCTACGTGCAGACCGAGGACGAGCGCATCACCTTCGTCCGGCGCGGCGAGGTGCGGCTCTGGGGCGACGGCTGGATCAGTCTCGGCGACCCCCTCTCGGAAGAATCCGCCATCCGCTTCAGGCACGAGCAATGACCGCAGCGAGCGCGCCATGGACCTGGCACAGCGCCCAGCAGACCCACCGGGGCAACCGCCGGCGCACCAACGAGGACGCGGTGCTGAGCCGCGCCCGCTGCCGGCTGTGGGCCGTGGCGGACGGCATGGGCGGCCACGAGGCCGGTGACGTGGCCAGCCAATCCATCACCGCCGCGCTCGGCAGCCTCGACCTGTCCGGGCCGCTGTCCGCCCAGGTGGACGACGTGGAGGATGCGCTGCTGACGGTGAACGACCAGCTCCGGCTGCATGCCAGCAACCAGGGCGCCGGCACCACCATCGGCAGCACGGTGGTGACGATGATCGCCAGCGAGGCGGCCGGGGTGGTGCTGTGGGCCGGCGACAGCCGCCTGTACCGGCTGCGGGACGGCCGGCTGGAGCAGATCACCCGGGATCACAACCCGGTCAGCGATCTGCTCGACAGCGGCGCGGTCTCCGAGGAGGAAGCACTCGCCGCGGACACCAACATCATCACCCGGGCGGTCGGCGGGCAGCCCCACCTGCATCTCGACGTGGCCGTGTTCGACGTGCAGGCCGGCGACACCTTCCTGCTGTGCAGCGACGGCCTGTACCGGGAGCTGAACTGCGAGACGCTGGCCCGGGAACTGGCCGCGGACGGCCTCGACGCCGCCGCCGACCGGCTGCTCGAGCTCTGCCTGGCGGGCGCCGCCAGGGACAACGTGTCGCTGGTGATCGTGCGGCCGGAACCCTGCGGAGCGTCCTCGTGAGCGGCGCCGACGACGCCACCGTCCTGCGCACGGACATCAGCCTGTCGGGGCGCGGCACGGGCACCGGCGCCGACGCGCCGCGGGTGCTCAAGCAGCGCTTCGTGCTCGACGAGAAGCTCGGCAGCGGCGGCATGGGCACCGTGTTCCGGGCCAAGGACCTGCGCAAGGTCGAAGCCCGGGACCGCAACCCCTACGTCGCCGTGAAGGTGCTCAACAACGATTTCCGGGAGCACCCGGAAGCGTTCATCGCCCTGCAGCGGGAGGCCGCCAAGTCCCAGGCGCTGTCCCACCGCAACATCGTCTCGATCTACGACTTCGACAAGGACGGCGACGTCCCGTACATCATCATGGAGCTGCTGGAGGGGCAGGAGCTCGCCGACCTGCTGCGCGCCTTCCCCACCGGGCTGCCGGACGAGATGCTGTGGCCCATCGTGCGCTGCCTGTGCGACGGTCTGGAGCATGCCCACGAGGCCGGCCTCGTGCACGCCGACTTCAAGCCCGGCAACGTGTTCGTCGCCCCGAATCACAGCGCCAAGATCCTCGACTTCGGCATCGCCCGGGCGGTGCAGATCAACCAGGCGCTGGGCGAGGACACGGTGTTCGACCCGACCCGTCTGGCCGCCCTCACGCCCGCGTACGCCAGCCCGCAGATGCTCGACGGCGCCGAGGCGGAAACCCGTGACGACCTGTTCTCGCTGGGCGTCGTCATCTATCTGATGCTCACCGGCCAGCATCCGTTCGCCCGGACGCCGGCCAACGAAGCGGCCCGCCAGCACATGAAGGCGGAGCGGCCCCGCCGGCTGAGCCGCCGGCAGTGGCGCGTGCTGGAGCGCTGCCTGGCCTTCGACCGCGACCACCGGCCGGCGACCATCGCCGAGGTCCGCACTCACCTGTTCCAGCCGTCGCCCTGGCGGTCGCGCACCGCCCTGGTGGCCGCAGGCGCGGTGGCGGTGACCTTCGCGGTCAGCGGCCTGAAAGAGGACGTGGCCGTGGAGGAGGCCCGTGTCGAGGTGCGCCAGACCACCCTGGTCGATGCCCAGCTCGCCCGGCTCGACAGCCTGCTGGCGGCGCCGCGCTTCGACGAATCCTGGGAGGCGACCCTGGCCGAGGAAGTGGCCACGCTGCGTGCCCTGGCGCCGGACGGCGCGCCGCCGCCGGATGTGCTCGGCCGGGTGCGCGCCGCCTACCGGGCGCGGATAGCCGATGCGGAGTCGCCGGAGCGGGCGGTGGCCCTGTACCGCCGGGGCACCGCCTACGGCGAGTTGCCTGGGGCCCGGGCGCACCTCGACGACCGGCTGGCTGGAGCGGTGCGGTCGCTGCTGGACGCGCCGGATCTGTCGGAGGGCTGGCTCGACGAACTGGAGCAGGCGCTGGCGCGCTACGCGGACGTGTTTCCCGACAGCACGGCCCTGGCGGCGTTGCGTCTGGAAACCGTCGAGGTGCTGGAAGGCGCCCTGGACGACAGCCTCGCCGCCGAGCGGTTCCCCGCGGCGCGGCGGGCCCTCGGCTACCTCGAGACCTACAGCTTCGATCCCGAGGCGCTGGACAGCCTGCGGGCGCGGGTGGATTCGGCGGAACGGGCGTTCGTGGCCCGCCGCGACGCCCAGGAGCGTGCCGCCCGGCAGCGCGCCTTCCTGGCGGAGCTGGACGGCGCCATGGCGGGCGCCTGCCTGCAGTTCGACCCGGCTCCGGCGGCCGCCGTGTTCGACCGCTGGACCGAGCGCGTCCCGGCCCTGGCGGGCCCCGGGCGGGCGCGGGTGAGCGAGCAGGTGCAGCGCTGCATGGCCCAGCTCGAGGCCGTGGATCCGGAGCGGGCGCTGGCCCTGCAGCAGCGCTCCCAGCGCCTGTTCGGCACGCTGCCCGGGCTCGAGCCGCTGCGCGACGATCCCTGCGGCGCGGACTACCTGGTGGGCAGCGGCGGCCAGGCCGGCCGTCGCGGCACCTGCGCGGACCGGGTCGGCGAGCAGCCGGGCCCGCGTCTGGTGGTGGTGCCCTGGTCCGACGTCGGCGCCAGCTTCGCCATCACCCGCCAGGAAGTGAGCTGGGGGGAACTGGCGCCGTTCTGCCAGACCACCGGCCGCTGTGAGGTCGGCGGCGACGCCGATCAGCCGGTGACCGGCATTCCGGTGGACGTGGCCCAGGCCTTTGCCGCCTGGCTGAGCGAGCAGACCGGCTTCCGCTACCGTCTGCCGACTCACCGGGAGTGGCTGCAGGCGGCCCGTGGCACCACCGATCCCAATCGCAACTGCCAGGTGCAGCTCGGCGGCGTCACCCGCGGGCTCGCGCCGGTGGCCGTCGGCACCGGCGCGCCGAATCCGTTCGGGCTGCTCAACATGCTGGGCAACGTGCAGGAATGGGTGGTCGACGGCGGCGAGATCAAGGCGGCGGGCGGCGCCTATCGCGATCCGATCGGCGAATGTGCGGTCGAGACGCTGCGGGCCCAGCGGGGCGTGGCCGACGCGGCCACCGGGTTCCGGCTCGTGCGGGAGGTGTCGTGAGTCTGATGCGTCTGGCGCCCGAGTGCGTGCGGCTGCGGCGGATGGCCAGAGCCTGGGCCGCCGGCGAGATGACCCAGTCCGAATACCGCCGGGCGCGCCGGGAGCTCATCGACGGCTTTCCCTCGGCGGTGCCCGTCGACGACGACACCCAGCCGCGCTTTCTCGACGAGCCCACGCTGCGCAGCGACAGCCGGTTCACCGGCCAGCTCAGCGTCACGGTGGAGACCGAGGAAGCGGCCCAGAGCGACCGGCGCTGGCTCTGGCTGGCCGGCCTGATCCTGGTGCTGGCTGCGGCGATTCTCACGCTGCCCGAGGTGGCCGCCGCCCCCGGCGACGCCGTCGCCCCCGGCGACGCTGCCGCCCGCGGCGACGCTGCCGCCCGCGGCGACGCTGCCGCCCCACGGGTGCCGCCGGTGCGGGAGCGCACACCGGATCCGCTGACCAGCCCGCGGCTGCCGATCGACGGCGTCCGGGTGGCCTGGGGCGATGCCGCAGCCGCGCCCGCAGCGGGCGCCGCGCCGGTGTCCCTCGACCTGCTCCAGCGGCGGGCCGACGACGCGCTGGCGGCGATCCGCGAGAGCAACGCGCCCCGATCCCACGGGTTCACCCGGGCGGAGCTCGAGGAAGTGGCCAGGTATCTCGACGTGCTGGGCGTGCATCGCGGCGACGCCGGGCTGGACGCGGCGGACGCGGCGGACCTCAGCGCGCTGATCCGGGACCAGAAGCGCCGGCGCGGCGTGTCGGTCGCCCAGCTCGAGACGGTGGCCGCCGCCGTCCAGGAAGGCCTGCGGGAAGCGGGTCTGTTCCTCGGCGTCGCCTACGTGCCGGCCCAGACGGTGGATGACGGCATCGCCCGGATCGAGGTGCTGCCGGGCCGGCTCGGTGACATCGTCGTCGAGGGCGGCGACCCGGGTCCGGTGAGCGACACCTTTGCGCCGCTGCTCGGTCAGCCGCTCACCCTGGCGGCGGTATCGCGCCGGCTGCAGGTCCTCAACGGCCTGCCGGGGCTCAAGGCGCAGGCGTCGTTCGGGCCGGGCGCCGCGGTGGGCGAGTCGGAGCTGCGCCTCGATCTGCTGGAGCAGCGACGCTGGACCGGCAGCGTGGCGCTGGACAATCACGGCGACGACGCCACCGGCGACCAGCGGCTGTCCGTCGGCGGCGCCTGGCTGAACCCGCGCGGCGTCGGCGACCGGCTGAGCGCCGGCCTGCTGACCACGGTGAACCCCTCCAACCAGACCTACGGTTACCTGGCCTACGACATGCCCGCGGGCGCCGACTACCGGCTGTCCGCGCGGATCGGCAACAACGACTTCAGCCGCGACCGGGTGCCCGCCCTGGACGGCGGCGGCTGGTTCGTCGACGTCGCCGCGCGGCGCCACCTGCTGCACAGCCGGGAGCGGGCGCTGACGCTGGTGCTCGGCGGAGCCCGGCAGCGGCTCGACTACGACGACGGGGTCGCCCAGACGGTCACGACGCTGAGCGCCGGGCTGGCCGGGCACCGGGTCTGGGACGAGCCCCGGATCGCCGCGGACGCCGGCGTCAACCTGCAGTGGGGCTGGATCGGCGGCGACACGTTCCCCGGCCAGGAGGACGGCTTCTGGCTGCTCGAAGCGGACTCCGAGGCCTGGATGCCGGTGTCGCTGCCCTGGCTCGACGGCGAGCAGAAGCTGCGCGGCTATCTGTCCGGCCAGTGGAGCGATGCCCGGCTGCCCGCCACCCGCCGGTTCGCTCTGGGCGGCGCCGCCCGCGGCCGGGCCTTCGACCGGAGCCTGTTCTTGGCGGACCGGGCCGGCATGATGGGCCTGGAGGTGCGCGTCCCGGTGGGACTCGGCGAGCTGCTGGTGTTCACCGAGGCCGGCTACGGCGTGGCGCTCGGCGACGGCGGTGAGCGCTGGGTACGCATCGTCGATGCGGGACTCGGCTGGGATGCCGAGCTCGGGCAGGGGATCTCGAGCCGGCTGAGCTGGGCGCGGCCGCTGGACGCCGACGGCAGCCCCGGGGTCGATGGAGACGATGATCGCTGGTACTGGTCGCTGCGCTATGAACACTGACACCGGATCGATCCCGCGCTTCTGCGTCGTCGCGCTGGCGGCGGGCCTGCTGCTGGGCGCGCTGGCGCCGCCGGCAGCCGCCGCGGAACCGCCGCCGGTGGACGCCGAGGCCGCCCAGCAGGTTGCGGAACCCGCCCGGCTCGTCGAGCGGCTGCTCGGCGACGAGCCGTCGCCGGTGCGCACCCTGGACCCGGCCATCTTCATCGAGCTGACGCCGGTGACGGCCTCGGAACCCGCGGTTCTGCTGCCAGAGGATCAGCGGGACGGCGAGTAGGGCCGGGGCCGGCGCCCACTTCCGGCGGGGCCGCAGCGGTGGCCCGAATCCCGCCCCCCGGCGCGCGCCCGACTGGATCCGTTGGCGGGTGTGGCGATCCGACATCTTGTCACTGTCTTGTTACTTCAGGGCTGGTGCCAGAGCCGCGGTGAGCAGCTACTAACACCCCGAGGCGGGTCCGGGTCCCGCGCGTTATGCACAGGCCGCAGCAATCGCGTGAAAGGGGGGTCAATTGGCGTTCATCGTTCAAGTATGGCTTCACGTAGCCATTGTAACCATATGAATTTAATGAATTTTCTGTCCGGTGATCAAAATTTGATCATTTGCGCCGGAGTCCGTGCTGGCGGGGCTGGCGCGCCATACTCATAACTTATCCTCAGAGTTATCCACAGAAATTCTGGAAAACTCCGGCCACCGGGAAGCCTTCCGGCGCCGGTCGCCGACTTCCCCGCCGGGGATTCCCGCGCATAATGCGGTCATCGTCGATCGTGCCCGCAGCGAGGAGCGCCGATGCCCGATTCCGATCCCCCGCCGACCGGCGGCCCGACCCCGGACGGCGGCCGCCTGGCGGCGCGGCTGGCCGAATACCGCGAGCGCGGGGTGCGCCGCGCCAAGCTCGGCCTGACGGACCTGGACGGGGTGGTCCGGGGCAAGTACGTCAGCCTCGACAAGCTCGAGAGCCTGATGCGCAAGGGCGGCGGCTTCTGCGACTGCGTGCTCGGCTGGGACGTGGACGACCAGCTCTACGACGCCGGCACGTTCACCGGCTGGCACACCGGCTTCCCGGATGCCGCCTTCCGGCTGCTGGCGGACTCCGAGCGCTGGCTCGCCGACGAGAACTGCCCGTACTTCATCGGCGAGTTCGTCGGCGCGGACGGCGCCGACCATCCGCTGTGCCCGCGGCGCCGGCTCGCCGGGGTGCTCGACCGGCTGGCCGGGGCGGGTCTGCACCTGCGCGCCGGCTTCGAGTACGAGTTCTTCGTGTTCGACGAGACCCCCCATTCCATCCGTGACAAGGGGTACCGGGGCCTGCGGCCGGTGACGCCGGGCAACTTCGGCTACTCGGTGCTGCGGGCGTCGACCGGCGCCGAGCTGTTCCACGGCCTGATGGACCTCTGCGAGGATCTGGGCTGCCCGCTCGAGGGGCTGCACTGCGAGACGGGGCCCGGCGTGTGGGAGGCCGCGCTGCATGCCACGGACGGCATGGCGGCGGCGGACCAGGCCGCCCTGTTCAAGACCTTCTCGAAGGTGTACTTCCAGCGCCGCGGGCTGCTCGCCACGTTCATGGCCAAGTGGTCGATGGCCTATCCGGGCCAGAGCGGCCACTTCCACTTCAGCCTGCTCGGCGACGACGGCGTCAACCGGTTCCACGACCCCGCCGCCGCCCATGGCATGAGCGACCGGCAGCGCTGGGCGGTGGGTGGCCTGGTGCGCCATCTGCCGGAGCTGCTGGCACTGCTGGCGCCGACGATCAACAGCTATACCCGGCTGGTGCCCGGGGCCTGGGCGCCCACCGGGGCGACCTGGGGCATCGAGAACCGGACCGCGGCGATCCGGGTGATCCCCGGCGACGCCGGCCGCCAGCACGTCGAATGCCGCGTGCCCGGGGCGGACAGCAATCCCTATCTGGTTGCGGCGGCGGTCGCGGCGGCGGCTCAGGCCGGCATCGAGGCCGAGCTCGATCCCGGCGAGCCGGTGACGGGAAACGCCTACGACATCGAGGCGAGCCTGGCGCCGGCCCTGCGTTTTCCGCGCAGCCTGGAGGCCGCGGCGGCGGCGCTCGAAGGATCGGCGCTGGCCCGGTCCGCCTTCGGCGACGCGTTCGTGGATCAC
The DNA here is from genome assembly GCA_002480525.1 of Gammaproteobacteria bacterium UBA7803. GTDB lineage: Bacteria > Pseudomonadota > Gammaproteobacteria > Pseudomonadales > Azotimanducaceae > UBA7803. Next base: position 55,793 of record DLCH01000051.1, on the reverse strand, counting down.
TTCGTGATGTCGCGCCGTTTCGAGTGCGCCGAGTACGGCCGGCACGTGAACGGCTGGCAGCTCGAACGATACTTTGAAATCATCTGACCTCCGCGGCGGAACAGGGCTGACCATGCGCGTCGGCATTCTCAGGGCGGATGCGGTCAAACCCGAGCTCGCCCGGCACCACGGCGACTACCCGGACATGTTCCGCACGCTGCTGCGGGCGGCGCCGGGCGCGGCCGGCCGGCTGGTGTTCGAGGACTACGACGTGTGCCGTGGCGAACTGCCGCCGCCGGAGGCCTGCGACGGCTACCTGATCACCGGCAGCCGCCACAGCGTGTACGACGACCTGCCCTGGATCGGGGCGCTGGCCGGATTCACCGGGGACGCCATGGCGGCCGGACGGCGGGTGGTCGGGATCTGCTTCGGCCACCAGCTCATCGCCCATTTCTTCGGCGGGGAAACCCGCAGAGCCGAGCGGGGCTGGTGCGTGGGCGTGCACGGCGCGCGCATCGTCGAGCGCCGGCCCTGGATGGCGCCACCCGCGGACGAGCTGCGGCTGCTGGCCAGCCATCAGGATCAGGTGGTGCGGCTGCCGCCGGCGGCGGTGCCGTTCGCCGCCGGCGACACCTGCCCCCACGCCGGCTTCGAGCTGCCGGCGTCCCGCGGCCGGGGCGCCGCGCTCACGCTTCAGGGGCATCCGGAGTTCACCCCCGCCTATGCCCGCGCGCTGATGGACACCCGCGTCGACGTCCTCGGCGCCGAGGTTCACCGGGCGGGTGTGGCGTCCCTGGCGGAGCCCACCAGCCAAGAGCTGGTGGCTGCCTGGCTGATCCGCTTTCTGGAGTCGGAAGGATGATGGGGCGACTGATCGTGCTCGTGCTGGCCGTGCTCCTCGGCGCCGGCTGCAGCGTGCAGATGGCGTACAACAACCTGGATCGCCTGGCGCGCTGGTCCGTCAGCGACTACGTGGACATGACCGACCGCCAGCGGGCCTACTTCGACGCCGCGGTGGCCGACATCTGGCACTGGCATCGCCGCGACCACCTGCCGCGCTACGCGGATTTTCTCGAGGCGGTCGGTCCGGCGCTGGTCGACGGCACCGACGAGGCGGAGATGCAGGCCGTAGTCGACCGGGTGTTCGACTGGGCCCAGGAAATCCAGGACCGCTCGGTGCCGGTGGCGGCCAGCTTCCTGGCGTCGCTGGACGAGCGCCAGCTCGTCGAGCTCGCCGACAACCTGGAGGCGCGCAACGTCGAGATCGCCGAGCCGGAGGCGGGGGCTTCCCTGGCCGAGAGCCAGGCGCTGTGGCGGGAGGAGTTCGAGGACCGGTTCACCCAGTTCTCCGGCCGGCTCACCGGCGTGCAGCGGGCCTATCTCGAGCAGCGCGCCGGCGACTACCGGCCCGAGCGGGTGCTGTGGGCCGACTACCGCCGGCGCTGGCAGGCGGATTTCCTCGCGCTGCTGGCGTTCCGGCAGGATCTCGACGGACTGACCCGCGGCCTCGCGGACCTGGCCGAGCAGCGCGAGCGCTACTACGGCGCGGAGCTGGCCGACGTGTTCGAGGCCAACGTGGATCTCAACCGGGAGGCCAGCGTCTGGCTGGTCAACAGCCTCACCGAGCGCCAGCAGACGCGCTTCGTCGAGCGGCTGAACGAACTCGCCGCGGACTTCCGCGAGCTTGCCGCCGACGGCGGCCCGGCACCCGCCGAGCCGCCCTGTCTGGTGACCTGCTGACCCGTCCGTCTACAGCAGACTGCGCAGCATCCAGGCGGTCTTCTCGTGGATCGCCATGCGATCCGCGACCAGGCCCACGGTGGATTCGTCGCTGGCCTTCTGGGCGGTCGGCAGGATTTCCCGGCAGGTGCGCACGACGATCTCGTGGGCGGTGACCAGGTCCTTCACCATGTCCTCGGCCGCCGGCGCGCCGGGGACCTCCTCGATGGTGGTCAGCGCGAGGAACTCCGCGAAGGTGCCCGGCGCCGGATAGCCCAGGGTGCGGATACGCTCGGCGACGTCGTCCACGGCGGTGGCAAGCTCCGTGTAGTGCTCCTCGAACATCAGGTGCAGGTCGCGGAACCTCGGGCCGGTGACGTTCCAGTGGTAGCTGTGGGTCTTCAGGTACAGGGTGTAGGTGTCGGCCAGCAGGCGGGTCAGGCCGTCGGCGATGCTGCGGCGGTCCTCCTGGTCGATACCGATGTCGATGTCCCGGGCGGTCATGGCGATTCCTCTGTCGTCGTGTCTCATGGCAGAACACGGACATCATGCGCCTGCCGCGCACCGGGTGGAAATCGTTTATTCGTTCAAGTTTGATCGATTCTGTCTATCGGCCGGCCGGGTCGCGTGGCGTGCCCCCGCGGGCCCGTCGTCCAGCAGCACCCAGGCGACCAGATAGGTGCCGATGGCGACCTTCGGGAGGAACAGCGCCGTCACCACGAAGCCGACCCGGACGAACGCCGGGTCGGTGTCGAACGCCCGGGCGGCGCCGGCGCACACGCCTGCCAGCCAGCCGTTGCGGCGGTCGAGGGCGAACCGCCGGCGCCACCGGTCGAGGTTGCCCGCGGCCACCTCAGTGGCCCCCCGTCAGGCTCAGCATCCAGTTGACGAAACTCTCCGGCGGTCCGTCGAAGACCGGCCGGGTCAGGTGAGCCGTCTGGTCCGGAGCCAGCGCCGTCAGCAGCAGACCGAGCACCACGAACACGGCGGCCAGCAGCACGGCCGCCGTGAGCGTCGCCCGGGGCGCGCGGATTCGGGAGAGTCGGAACGCTTCGTTCATCGCCAGACCTTGTGATTCTTCGAACTCGACGGTCTGGATACAGAATTCGTGCCAGTTCCCGAAACGGGCGGCCGGCGCGGCCCGCAAGGCTCCGGCGGTGCGGTCCGGCCTTGGAATGGGGCCGGTGTCTGGCGGAATTCGCCAACTGTTGGGCGGCTGTGGCGATCTCCGCTATGGCGGTGGCGCCAGCAGCACGCCGGCGTCCACCAGGGCGTCCGCATCCAGCCCGAGCCCGGCCACGATCTCCCGGGAGTGCTCGCCGAGGACCGGTGCGTGGCGCTGCATGCCGGCCGGCGTCCGGTCGAACCGGGCCGCCGGCCGCGGCTGGCGGATGCGGCCGGCCACGGGATGGTCGTATTCCGTCACGGCCTCGTTCACCCGGGCCTGCTCGTGCTCGAACACCTCGTGGCGCTCCAGCACCGGTGCGCAGGGCACGCCTTCCGCGTCCAGCCGTTCGAGCCAGGCCGCGCTGGTGCCGGTGATCAGCACGTCGGCCATCAGCGCCAGCCGCTCGGCGACGTTGACGACCCGGTCCTGGGCGGTGCGGAATCTCGGATCCTCCAGCCACTCGGGCCGGTCCAGCGCCCGGCACATGCCGGCCCACTCCGCGTCCGACACCGCGCCGGTGGTGATGTAGCCGTCCCGGGTCTCGAAGATCAGATCCTGGGCGAGCTGGGCCCGGGAACCGGGAACCTCCTTGCCGACGAAGGTGTAGCCGGTCATCCCCTCGGGCCACAGGTAGGCGATCATGGTGTCCAGCATGGCCAGGCGCACGTGCTGACCCTCGCCGGTGCGTTCGCGGCAGAACAGCGCGGCGGTGATGGCCTGGGCGGCGGTCAGCGCCGTGGTCTTGTCCGGAATGATCGTCCGGACCATCCGCGGACGTCCGCTCTGTCCGTCCTTCTGGATGGCGGCCAGCCCGGACAGGGCCTGGATCACCGGGTCGTAGACCCGTTTCTGGGCGTAGGGCCCGGTGTCGCCGAAGCCGCTGATGGACACGTAGACGATGTCCGGGCGGATGCGCCGGACCGCGTCCTCGCCGAGCCCCATGCGCTCGATGGCGCCGGGCCGGAAGTTCTGCACGAACACGTCGGCGCCGGCCAGCAGGCGGCGCAGCACGTCCATGCCGGCGTCGGTCTTCAGGTCCAGGGCCAGGCTGCGCTTGCTGCGGTTGGCGGAGATGAAGGTGGCCGTGAGGCCGCTGCGGTTCGGCCCCAGGTGGCGCACCAGGTCGCCGCCCAGGGGTTCGACCTTGATCACGTCGGCGCCCTGGTCGGCCAGCATCATGGTGGCCACGGGTCCGGAGATCATGCTGGTGAGGTCCACGACGGTGATGCCGGCGAGTGGTCCGGACATGGGCGTTTCCTGGGGCTGGGGCTCAGCGACCGTTTTACCCCTCGGGCGCATGGCCGGCAACGATGGGTCCGGCGCGGGAGCGACGGCGGCCGGGTGCGGCGAGGGCGGAACCGTGCGTTGGTTCCCAGGCGCCGCCGAGGCCGGGTCCCAGTTTCGCCGGGTGCGTCCGCCGGCGGTGTGGCGGTGGTCTACATTGAAAGGGTCAGCCACCAGAAGTACGTCATGCGCACCACCGCCACCTTCAACGTCACGGTCGAGGAATCCCACGCCGTTCTGAAGAAAGTGCTGCCGCTCATGAGCCAGCAGCAGGTTCCGACCATTCCGCAGAACTACGCGGTCTGGTACGACTACGTGTGCGAGGCCAACGAGGCCCTGGTGGCGGATCTGCGGGCGCGCATGGAACAGGGGCTGCGGTTCTCGCCGGACGCCTGTCAGCGGATCTACGAGAAGTACTTCCTCAACGAGCTGCGCGCCCAGGTCGGCGAAATCCAGGGCGCGATGACCCGCACGGTGGATGCGGCGGCCTCGGAGCTCGGCGGCCTCGACCAGGAGCTCGGCCGCTACGTCACGGTGCTGGACGAGGCCAGCGCTACCCTCGGCCGTATGGCGCCGCCGCCGGAACTCGACGAGCTGGTCAGCCGGCTCGCCACCGAGACCCGCAGCGCGCGGGACCGCAGCGCGGCGGCCGAGGCGGCGCTTGGCGCCATGCGCTCCGAACTCGACGAGCTGCGCACCCAGGTCGACGCGCTCAGCCGCGACGCCCGCCAGGACGCGCTCACCGGCGTGGCCAACCGGCGCGCCTTCGACGACGGGCTGCGCCGCATGATGCTCGACGTCGAGGACAACGGCGCCGAGCTGTGTCTGCTGTTCGCCGACGTCGACCGGTTCGCCGAGTTCAATGACGCCCACGGCCGGGAAGTGGCGGATCAGGTGCTGCGCTTCGTCGCCCAGGAGATGGACCAGTGCGTCAAGGGCCGCGACCTGCTCGCCCGCTACGACGGCGCCCGCTTCGCCATCCTGCTGCCGGCCACGTCCTACAACGGCGCGCTGATGCTCGCCGAGAGCATCCGCGCGATCATCGAGGCCCAGGTGGTGGAAACCGACGGCGGCGAGGAGGTGGGCGAGATCACCGTGTCCATCGGCGTCGCGCAATGCCAGGCCGGGGAGAGCGCCGCCGAGTTCGTCGAGCGCGCCGACGCCTGCATGCGCCAGGCCAAGAGCCAGGGCCGCAACCGCGTCGCCGGCGAGCGCGACCTGCGCGGCTGACGGGGACGCCCGCCGCGTTCCGCCCCCGGGGGCTCCCCGGGAGGGGAGGGTGACCTGCTAGAATCCGGCGCTTTCGAGCGGATCCACCAGTCATGCGTCTGACCCAGGGCATTCACCGGGCCGTACAGATTCACGCCGACCACCCGGCTCTGCTGGGCGACGGTTTCGAGCTCACCTGGCGCCAGTTCGCCGACCGGGTCGCACGCCTGGCCGGTGTGCTGATCGACCACGGCGTCGAGCCCGGCGGCCGCGTGGCGATGCTGGCCGCCAATTCGCCGCGTTACGTGGAGTACTACTTCGCGACGCTGTGGGCCGGCGGGGTCATGGTGCCGGTGAACACCCGCTGGGCGATCCCAGAGAAAGTCCACTGTCTGAACGACTCGGGCGCCACCGTGCTGCTGGTGGACGCCGCCGCCCACGGCGACGTGCCCGCGCTGCGGGAAGCCTGCCCGGCGCTCGCCCACGTGATCCATGCGGACGGCGGCGATGCCGGCGGCCACGGCGACTACGAGAGCCTGCTCGCGGCCCGGGCGCCGGTGGCCGACGCCGGACGCGGCGGCGACGATCTGGCGGCGCTGTTCTACACGGGCGGCACCACCGGCCGTTCCAAGGGGGTGATGCTGAGCCACGGCAATTTCCTGGCCAACTCGATGACCGCGCTGGTGAACCTCGGGATCCGCCAGCACAGCGTCCACCTGCACGTCTCGCCGCTGTTCCACGTGGCCGGCGGCTCGCGGGTGTTCACCACCACGGTGGCGGGGGGCACCCACGCGACCATCCCGCGGTTCGAGCCGGAGCTGTTTCTCGAGGCGGTGCAGCGTTATCGGGTGACCGTGACGGTGGTGGTGCCCGCGATGCTGAACGCGCTGCTCGACTACCCGCATCTGGATCGCTTCGACCTGTCGAGCCTCGAGCTGCTCACCTACGGCGCGTCGCCGATGCCGGAGGCGCTGCTGCGCCAGACCATGGCGCGGCTGCCCGGCATCCGGTTCCTGCAGTCCTACGGCATGACCGAGCTGTCCCCCGTGGCGACGAGCCTCGGCCCCCGTTACCACGTGTTCGAGGGGCCCGACGCCGGCCGGGTACGCTCCGCCGGACAGGCCGTGTACAACGCCGACGTCGCCATCATGGACGAGCACGACCGGCCGCTGCCCACCGGACAGGTGGGGGAGGTGTGCGTGCGCGGGCCGATGGTGATGAAGGGCTACTGGCGTCAGCCGGAGCTGACCGCCGAGGCGCTGCGCAACGGCTGGATGCACACCGGCGATGCCGGCTACCTCGACGCGGACGGCTTCCTGTTCCTGGTGGACCGGGTGAAGGACATGATCGTCAGCGGCGGCGAGAACGTTTATTCCGCGGCGGTGGAGAACGTCATCCATCAGTTCGAGGGGGTGCACGAATGCGCCGTGATCGGCGTGCCGAGCGAGCGCTGGGGCGAGGCGGTGCACGCCATCGTCGTGCCACGCGCGGGCGCCCGGATCGACGCCGACGCGCTGCTCGCCCACTGCCGTGAGCAGCTCGCGGGCTACGAGTGCCCCAAGACCATCGACGTGCGCACCGAGGCGCTGCCGCGCAGCGGCGCCGGCAAGGTGCTGAAGACCGAGCTGCGCAAACCGTTCTGGGATGGCGAAACCCGGGGGATACATTGACTCACGCGACCGCGACGGACTCGACGGCCCCGCGGGGGCCGGGCATCGGCAGGCTCGCCGGGCTGGCGCTGGCCGCGGCCCTGGGCGCGGCGCTGGCGGTCCCGGCGGCCGCGGCCGGTGAATCCGGCGCCGCCCTGGCGGAGCGGCCGCTGGCGGTGCGCAACCTGTCCCCGGCGACCCTGCTGTTCGGGCTGCCCCGGGCCCTCGGCGCGGCCGAGCGGCCCGGCGGGACGTCCGCGGCCCTGATCGTCGAGCACGCCAACAACTTCACCAGCGGGACCGGCGACGATGCCCGGGTGGTGTTCGACGGCAGCACCACCGCCGCCAGCCTGGCGCTGCGCGGCGCCCTGTCGGCGCGGGTCGAGTGGGGCGTCGAGGTGCCCTACGTGCATCATTCCGGCGGCTTCACCGACGGCTTCATCGACGGCTTTCACGACCTGTTCGGCTTTCCCGACGGGGGCCGGAGCGCCGCCCCCCGGGGCCGGCTCGACTACCGGGTCGACTACGCCGGCGAGCCTTCGATCGTCATCGGCGGATCGGGCGGCGACCTGGGCGACGTGCGCGGCTGGCTCGGCTGGCGGATCGCGGACGGTGACCGGCAGGTGGTGGCCCGTGCCATGGTGAAGGCGCCCACCGGCAGCGTCGACGAGCTGTCGGGTTCCGGCGGGACCGACGTGTCGCTGTGGCTCGAGCTGGTGGACCGGCGGACCCTGTCCGGCGCCGGCATCGTCGCCACGCTGATGGGCGGTGCGACGGCCCTCGGCGACGGTGACCTGGCGCGGGCGGACCAGCGCGACGTCGTGTACGTCGGCCACTTCGGGCTGCACTGGCCGGTGACCGACCGGCTGATCCTGCGGGGTCAGATCGACGCCCACTCGGAGGTCATCGACAGCGACGTCCGCCAGCTCGCCCACGGCGCGGTGCAGGGCACCCTGGGCGGCACCCTCGCCCTGTCGCAGCGCGCCTGGCTGGACCTGGGCGTGGTCGAGGATCTCACGGGCGGCAGCGCGCCGGACGTGGTGTTTCTGCTCACGCTCGGGGTGCGGCTGTAGATGGCGGACCGGACGGGCACGGACGCCCCGGCACGGATCGGCGCTGTCGCGCCGTCGTCCCTGGACGGTGAACGGTTCGACCTGGTGGTGGTGGGCGGCGGCATCACCGGTGCCGGCGTGGCCCGCCATGCCGCCCAGTGCGGGCTGTCCACGCTGCTGCTGGAGAGCGCGGACTTCGCCGCCGGCACGTCGAGCCGCTCCACCAAGCTGATCCACGGCGGCCTGCGCTACCTCGCCATGGGCGAGATCGCGCTGGTGCGGGAGGCGGCGCTGGAGCGCAAGAGCCTGCTGGCCATGGCGCCCCATCTCACTGAGCCGCGCTGGATGCTGGTGCCGGCCCACAGCCGCCTGCAGTTCTGGAAGCTGCGGCTCGGCATCGGGCTCTACGAGCGGCTGGGTGCGGTGCCGCCGGCGGAACGGCACCGCAACTGCCGGGGCGGGGAGCTGGCCGACGTCGAGCCGCTGCTCGACCAGGAAAGGCTGCGCTACGCCTGCCGCTACCGGGAGTACCTCACCGACGACGCGCGGCTGGTGCTGGCGACGCTGCGGGCTGCTGCGGCGGACGGAGCGGTGGCCTGCAATCACGTCCGGGTCACCGGCGTCACGCCCCAGGGCGACGGCGCGCGGGTCGCGGCGGTGGACCTGCGCAGCGGCGGTGAGTTCGGCGTGAACGCGGGCTGCGTGGTCAATGCCGCCGGCCCCTGGGTGGAATCCCTGCTGCCGGCGGACGGCGGGGACCGGTCGGCGCCCCGGCTGCACCTGTCCAAAGGTGTGCACCTGGTGGTCGAGCGGGCGCGGCTGCCGGTGCGCAACATGGTGATGATGACCGCCGAGGACGGCCGTCCGGTGTTCGCCATCGCCCGGGGGGGCGTGACCTACGTCGGCACGACGGACACCAGCCACGCGGGCGGGCCGGAGCACTGGCCGGAAGTTACCGCCGACGACATCGCCTACCTCCTGCGGGCCGTGGCCGGTCACTTTCCCGCGGCCGGCATCGGCGAGCGCGACATCGTGGCGAGCTGGGCCGGCCTGCGGCCGCTGATCAATCAGCCGGGCAAGGCGGCCCGGGAGATGTCCCGCCGCGACGAGATCTGGCGGCACGGCCCGCTGGTCACCGTGGCGGGCGGCAAGCTCACCGGGTTCCGCAAGATGGCGGAGGAGGCCATGGGCGCCGTCGGCGAGGTGCTCGGCCGGGAACTGTCGATGCCCCGGCCGCTGGCGCCGGTGGCCGGTGGTGAGCTCACCGACGTCGCCGCTTGGACCGAGGAACTGGGGCGGCGCTATCAGCTCGACGCCCGCCAGGCCAGCCGGCTGGTGCGTCTGTACGGCGCCGAGGCGCCGGCAGTGCTGGGCGGGCAGCCGGCGCCGCTCACGCCGTCGACCTTCGCCGAGGAGGTCGACTGGGCGGTGGACGTGGAAGGGGCGAGGACCCTGGAGGACGTGATCTACCGGCGCCTGCGCGCCGCCTGGTTCCTGCCGGACGAGCTCGAGCAGGCCGTCGACCGCGTCGCCGCGCGCATGGCCGGCAAGCTGGGCTGGGACGCGGCCACCACCGACGCCGAGATCCGCGCCGTCCAGTCCCGCCTGGCGGACGAACTCGCCTTCAGGCCCCACCCGTAGGAGCGGCCTCCCGGCCGCGACCCGCAGCCGCGCCCCGGCGGCGACGTCCCCGCCCACGGGATCGCGGCCGGGAGGCCGCTCCCACAGGTTGCTCCAGGGCTGGGGCAGGGCCGGCCGGGGCCGGGCCGGGGGTCAGAGCGGGGCGAGGAGAAAGTGGCCGTGGCTCACGCCGATGGGCCTGCTGCGCTCTTCCTGCCAGATCTCGCTGCGCACGTTGGCGACGCGGCGGCCGTGCCGGGTGACGATGGCGCGGCCGTAGGTGGGCTGGGGCCGGCCCGAGCGCAGGTAGTCGACGGACAGGTCGATGGTCTTGGGCAGCCGTTCGCAGGAGGTGTCGAACAGCAGCTGGGTCACCGCGGTGATCTCGAGCAGGGCGCCGATGACGCCGCCGTGCAGGGCGGGCAGGTTGACGTTGCCGACGAGGTCTTCCTTGAAGGGCAGAATGGTGGTCACCTCGTTGCCCTTCACGTCCACGTCGATGCCGAGGAAACGCGCGTAGGGGATGTGCGCCAGCACCGCGGCCATGTCGCGACCCCGGCCCTGGGCCCGCAGCTCCGCCAGCAGCTTCATGACGCGGCCTCCGGCCCGGCCGTCTCGCGCGGCGCGTTGGGCGTGCCCAGCATGAAGCTCGCCACGCAGGTGGCGATGGGGTCGTCTGGCGACGTCTGGTAGGCGGTGGCCCGCACGAAGGCGATGTGGCGCGTGCGCTTGTAGCACACGGCCTCGGCGAACACGTCGCGATGGGGCTCGGCGGCCCCCATGTAATCGATGCGCAGGTCCAGGGTCGCCATGGACACGGGCCCGTCCTCCGGGCTGCCGGCGGTGGGCCGGACGGCCATGCCGCAGGTGTTGTCGAGCACGGCGGTCAGCACGCCGCCGTGGATCACGCCGGTGTCCGGGTCGCCGACCAGATGCTCGGCATAGGGCACCCGCACCAGGCAGCCGGCGTCGTCGTGGCGGACCAGGGTCATGCCGATGGCGCGGGCGTGGGGGATGTGCAGGAGATGGTCGGTCAGGTCGTTCATCGGCTTCGCTGTCGGTGCGGGGGCGGCCGGGTCCGCGGCCGTGGCCGGGCGCGACGGCGTGCGCCGCGATGGTACACTCGCCCCTCGGGAAGTCGACAAGGTTATTGGGAGGGCCAACCGATGGCAATGCAGCATACCCCTCTGCTGATGTCCAAGATTCTGGACCGGGGCGCGATCGTCGCGCCGGACGAGGAGATCGTCACCGCCACCGAGGACGGCGTCCGCCGGCAGACCTACAAGGAGACCCGTGACCGGGCTCATCAGCTCGCCCACGCCCTGGCGGACGCGGGGATCGGCATCGGCGACCGGGTCGCCACGTTCATGTGGAACGGCTCCCGCCACCTCGAGGCGTATCACGCCGTGGCCGGCATGGGCGCGGTGCTGCACACCCTGAACATCCGCCTGTCGGATCACGACCTCGAATACATCATCGAGCACGCCCAGGACCGCATCATCATCGTCGACGCCGACGTGCTGCCGCTGCTCGAGAAGCTCAAGGGCCGCATGCCGAGCGTCGAGCGCATCGTGGTCGCCGCCGAGGCCGGCTTCGAGAACTGGCAGACCGAGCTGCCGAACCCGGTGGACTACGAGGCGTTCATCGCCGGCAAGCCCACCGAGTACGCCTGGCCCGAGATCGACGAGAACTCGCCGCTCGGCCTGTGCTACACCAGCGGCACCACCGGCAATCCGAAGGGCGTGGAGTACGAGCACCGCTCCCAGTACCTGCACACCATGACCCAGTGCATGACCGACAGCATGAATCTGTCGGCCACCGACTGCCTGCTGGGCATCGTGCCGATGTTCCACGCCATGGGCTGGGGCCTGCCCTGGTCCGCGCTGATGCTCGGCTGCAAGCAGGTCATGCCGCACCGGTTCATGGACCCGGCCCGGCTGATTCAGCTCATGGTCGACGAGTCGGTGAGCGTCTCCGCCGGCGTGCCCACCATCTGGCAGGGGCTCAAGGCGCTGTTCGAGGCGGACCCGGGCAAGTACGACCTGTCGAGCCTGTCCCGGGTCACCTGCGGCGGCTCGGCGCCGCCGTCGTCGCTGATCCGCTGGTACTGGGACCGGCTCGGCGTCGAGATGATCCAGGGCTGGGGCATGACCGAGACCTCGCCGCTGGTGACGCTGTCGCGGCGCGTGATGAAACGCTCCCAGCTCGAGCTGTCCGAGGACGAGCAGTTCGCCAACGTGGCCAAGGCCGGCCAGATCATGCCCGGCGTCGAGGTCGAGATCGTCGACGAGGCATTCAATCCGCTGCCCCACGACGGCGAGGCCGTCGGCGAGATCATCGTGCGCGGCCCCTGGATCTGCTCCGAGTACTACAACAACCCGCAGCCGGAGAAATTCCACGACGGCTGGCTGGTGACCGGCGACGTCGGCAAGATCGACCCGGAGCAGTACCTGATCATCAGCGACCGCTCCAAGGACCTGGTGAAGAGCGGCGGCGAGTGGATCTCGTCGGTGGACCTCGAGAACACCATCGTCGCCGTGGACGGCGTGGCCCAGGCCTGCGTGGTCGCCCAGCCCCATCCGAAGTGGGACGAGCGGCCGGTGGCGCTGGTGGTGAAGAGCGAAGGCTCGTCGGTGACCAAGGAGTCCATCCTCGAGCACGTCGCGGAAACCTTCGCCAAGTGGCAGCTCCCGGACGACATCCTGTTCGTCGACAGCATTCCGCTGACGTCCACCGGCAAGATGGACAAGAAGGTGGTGCGGGCGGACCTGGAGTCCCAGGGCTACCAGCTGCCGGATCTGCGCGACAAGGCGAGCTGATCGTCGCGGAGCGGCTGCCGGGGCTTCGATCATGAGAGGCTGGCTGCGACAGCGCGTCAGCCTCGCGTCCCGGCGCACCCGCGTCCGTACCCGCGCCTGGCTGCAGCGTCATCCCCGCACCCGGGCCTTCCTCACCCGCACCGGCAGCCTGGAGGTGGACGAGTTCACCCTGGCGCGCGGCGTCGCCGTGGGGCTGTTCATCGGCCTGACGCCGACGGTCGGCATTCAGACGGTGCTGATGCTGGTCGCCTCGGTGGCGCTGCGGGCGAACTTTCCGGCGGCCTTCGTCGCCTCCTGGATCAACAACCCCTTCACCTTCGCGCCGTTCTACTTCGGATTTCACGCCCTCGGCGGTTATCTGATGCGGTTCGTGCCGGTCCGCTTCGAGTCCCTGTCCGGGCTCGAGCAGGAGATCGCGCTGGAGACCGCGGCGCTGGTCATCGGCAGCCTGGCCATCGCGCTGCCGGCCGGGGTGCTGGGCTACGCCGGGTTTCTCTACGTCTGGCGCCGTTTCGACCTGCACATGCCGGCCCGGGTGGATGCGCAGGACGCCGCGCAGGACCCGCCGGGAACGGCCGGCGGCGCCGGCTAGGACAGCTTGTATTCCGCAGCGGCGCGGGCCATGGTTGGCGCTGATTCCGGGGGAGCCAGCCGACGTGTCCATCTACGTGATCCTGAACCTCGCCGTGTTCGCCGGCCTGATCCTGGCGCTGGCGACGCTGCGCGCCAAATCCCTGTCCCGGCGCATCCTCGCCGGCCTCGCCGCCGGCGTGGTGTACGGCCTGGCGCTGCAGTTTCTCTATGCGGACGGCGGCGTCATCGCGGGCACGCTGGAGTGGACCAACGTGGTCGGCGGCGCCTACGTCAGCCTGCTGCGCATGATCATCATTCCGCTGGTGCTGGTGATGATGATCGCCGCCGTGGTGCGGATGGAGGAGGTCTCCGCCCTGGGCCGGATCGGCGGCATGGTCATCGGGATTCTGGTGGGCACCACCATGGTGGCGGCCCTGGTGGGGATCTTCATCTCCAATGCCTTCGGCCTGTCCGCCGAAGGGTTGACCCAGGGCGCGAGGGAGCTCGAGCGCAGCCAGGTGTTGTCCCAGCGCTACGAGGCGTTCGGCAACCTGGGGCTGGCCGACATGCTGGTGCGGTTCATCCCGTCCAACGTGTTCCTCGACATGACCGAGGCCCGGCCCACGTCGATCATCGGCGTGGTGATCTTCGGCATCCTGTTCGGCATCGCCGCCCTCGGCGTCGCCCGGGAGGACGCGGGGCGCGGCCGGGCGATCCGCGAGTTAATCGAAACCGCCCAGGCCATCGTCATGAAGCTGGTGCACATGATCATGGCGCTCACTCCCTACGGCATCCTGGCGCTGATCACCAAGGTGGTCGCTGGTTCCGATGCCTCGGACATCCTGAACCTGATCACTTTCATCGGCGCGTCCTACCTCGCCATCGCCATCATGTTCGCCGTGCATGCGCTGCTGATCGCATCCAGCGGCTTCCCCGTCGGCACCTACTTCAAACGCGTCTGGCCGGTGCTGACCTTCGCCTTCACCTCGCGCAGCTCCGCGGCGACGATTCCGCTCAACGTCGAGACCCAGGTGGAGGAGCTGAAGGTGCCGGTGCCCATCGCCAATCTGTCGGCCAGCTTCGGCGCCACCATCGGCCAGAACGGCTGCGCGGGCATCTATCCGGCGATGCTGGCGGTGATGATCGCGCCGTCCATGGGCGTCGATCCGCTCAGCCTGTCGTTCATCGCCGGGCTGGTGGGGATCATCGCCATCAGTTCCTTCGGCGTCGCCGGGGTCGGCGGCGGCGCGACCATGGCCGCGTTCATCGTGCTGCCGGCGATGGGGTTCCCGGTGACCGTGGCGGCGCTGCTGATCTCCATCGAGCCGCTGATCGACATGGCGCGCACGGCGCTCAACGTCAACGGTGCGATGACGGCGGGGGTGCTGACGGGGCGTTTTCTGGGAGAGCCCAGCGGCACGGCGGCAGCAACGACAGCGGCCGCGGATTCCGCTGACTAGATCGACGGAGGATTCCCGTGGATGCACTCGCGACTTTCGCTCCGAATCTGTTCGAGGGTCGCGTGGCCCTGGTCACCGGCGGCGGACGGGGTATAGGGCGGGCCATTGCCCTGGCCTTCGCGGGGCTCGGTGCCGATGTCGTGATTGCCAGCCGCAAACAGGAGAATCTCGACCCCACGGCAGCCGACATTGAGGCTCTGGGCCGTCGTTGCCTGGCCATCCCCACCAACATCCGCGACCCGGCACAGGTGGATGCCATGACCGAAGCGGCGCTGGAACGCTTCGGTGCCGTGGATTTCCTGATCAACAACGCTGGCGGCCAGTTCCCGGCATCGCCGCTCGAGATCAGCGACAACGGCTGGCGCTCCGTGGTGGATCTCAACCTCAACGGCACCTGGACCGTCTGCCAGCGCCTGGGCCGGCACATGGTCGAGCGCGGCTTCGGCAGCATCGTCAACATCGTGCACATCTATTCGTTCAATCGCGGCGCGCCGCATTTTGCTCACTCCGGGGCGGCACGGGCCGGCGTGGTGAACCTGACGAAGTCGCTGGCGTACTACTGGGCGCGGCACGGGGTCACGGTGAATGCGCTGGCGCCGGGGTCGGTGGATACGGCCGGACTGCACGAGGAGGAGATTGCCAAGGCCGGGCGTGAGGAATACTCCGAAGAGTTCATGGCAGATTTTCCGAGCAAGCGACTGGCGCGGCCGGAGGAGGTGGCGGCCATGTGCGTGTTCTTGTGCTCGCCGGCGGCGCGTTACATCAACGGCGCGGATCTCATTGCCGATGGCGGGCTGTTTCTGGATCGGTGGACGCCGATGTTTGATCCGGAGGCAGGATAATCTGGATGGAGGGGTTGGTGGGTCGTCCTAGTTGAATGGCTGTTGTTGCCAGATTCTGTTGAAAAACTATAGCGTCGGATAGCTTGTTATGCGAGAATTCTTTCCGCCAGTCGGCGGAGGGATCGCGCATGATGGGTCGGCAGGATGCCCAGCAAGGGCAGTTTCTGTACCACTTCAACCTCGATGACCTGATCCCTGAAGACCACCTGCTTCGCAAGATCGACACCTTCCTTGACCTCTCAACGTTGCGGCAGCATCTGGAGCCGTACTACAGCCACACTGGACGCCCTTCGATCGACCCGGAGCTGATGCTCCGAATGCTGATCATTGGCTATTGCTACGGAATCCGCTCGGAGCGGCGGCTGTGCGAGGAAGTAAGACTGAACCTGGCCTATCGCTGGTTCTGCCGGCTGAGCATCGAGGATCCGGTGCCGGATCACTCCACGCTCTCGAAGAATCGCCACGGACGCTTCCGGGAGAGTGACGCGTTGCGGTTCGTCTTCGAGCAGGTCGTTGACCGCTGCATCGCCGAGCAGCTCGTGGGCGGCGCCGGCTTCGCCGTGGACGCCAGCATCGTAAAGGCCGATGCGAGCCGGCAGAAGTCGATCAACCGTGATGATGACGATGAATGGCCCAGACCCGGTAGCTCGAGCCG
Source organism: Gammaproteobacteria bacterium UBA7803 (assembly GCA_002480525.1). Classification (GTDB taxonomy): domain Bacteria; phylum Pseudomonadota; class Gammaproteobacteria; order Pseudomonadales; family Azotimanducaceae; genus UBA7803. The sequence continues at coordinate 39,764 of DLCH01000051.1, read as the reverse complement.
AGCGGTTCGGGAGTACCTCGACGCTCTGGATGAAGGAACTCAGCCAGCGAAGCGCGTCTCGACGACCGATCCAGCCGCACAGTGGACGGCGGCGCCGGGCGGCCCGGCGTTCTTTGCCTACTCGACCAACTATCTCATCGATACGGTCGCCGGGATCATCCTGGACGTCGAAGCGACGACGGCCAACCGCAAAGACGAGGTGGCTTCGACCAAGGTGATGGTAGACCGGGTGAAGCGCCGCTTCGATCTCAAGCCGAACCGGCTGACCGGTGATACCGCGTATGGCACGGCAGAGATGCTGAGCTGGATGGTGGATGAGCAACGCATCGAGCCGCACGTGCCGGTGTGGGATAAATCCGAAGGCCAGGATGGGGTGTTCGGCCGATCAGACTTTACCTGGCAGGCCGAGAAAGATCGTTACGTATGTCCTGCGGGTAAGCACCTGATCCGGAACCGGCGCAAGTTCAAGAAGCCCCGGGCCGGCATCACCAAAGACAACATGATCATCTACAGCGCCGGCAAGGCCGAATGCGAAGCATGCACCAAGCGCCAGCAGTGCTGTCCCATAGTCGCGCCTCGTCGCATCCGGCGCTCCATCCATGAAGAGGCACGAGACGTCGCCCGGGCACTGGCCAAGACCGAGAGCTACGCGCACTCCCGCAACGAACGCAAGAAGGTCGAGATGCTGTTCGGGCACATGAAGCGGATCTTGAAGCTCGACCGACTTCGACTACGAGGCATCACAGGCGCGAGCGACGAGTTCGTGATGGCGGCGGCCGTGCAAAACCTTCGGCGTCTTGCCCAGTGGATCGGGCACGACCCGCCTCAACCCGGGGTTAGTGTCTCTTGAGGACGCCAAACGGAGGCTAATCCCCCAAGACCAATCAAAAAGCTGGATATCCGGCTTCCGGATCAGCTCGCGATGCTGGAAACCTCCATCCGCCACGCAAAAGCCGTGAAACGAGGCGCGAGTTGTTCAACACAATCGCCAAGAAGCGGCCGTTCGGCGGCTACAGACTTCGGTCGTCGCGGAGCGGGTGGAGATACATCGATCTTTTGAATTGGTGAGGGTTCGGTGTTCGCCAAGCCAGCGGGCCTTCGGCCAGTCTTCGCCAGCCGCTCGAGATCGACTTCTATCGGGTCGCTGGCACGTCAAGTGTACGTGATGGCGTTGCGCCGCGTTCCGTATTGACCCGGGCACGCGATGAGCTTGGGCGCCGGCGCGCTGGTGAGCACCACGCCCACCAGCACGGACCAGAGCGCGAACGCGACCATGGCGGCTGCGCGCACGCCGGTGTGCTGCGCGATCGTTACGAGCAGCGGCCCTTCGAAGATCATGGTCACGCCCACAAGCGTGAAGGCGAAGGCGGCCTCCGAGCCGGTCCAGGCGCTGTCGTCCCCCAGGCGTGATCGCCGACGTCGGCGCGCCGAGACGCAGCGAACAGTCCGGCTATTCTCCGGAGCATTGTTCGCGAGCTCCGGAACAGGGTCATCGAGGGACAGGTATCGGGTCCTGATTCCTGTCCACCATATCCCTACCGAGCCGACGCCAGGTCAGCAGGAAGAACGATGAGCTGGCAGCATACAAGCACGCCATGATGACCATCGCCGACTGTAGACTCTGGGCGTATACCTGTCCGCAGACATTCTGCAGATCCCCGCTCAACTCTCCGACAACACTCGGATGACACTGATTTCGCGACAGCTCCTCTGCTGCTATACCGAGATCGGCTGCGCCGCTGACAAAGAAAGCGTCAGAGATTGCGCCAATGAAGAGCGGACCAAAGCCGTAGCCGATTAGGTTGGCGACGAACAGCAGCACTGCCGTGGCCATCGCACGCACACGCATGCTCACGACGCCCTGACCGATAGTGTACTGGGCGGTGATATAGCCGTATTTCACGAAACCGCCGATGATCAAGCCGATGGCGGCAAACAGCAGACTCTGCGTCGTGAAGGCAAAGACATAGAACGGAATCGACAAGGCCAGACCCAGGCCTGGTACCCAGGCGATGGCCCCCGGGTGCCTCTTGTAGACCTTGGTCGCCAGCCAGCCCACGGCAAACGTGCCGACGGCCGATGACAACGACACTGGCGTGTTGATCCAGATGGCCGCTTCGCCGGTGGTGATCTCGTGAGTCCGAACCAGAAAGATGGACTGGAACGAGGAGATTCCATAACCACAGAACGCAGCGACCGTGGCACCAGCCGTCATCAGCCAGAAGGCGGGCTTCGTCGTCAGTTCGCGGATTGCCTCGCGCAGCGAGACCCGTTCAGTAGCTCCCCTGCCTTTGGGATCGGTGTAACCGCGCGGCGGCTCTTTGACCGTCAGTTTGAAGACAATGGCGACCAACAGGCCTGGCAGGCCAACCACAAAAAATGCTGTACGCCAGTCGAACGCGTCGGTCACCCAGCCGCCGATCAGGTTGGCGAACATCGTCCCGAGCGTTACGCCCATGGAGTAGACGCCCAGCGCCTGGGACCTGTCACGCGGCGCATAATAGTCAGCGATCAGGGAGTTGGCCGGTGGTGTACAGCCCGCCTCGCCGATGCCTACTCCGACGCGACACATCAGCAGGATCCAGAACGCGCCGATCGTGAGCGAACCAATGGTGACTTCGGTGGCGAGCCCACATAGCGCAGTCATCAAGGACCACAGAGCAACGCAGACCGTCATGATCCAGACGCGGTGAGCCACATCGGCATAGCGTGCCAGAGGAATGCCCACGAAAGTGTAGAGAAGGGCAAAACCGAAACCGGTAAGAAGACCGAATTGGGTATCGGTAATACCCAGCTCCGGCACGAGATCCGGACCGACGACGGCAAGCAGGCCGCGGTCGACAAAATTCATGATGTAGATGAGCGTCAGGGCGGAGAGGACATAGGTTCGGTAACGTTTGGTACCGAACCCCGTAACTTGACTCTGTGCTTCACCTTCTCCGGCTGCGGTTGCTGCTGTCATAAATGAATCCCTCCACAGGGCGTGACCATTGTTCGTTGCGTTTACTGCAAATGCTCCAGTCGGTCCTGGCTGGTGTATATGCGGCCGAGAACGCACGACAATTTCCCGCAGGCAGCCATCATGTCTCCTCCGGAGAATTCGGCCAGGAGCTTGCGACCTGTATCGATTCCGGCCTCATCGATGCGATCAACGAAGGGTATGAGAATGAATGGGGAGATCGGCACGAAGATCCTGAAGTTTTCATCGCAAGCAGATGTTCGGGTAAGGCCTTCAACCATAGCCAGGTCGCTAAGCTCGAGAGGTAGCGAATCGCTGCACCACTGGGGTATGGGTTGTCCGTGCCGGCGCTGCCCGGTTTCGATCTCATAGCGCAGAGTGTCGCACAACCACCAGGATCGATGAGTTTGCGTAGGCAGCCCCTGAAGGCGCTGGGCCCAGGTGACCGGTGCGGCGGAGGAGTCGGTTCGGTACCCGCGTCTGGCCGATCTCAGCCGCCTGGCTGGCTGGCCTGCAATGACCGGTCTTCCTCACGCAGCGGACGGAATGCTGCGATGCGGCAAATGGCTCTAACCGGCCAGTTGCTGTCACTCGGCGCGCTTACGTTTGCTCCAAAACCAAGGATGCTTCCTTCTGCGGAAGACGTGATGACCCGATAACCCACGCGCCCCTCCCGTACCTCGACCCCGCCTTCCGCGGAAGGCGCCGCCACCGGCCGCCCGTCCGGCCTGGAAAAATAAACTGTTCCGTCCGGATGTCGTCGAACCGAGAACCCGCCCTCGTGGATCAGCGTGTGGTGGGTGCTGCAGAGCAGCAGCAGATTGCCCAGGCTCGTCTCGCCGCCATCGGCCCAGTGATGCACGTGGTGAGCCTCGAGGAACCGCTGGTGATGACAGCCTGGAAACGTGCAGGCCCGATCCCGCGCCATCAGCGCCCGTTTGATGGCGGTGGGTACGGTGCGCTGTTTCCTGCCCACGTTCAGCGGCACCCCGTCCCGCTCCAACACCGGTACCACGGCACCGTCGCAGCACAGCCGCTTCACCATGGGCAGCGGCAGCTCCGACTCGCCGCCCTGACCGGCCAGCGCCGTCGCGTCCACGTGCACCACGACCTGATGTTCATCCGAGGACGCCGAACCCTGCGGGCTACCGGTCAGCGCTTCCCTCGCCATCTGCACCAGCGCATCGGCGCCCGAGGCGAACAGCGACCGGTCGGGATCCTCCGGCAATCGGGCTGCCACGCGCTCCAGCGCCGTCATCACCAGTTCCAGCGACTCGGCCGGCAGTTCCACCGAGAGGGTCCCGGAGCCGTCCTCCCGAAAGTGCCGCACCAGCGAGCGGCCCTCGTGCAGCCGCCGGGCATCGGCGGCCGACGCCACTGGATCCCCGTTCCTGAGGCGCCGGCAGTAGATCTCGCACTGAGCGGCGGAGGCGTCCAGCGCAAAGGCCAGCAGCTCGGTCTCGGTGGTCTCCGTGGCTACCCGGGTGAGTGCCCGCACCTTGGAATACGACAGATCGCCCACCCGGAACGCCTCGTCGATCTGTGGCAGGAACCACAGCGCTCGGGCAACCCGCACCTTTTCCTGGGCGGTGGTCCGGGAGATGCCGCAGCGCCAGTCGAGCCATTCCGCGCAGTCGTTGTTGCCATACGCCTCCCAGCCCCGGCGCAGATCGAACTCCCGCAGCAGCTGCAGAAACCGGTGCTCGGCCCGGCTGACGTCGCGCCAGCTCGCCACCAGGTTGGTCTCCAGTCGATCGAGCGGTTCGAAATCGGCCAGGACGGGCGCGGCAGTCATGGCGGCATCTCCTATGCTGTATGGAAATACAGTATAGTGCGGTGGCCCACCCGGAGACAGGGTCAAACGCTCACAAAACCCAGCGAATTCAATGGCGAAACGCGCCAGCCTTGCCGGCCGGCAGTCCGCTCAGCGCGGCCGGTCTCCAGCCAGCGTGATCCGGTGCATCACGCGCCGGTGCCCGGCGTAGTCGTTCAGCGGGTAGTGCAGCGTGCAGCGGTTGTCCCACAGCGCGATGGTGCCGGGCCGCCAGGTCAGGCGGAACAGGAACTCGTCCCGCACCTGGTGCTCGAACAGCGATTCGAGCAGCGGGACGCTGTCCGCCTCGGACAGATCCGTGAAGCGGATCGTGTGCGCGACGTTGACGTACAGGGACCGGCGGCCGGTCTCGGGGTGGGTCCGCGCGACGGGATGAACCGCCGAGTGCTCCGGGGCCTCCCGGCCCGCCAGGCGATCCTGGCGCGTCCGGCTGACGGCAGGCTTCGAAGACACGTTGACGGCGTGGCGGGTCGCCAGCGCGCGCTGCGTGTCCGCGGGCAGTGTCTCCCAGGCGCGGTACATGTTGGCGAACAGGGTGTCGCCCCCGGTCGGCGGCACCTCCCGGGCGAGCAGCGTCGACGCCATGGGCGGTTCCTCGAGGTAGGCGGTGTCGGTATGCCAGATGCCGCCGAAGTTGACCGTCTCGTGGGGCAGCTTCTTCACCTCGATGATCTCGGGGTAGCCGTCGATGCCGGTGACGAACGGATATTCCACCGGCCTGCCGAAGCCGCGGGCGAACGCCAGGAACCCCTCCGGATCGAGCGGCTGGTCCCGGAACACCAGCACCAGATGTTCGAGCCAGGCCTGGCGCAGCGCCGCCTGGATGCCCGGGGGCAGGGGCCGGGTCAGATCGATGCCGCGGACCTCCGCGCCGAGAGCCGCGCCGGAGGGCACGATCTCGAGCGCGTCCCCGGCGCTCATTTCCCGGCGCGGTCCCGGGACTCGTTGGCCGCGAAGCCGAAGATGCCCTTGGCCATCAGCGACGTCTCGCCGTCGCGCCGGCGCTGGAACACCTCCGCCCGGATCTGGTGCACCCGGGCGTCGTCCGGCGCGGCCAGCGCCGCCATCTCCGCCAGGTGGCAGGCCACCCGCGGATCGTCCGTGGACAGGGTGAGAGCCCGGTCGGCGAGCTGACGGGCGCCGCCGGCCAGCCGGGCGATTTCCTCCGCCAGCGCCGTGTCCTTCGCCGGCTTCAGGTTCGCCGGATTGCCGTCGTACCAGCCCCCGTACAGCCGCCAGATGTTGCGGACGATGAACTCCGGCTCATCGTACATGGGCCGCAGGTACGGCTTCTCGAGCACCGCCGGGTCGACGGTGACGCTGTGGACGATGTCGTTGAGGCGCGCGCCCTCGTTCATCATCGCCAGGGTTTCCCGGACCAGATGCTCGAGCGCGTCCGCCACGTCGGTGAGCACCGTGCGAATGCGTCCGGCGCCGGCGATGGGCAGGCCGTGGGCGGGCAGGAACAGCTCGGCGCCCTGGTCCGCCATGGCGCGCATGGCCCGGGCCCACTCCGCGGGATAGCGCTGCACCTTCTGCGGATTGCCGGCGTTGGGGAAGTTCCAGATGAAGAAGTCGCCGGCGCAGATCGCCTTGTGGCGCGGAATCCATGCCCAGGTGTGGTCGTCGGTCTCCCCCTTGGCGTGGCGCAGCTCGATGGCGAGCCCGCCGACGTCGAGCTCGAGGGCGTCGTCGTAGGTGACGTCCGGTTTCGGCGACGACGCCGGCAGAAAGCTCGACGCCGTGGCTTCGCCGATGTCGTAGCCGCGGCGGCGGAACTGGCCGAACTGACGCTCGTTGATGATCTGGTTGTAGCCGTTGGTCAGGTCGTAGCGGTCGAAGCGGCGCGGCACGTTGACGTGTCCCGCCACCGTGGGGCGCGGCTGGCCGCGGGACTCGGCGTCGGCGATGAACGCACCGCAGCCGCCCACGTGATCGACGTGACCGTGGGTGTAGACGATGGTGTTGATGCGGTCGCGGCGCCAGCCGCGCACGGCTTCGACCACCCGGGCGCCGCCCTGGGGGTTCGAGGTGTCGAAGGCCACCAGCCCGTCGTCGGTCTCGAACAGAATGCAGTGTGAGAAGGCTTCCACCATGGCGATGCCGTCGGCGATGGGCGAAAGCTGGTGGTTGATGCGGTTGATGGGGCCGACGTTCTCGGCGCTCTCGGTGCCGTCGAGGATGCCGGAGGACATTGCGAGCAGGTCAGCCATGGGACACCTCGTCCGGGTTGTCGATCTCGTAGAGGGGCAGCATGCGCCCCTCGATGCTGTCCGAGGGCCGCTCGCCGATCAGGCGGGCGCCGGCGGACTCGTAGAAGTCGGCCGCGTTGGGGTCGGCCTGGATGATCAGCCGGGCGAGGCCCGATGCCCGGAACTGCTCGAGGGCGTGGGCCATCAGCGCGCGGCCGCCGCCGCGGCCGATGGCCTCCGGCTCGACGAACAGCGCGTCGAGCTCCAGGGTGTCGGGCGAGACCTTGACGAGGCCGTAGAAACCCCGGATCCCGCCGTCCTCCTCGAGTACCCAGAACCCGCCGGCGTCGAGCTGCTCGGGCGCATAGGTCAGCTCCGCGCGGCACGCCTCCATGAAGGCGTCGTCGTAGCCCCAGTGCGCCTTGGAGCGGAACGCCAGGTCGCTCAGCGTCCCGGCGTCCCCGCCCGT
>DLCH01000051.1:0-31929 GCA_002480525.1 Gammaproteobacteria bacterium UBA7803 | reverse complement strand
GGCTTGCGCTTCTCCATGAACGCCTTCGGACCCTCCTTGGCGTCCTCGGTCTGGAACACCGGTCCGGAGATGCGGCTCTCGATCTTGAGCCCTTCCTGCTCCGGCTTGCCGAGGCACTCCTTCACCGACTGGCGGATGGCCTTGACGGCGATGGGGCCGTTGCCGGCGATCTTCTCGGCGATCTCCATGGCCTTGGCCATCGGGTCGTTGGTGACGTAGTTCAGGAAGCCCAGCTCGAGGGCCTCGGCCGCGGTGATCAGGTCGCCGGTGAGCAGCAGCTCCATGGCCTTGGCATAGGGCATCTGCACCGGCAGCCGGACCGTCGAGCCGCCGGCCGGGAAGATCGCCCACTTCACCTCCTGAACGCCCAGCTTGGCTTCCGGCACGGACACGCGGATGTCGGTGCCCTGGACGAGCTCCATGCCGCCGGCGATGGCGTGGCCGTTGAGCGCCGAGATGATCGGCTTCTCCGGGTCGAAGTTGCGCAGCAGGGCGCGGCTGGTGATGCCGGGGTCGGCGGCCACCTTCTCGTCCCATTCGTTCTCGGGCTTGCGGGTGCCGGAGACCATGGGGATGAGCTGGCCGAGATCGGCGCCGGCGCAGAAGGCGGCACCGGTGCCGGTGACCACGCAGACCCGGACGTTGTCGTCCTCCTTGATGCTGCGCCAGGCGTCGTCCAGGCGCACGGCGACCTCGGGGTTGATGGCGTTGCGCGCGTCGGGCCGGTTCAGCGTGACGACGGCGACGTGGCCGCGGACTTCATAGTCGACGAGTGCCATAGGGGTTTTCTCCTTCGGTTGGTGATGTTGAATGAGGTGACGGAAGCGGGTCGGTCAGCCAGCCCTCGGCGCTGTGCTCCCGGGATTCGCGGGCGTCCACGAGGTCTTCGATGCGATCGTAGACGGCGTAGAGCAGAAAGCAGGTGGCGCTGATGAGTGTGCCGGCCAGCAGGAAGTAATAGAACCAGCCCAGGTGCTCCGCGAGCAGCCCGCCGACGGCCGTGGACAGACTCACGCCGGCCATCATGGTGACGATCTGGGTGGTGTAGTCCGTGGCGGCCTGGGTCTTCGACGCCCACTTCAGCCTGGCCGCCTGAAAAGTGACGTCGAGAAACGACGGCAGCGCCAGGCCGTTCAGCGTGACCAGGAACACGATGGCGAAGGTGGGCTGGTGCAGCGAACCCATCCAGACGATGGGAATCACCGCCATGAGCACGCCGGCGGCGGCGATCAGCATGGTGCTCTTGTAGCCGATGCGGCGCAGGCACCAGCTCGTCGCCGTGGCGCCGATCAGCGTGCCGATCAGGCTGGCCGGGCCCAGCACGAAGGCCAGCTCCTGAATGGAGAAGCCGAGGTCGGACAGATAGGTCGGGTACAGGGTCGGAATCATGCCGCCGGTGAGGGCGATGACGAAGCACATCGGATAGACGTAGCGGCTGTCCTCCCGCCGCAGCAGCCGCAGCAGGCTCGGCCGCTGGCGCTGGAAGGCCGCCGGCCGCGGCGGCTCCGGGCGCAGAATGCCCGGCAGGGAGAACAGCACCAGCAGCGTGGACGCGGTGAGCACCGCAGCCGTCCAGCCCCACTCGATGTAGATGAGCGGAATGCCGACCATGGACACGAAGCGCGACACGTTGCGGCCGATGTCGAGCACCGCGGCGCCCACCGAGCGCTCGTGGTTGGCGATGTTCTCCACCATGTATCCGTCGATGGCGATGTCCTGGGTGGTCATGATGGTGGACTTCACCACCAGCAGGGTGATGATCAGGGTGAGGTTGTCGAGGGTGGGGCTGAAGGCCGACAGGCTGAAGTAGGCCAGCGCGCCGAAGATCGTGCAGGGAATGAACCAGGAGCGCCGCATCCCCAGCACCGGGCTGCCGACCCGGTCGACCAGCGGCGCCCACAGCGGTCGCAGCCAGGTCGGTATCGCCGGCAGCGCGAACACCCAGTACATGTCCAGCGCCAGCCCCTGCTCGCGGAAGATCACCGGCAGGAACAGGCTGATGAACGACGCCGGCAGCACCTGGCCCATCTGCAGGCCGGCCACCGCCGTGTAGCGGAACGCGGTGTCGCGGTTCCGGATCAGATCCCGGGCGCCGAACGGCGGCATGTCTGCTGGTCCTCTCCCATCCCCGGGACTGTAACCCATTTGCCGGCGACACTAGAATCCTGCCGGCCGGCGACCCTAAAATGCCGCGCTCCCCCGTCAGGAGACCGGGCTCTTCCAGCCGGCCGGTCGCTGCCCATGCCCCAGATCGTGGTGGACAACCTGGAGAAGCGGTTCCGCATCGCGGAGCGCCGGCCGGGGCTGCTGGGCGCGTTCTCTTCCCTGGTGCGGCGGCGCTACCGCGAGGTGACGGCCCTGCACGGGGTCAGCTTCACCATCGACGCCGGCGAGCTGGTGGGCTACATCGGCCCGAACGGCGCCGGCAAGTCCACCACCATCAAGATCCTCTCGGGCATCCTCACGCCCAGCGGCGGCCGCTGCGAGATCGACGGCCGGGTTCCCTGGAAGGACCGGGTCGCCCACGTCGGCCGCATCGGCGTGGTGTTCGGCCAGCGCACCCAGCTCTGGTGGGACCTGCCCGTCGTCGAATCCTTCGAGCTGCTGCGCGACATGTACCGGGTCGGCGCCGCGGACTACCGGCGCACCCGGGACGAGCTGGTGGCGCTGCTGGACCTCGAGCCGCTGCTCGACACGCCGGTGCGCCAGCTCAGCCTCGGCCAGCGCATGCGCTGCGATCTGGCGGCCTCCCTGCTGCACCAGCCCGACCTGCTGTTTCTCGACGAGCCCACGATCGGCCTGGACGCCACCGCCAAGCTCGCTATGCGCGACTTCGTGAAGATGCAGAACCGGGAGCGGGGCACCACCGTGCTGCTCACCACCCACGACATGGACGACATCGAGGCCCTGTGCACACGGCTGATGCTGATCAACCACGGCACCCTGCTGATGGACGGCACCGTCAACGACCTGCGCCGTGACGAGCGGCGCGTGGTGGTGGATTTCGAGGCGGAGCCGGCGCTGCTCGACGGCCACGCGGCGCTCGCCCACCGCCGCGACGGTGCCCGCGTCGAGTTCCGGGTGGCCGGCCAGGTGGGCGAGTTCGTCGCCGACGTGTCGCGCCGCTATCGTGTGCGCGACCTGGTGGTGGAGCATCCGCCCATCGAGGAGATCGTCGCCGACCTGTACCGGGCCCAGGGGCGCGCGCCCCGGGCCGCCGAACGCCGGTGAAGCCCTACCTGGCCATTGTCGCCGCGCGGTTTCAGATGCTGCTGCAGTACCGGGCCGCGGCGTTCGCCGGGTTCGCCACCCAGCTTTTCTGGGGACTGATCAAGGTCATGGTGTTCGTCGCGTTCTTCGCTTCCACCAGCGTCGAGCAGCCCATGAGCCTGTCCCAGGTGCTGGTCTACATCTGGCTCGGCCAGGCGCTGCTGGCGCTGCTGCCCTGGAACGTGGACCCGGAGATCGCCGGCCACGTGCGCTCCGGCGCCGTGGCCTACGAGCTGCTGCGTCCCTTGAATCTCTACGCCTTCTGGTTCGCCCGGACCTTCGCGTTCCGGGCGGCGCCGACCCTGCTGCGCATGGTGCCCATGGTGCTGTTCGCCTACCTGGGCCTGCCGCTGATCGGGCTCGGCGACTGGGCGCTGCCGCTGCCCGCGGACGGCGCGGCCGCGGGGCTGTTCGCGCTGTCGCTGGCGGCGACCCTGGTGCTCAGCACGGCCGTCACCATGGTGCTGCACATCGCCCTCATGTGGACCATCTCGGGCGAGGGCTTCAACCGGCTGATGCCCGGCATCGTGCCGCTGTTCTCCGGGCTGGTGGTGCCGCTGCCGCTGTTTCCGGACTGGCTGCAGCCGCTGCTGTTCTGGCAGCCGTTCAAGGGGCTCGCGGACGTGCCGTTCCGCATCTACAGCGGCCACATCGACGCCGGCGATGCGCTGCTGGAGATCGCGCTGCAGATCGGCTGGTGCGCGATGATCGTCGCCTTCGGCCTGTGGCTGCTCAACCGGGCGGGCCGGCGCGTGGTGGTGCAGGGTGGCTGAGGGCGTCGGCGGCCTGGGACTGTACGGGCGCCTGGTGGGCCAGTCCGTTCGCGCCCAGCTCCAGTATCGCTGGTCGTTCCTGCTGATGGCGTTCGGCAACATGGTCACCTCCGGTGTCGAGGTGATCGGCATCTGGGCGCTGTTCGACCGGTTCGGCTCGCTGGGCGCCTGGCGCCTCGCGGAGGTCGCGTTCCTGTACGGGCTGGTGAATGCCGCCTTCGCCGTGGCCGAGGCGCTGGCCCGGGGCTTCGACGTGTTCGGCAAGGAATTCGTCAAGACGGGCACGTTCGACCGGGTGCTGCTGCGGCCCCGCAGCACGGTGCTGCAGCTCGCCGGCCACGAGTTCCAGCTCCAGCGGGTGGGGCGCTTCCTCCAGGGCGCCGCGGTGCTCGCCTGGGCGATCTGGATGCTGCCCATCGACTGGCAGCTCTGGAAGGTCGCCCTGCTGGCGTTCGCCTTCGTCGGCGCCGCGGTGTTCTTCTACGGCCTGTTCATCGCCCAGGCGGCGCTGTCGTTCTGGACCACCGAGTCGCTGGAGATCATGAACACGCTCACCTACGGCGGCACGGAGACGGCCCAGTATCCGCTGGCCATCTACCGGCCCTGGTTCCGGCGGTTCTTCACCTACGTGGTGCCGCTCGGCTGCGTCACCTATTTTCCCGCCGTCGCCATTTTCGGCATCGACGACCCGCTCGGCAGCGGCCGCGCCTTTCAGGTGATGGCGCCGGCTTCCGGGTTCCTGTTCTTCGCCGCGGCGCTGGGGTTCTGGCGCCTCGGCATCCGCCACTACACCTCCACGGGCAGCTGATCCCGGCCGGTGTCCGGCCGGACAGGGGCGGACACCGGCGGACGCTCCGCTGCCGTCCGCGTTGAAAAAAAATCATAGGAAACAATCGGTTGGGGTTTGGCACGTGCCGTGCAAAGTCAGCCGCGAACCCTCAGCAAACAGCCGCACCGATGATCAGAGACACCAGCGCCCAGGACCGCCCGCTGTCGACGCCGCCGCGCCGGCTGCCGCGCCTGCCGGCGCGGTGGTGGCTGCCGGCGGCCGGCGCCGTGGTCCTGCTGGCCCTGTCCGCCTACGCCGCCCGGGACTGGATGGCCGCCGATCGCTCGGTGGCCGCCGAGCGGCTGCGGATCGCCACGGTGTACCGGGGCGACCTGGTCCGTGACATCGCCGCCGACGGCCGCGTCACCGCAGCCGACAGCCCGACGCTCTATGCGGTCGCGGCCGGCACGGTGGATCTGGCCGTGGTGGCGGGCGACGCCGTCGCGCGCGGCGAGGTGCTGGCCAGGCTCACGAGCCCCGAGCTGGAGAGCCGGCTGGCCCAGGAGCAGGCGACCCTGGACGCCCTGGAGATCGAAGCCGGCCGGGCCGAGCTCGACGTCCGCCAGGGCCGGGCCGAAGCCCGGATGCAGGCCGACCAGGCCGAGATCGACCGCCAGACCGCGGCCCGGGAGCTGGAACGGCTCCAGCAGGGTTTCGACCTCGGCGTGGTGTCGGAACTCGACCTGCTGCGCGCCAAAGACGCGCTGGTGAAGGCGGAGATCGCCCTGGACCACGCCCGGCGCGACGCGGAGCTGCGCGGCGAGGGCCTCGGCTTCGACCTCGACACCGTGCGGCGCCGGGCGGCCCGGCAGCAGGCCGTGGTGGCCGAGCTGCAGCGCCAGGTGGCGGAGCTGGTGGTGCGCTCGCCGGTGGACGGCCAGGTCGGCCAGGTTCACGTCGAGCAGCGCGCCAACGTCGCCGCCAACGCGCCGCTGCTGCAGGTGGTGGACCTTACCGCCTTCGAGGTGGAGATCGACGTGCCGGAGAGCTTCGCCCGGGATCTCGGCATCGGCATGCCGGCGGACATCCGGGTGGCCGGCACCGACGTCCCCGGCACGGTCCGGTCCGTCTCGCCCCAGGTGGTGAACGGTCGTGTGGTCGGGCGGCTGCGGTTCGACGGCGAGCCGCCGGCGGGGCTGCGCCAGAACCAGCGTGTCACGGCGCGCATCGTGCTCGACGAGAAGGCCGACGCGCTGCTGGTGGAGCGGGGGCCCTTCCTGGAGGCCGGCCAGGGCCGGTTCGCCTACCGCGTGCGGGACGGCATCGCCGAGCGGGTGCCGCTCGCCACGGGGGTCGCCAGCCTGGACGCGGTGGAGATCATCGACGGCGCCGAGGTCGGCGACCGGATCGTGGTATCCGGCGTCGAGGCGCTGGGGGATGCCGGGCGGGTGCGACTGTCCGGTCTCTGAATCCGATACACCAACCAGACGATCAGCCAAAACAAGTCACACGACGGAGTCCGACCCATGCTGCACATGCAGGACGTATCCAAGGTCTACCGCACCGAGCTGGTGGAAACCCACGCGCTGCGCCATTTCGACATCGCGGTGGACGAAGGCGAGTTCGTCGCGGTAACCGGTCCTTCCGGCTCCGGCAAGACGACCTTCCTGAACATCGCCGGGCTGCTCGAGGACTTCACCGACGGCAGCTACCGGCTGGACGGCGTCGAGGTCCGGTCCCTGGACGATGCCGCCCGGTCGCGGCTGCGCAACGAGAAGGTGGGTTTCATCTTCCAGGGCTTCAACCTGATTCCCGACCTCAACCTGTTCGACAACGTCGACGTGCCGCTGCGCTACCGGCGCATGCCGGCGGCGGAGCGGCGCCGGCGCATCGAGACGGCGCTGGAGCGGGTGGGGCTGGCCTCGCGCATGAAGCACTATCCCTCGGAGCTGTCCGGCGGCCAGCAGCAGCGGGCGGCGATCGCCCGGGCGCTGGCCGGCGAGCCCCGGCTGCTGCTGGCGGACGAGCCCACCGGCAACCTGGACTCCCAGATGGCCCGCGACGTCATGGAGCTGCTGGAAGCGCTCAACGCCCAGGGGTCGACCATCGTGATGGTCACCCACGACCTGGAGCTGGCGGCCCGCGCCCAGCGCAACATCTACATCATCGACGGCCAGGTCAGCGACCTGGACCTCGCCGAGGCGGCCGCCCGACCGCTGGTGGCGGCCCGGGAGGCCTGAGGGGGAATCATGCTCGGCTATTACCTCGATCTCGCGCTGCGCAGCCTGCGCCGCAACAAGGCGCTGACCGCGCTCATGGTGGTCGCCATCGCGCTCGGCATCGGCGCCAGCATGACCACGCTGACGGTGTTCTACGTGCTCTCCGGCGATCCCGTGCCCGGCAAGAGCGACCGGCTGTTCTTCGTGCAGATGGACCCCCAGGACATGAACGGCTATACGCCCGGCGTCGAGCCGCCGGAGCAGGTGACGCGGCTCGACGCCGAAACGCTACTGCGGGACGGCCGTGGCGTGCGGCAGGCGCTCATGGCTGGCGGCAGCGTCGCCATCGAGCCGGACCGGGAGGACCTGAGGCCCTTCTACCTGCGCGCCCGGTACACGTCGAAGGACCTGTTCGAGATGTTCGACGTGCCGCTGCGCTACGGCAGCGCCTGGGGCGACGCCGAGGACGGTGACCGCGCCCGGGTGGCGGTGATCTCGGCAGCGCTCAACGACCGGCTGTTCGACGGCGCCGACAGCACCGGCGGCAGCATCCGGCTCAATCAGACCACGTTCCGCATCGTCGGCGTGCTCGACGAATGGCGGCCGGCGCCGCGCTTCTACGATCTGACCGGCACCCAGTACGGCGAGGTGGAGGAGGTGTTCCTGCCGTTCTCCACCTCCCGGGAGCTGAGCATGTCGTTCAGCGGCAACATGAGCTGCTGGGAGCGCTACCAGGGCGATCAGACCGAGTCCGGCGCGCCCTGCACCTGGATGCAGTACTGGGTGGAGCTCGCCTCGCCGGCCGACGCCGCCGACTACCGGGCCTATCTGGTGAATTACTACGAGCAGCAGAGCGCGGCCGGCCGGTTCGAGCGGCCCACCAACGTGCGGCTGCGGGATCTCATGACCTGGCTCGAGTTCAAGCAGGTGGTGCCGAGCGACGTGCGCCTGCAGACCTGGCTCGCCTTCGCGTTCCTGCTGGTCTGCCTGATCAACACGGTGGGCCTGCTGCTCGCCAAGTTCCTGCGACGCTCCGGCGAGATCGGCGTGCGGCGCGCCCTCGGCGCCTCGCGCCGGGACATCCTCGTGCAGTTCCTGGTGGAGGCCACGGTGGTGGGGCTCGCCGGCGGCGTGCTCGGTCTCGGCCTCGCCTGGCTCGGACTGTGGGCCGTGCGCCAGCAGCCGGCCAGCTACGCCGATCTGGCGTCCCTCGATCCGGTGATGCTCGCCACCACCTTCGGCCTGGCGCTCGCCGCCGGCGTGCTGGCCGGGCTGCTGCCCGCCTGGCGCGCCTGCCGCATCACGCCTGCCATTCAGCTCAAGTCCCAGTGAGGTCGCCCATGAACGTGCATCCCATCCTCGCCACGCTGCGGCGGCACAAGACCGCCGCGGGGCTCATCGCGCTGGAGATCGCGCTGTCCTGCGCCATCGTCAGCAACGCCGTGTTCCTCATCGGCGACCGGCTCGACCGGATCCGGCAGCCCAGCGGCCTGGCCGAGGCCGAGCTGGTTCACTTCCAGCTCGTCGGCATCACCCGGGTCGAGGACCCGGAGGCTCAGGCCGCCGAGGACATAGCGGCGCTGCGGGCGGTGCCCGGCGTCCGGTCGGTGGCCACGGTCAACCAGATTCCGTTCGGCAACTCGTCCTGGTACAGCTCCCTGAACCTGGAGCCCGAGCAGCAGAATCCCACCATGCAGGTCACCACCTACGTGGGCAGCGAGGACCTGCTGGAGACCATGGGCCTGTCGCTGGTGTCGGGCCGCGACTTCGTGCCGGAGGAGTACGTCGAGTTCCAGCAGGCCCAGAGCGACCCGGAGGTGGTCATCCCGGCGGTCATCGTCTCCCGCGCCGTGGCCGACCGGCTGTTCCCGGGAGAGAACCCGCTGGGCCGGTCGGTGTACGTCTGGGGGGCGGCCCCCCAGCGGATCGTCGGTGTGGTGGAGCATCTCGCCAAGCCGAACGACATCGGCGGGCCGTCGTCCGAGCACACCTCCGTGCTCATGCCGGTTTCGGCGCCGGTGCAGTACGGCATCAACTATCTGGTGCGGGTCGACGCCGGGCGGCGCGACGGGGTGCTCGAGGAAGGCGTGGCCGCGCTGGAGGCCGTCAACCCGAGCCGCATCGTGCTGGAGGACCGCACCCGGACCTTCGAGGCGTTCCGCGACGACTACTTTCAGGACGACCGGGCCATGGCCTGGCTGCTGGTAGGCGTGTGCGTCGCGCTGCTGGTGGTGACGGCGCTCGGCATCGTCGGCCTGGCGAGCTTCTGGGTGCAGCAGCGTACCCGGCAGATCGGCATCCGCCGCGCCCTCGGCGCGACCCGGGGCCAGATCATCGGCTACTTCCAGACGGAGAACTTCCTGATCGCGACCATCGGCATCGCCGCCGGCATGGTGCTCGCCTACGCCATCAACGGGGCGCTGATGGGACGCTACGAGCTGCCCCGGCTGCCCTGGTATTACCTGCCGCTGGGCGCGGTGGTGCTGTGGACCCTCGGCCAGCTCTCGGTGCTCGGCCCGGCGCTGCGCGCGGCGGCCGTGCCGCCGGCGGTGGCGACCCGCAGTGTCTGACGGCAGGCCCGGCGCCTTGGCATCCGCCGCGGATTCGGCAAAGCTGCACGCTCCCTGACGCGACCGGGACCCGACGACGTTTCATCATGCCTACCGTGCTGGTCATCGACGACAACCCCTCCGTCGCCACGGCGCTGGAGGTGCTGTTCTCCCTGGAGGACATCGACACCCTGGGCGCGACGTCGCCGGAGGCCGGTCTCGAGGCGCTGGCCGAGCATCCGGTGGACCTGGTGCTGCAGGACATGAACTTCACCGCGGACACCACCTCAGGGCGGGAAGGGGAGGCGCTGTTCCGGACCATCCGCGAGCGCCATCCGGACCTGCCGGTGGTGCTGCTCACCGCCTGGACCCACCTCGAGAGCGCGGTGGAGCTGGTCAAGGCGGGGGCGGCGGACTATCTGGCGAAGCCCTGGGACGACCGCAAGCTGCTGGCCACGGTGAGCAACCTGCTGGCGCTGGCGGAAGCCAGGCGGGAGCTGGGCCGCATGCGGGAGGGCCAGGCGCGCCGCCGCGACGAGCTCGCCGGACGCTACGACCTGTGCGGCATGGTGTTCGCGGATCCGGCGACGGAGCGGGCCGTGGCGCTGGCCTGCCAGGTGGCGCGGGCCGACGTGCCGGTGCTGATCACGGGTCCCAACGGCGCCGGCAAGGAGCGGATCGCCGAGATCATCCAGGCCAACTCGGCGGTGCGCGACGGGCCGTTCGTGACGGTCAACTGCGGCGCGCTGCCCGGCGAGCTCATCGAGGCCGAGCTGTTCGGCGCCGACGCGGGGGCCTACACCGGCGCCAACCGCGCCAGGGAGGGCAAGTTCGAAGCGGCCGACGGCGGCACCCTGTTCCTCGACGAGATCGGCACCCTGCCGGCGGAAGGGCAGACCAAGCTGCTGCGGGTGCTGGAGACCGGCCGGTTCGCCAGGCTGGGGTCGAACCGGGAGCGGCAGGTGCGGGTGCGGGTGATCAGCGCCACCAATGCCGACCTGCCCGGCATGATCCGCAGCGGCGAGTTCCGGGAGGACCTGTTCTACCGCCTGAACACCATCGAGATTCCACTGCCGCCGCTGGCTGAGCGGCCGGAGGACATCCTGCCGCTGGCCGAGCACTTCCTCGGTCCCGGACGGACCCTGTCGGTCGACGCCCGCCGGGCGCTGCGGCGCCACGCCTGGCCCGGCAACGTGCGGGAACTCAAGAACACGATCCAGCGCGGCGCCCTGCTGGCCGGCGACGGCGACATCGACGAGGCGCACCTGCAGCTCGTGCCCGGTGGCGCAGCGGCGCCGGCGGCCGGTGTCCGGAGCGCCCCGGGCGCGGCTGCCGGCGCGCCCGGACCGGCCGCTCCCGATCAGGCTGCGGTCGAGTCGGCGCTGAACCGCCACGGCGGCGTCATCGCCCGCGCCGCCGCGGATCTCGGCATGAGCCGGCAGGCCCTCTACCGCCGCATGGACAAGCTCGGCATACCCCGCTCATGACCGGACGCCCGGTCCGGCGCACGTCCCTGGCGGGCCGCCACGCGCTGGCGGTCGCCGGGCTGCTGATCGTCACCGTGGTGGTCGTGCTGCTGCTCGACGCGTGGCTCGGCGCGCCCTGGTTGGCGGGCGTGATCACGTTGCTGGTGCTCGTTCCGCTGTCGGTCTACGGGGTGCAGCGCTCCCATGCGCCGCTGCTCGCCATGTTCCGGGCGCTGGCGGGCACCGTCACCAGCTACCGGGACGGGGACTTCGCCTTCAGCCTGCGCTGGCCGCGCAACGACGAGATCCGGGATCTGGTGGCGGCCCACAACGATCTCGGCGCGGCGCTCCGGGACCAGCGGCAGGACCTCGCCCAGCGGGAGCTGCTGCTCGACACCATGGTGCAGAACACGCCGGTGGCGATGATGCTGTGCCGGGCGGACCGGGTGGTGTACGGCAACCTGGCGGCGCGGCGGCTGCTGAACGGCGGGCGGCGCCTGGAAGGCCGGACGCTCGACGACATCCTGGCGGCGGCGCCGGCGCTGGCCGACGCCGTCGCCCGGGGCGGCGACGGCCTGTTCGCCGTCCAGGCGGACGACGGCGACGCGGACGAGGAGGAGACCTACCACCTGGCGCGGCGCCCGTTCCGCCTGAACGGCCGGGCCCACGAGCTGTTCCTGCTGCGCTACGTGACTCCGGAGCTGCGGCGCCAGGAGGTGCGCACCTGGAAGAAGGTCATCCGGGTCATCAGCCACGAGCTGAACAACTCGCTGGCGCCGATGGCGTCCCTGGCCCATTCCGGCGGCGAGCTGGTGCGCCGGGGCCGGACCGAGCGGCTCGGCGAGATCTTCGCCACCATCGAGGACCGCGCGCGCCACCTGGAGAGCTTCATCAAGGGCTACGCGCGTTTCGCCAAGCTGCCGGCGCCCAACGTCGAAGCCGTGGCCTGGCCGGGATTCGTCGAGCGGCTGCGCAGCCAGGCGGACTTCGCCCTCACCGGCGCGCTGCCGGAGTCGCCGGGCCGGTTCGACCCGGCCCAGCTCGAGCAGGCCCTGCTCAATCTGCTGCGCAATGCCCACGAGTCCGGCTCGCCGTCGGAGGCCGTGACCCTCGAGGTGCGGACGAGCGGGGCGGGCGTGGTGATCGAGGTGGCGGACCGGGGCGCGGGCATGAACGACCGGGTGCTGGCGAGCGCGCTGCTGCCGTTCTACTCGGAGAAGCGCGGCGGCACCGGACTCGGGCTGGCGCTGGCCCGGGAGATCAGCGAAGCCCACGGCGGGCGAATCGCGCTGGCCAACCGGGCCGGCGGCGGCCTGGCCGTGTCGATGACGCTGCCCGGCTGAGCGGACGCCCGGCCGGCCGGCGACCTCACGTCAGAATCCGCACCGCGGCTTCGATTTCCACGGGAACGCCAAGGGGCAGCTCGGCCATGCCCACGGCCGAGCGCGCATGGGCGCCGCGGTCCGGTCCGAACACCTCGAGGATCGCCTCCGACGCACCGTTGATCACGCCGGGGATGGCGGTGAAGCCCGGCGCGACGTTCACCATGCCGAACAGCTTCAGCCAGCAGGCGACCCTGTCCAGGCTGCCGAGCGCGTCTTCGAGGCTGGCCATCATGGCCAGTGCGACCCGCCGCGCGGCCTCGTAACCCTGCTCGGGCGTGAGGTCGCCGCCGACCTTGCCGAACGGCCCGGCCACGGCGCCGCTGTCGTCCAGGGGGAGGTGGCCGGCGACCAGGGCCCGGTCGCCGTCCACGCGGACGGTGCGGAACGGCAGGCTGCCGAGCTTCATCGGCGGTGGCAGCGCCCAGCCGAGGGCCGCGAGGCGTGCCCGGGGCGAGTCCTGTCCTGTCCGATGCTCCGTTCTGTCTTCTGTCATGACGCTTTCCGATTCAGGCGGCGGGTCGCGTTAGCGTAACCCGCATCGCGGGTCGGGTGTGTGGTCGATCACGGCAGTTTCGGCGCTGGTTCCTATACTGCGGTTGATCGACTCGAGGATGTTCGTCATGACCCGATACCTTGCAGCGGCAGCGCTGGCGGCCTCCGGACTGGCGTTCGCGCCGGCCCACGCGGATACCCTGTTCGGCGTGTATGCCGGTGCCGGCACCTGGCAGCAGGGCTTCTCAGGCGGCGTTGCCTCCGGCGGCGAGGAGATCGACGTCGAGGACGATCTCGACATCGGCGACGACACCAACAACGTCTTCTATCTGGCGGTGGAGCACGGCATCCCGGTGCTGCCCAACGTCCGCATACACCACGCCGACATCTCCGGCGACGGCCGCAACCTGCTGACCCGTACCATCGAGTTCAACGGCGAGACCTTCACCTTCGCCCAGGAGGTTGCCTCCGAAGTGCAGCTCACCCAGACCGACGCGGTGCTGTACTACGAGCTGCTCGACAACGTGTTCTCCCTGGACGTGGGCATTGCCGCCCGCTGGGTCGACGGCGAGGTGGAGGTGGCGTCCGCCACGGAAGTGGCCGGCGCGGAGTTCAAGGGCGGGCTGCCGCTGCTGTATGCGCGCACCCGCATCGACCTGCCGTTCACCGGGCTGTGGGCCGGGGCCGAGGCCATGGGGCTCGCCTACGACGGTCATCAGCTGCTGGACGCCAACGCGCAGATCGGCTGGGAGTCGCCCATCGGCCTCGGCGCCGAGATCGGCTGGCGGTCCATGACCCTCGACCTCGACGAACTGGACGACATCGACAGCGCCGACATCGACATCAGCGGTCCCTACGCCGCGCTGAATTTTCACTTCTGAGCGCGCACGCCGCCGGTCTGATGCACTATAATCCGCATCAGACATACCGGTTATAGCCGAAGCCGGCGCGGGGCCTCCCTGGCCCTGCCGCCGGGCGCCGCCGGTGCCCTTCCCACATCGTGAGACTACGCGCGTGAACCACCTCGTCTGTGTCGCCCTGGCCCTGCTGGCGGGCGTGCTTGCGTGCCTGCCCGGCACGGCCCATGCCGCCGGCCAGGTGGCCGCCACCCACCTCGAACTCACCGGCCACTGGGTCGGATTCGCCGCCATCGCCCTGTTCCTGATCGCCTACGGCCTGGTGATGGCCGAGGAGTTCACCCATCTGCGCAAGTCGAAGCCGGTGATCCTGGCGGCCGGCATCATCTGGGGCCTGATCGGCGCCGTCTACGCCGGCAATGGCCTGGACCACCTGGCCGAGGAGGCCGTGCGCCACAACCTGCTCGAGTACGCCGAGCTGATGCTGTTCCTGCTGGTGGCCATGACCTACATCAACGCCATGGAGGAGCGGCGCGTGTTCGAGGCGCTGCGCACCTGGCTCATCGCCCGCGGCTTCGGCTACCGGCAGCTCTTCTGGATCACCGGCGGCCTGGCCTTCTTCATCTCGCCGGTGGCCGACAACCTGACCACCGCGCTGCTGATGTGCGCCGTGGTGCTGGCCGTCGCCGGCGGCAACGGCCGGTTCGTGCTGCTCGCGGCGATCAACATCGTGGTGGCGGCCAACGCCGGCGGCGCGTTCAGCCCGTTTGGCGACATCACCACGCTGATGGTCTGGCAGAAGAACGTGCAGACCGCCCAGGGCGGCGTCGAGTTCTGGTCGTTCTTCGCCCTGTTCGTGCCCGCGCTGGTCAACTGGCTGGTGCCCGCGGCGATCATGAGCTTCGCGGTGCCGAACGAGCGCCCCCACGGCGGCGGCGATCGGGTGCGGATGAAGCGCGGCGCCAAGCGGATCGTCGTCCTGTTCCTGCTCACCATCGTCACCGCCGTGAGCTTTCACAACTTCCTGCAGCTCCCGCCGGTGGTGGGCATGATGACCGGACTGGCCTACCTGCAGATCTTCGGCTTCTACCTGCGCATGACCTCCCATCGGGACCACGGCGGCAAGGTGGAGGATCCGGCGGCGGAGGCGGAGCTGGGCTCGCCGGTGGCCTTCGACGTGTTCAACAACGTCGCCCGGGCGGAGTGGGACACGCTGCTGTTCTTCTACGGGGTGGTGCTGTGCGTCGGCGGGCTCGGCTTCATCGGCTACCTGACGGTGGCCTCGGAGCTGATGTACGGCGGCTGGGGCGCCACCCAGGCCAACATCGCGGTGGGCCTGCTGTCCGCGGTCGTCGACAACATCCCGGTGATGTTCGCCGTGCTGACCATGATGCCGGACATGTCCCTGGGGCAGTGGCTGCTGGTGACGCTGACCGCCGGGGTCGGGGGGTCGCTGCTGTCCATCGGGTCCGCGGCCGGCGTGGCGCTGATGGGCCAGGCCCGGGGCCACTACACGTTCTTCGGCCACCTCAAGTGGACGCCGGTGATCGCCCTGGGCTACGCGGCGAGCATCGCCTGTCACATGTTCCTGAACGCCGCCGCCTTCGGCTGAGGCGCGGCGCCGGCGGCGCCGGAGCCGGGCGGCCGGCGTGTGGCGCCGGCGGCTCTGCCCTATAATCCCGCGCCATGACCGCCGACCCCGCCGACAACCGGCGCCGGCGCCGCGTCGAGTCGCTGCTGCGGCGCGCGCTGCCGCCGTCGTCCCTGATCACCGACCCCCGGGCCCGCAAGACCTTCGAGACCGACGGGCTCACGGCGATCCGTGAGCTGCCGTGGCTGGTCGCGCTGCCGGAGACCGAGGCTCAGGTGCTGGAGGTGCTGCGCATCTGCCGGGCCCACGACGTGCCGGTGGTGCCGCGCGGCGCCGGAACGGGCCTGTCCGGCGGCGCCCGGCCGTCGGCGGACGGCCTCGTGCTGGGTCTGTCCAAGATGGCGGAGATCGTCGAGGTCGACCTGGACAACCTGGTCGCCCGGGTACAGCCCGGAGTGCGCAACCTGGCGATCAGCGAGGCGGTCGCGGAGCACGGCCTGTACTACGCGCCGGACCCCTCGTCCCAGATCGCCTGCAGCATCGGCGGCAACGTGGCGGAGAATTCCGGTGGCGTGCACTGCCTGAAGTACGGCCTGACCGTACACAACGTGGTCGGCGTGCGGCTCGCCACGGTCGACGGCGAGGTGCTCGAGCTCGGTGGCAAGGTGCCCGAGGGGCCGGGCTACGATCTGCTGGCGCTGGTCATGGGGTCCGAGGGCATGCTCGGCGTCGTCACCGAGGTGACGGTGCGGCTGCTGCCGTCGCCGCCGGAGAAGCGCGTGCTGCTGGCGCCGTTCGCGGACGTGGGGGCCGCCGCCGATGCGGTGGGCGCGATCATCGCCGAGGGCATCGTGCCGGCGGGGCTCGAGATGATGGACGCGCCCGCCATCCGCGCCGCCGAGGCCTTCGTCCACGCCGGCTATCCCTCCGACGCCGCCGCGATCCTGCTGTGCGAGCTGGACGGCGTGGCCGGGGAGGTGGCCGCCGATCTCGCCCGGGTCACCCGCGTGCTGGACGCCCACGGCGCCGGCGACATCCGGGTGGCGGAGTCGCCGGAGGACCAGGCCCGCCTCTGGCTGGGGCGCAAGGCCGCTTTTCCGGCGGTGGGAAGGATCGCCCCCGACTACTACTGCATGGACGGCACCATTCCCCGGGCCCACCTGGCCGACGTGCTCGAGCGCATCGGCCGCCTGGCGGAGGCCCACGGCCTGGCCGTGGCCAACGTGTTCCATGCCGGCGACGGCAACCTGCATCCGCTGATTCTCTACGACGCCAACCAACCCGGGCAGCTCGAGCAGGCCGAAGCCCTCGGCGCGCGGATTCTCGAGCTGTGCGTGGCGGTGGGCGGCACGGTCACCGGCGAGCACGGCGTCGGCGTGGAGAAGCTCGACACCATGTGTCATCAGTTCGACGCGGCGACCCTGGCCCAGATGCATGCGGTCAAGGCCGCCTTCGACCCCGACGGCCTGCTGAATCCCGGCAAGGCCGTGCCGGAGCTCGCCCGCTGCGCCGAGCTCGGCGGCATGCACGTGCACGGCGGACGCCTGCCGTTCCCCCATCTGCCGAGGTTCTGAGTGCGCGACGACGTCGACCAGGCCGAGGTCCTCTGCGACGCCGTGCGGCGGGCCGCGGCCGCCGGCGAGGCGGTGCGCATCGTCGGCAGCGGCAGCAAGTCGTCGCTGACCGCCGGCGCCGCCGAGGCGAGCCGGCCGGCCCGGCTCCTGTCGGTGTCGGAGCACGTCGGCATCGTCGACTACCGCCCCGAGGAGCTGGTGGTCACGGCGCGGGCCGGAACGCGGCTGAAAACCCTGGAAAGCGTGCTCGCCGGGGCCGGCCAGTATCTGCCGTTCGAGCCGCCGCGCCTGCACGGCGGCGGCACCGTCGGCGGGGCGGTGGCCTGCGGCCTGTCCGGTCCGGGGCGGCCCTGGCGCGGCGCCGTGCGCGACGCGGTGCTCGGCGTCGAGCTGGTGAACGGCCGGGGGGAACGGCTGCGGTTCGGCGGCCAGGTCATGAAGAACGTGGCCGGCTACGACCTGTCCCGGCTCCAGGCGGGCGCCTTCGGCACCTTCGGGCTGATGCTGGCGGTGAGTCTCAAGGTCCTGCCCGTGCCGGAAACCGAGCAGGGCAGGGTGCTGGCGCTGCCGCCGGCGGACGCGCTGGCGCGGTGCCGCGCGTGGTCGCGCCGGCCGCTGCCGATCTCGGGCCTGTGCTGGGCGGACGGCCTGCTGCACGTGCGCCTGTCGGGGGCGGCAAGCGCCGTGGCGGCCGCCGCCGGGGAAATCGGCGGCGACGACGAGCCGGATCCGCGGTTCTGGACGGGGCTGCGTGACCTGCGGCTGCCGCAGCTCGCGGGCCCCGGCCTGTGGCGCTGCGTGCTGCCGCCTGCGGCCCCGGAGCCGCTGGACGAGTGCCTGGTGAACTGGGGCGGCGCGGAGCGCTGGTGGCGTCCGCGGGCCGACGATGCGCGGGTCCGGGCGGCGCTAGCGGCCGCCGGGGGCCACGGCCGACCCTTCGACGGCAGCTTCGGTCATCGCGGCGCCGGGACGCTGGCGCCCCTCGAGCGGCGCGTCTCGGAACGGCTGCGGGCGGCGTTCGATCCCGAGCGCCGCTTCAATCCGGAGCTGACGGCCCGGCCGGAGGAGACCCATGCGCACTGACCTGCCGGAAGCGCTGCTGGCCACCGACGCCGGCGGCCGCGCCGACGAGATCCTGCGGAGCTGCGTGCACTGCGGCTTCTGCAATGCCACCTGCCCCACCTACCAGCTTCTCGGCGACGAGCTCGACGGCCCGCGCGGCCGCATCTATCTGATCAAGGACATGCTCGAGACCGGCACCGCGGACGCCGTGGTGCAGACCCATCTGGACCGGTGCCTGACCTGCCGGGCCTGCGAGACCACCTGTCCGAGCGGCGTGCGCTACGGCGAGCTGCTGGAGATCGGCCGGGATCACCTGGCGTCCCTGGGCCGGCGGCGGGCGGCGGAGCGTTTCGTGCGCGCCTGGCTGCTGCGCGTGGTGCCCCACCGGCGCCGGCTGCGGCGCTGGCTGCGCCTGGGACGGGCGTTCCGCTGGCTGCTGCCGTCGGGCCTCGCCGGGCGGATACCGCCGCTGCCGCGCCGGCGCCCCGTGTCCGAGGTCGCCGCCGACCGGCGGGTGGTGGTGCTCGACGGCTGTGTTCAGAGCGTGTCCACGCCGGGGGTGAACGAGGCGTTGAGCCGGCTGCTCGGCGCCCGGGGCATCCGGGTCGAGACGGCGCCGGGGGAGGGCTGCTGCGGCGCCCTGGCGCTGCATCTCGGCGAGTCGGCTCGGGCCCAGGCGGCGATGCAGGCCAATGCCCGGGCCCTGGCCGACGCGGCCGACGGCGCCGAGGCGATCCTGTCCACGGCCAGCGGCTGCGGCGTGACGGTCAAGGACTACGGCCGGCTGCTGCCGGAGGATCCGGCGGCGGAGCGGGTGGCCGGTCTCACGCTGGACGCCGCCGAGTTTCTCCACGGCCTCGACACCACCTGGTCCCGGGCCGGCGAGCACCGCCGGGTCGCCTGGCAGGCACCGTGCACCCTGCAGCGCGGGCAGCGGGCGGCCGGCCGCGTGGAGGACCTGCTGCGGCGCGCCGGATACGAGCTGGTGCCGGTCGCCGAGCCCCATCTGTGCTGCGGTTCCGCCGGCACCTACTCGATGCTGCAGCCGGCGCTGTCGGGGCAGTTGAAACGCCGCAAGCTCGACCACCTGGAGGCGGCGGCGCCGGACGTGATCGCCACCGCCAACGTCGGCTGCCAGCTCCATCTCGCCACCGAGTCACGGGTGCCCGTGGTGCACTGGCTGGAGCTGCTGAAGTGAGCGCGGGGCCCGGCGGCGCCGGTCCCGGCAGGCTGCCGGCTCGGCTGGACACGCCGCGCCTGGTGCTGCGCGCGCCCGTGCCGCTGGACGCGGCGATGGTCAACGAGGCCGTGCTGGACAGCTTCGAGGCGCTCAACGCCTGGATGGTCTGGGCCGCCGAGCGCCCGTCCCTGGCCGACAGCCGGGCGTTCTGCCGCGAGGCGGTGCGCAGCCGGGCCGCGGGCACGGCGGGACCCATGCTGATGCTGGACGCCGCCGACGGCGCCATGGTCGGGGCGACGGGCTATCCCCGGGTCGACTGGCGGGTGCCGGCCTTCGAGGTCGGCTACTGGTGCCGCACCGGCTGCACCGGCCGCGGCTACGCCAGCGAGGCCGCCTGGGCCCTCACCCGCGCCGCCTTCGACACGCTGGGCGCCCGCCGGGTGGAGCTGCGGATCGACGCCCGCAACCATCCGAGCATCGCGGTGGCGGAACGCCTGGGCTTCGAGCTCGAAGGCATCCTGCGGCGGGACGTCCGGGACCATCACGGCGTGCTGCGGGACACCCGGGTGTACGCGCTGATCGACCCGGCCGGGCTCGTCGATCCGACGGCGGCCGCTCAGCCGCGGTAGGTGCGCCAGCGCTCGCGGATGCGGGCGGCGGCTTCGGCCTGGCCCTGGGCCTCCTTGGCGTCCGCCACCAGCAGCCACGCCGCCCGGCGGCCGTCCCCCTGGCCGTCGCCGTTCTCGCCGGCCAGGGCAATGGCCTTCTGGGCGAGCTGTTCCGCCCGGGCCGGCTGGCCGGCCTGGAGCTGCAGCCGCGCGAGGGCCAGCCACAGGGTCGCGTCCCGGGGGTTGAGGCGGATGGCCCGCTCCACGTAGGCGATGGCGCCGGCGAGATCGCCGCCGTCCGCCGCGCGCCGGCTCTGCCGCAGCAGGGCGAGGGTTGGCGCCTCGGTATTGCTCGCCGGCCGGGCCGGCGGCGCCGGCTCGGCGGTCGGCGGCGGGGCCGGGGTCGCCGGCGGCGCGTCGGGTCGTTCCTCGGGCGCGGGCGTGTCCGGCGGCGCCTGGGGCGGGTATCCGGTGGCGCAGCCGCCGGCCAGGGCGGTGGTGAGCAGGCCCGCCAGGAGCAGGCGGGGCGCACGGCAGGTCAGCGGTTGTCGAACCAAGAACGTACCCGGTCACCGAGTGAGCGGAGGTTGATACCACAGCCCGGCTTGCTCCGCAAAGCGGCCTCGTCGGGCACCGGCACCCGCACCACCTCCGCGCAGTCGTCGTTGGCGAGCAGCCCCGTGTCGTACTCGATGGTGGCGAGGTCGCCGTCTCCGGCCAGCAGGATGGGCCGCACGCCCAGATGGGTCATGATGCCGTCCCACACCTTCAGCGCTCCGCTGGCGCCGGTCAGCCCCGCCGGCTGGTTGTCGTCCCGGCCCACCCAGACGACGGCCAGGTGGGTGTCGTCGTAGCCGGCGAACCAGCTGTCCCGGTAGTCGTCGGAGGTGCCGGTCTTGCCGGCGGTGCCGGCCCGGGAGAAGCGGGACGACTTGCCGGTGCCGAGCCGCATCACCGCCTCCAGCGCGCGCCCGAGGGCGGCGGCGTGCTCCGGCCGGATCCGCTGGTCGACGGCCAGGTTGGGCTGCGCGACCGGCACGCCGCTCTCGTCCAGCACGGCGATGACGCCGTGGGGCGTGGACTGGAAGCCGCCGCTGGCGAAGGTGCCGTACAGGGTCGCCACGTCCAGCGGCGTCATGGCTTCGGCGCCCAGCAGCAGGGACGGGAAGCGGTTGGCCGGAGGCGTGCCGGTGAGTCCGGCCAGCCGGTCCGCGACGGTGTCCAGGCCGAGGCGCATGCCCAGGTTGACCGTGGCGAGGTTCAGGGAATCGCCGAGCCCGCGCACCAGCGGCACCTCGCCGTGCACCTCGTCGTCGAAGTTGGTCGGCGTCCAGACCCGGCCGCTCTGCTCGAGCCGCACCGGCGCGTCGGCGACGGGGCTGGCCAGGTGCCAGCCTTGCTCCAGCGCGGCGAGGTAGACCACCGGCTTGATCAGCGAGCCGATGGGCCGGCGGGCGTCCAGGGCCCGATTGAATCCGTCGAAGCCGGCGGTCCGCCCGCCGGCGACGGCCAGCACGTCGCCGGTCTGGTTGGCGGTGACCACCACCGCCCCCTGGAGCGTGCCGTCCGCCATGTCGCGGCCGCGCTCCAGGTCCGTGAGCGTGTCCGCCAGGGCCCGTTCGACGGCGTCCTGAACCTTCGGCTGCAGGGTGGTGAAGATGCGCAGGCCGGCCGTGGCCAGGTCGGCCTCGGCGTACCGGTCCGTCAGCTCCTTGCGCACCAGGTCGAGGAACGCCGGATGGTAGGCGCCCCCGGTGCGGGAGCCGCGCACCACCTCCAGCGGCCGGTCGACGCTGCTGACGTAGGTGGCTTCGTCGATCAACGCCTGCTCGCGCATCTTGCCGAGCACCAGGTCGCGCCGCGCCAGGGCCCGCTCGGGATGGCGGAACGGGTTGTAGTAGGACGGCCCGCGGATCACCGCGATGAGGGTGGCGATCTCGCCCACCGTGAGCTCGGCCAGCGGCCGGTTGAAATAGTACTGGGCGCCCAGCCCGAAGCCGTGCACGGCGCGCTGGCCGTCCTGGCCGAGGTAGATCTCGTTGATGTAGGCGTCGAGGATCTCGCGCTTGTCGAAGCGCAGCTCCAGGATCACCGCCATGGCGATCTCCCGCAGCTTGCGCTCGAAGGTGCGGCGGTTGTCCAGGTAGAAGCTCTTCACGAGCTGCTGGGTCAGGGTGCTGCCGCCCTGCTGGATCTCGCCGGCGCGCAGGTTCACCCAGGCGGCGCGGGCGATGCCGGCGAGGTCGAAGCCGGCGTGCTCGTCGAAGTTCTGATCCTCCACCGCTTTCAGCGCTTCCCGCAGCAGCTCCGGAATCTGCTCCGGTGTCAGGATCAGCCGGTCCTCGCCGTGGCTGGGGAAGAAGCTGCCGACGATCAGCGGATCCAGGCGCACCAGGGGCACCGGCCTGCCGGAGCGGTCGCGCACCTCGGCGATGCCGCTGCGGTCGAAGGCCAGCTCGATGCGCTGGCTCTCGCGATTGCGCTCCATGAAGCGGAAGGCTCGCAGGTGCACGTCGAGGCGCTGATCGGTGCGCTTGTAGGTGCCCGGGGCGGCCACGTCGGCTCTGGCCTCGTAGCCGAGGCGTTCGAGCTCGCCGACCACGTCGGCGAGGCTGAGCGCCGCGCCCGGGAACAGCTCCAGCGGCTGGGCGTAGATCACCGCCGGCACGGACCAGCGCCGGCCCTCGAAGGTGGAGGTGATGGTGCGGTCGAGGTGAAACAGGTATCCCGCCAGGGCGGCCAGCCCCAGGGCGCCGAGCACCAGCCCGGAGAGAATCGTCAGGCGCACCCAGCGCGGCAGGCCGCGGCGGCGGGTCCGGCGGCGGCCGGCGGGCCGGCGCTTGCGGCGGCGATCAGCCACGGAGCGCTGGCACGCGGCACGGCAGCCGGCCGGCCGGCTGGATCAGGCGGATTTCAGCCTCGCCCTGGCGGCCGCGGCTTCGGTTTCCGAGAGCACGCCGGAGCGGGTCAGCCGGTCGAGTTCCCGGGCGTGGCGGTCGCGGTCGTCCGTGCCGGTCAGGCCGAGCCAGCCGCCGACCTTGCGGAGCACCAGGCGAACGCCGCGCCACAGTCTGGGAAGAAGCCAGCATAGGAGGAGCAGGAATACTGCGAGGACGGCCAAGAATACCACGGGATGCTGGAGCGCTGCCCAGAGCCCGGCGAACACGGCGAGGTCCTCGGCGAACGACGCCGCCCAGTTCGAGAACGGCTCGGGGGAGGTGTTGATGAGCACCCGGCTGCCGGCCTTGGTGGCATGGGTCGCCGCCGTCACGCCGCCGCCGACCAGGCCCGCGGCGATGGCGAGGGCCGGCGTGACGTCGCCGACGGCGCCGGCCGCCAGCGCGGCGCCGGCGGGAATCCGGATGAACGTGTGGATGGCGTCCCAGCCGGTGTCCACCCCCGGCGTCTTGTCCGCCATGAACTCGACGCAGTACATGAAGCCGGCGGCTAGGATCACCAGGGGGTCCTGCACGACCTCCAGAGTCGGCGGCAGGTCCACGTAGCCGAGGGTGCCGCCGAGGCCCAGCATGGCGACGGCGGCGTAGAGATTGATGCCGCTGGCCCAGGCGACGCCCATGGTCAGGGCGATGGTCTGAATCAGCGCGTCGTATTCGGTCACGGTCGCTCCTGCGGTGGTGTTGCGATCATCCGCCAGAGTAGCGACGCCACCTGAACGGAACCTGAAACGTTGCACCCCCGCCGACGCCTCTGGGACAATCGTCGGCGTCCTAAGGGGTGGTTTGAACCTGAGACACCGCGCGAGGCCGCGACCGGCCGGCGGTGGACCCTTTGAACCTGATCCGGCTAATACCGGCGTAGGGATAGGCATTCCGCATCAGTCTGCTTTTTCTCCTGCAGTCCTTAGGGCATTCGTTTGGCAATCGAGGAGTTGCGAGATGAAAGCCCATCACGCGTTTTATCTGGCGGCCGCCGCGCCGCTTCTGGCACACACCGCTGCGGCCGCGGCCGCCGGTGCAGGGGGCGGCCAGTCCCCCATCGAGGAGATCGTCGTCACCGGCGAGCTGCGCGATACCCGGCTGCTGGACAGCGCCGCCAGCGTGTCCGTGCTGAGCCTGGCGGAGCAGCGATCCGGCACCGTCAACCATCTGGAGGAGGTGCTCGGCTGGGTGCCCAACGTCAACTACGCCAGCGGCGGCGGCCGCGCCCGGTTCGTGCAGATCCGCGGCATCGGCGAGCGCGGCCAGTTCGCCGAGCCGTTGAACCCGTCCGTCGGGCTGGTGGTGGACGGCGTGGACCTGACCGGCATCGGCGTGACCGCGACCCTGTTCGACGTGGAGCAGGTGGAGATCCTGCGCGGGCCGCAGGGGACCCTCTATGGTGCCAACGCGCTGGCCGGGCTCATCAACGTGCGCACCAGCGATCCCACCGAGACGTTCACCAGCAAGCTGCGTCTGGAGGGTGCCAACTACGACGGCTGGGGTGTCGGCGGTGTGGTCTCCGGTCCGCTGTCCGAGCGGTCCGGCTACCGGCTGGCGGCCCAGCAGTACCGGGACGACGGGTTCATGGACAACGTCTACCTGGGTCGTGACGACACCAACCGCCACGACGAGCTGACCGTGCGCGGCAAGCTGACCTTCTCGCCGC
Organism: Gammaproteobacteria bacterium UBA7803; assembly: GCA_002480525.1. Classification (GTDB taxonomy): domain Bacteria; phylum Pseudomonadota; class Gammaproteobacteria; order Pseudomonadales; family Azotimanducaceae; genus UBA7803. Next base: position 7,529 of record DLCH01000051.1, on the reverse strand, counting down.
GGGACGATCAGGACTGGACCTTCGCCGCGGGGTACGTGGATGCCGACAACGGCTACGACGCGTTCTCGCTGGACAACGACCGCGACACCCGCTCGGACGAGCCCGGCTGGGACCGGCAGGAGACCGCCTATGCCAGCGCGTCCGTCGACTGGGCGCTGTCGGAGGCGGTGGCGCTCGCGGGCAGCCTCGGCGCCGCCTCGAGCGACACCGACTACGGCTACGACGAGGACTGGACCTATGAGGGCTTCCACCCGGACGGCTACAGCTCCACGGACCGCTACCTGCGCGACCGCGACACGGTGTCGCTGGACCTGCGGCTGCTGTCCGGCCCCGGGGGACGGCTGCTGAACGACCGGCTCGACTGGGTGGTCGGGCTGTACGCCTTCGATCAGAACGCCGCGCTGACGCGCCGCTACACGTTCTTTCCCGAGGCCTTCACCAGCGACTTCGACAGCCGCCGGCTCGCGCTCTACGGCGAGGCCGGGTACGCGCTGACGGCGCGTTCGCGGCTGGTGCTGGGCCTGCGCGGCGAGCGCCACAGCGCCGACTACCGGAACTCGGACGGGGTCAGCTTCGACCCCGTGGACCGCATGCTCGGCGGCCGGCTGGTGCTGGAACGCGACTTCGGCGCCGCCGCCATGGGTTACCTGAGCGTGACCCGCGGCTACAAGGTCGGCGGCTTCAACATCAGGGGCACGCTGCCGCCGGAGCTGCGGGAATACGATCCCGAGACCCTGTGGAACTACGAAGCCGGCCTGAAGGGCCAGTGGCTCGACGGCCGCCTGGGCGTCCGGGCGGCGGTCTTCACGATGCGCCGGGAGGACGTGCAGGTGGACACCTCGCTCACCATCGACCGGGGTGACAGCGGCGCCGTCGAGTTCGTCGAACTGGTCACCAATGCGGCCGAGGGCAGCAACACCGGTCTCGAGCTCGAGCTCGACTACCGTCCGGCCGACCCGCTGACGCTGTTCGCCAGTCTCGGCCTGATGGATACGGAGTTCGACGATTTCGTCAACAGCAACGGCCAGGACCTGGACGGTGAGCCCCAGGCTCACGCCCCGGAGTATCAGTTCTTCGCCGGCGCCGAGTACCGCTTCGCGCCCGGGTGGTACCTGCGCGTGGAGGTGGAAGGCAAGGACGCTTTCCTGATCAACAACTCCAACCGGGCGGTGCCGGGCAGCGGCGTCGAGGCGGACGACGTGCGCACCGATGCCTACACGCTGTGGAACGCGAGCCTCGGCTACGAGGCCGAGCGCTGGCGGGTGAAGCTTTGGGGGCGCAACCTCGGCGACGAGGACTACACGGTGCGCGGGTTCTACTTCGGCAACGATCCCCGTACCGGCTACGAGGCGGAAGGCTGGACTCAGTTCGGCGAGCCCCGGCGCTACGGTGTGACGCTGACCGTCACCAACTGAGGGGGCGTTGGCCGGGAGGCTGCCGGCAGCGGCAGTCTCCGGGCCGGCGGCATCATCCCTGGTCGGCCGAGCGTTCCATGGCGATGATGTGGTCGACCACGTCCAGCGCCACCTTGCGGCCGACTTCCATGCCGATGCGGTATTTGTCGTCGACCACCAGGGTCGGCACGGCGCGGATGCCGAGATCGATCTGATCCCGCTCCGCCTGACGCATGCGCTGGCGCACGGCGGGGGACTCGAAGGTGCGCAGGAACTCCTCCCGGGTCACGCCGTAGCCGTCGACGAAGTCGGCGATCATCTCGGCGGACAGGAACTGCCGGCCGTTGTCGTGGATGGCCCGGAACAGCCGGTCGTGATTGCGCTCCAGGGCGCCGAGTTCCTCGAGCGTCGCATAGGTGCGGCCGAGCAGGGCCCATACCGGCGAGAACACCACCGGCACGCGCTCGAACTCCACGTCCTCCGGCAGCGTGTCCTTCCACTCCTCGATCATCGGGTCGAAGTTGCGGCAGTGGATGCAGCCGTAGGAAAAGAACTCCCGGACCTGGATCGGCTCGCCGGGACGGCGGCCCTTGGCGTTCTCGATCAGCTCGTAGTGGGTACCGGCCTGGTATTCGCCCTCGCCGATGCCGGTGCTGTACAGGGTGCCATAGCCGAGCACGATCACCACGACGGCGACCACGGCGGCGATGATGTAGTTGCGGGTGCGGATGACCTGGCGTTCTTTGCGGCTCGTCATGTCGGCTCCGGAGTCTGCTGGCACGGTTCGGCGGCAAGTGTACTCGGCCCGGCCGCGCGCGTCTGCGCAGGCTTCGGAGCCCGTCGGGTCGGGTTGTCGGTGCAGGGTGTTCTGGCATACTGATCCGCTCACCTTCTGCAGGCGACCCCATGCCCGAACGTCACGTCCTCTATCAGTACGACGCCTGCCCGTTCTGCCGGCGCGTCAGGCAGTTCGTGGCCCAGGCCGGCATCGATCTGGAAACGCGCGACACGCTGCGCGATCCCGAAGCCCGCCGGGAACTCGTCGAAGGCGGCGGCCGCAGCATGGTCCCCTGCCTGCGCATCGAGCGTGACGGCGACGTGCAGTGGCTGTACGAGTCCCTCGACATCATCGACTACCTGCGCCGGTACCACGAGGCGGCCGGCGACGGGCGCGCGAACGCACGCATCAATCATCCGTAAGGCAATCTGGGTCGATCCGATTCCATGCAAACAGAGAGAGGAAGAGCGTCATGAAGCTAGGGCTGATCAGCGGTTACTCGGGCCGCAAGATTTCCATTCCCATCGATCACGTGAAGCACGCCGAGAGTCTCGGCTACGAGTCGATCTGGACCGCCGAGGCCTACGGCAGCGACGCCGTCACGCCGGCGGCGTGGATCCTGGCGCAGACCACCAAGATCAAGGTGGGGACGGCGATCATGCAGATGCCGGCGCGCACGCCGGCCATGGCCGCCATGACGGCCATGAGCCTGGCCGAGCTGTCCGGCGGCCGCTTTCTCTGCGGGGTCGGCGCTTCCGGGCCCCAGGTCGTGGAGGGCTGGCACGGCGTGCCGTACGGAAAGCCGGTCACGCGGCTGAAGGAATACGTCACCATCATGAAGCAGATCATCGCCCGCGAGGGACCGGTGACCTTCGACGGCGAGATGTATCAGCTCCCCAACACCGGCCCGGGCACCACGGGTCTCGGCAAGCCGCTGAAGAGCATCCTGCACTGCGAGGAAGACATTCCGATCTACGCGGCGACCATCACCCCGAACGGCGTCGCCGCGGCGGCCGAGGTCGCCGACGGCTTCTTCCCGGTGTGGATGGACCCGGAGCAGTACCACGTGTTCGAGGAGCCCATCCAGAAGGGCTTCCAGCGGGCCGGCAACGGCAAGAACCTCTCCCAGTTCGACATCGCGCCTTTCGTCACCTGCATCGTCGGCGACGACGTGGAGCAGTGCATGATGCCGATCCGGGCCAACATGGCGCTGTACATCGGCGGCATGGGCGCGCGGGACAAGAACTTCTACAACGATTACGCCACCCGGCTCGGGTTCGGTGATGCGGCGAAGAAGATTCAGGACCTGTACCTGGACGGCAAGAAGGACGAGGCGGCCGCCGCGGTGCCGGCGGAACTCATCGACGCCTGCCACCTGGTGGGTCCGGCGGACCGCATCAAGGATCGCCTGCAGCGCTGGCAGGAAGCCGGCAGGAAGGGCCACGTCGGCAGCATGCTGATCGGCGCAGGCCAGCCGGAGGCGCTGCAGATTCTGGCGGAGAACGTGCTCTGACGTCGAGCTGAGCCCGGCGTTCCGAGTACCCCCGTAGGAGCGGCCTCCCGGCCGCGACCGGCCGCGAGACCGGGATCGCGGCCGGGAGGCCGCTCCTACAGAAGGCAGGTCAGGTAATTGCGGTGGCTCAGGTCAGCTCCTCCACCAGCTTCCACGCCCGCTCCGAGCGCATCCGCGCGGCGTCCTTGAACTCCAGCGCCTTGGACGAGCTGGCGTTGCCGTCGACGCCGCGCTTGTACACCCCCTGGATGATCGCCGCCGAGCGGAACATGTTGTAGATCAGGTAGAAGGGCCAGTTGTCGATGTGGTCGATGCCGGCGTGGCGGCAGTACTCGGCCACCATCTCCTGCTCGGTGGGAATGCCCAGGGATTCCAGGTCGGCACCGGCCAGGCCCACGTCCTCGTAGGACTCACCGTGGTAGTCCTGGCAGATGTAACCGAGATCGGCCAGCCCGTCGCCGAGGGTGGACAGTTCCCAGTCGAGCACCGCGGCAATACGCGGCTCGGCGGGATGGTAGAGGCAGTTGCCGAGCCGGTAGTCGCCGTGGACGATCACGGTCTTGCGCTGCTCCGGAATGTTGTCCGGCAGCCAGGCCATGAGTCTGTCCATGGCCTCGATCTCCTCGGTCTTCGAGGCGACGTACTGCTTGCTCCAGCGGCCGATCTGGCGCTCGTAGTAGTTGCCGGGCTTGCCGAAGTCGCCCAGGCCGACCGCCTCCGGGTCGACGTTGTGCAGCGTCGCCAGCACCCGGGCCAGATCCAGGTACATGGCGCGCCGCTCCTCCGGCGTCTGCTCCGGCAGACGGGTTTCGGCGAACACCCGGCCGTCGACCCATTCCATCACGTAGAACTTGGTGCCGATGACCTCGGTATCGTCGCAGCACACGAACATCTTCGGCACGGGCACGTCCGTGTCCTGCAGTGCTTTCATGACCCGGTGCTCGCGGTCCACCTGATGGGCCGACGGCAGCAGCTTGCCCGGCGGCTGCTTGCGCATCACGAAGCGCCGTCCGCCGGCCTCGAGACGGAAGGTCGGATTGGACTGGCCGCCTTCGAACTGCTCGATCTTCATCGGCCCCTGGAAGCCGTCGATGTGCTCGGTCAGATAGCGTTCGAGCGCGCCCTCGTCGAACCGGTGGGCGTCGCGTACGGCGGTAAGCTCCGGGTTGCTCATGACTGCTGCGTCCCCTCTGGTGAGCCGGCAAGGATACGTCTTGATCCGGTCAGCCGCAAAATGCGAGTCTTAAACGCTTTCGCGAATCCCATTCGCATCCGACACACTTTCGCATCCTGCGCATTCAGAGGGGGACGAGGCCGATGGCCAAAGAAAAACGCATTGCCGTCACACTGCCGGCGGGACCGAAGCTCGAGCAGACCGTCGAGCGCATCCGCTGGGCGGAGGACAACGGCATTCCCGACGGCTGGTTCAGCGACGCGGGCGCGCCGGACACGCTGACCCAGATCGCCGCCATCGCGCACGAGACCCGCAGCATCCGCCTGGGCGTCGCCGTCACCCCCGTGTACACCCGCACGCCGGCGGTGCTGGCGGCATCGATCAACGTCATCGGGCAGGTGCTGCCGGGGCGTTTCGTCATGGGGCTCGGCTCCTCGAGCCAGACCATCATGGGCCAGTGGAACGGCATCCCGCTCGACAAGCCGCTGACCCGGGTGAAGGAAACCACCCTCATGGTCCGTTCCATGCTGAAGGGCGAGAAGTCGGACTTCACCGATTTCGAGACCCTCTACAGCCGCGGTTACCGCCAGGCGCCGCTGGAGAACCCGCCGCCGCTCTACCTCGCGGCGCTGCGTCCCAACATGATCGAGATGGCCGCCGAAGTGGGCGACGGCGTGATCTTCAACCTGTGGCCCAAGGGCGCGCTGCCGAAGATGATGGAGCACGTGAAGATCGGCGCGGAGAAGGCCGGCAAGCGCTTCGAGGACGTCGAGGTGGTCAACCGCTTCATGGTGCTGTGCACCGACGACAAGCCCGCCGGGCGTGACCTGTTCCGCGCCGCGTTCGCCCCCTATTACGCCACGCCGGTGTACAACAAGTTCCTGGCCTGGGCCGGCTACGAGGACGCCGCGGCCACCATCCGCGAGGGCTGGGCCGAGAAGGACCGGGAGAAGACCGGCGGCGCGCTGACCGACGAGATGATCGACGAGATCGCCATCATCGGTGACGAGGACGAGATCCGCGAGCGCATTCAGGAGGCGGCCGACGGCGGCATCGACACCGCCATCATCGCGCCGCTGGCCGCGACCGCCGAAGGCGTCCAGCGCACGTTCGATGCGTTCCGCGGCGACCGGTTCAGCTTCCGGTGACGGGCTGAAGCGGTTCGTGACGGGTGGGGGAGCACAGGGGAGGAACCGATGAGCTATCAGAAGATCCTGGTGGACGAGCCGCGCCCGCGGGTGCGGCGCATCACGCTGAACCGGCCGGACAAGCGCAACCCGCTGTCCAACGAGCTGCGCCGTGAGCTGTTCGAGGCGCTGGAGGCCGCGGATCGCGATCCGGAGGTCCGGGTCACCGTCATCCGCGGCGCGGGCAGCTGCTTCTCCGCCGGCTACGATCTGGCCTCGGACGTGTCGCGGGACCAGCCGTTCTACACCCCGGGCGGCCTCGGCAACTGGCCGAGGCACGTGGTGGAAGGCTTCTTCCACATGTGGGACCTGGCCAAGCCGGTGATCGCCCAGGTGCACGGTTACTGCCTGGCGGGCGGCACCGAGCTGGCCACCGCCTGCGACCTGGTCTACGTGGCCGACGACGCCAAGATCGGCTATCCGGTGGTGCGCGCCATCAGCCCGCCGGACAATCAGTTCTACCCCTGGATCGTCGGGCTGCGGCGGGCCATGGAGCTGATGCTCACCGGTGACCACATGTCCGGCGTCGAGGCGGCCCAGTGCGGCTTCGCCAATCGCCACTTTCCGGAGGCCGAGCTCGAGGACCGGGTGCTGGAGATCGCCGAGCGGGTGGCCCGTACGCCGTCGGATCTGCAGCAGATCAACAAGCGCGCCGTGCACCGTCAGATGGACGCCATGGGTATCCGTGCGGGCCTGCGCGCCGGCACCGAGATGCAGCAGCTCGCGACCTTCACCGAGACCGCCCGCAACCACCTGCGCGAGCTCAGCCGGGACCTCACCGGCACCCTGAGCAAGCGGGACGCGGAGTACGGCGACTACCGGACGTCCGACGGTCCGAAGGACGGATGACCCGGGTCCTCTACATCGTCCGGCACGGCCAGACCGAATGGAACGTGGCCCGGCGCATGCAGGGCCGCCGGGATTCACCGTTGACCGCCCTCGGCCGCACCCAGGCCGACCTGCACGGCCGCACCCTGGCCCGGGAGGGCGGCGTCGATGCGCTGGTCGCCTCGCCCCTGGGGCGGACCCGTGATACCGCCGAGCTGGTGAACGCGCACCTCGCGGCGCCGCTGCGGTTCGACGACGCGCTGATGGAGCGGGACTGCGGGGACTGGTCCGGGCTGACCCTGGAGGAGATCGAGCGCGCCTATCCCCGGGAGTGGCGGGCCCGGGCCGACGACCCGTATCACCACCGCCCGCCGGCCGGGGAGAACCTGGTGGACATGGAGGCCCGGGTGGCCGGCCTGCTGGATGCGCTGCTGACCGACCCGGCACGCCGGGTGGCGCTGGTCACCCACGGCGTGATGTCGCGGGTGCTGGTCAAGCGGCTGCTGGCGCTGGCGCCGGTCGACGCGGTCACCGTGCGCCATCCCAACGAGCTGGTCTACCGGATTTCCCTGCCCCAGCCGGGCGCGGCGGAGAGCGCGTACTTTCTGGAGGGCCAGGGTCCGACCCCCGGATGTTGGTAGCAAATAGATCTGTC
>DLCH01000050.1:13656-22861 GCA_002480525.1 Gammaproteobacteria bacterium UBA7803 | reverse complement strand
GTGCTTGTGCAGAGGTTCCCTAGCTGCGTGCGCGCATCTGGCAGTCCCCAACCGGCTGCCAGTTGAGACGAAACCCTCGATTGCGCAGCCGCCGATCGAGGGTTTTTTTCATGGACGGAACGTCAGCACCCAGCGAAATCTTCATCCGCGCCGTCGAGCCCGAGGACTACGAGGCGTTGCGGGACATCTACGCCCAGCCCCGGGCCTGCCGGTGGACGCTGCAGATGCCGCTGCCCTCCGCAGCGCTGTGGCGTGACCGACTGGCGCACCTCGATCCGAACCGCCGGCTGCTGGTGGCCTGCCTGGACCAGCATCCCGTGGGCAACATCGGCCTGGTGCTGGAAGCCAATCCGCGTCGCCGCCATGCCGCCAGTCTCGGCATGGGGGTGCACGACGCCTATGCCGGCCGCGGCGTCGGGCGTGCGCTGATGGCGGCTGCCATCGATCTGGCGGACAACTGGCTCGGTGTGCGCCGGCTCGAACTCACGGTGTTCGCGGACAACGGGCGGGCCGTCGGCCTGTATCGGAGCTGTGGCTTCGACGTCGAGGGTCGGCTGCGCCGGTTCGCCATGCGAGACGGCGTGCTGGCGGACGCCCTCACCATGGCCAGGGTGCGCTAGTGCGCTGTGCCCGATCGCCGGCCCGGTTGCTCACCCCTGCCAGTAGCTGCGGGAGAACAGCACCAGTACCGTCATCAGCTCCAGACGACCGAGCAGCATGGCGCCGGCCAGCAGCCACTTCGCCGCGTCCGGCAGCGCGGCGAAGTTGCCCGCCGGGCCGACCAGCGGGCCCACGCCGGGGCCGACGTTGGTGATGGCGGTGGCGGCGGACGACATCGCGGTCATGAAGTCGACGTTCAGGGCGGTGAGTGCCAGGGTGACCAGCACCACCGTCAGGATCATGGCGAGGCTGAAGCCCACCATGGCCGACACGATGTCGTCGCTGACCCGCTCGCCGTTGAGACGGGCGACGAACACGCCGTTGGGGTGAATCAGCTTCTTGATCTGAATGCGGAACAGATGCAGTGCGATCTGCAGCCGGAAGATCTTGATCGAACCGGCGGTGGAGCCGGAGCAACCGCCGGTGAACATCAGAAACACGAAAGCCGCGACGAAGAATTCCCCCCACAGCGTGTAGTCCGTGCTGGCGAAGCCCGTGGTGGTGATGGTCGAGACCGCGTTGAAGGCGACGACGGTCACGGCGTCCCAGGCGGGAAGATTCTGCTGCCAGGACAGCATGGCGGCGCCTGCCACGACCACGGTCAGCACCATCTTGAAGAAGAACCTGACCTGGTCGTCCCGGACGAACACCCGGATCCCCCGGCGAAGGCTCTCCAGGTAGAGCACGAAGGGCAGACTGGCGAGGATCATGAATACGGTGCCGGTCCACAGCACACCGTCGGAGCCGAACCGGCCCATGGACTGATCGGAGGTGGAATAGCCGCCTGTGGCCAGGGTCGTCATGGCGTGGTTGATCGCATCGAACACGGACATGCCGAACGCCCAGTAGGCGAGACCGCACAGACCGGTGAGCGTCAGGTACAGCCAGGCGATGCGCACCGCGATGTCCCGCGTCCGGGGTAGTGACTTCTCGCTCCAGTCCGAGGACTCCGAGCGGAACAGGCGCATGCCGCCCACGCCGACCAGGGGCAGTATGGCGATGGCCATGAGCATGAAGCCGAGCCTGCCCAGCCATTGCAGCATGGAGCGCCACAGCAGAATCGCCGGCGACATGGTGTCCAGGCCGTGAAGCACCGTGGACCCGGTCGTGGTGATGCCCGACATGGATTCGAAGAACGCGTCGGTGAGGCGCAGGTGCTCGTGAAACACCAGAGGCAGCGCACCCGCCAGCGCGGTGATCAGCCAGACCACGGTGGTGATGAAGAACGCCTGGCGCGGTACCAGCCGGACGTCGGGGCGCCTCGAGACGGCGAACAGCAGCAGCGCCGGCAGCAGAATCGCGGCCGCCGCATTCAGAAACGGCTGGGCATCGTGCCGGCTGGAGAAACCGCCGACCAGCGCGGGCAGCAGCATCAGGTCGCCCATGGCGATCATGGTGACGCTGATGACGAACAGGATCGGGCCGTAGCGCATCAATACCTGCGAAGTTGTCCGGGGTCCCGGTCAGCCTCCGGCGCTGCTGAAGGGACCCCGGGAGCGGCCCGGCGGTTGGACGCCGGGCCGGCGTGACGGCTGCCTGCCGCGGTTTCTACCAGAGGCCGTACTTCTGGACCTCCGCGCGGCCCACCACCATGTGGTGCACCTCGTCCGGACCGTCGGCGAAGCGCAGGTGGCGCATGTCGGTGTACAGCTCCGCCAGCGGCGTCCACTGGGAGATGCCCGCTGCGCCGTGGATCTGAATGGCGTCGTCGATGATCTGGCAGACCTTCTCCGGCACCATCGCCTTCACGGCGCTGACGTACACCCGGGCTTCCTTGTTGCCCAGCACGTCCATGGCCTTGGCCGCCTGGAGCACCGCCAGGCGCATGGCGTTGATCTCGATGCGGGCGCGGGACACCACTTCGAGATTCTTGCCGAGCTTGATCAGCGGCTTGCCGAACGCTTCCCGGGTGGCGCCGCGCTTGACCATCAGCTCCAGCGCCCGCTCGGCCTTGCCGATGGAGCGCATGCAGTGATGGATGCGGCCGGGGCCCAGGCGGACCTGGGAGATCTCGAAGCCGCGCCCCTCACCCAGCAGGATGTTCTCCTTCGGCACGCGCACGTTGTCGAACACGATGTGCATGTGGCCGCGCGGGGCGTGGTCGTGACCGAACACCTCCATGCCTTCCAGCACCTTCACGCCGGGCGTGTCCATGGGCACCAGGATCTGCGACTGCTGCTTGCTGGGCGGCGCGTCCGGGCTGGTCTTGACCATGACGATCATGATCTTGCAGCGCGGATCGCCGGCGCCGGAGATGTAGAACTTCTCGCCGTTGATCACCCACTCGTCGCCCTCGAGCACGGCGCTGGTGGAGATGTTCTTGGCGTCCGACGACGGCAGGCCCGGCTCGGTCATGGCGTAGGCGGAACGGATCTCGCCGTTCAGCAGCGGCTTCAGCCACTGCTCCTTCTGCTCGGGCGTGCCGACCCGCTCGAGCACTTCCATGTTGCCGGTGTCCGGGGCGCTGCAGTTCAGCGACTCGGAGGCCAGCGGCGACTTGCCGAGCTCGGCGGCGATGTAGGCGTAGTCCAGGTTGGTGAGACCGTCGCCGTACTCCGACTCCGGCAGGAAGAAGTTCCACAGGCCGGCGGCCTTGGCCTTGTCCTTGGCGCCGTCGAGCAGCTCGAGCTGCCGCGGATGCCAGGACCAGCGGTCGGTCTTCTCCTTGTCGAGGGCGAAGAACTCCTCGGTGATCGGCTCGACGTTCTCGGCGATGTGTTTCTTGACCGCGTCCATCAGCGGCAATGCCTCGTCGGACATCGCCAGGTTGAACAGGTCCTTGTCCAGGTCGCTCATCGGGTCTCCCCCTTCTCGTTGATATTCCGGCTCGTTGAAGTTCTGGTCCGGCGGTTGTGCGGCGGCTCCCTTCGAATCACGCGCCCTCCGGGTCCGGCAGATCGTCGAGGATCTCGCGGATCTGCTGCAGACGCACGGGTTTCGACATGACCGCGGCCACGCCCTCGGGCAGCCGCCCGTCCTCGCTGATGGCGTCGCCCCATCCGGTCACCGCGATCACCGGCGGCCGCGGGCCGGGCCGGACGGCGATGTGGCGGGCGAGGTCCAGGCCGCTCATGCCCGGCATGCCCACGTCGGTGATCACCGCTGCGTAGTCGTTGCCGTCGAGCATCGCCAGCGCGTGCTGGCCGCTGTCCACCACGTCGCCCTCGTGACCGATGGCACCCAGGTAGCTCTCGGCCAGCGCGCGGATGTCGGCGTCGTCGTCCACCCAGAGGATGCGGCCGGGCGCGCCGGTGCGATTCCGCGTCCCGGGCGGTGCGGCGTCCGCCCGGGCGGCGCCCGCCAGAGGCAGGCGGATCTCGATGACGGTGCCCTGGCCGGGGCTGGTCTCCCGGACCAGTATGTCGCCCCGGTGCGCCCGGACGATGCTGTGCGCGGCGCTCATGCCGAGCCCGCGGCCGGCTTCCAGCCCCTTGGTGGAGAAGAACGGCTGGAACACCCGCGTGCTGGTGCGGGAGTCCATGCCGACGCCGTCGTCGCGCACGGTGATCACGGCGTGGCCGTCCTCCTGCTCGCTGGCCACCAGGATCTCGCCCAGCTCGCCGATGGCCTCGATGGCGTTCTTGATGACGTTGTACAGCACCGTGCGCAGCTCGCTGCGGTTGCCTTCCACCACGGGTGACGGTTGCGCGAGTCGCGGCGTCAGCGAGATGCTGCGGCCGTGGCGCTGGGCCTCGTCCTTCCACAGGGGACGGGTCTGCGCGATGGCGTCTTCGACGATCTCGTTGACCTCTAGGCGCTCGGCGCTCTCGTCCTGGCGGGCATTGCTGGGCCCGCGCAGGGACCGCAGCCGCCGGGCCGCATCGTCGGCCAGCTTGGCTGCGCTGTGGAGGTGCTCGCGGAACCGCTCGGTGTCCGAGTGGGCCAGCGCCAGCTCGATGTTGCCGAGCACGCCCTGCAGGGCATTGTTGAAATCGTGGGCCACGCCGGACACGACCTCGTCCGCCGCGAGGACCCGCTGGCTGGCGATCAGCGCCTGCTCGGCCCGCTTGCGGTCGGAAATGTCCTCACCGGACGACAGCAGGCCGGTGATCCGGCCGTTCTCGTCCCGGATGATGGCGTTGGCCCAACTGATGAGCCGGCGCTCGCCGCTGCGGGTGAGCACGTAGTTGATGTTCCGGTCCGCCTCGCCCCGCTCGATGAAGCTGCGGAAACCCCGCTCGAACGCCGACCGCTTCTCCGGCGTGATGCATACCTCGCACCAGTTGTGCCCGGTGAGGCTGCCTTCCGGGTAGCCGAGCAGACCGTAGCCCTTGCGGTTGAGCATGGTGATGCGCATGTCCGTGTCGAGGGCGACGATGAGGGCTTCCGCGATGTCCAGGTAGTTCTCCGCCCGGCGTTTCTCCTGGGCCAGCGCCTGGCGCTCCCGCTTGTTGCCGGTGACGTCCCGGGACACGCCGATCAGATGGCTGCAGGCGCCGTCGTCGCCGAACACCGGCACCAGGGTGGTGTCCAGGTAGGTGGCGTCGCCGCGCAGCGGAACGCGGGTCTCGTAGGCGTAGGGGCGGCGTCCGTCGATCGCCCGGCCGTACTGGTCGCGCACGTAGTCGGCTTCTTCCGGCGCCAGCACCTCCTCGAGCCGCCGCCCGACGATCTCCTCCGCCCCCAGGCCGGTCCGGGCCAGGTAGGCGGGGTTGACGTGCTCCACGCGGTAGCGGTCCGGACCCTCCACGGCGATCAGAAACACCAGGTCGCTGGTGTTGTCGTAGATGAGCTGAAGCTGCTCCCGGGTCAGCTCTGGCCGCTTGTCCATAGTGCCGGCGGTTCCGAGCGGAGGGAGGCGAGGCGCAGGGTCGCCAGCAGGCTGACGGCGCCATAGGCCATGACGACGATGGTCAGGGTGGTGCCCAGCAGCGGATGCCACAGCCAGGCGGCCGCGGCGATCAGCACGGCGCGGATGCCTTCCAGCGCCGTCGCGTAGCGGCGACCTTCCAGGCAGGCGCCCTGAACGAAGAACGAGTAGCCCAGCACGACGACGCCGGTGAGCACGAAGGCCCGCGGCAGGTCCGCCGCCAGGACGATGAGCGCCAGCGCGGCGACGGTCACGATCCAGTACTGGACGAACACCAGCGGGCCCGCGCCCGGCGTCATCGGCGGATCGTATTTCGGCCGCTGCCAGTCGTCTTGCCAGGGCGGCAGGTCGTCGGGCCGCCAGCCGGGGCTCGAGAACCACAGCTTGATCTTGTCCCGCAGCCGGCGGGTGCGCAGGGTGTCCCGAGCGGTCTCGTACCACACGTGGACGTTGGCCCACAGCGGGTTCCAGCTCGCCAGCGGATGGGTGATGCCGTAGACGCAGGGCTCGTCGGCCCGCTCCGGGGTATAGGTGCCGAACAGGCGATCCCAGACGATGAACACGCCGCCGTAGTTGCGGTCCAGGTAGCCGGGATTGCGCGCGTGGTGAACCCGGTGGTTCGACGGCGTGACGAAGATCCATTCCAGGGGACCCAGGGCCGGTACGTGCTCGGTGTGCACCCAGAACTGATAGATCAGGTTGAGGGCGCCGACGGTCACGATCATCTCGGTGGGAAAGCCGAGCAGGTAAAGTGGCACGTAGAACACGAAGGTGTTGCCCGTGCTGGTCTGGCGCAGCGCCGTCGACAGATTGAATTCCTCGCTCTGGTGGTGGGCGACGTGGGAGGCCCAGAACAGCTTCCACTCGTGGCCGAAGCGGTGGGACCAGTAGTAGCAGAAGTCGTAGCCGATGAAGGCGACGATCCACACCGCCCAGGATTCCGCAGGCAGGGTAGCCATGCCCGTCCAGCCGCGGAGCGCCTCGAACACCAGGCCCGCGACGCCGAGCTTCACCAGCCCGGACAGCCGGGACAGGGTGCCCAGCGACAGGCTGTTCACGGTGTCCGCCAGGCGATAGGTGTTCCGGCCGCGCGCGCGGCCGTAGGCGTATTCGACGCCCATCAGCAGGATGAAGAAGGGTATGGCGTACATCACCAGGTTCATCCATCTAGTCTAGCCCGAGCGGAGCGCCGTCGTCCCCCTCGGCCCGCCGGGGGCTGTGTGTACAATGCCGACCTGGGAGAGGGGGACGCCACCGGCAATGCACGTCCTGGACCTGGTCATCGTGGTCGGCTATCTGCTGGCCATCGTCGTCATGGGCGTCCGGCTCGGCCGCCGGGTGCACGACGACCGGGACTACTTCCTCGCCGGCCGCTCGCTCACCTGGTGGATCATCGGCCTGTCCATCATCGGCACCAACGTCAGCGCGGAGGGCTACGTCGGCGCGGCCGGCGGGGCCTATCAGGTCGGCATCGCCCAGGCCAACTTCGAATGGGTCGGCGCGATTCCGGCCATGATCCTGGCCTCGCTGGTGTTCATCCCGCTGTACTGGCGGGCCGGCGTCTATTCGATCCCGGAGTACCTCGGGGCCCGCTACAGCCAGGCCGTGCGCCTGCTCGCGGCGCTGATCGCCAGCGTGTTCGCGCTGTTCGCCATCGGCGTGGCGCTGTGGGCGATCGCGTTGACCCTGCAGACCTATCTCGACTGGCCGATCTGGGTGGGCATCGTGGTCACCGGCACCGTCGTCGGGCTCTACAGCATCTCCGGCGGGCTGGCGGCGGTGGCCTTCACCGACGCGGTGCAGGTGGTGATCATGTTCCTGGGCGGCGTGGCCATCGTCGCCCTGGGCATCTCCGAGGCCGGCGGCGCGGCGTCCTTCGCCGACCGGCTGGTGGCGGAGAATCCCACCCATCTCAGCGCCTATCTGCCGGCGGATCATCCCGAGTTTCCCTGGCCCGGCGTGGTGCTGGGGCTCGCCATCGTGCTGTCGCCGGCCTACTGGTGCGGCAGCCAGGCGATCCTGCAGCGCACCCTCGGGGCCCGCAGCCAGTGGGACGCCTCCGCGTCGATGATGTTCGCCGCCTTCGCCAAGACCCTGGTGCCGCTGCTGATCGTGTTTCCCGGGCTGCTCGCCCTGGTGATGCAGGCGCGCATCGAGTATCCGGACATGGCCTTGCCCTGGGTGGTCCGGCACCTGCTGCCGCCGGGATTGTCCGGGCTGATGTTCGTCGCGCTGATCGCAGCGCTGCAGTCGTCCATCGATTCCGGCATCAACTCCACGGCGCTAATGATGACCCGGGACATCCGGGGGGTGCTGCGCCGCCGGGCCGATCCCCGGGGGGATCTGGTCCTCGGCCGCTGGCTGACCCTGGTGATCCTGCTGGCGGCGATGGCCCTCGCGCCGTTCATCGGCGAGATGGGCGGCATCTACGTATTCGTGCAGACGCTGCTGTCGCTGTTCCAGGGCCCGCTGCTGGCCCTGCTGGTGCTCGGCGCGCTGACCCGCAGCGCCACCCCGGCGGCCGGGCTGGCGGCGCTGGCCACCGGCGTGCCCCTGGCAGGGGCGCTGCTGGCGTCGGGCTGGAACATGCTGTACGTGGCGTTCGTGACGTTCTGCTATGCCCTGGTGCTGATCGTTTTGGTGAGCCGGCGCACCGCGCCGCTGCCGGCGGCGGACCTCGAACGGCTGGTGTACCGCCCGTGGAGCCGCGGCTCGTGATGGACGCCCTGCCGGTGTGGCCGGCCTACCTGTTCACGACGCTGCTGTTCCTCGGCATCGCCGTCGCCAGCCTGCGCCTGCCGCCGGCGCGCGCCTTCGCCGACGCCCCGGACCGGCGGCGCTGGCGCGACATCCGCTGGTGGGCGGTGGCGCTGATCGTGGTGCAGCTCGGCCTGTACGGCGTGTTCAGCGGATGAGTGGGACGACGGGCGACGGCGTGGCAGATTCGCTGTCCTGGCGCCGCCTCGATGCCGGCGAGGCGGGCCTGTGGCTCGCCTGGAGCGACCTGGCGCCGCCCCAGATCGTGCACCTGGGGGCCGTGCTGGAGGAGGCGCCGGCGGCGCTGCTGCAGCGCCCGGAACCGGCCAGCCTGGTGGCCGCGCCGGCGGCGATGCCGCTGTTTCCCGACCCGGCCCTGGGCTGGGCCGGAGTCCCGGGCTGGCAGGGTCCTGCGGCGGCGCGGCCCTGGCGCTGGCAGGTTCGGGATGCGGGCGCCGACGCCGTCGAGGTGATCTACCGCCACCCCGGAGGCGCCGTCGTCACGGTCGGCTTGGCGGTATTCGCCCCGGGTCTGTTCGAGCTGTCGCTGCGCGCCGGGCCGGCGGCGGGGCGGCTGTGCCACACCGTGCCGCTGCCACCGGACGCCGCCGAGCAGTTGACCTTCGGCGGCCGCTGGGCCGGGGAGCTGGCGGTCCGGCGCGTGCCGCTGGCCGGCGGCGGCTTCCGCACCAGCCGGGCCGGGGCCCGTGCCGCCCACGACGCGTTCCCGGGTCAGGTGGTGGGCGAAGCCGGCTTCGGCGAGGACACCGGCGCGGTGCTGGGCCTGCATCTGGCCTGGTTCGGCAACTACGACTGGCACGTCGCCGAGCGCCGGGACGGCGGCTTCGTCGCCCAGGTGTCGCTGGACGCGGCCGAGGTGGATCGGGACGGCGACGACGCGGTGCTGCCGCCGCTCTACCTCGGCTGGTCCCCGGACGGCCTCAACGGGCTGCGGCGGGTGTTCCAGGACGGCGCGCG
>DLCH01000050.1:0-13248 GCA_002480525.1 Gammaproteobacteria bacterium UBA7803 | reverse complement strand
CCGCCATCGCCGAAGCCGCCGCCGATCTCGGCGTCGAGCGGTTCGTGCTGGACGACGGCTGGTTCGGCCGGCGCCGGGACGACCGCCGCGGCCTCGGCGACTGGACCCCGCGGCCGGACGCGTATCCGGACGGCCTGGGGCCGCTGATGGACCGGGTCCGCCACCTGGGCATGGAGTTCGGGCTGTGGGTGGAGCCGGAGATGGTCAATCGCGACAGCGCCCTGTTCGAGGCGCATCCCGGCTGGGTGCTCGGTGAGCCGGATCAGCCCCTGGGGCGTCACCAGTTCGCCCTGGACCTGGGTCAGCCGGCCTGCCTCGACCATGTCGCCGGCGTGCTCGAGACGCTGGTGGCGGATCGGCGGATCGCGGCGCTGAAGTGGGACATGAACCGCGACGTGCCCCAGGGCGCCGGCCGGCCGCTGGTGCCGGCGGCGACGGCACTGTTCGACCGCGTCCGGGCGGCGCGCCCGGATCTCGACATCGAGGCCTGTGCGTCCGGCGGCGGCCGGGCGGACTGGCGGGCGCTGTCCCGGACGCAGCGGGTGTGGCTGTCCGATGCCCACGATCCCGATCTGCGCCTGCCGATGATGGCCGCCTACGGGCTGTTCGCACCGCCCGAAGTCATGGGCAGTCACATCGGCCCCGAGGTCAGCCACCAGACGGGACGGCGCTGGTCGCTGCACGCCCGGGCCGCCATGGCGGTGCTGGGCTCCATGGGGCTGGAGCTCGACCCGACGACGCTGGCGGCGGCACAGCGGGACACGGTGCGGGCCTGCGTGACGCTGCACAAGCGCGTCCGGCCCTGGCTGCACGACGGCCATCTGCTGGTGCTGCCCCATCCGGACCCGGCGCTGACGGCGGTGGGCGTGTTCGCCCGGGACCGCTGCCGGGCGCTGGTGTGTGTGCTGCGGCGCGCACCGGCGACGTCGGCGGTCACGGCGCCGCTGCGGATCCGCCACGTCAGCGGGACGCTGCAGGTGCGGGTGCCGCTGCTCGACCCGGCGGTGCGGCGGGGCGCGCCGGCGCAGCCGCCGTGGATCGACATGCCGGAGGGTCTGCGGCTGACCGATGCGGAGCTGCGCGCCGTCGGCGTGCCGCTGCCGGCGCTGCCGCCGGGCCGGGCGCTGCTGATCGAGCTGTGCCCCGCCGGCGCGTCCCCGTCAGACGGCTAGCGCGGTGCGCAGCACTACGCCAGCACTTCCCGAAGCCGGGCGGCGGCCTGCTCCGGGGTGAGGTCGCGCTGGGCTTCCGCCAGCATCTCGTAGCCCACCATGAACTTGCGCACCGTGGCGGAGCGCAGCAGCGGCGGATAGAAGTGGGCGTGGAGCTGCCAGTGCCGGCCCTGGTCCCGGCCCCGGCCGTGCCAGCCCATGGAGTAGGGCATGGCGACGCCGAACAGCGCGTCGTAGGCGCCGAGCAGCCGGCCCAGCACCTCGGCGAGCCGGTCCGCGCCGGCGGCGTCGAGATCCTCGAGCCCGCCGAGGGGCATGCGCGGCAGCAGCAGCGTCTCGAAGGGCCACGCCGCCCACCAGGGCACCACCGCCAGCCAGCCCTCGTTGGCCGTCACCACCCGGGTGCCCAGGGCCGCCTCCCGCTCGGCATAGTCCAGCAGCAGCGGCCGGCCGTGGCTCGACAGGTACCGGGCCTGGGCGGCGTCCTCGGTGGCCGGCAGGCTGGGCACGTGATCGCTGGCCCAGATCTGGCCGTGGGGGTGGTCGCTGGAGCAGCCCATCATGCGGCCCCGGTTCTCGAAGATCTGCACCCAGGCGTGGGCCGGCCCGAGCTCCCGCTGCTGGTCGATCCAGGCCCCGACGACCTCGCGCTGGCGCGCCGGCGGCAGGGTGGCCAGGGACTGGTGGTGATCCGGGTGGTAGCACAGCACCCGGCAGCGGCCGGTGACGGGCGCGTGCCGCAGCAGGGGAGAGGCCGCCGGGTCCTCGAGCGCCGGCGCCGAGCCGTCGGCGCCGGCCAGGGCCGGAAAGTCGTTGTCGAACACGAACACGCCCGGGTAGTCCGGGTTGCGCTGGCCGCCGGCGCGCCGGTTGCCCGGACACAGATGGCAGTCCGGTTCCCGGGCCGGCAGACCCGGTGCGGCCGGGGGCGCTTCGTCACCCTGCCACGGCCGCCGCACCCGCCCGGGTGAGACGATCACCCAGCGCTCGCTCAGGGGGTCCCAGCGCCGTTCACTCACCGCGCCGGGCTCCGCCCCGGGACCGGGCGCGGAACGCGCCGCGGCTGTCTGCGCCGAGGCCGGCGGTCACCGCCGCCAGGCAGGCGGCTACCGAATCCGGTCGGACCGCGGCCACCACCGCGCCGCCGAACCCCGCGCCGGTCAGGCGCGCGCCGAAGCAGCCGGGCTGGCGGCGGAAGGCCTCCGCCAGCCGGTCGAGGGCCGGACAGCTCACCGCATAGTCGTCCCGCAGGGAGGCGTGACTGGCATCGAGCAGACGCCCGAAGCGGGGCCAGTCGCCGGCCCGGGCAGCGGCGCAGGCGGCTTCGACCCGGGCCTGCTCGCCGGTGACGTGCCGCGCCAGGCGCTCCAGCTCGGCGTCGCCGAAGGCCGTACCCGGTTGCAGGGACGTCGCCAGCCGGGTGAACTCGATCCCGGCCAGTTCCGCCGCCCGGGTCAGCGCGTCGCGCCGTTCGTTGTAGGCGCTGCCCGCCAGGGTGCGGGGCACGCCGCTGTCCGCCACCAGGATGGCGATCTCCTCCTCCGGTATCGGGACGGCGCTTGCCGTCGCGTCCGCGCAGTGGAACTCGAGGGCGGCGCCGGCCTCGCCCAGCACTACCGCGGCCTGATCCATCAGCCCGCAGGCGACGCCGACATGCTCGTGCTCGATGCGCTGGGCCGCCCGGGCCAGGGGCAGGCCCGTCAGACCCGCGTCGCCGCGCCCGTCCAGGGCCAGCAGCAGGGCCACGCTGAGCGAGGCGGAACTCGACAGGCCGCCGCACGGGATGTTGCCCGTCACCAGCACGTCGGCGCCGGTCGGCGCCGCGCCGTCGGCTTCGAGGACGGCCAGGGCGCCGTGCAGGAACCGGCCCCAGTGGCCGTCGGGAAAACGCGGCGGGCGGTCCAGGGGGAAGGCCAGGGCCGGCTCCCGGTCGACGCTGACGGCGCGCAGCATGCCGGACTCGTTGGCCGCGGCGGCGACCCAGGTGCCCTGCTCGATGGGCATGGGCAGCACGGTGCCGCCGCAGTAGTCGACGTGGTCGCCGATGAGGTTGACCCGGCCCGGCGCGAACGCCAGCCGCGGCGCGGCGGCGTCCGGGAAGTGCGCGGCGAACGCGCGGGCCACGGATGCCCCCGTTGGCGCCTCAGCGGTCGGAGCCGCCATGTGTCCGGTTCCTGGTCATGGTGACCGGAGTGTACCGTCATTGCCCGGCGCGGGTGCTATGCTCGCCGGCGGTCACCCGCGGCGGAGCAGTCATTCCATGGCCACCAACGACGATCGCGGCGCGGCATCGCTCGACGGCGCGCCGCTGCTGGGGGTCTGCTACTACCCCGAACACTGGCCCGAGGCCTGGTGGCCGGAGGATGCCGCCCGCATGGTCGACATGGGCATCGGCGTGGTCCGCATCGGCGAGTTCGCCTGGAGCCGCATCGAGCCCCGGCGCGGCGCGTTCGACTGGGCCTGGCTGGATTGGGCGATTGCCGTGCTGGCGGATGCCGGGCTGCGCATCGTGCTGGGCACACCCACCGCCTGCCCGCCCAAGTGGCTGGTGGACGAGCTGCCGGAGATTCTGCCGGCGGACCGCCACGGCCGGCCGCGGCGGTTCGGCTCGCGCCGCCACTACTGCTTCTCGAGCCCGGCGTACCGGCGCGAGGCGCACCGCATCGTGTCGGCCATGGCGCAGCGCTACGGCGATCACCCGGCGGTGGTCGCCTGGCAGACGGACAACGAGTTCGGCTGTCACGACACCGTGGAGAGCCATTCCCCGGCGGCGGTCGCCGGCTTCCGGCGCTGGCTGCGGGATCGCTACGGCAGCGTGGCGGCGCTGAACGAGGCCTGGGGCACCGTGTTCTGGAGTCAGAGCTACGGCGATTTCGACGAGGTGGACCTGCCGGCGGCGACGGTGACCGAGGCCAACCCGGCCCATCGCCTGGACTTCCGCCGCTATTCCAGCGATCAGGTCGCGGCCTTCAACGCCGGGCAGACGGCGGTGCTGCGGGCCGCTTCCCCGGGGCGGCCGATCACCCACAACTTCATGGGGCTGTTCACGGATTTCGATCACTTCGCCGTCGGCCGCGACCTCGACGTCGCGAGCTGGGACAGCTATCCCCTGGGTTTTCTCCAGCAGGGGCCCTACGGCGCAGGCGAGCGGGCGGCCTACCGGCGGCAGGGGCATCCGGACTTCGCCGGCTTTCATCACGACCTGTACCGCCGGGTCGGCCGGGGGCGGCTGTGGGTCATGGAGCAGCAGCCCGGCCCGGTGAACTGGGCCACCCACAACGCGGCGCCGCTGCCGGGCATGGTGCGGCTGTGGCTGTGGGAGGCCATCGCCCACGGCGCCGAGCTGACCTCGATCTTCCGCTGGCGCCGGGCGCCGTTCGGCCAGGAGCAGATGCACGCCGCGCTGCTGACCACGGATGGCCGGGAGGACCGCGCCGCCGGCGAGCTGCGCCGGGTCCGCGACGAGCTCGCCGGGCTGCCGGCGATGCCGGCCACGCGGCCGGCCCGGGTGGCGCTGGCCTTCGACTACCCGTCGTGCTGGATCACCGGGATTCAGCCCCAGTCCGCCGGGTTCTCGGCGCTGGCGACGGCGTTGTCCTACTACGGCGCGCTGCGCCGTGTCGGGCTGGACGTGGACCTGGTCGCGCCGGGCGACGACGTGTCCGGCTACGCGCTGCTGGTGCTGCCCTGTCTGCCGGTGCTCTGCGAAGACTGGGCCGCGCACCTGGACCGGTGCGCCGGCGCGCTGCTGATCGGCGCCAGAACGGGCAGCAAGACCGCGGACTTCCAGGTCCCGGCCGGCGGCGAGCCGGGTCCCGTCGCCGGTCTGCTGCCGGTTCGCGTCGCCCGGGTGGACGCGCTCGACGCCGACGCGGCGGTCACGGTGTCCGCCGTGGGCGGGCACGTGCACACCTGGCTGGAGGAGGTGGAAGGTCCCCTGGCGCCGCGGCTGTGCGCGGACGACGGGCGCGGCGTCTGGTACGCCCGCGACGGCCGCCACTACCTGCCGGGTTGCCCCAGCGACGAACTGCTGGATGCGGTGGTGACCGCGGCCGCCGCGGATGCCGGTCTGACGGTCCGGCCGATGCCGGAGGGCGTGCGGCTGCGGCGCCGGGGCGGTCTGACCTTCGTGTTCAACTACGCGGCGGAGCCCCGGCCGCTGCCCGTCGCCGGGCGGCTGCTGATGGGCGGGTCCGAGCTGGCCCCCGGTGACGTGGCGGTGGTCGCCGACGCCTGAGGCGTCAGTCGGCGATCGGGGCCTTCAGGGTTTCGAGGCTCTCCGCGTCGAGGACGCCCTGGTCGTCGCGCAGATTGCCGGTGTCCTGGTCCTGGTAGACGCCGACGGCGAAGGCCGCGAGCACGGCCAGGGTCGCCAGCACGGCGACGATCATGGTGACCGGCACGACCCGGGTCCGGTCGACGATGTCCTCGACTTCCTCCTGCATTTCTTCGTTGTCGATCTTCATGGGATCTCCTTCGAGGTCATTGCGCGGCGTAGAAGGCGGCCAGCGCCGCGATCTCTTCGCGCGTGAGTTCCGCGGCCTGTCCGTTCATGACCGCGTTCTGCCGCTCGCCGGAGCGGTATTTGAGAAGCTGCACCCGCAGATACTGGGGCCACTGTCCGGCGAGGTTGGGAAACGTCGGCGCGAGGCTCACGCCCTTGGCGCCGTGGCAGGCGATGCAGCCCTTCTCCGTCGCCAGCGCGGCGCCGCGTTCGACCTGGTCGTCCGGCAGGCTGCAGCCGCCGGCCGCCAGAACGCCGAGGGCGAGCACCGTGTTCCGGGTGATGTGTCTCATGGCTGGCTCGCGAAGTAGGCGGCCAGGTCGGCGATCTCGTCGTCCTCGAGGTGCACGGCCTGGGCGTTCATCTGATTGGTGGGCTCCACCGCGGAGCGGAAGTAGTTGAGCCGTATCTCCAGATAGGCGGCATGCTGTCCCGCCAGGTGCGGATAGCGCCCGTCGCTGGAGCGGCCGCGCGGCCCGTGGCAGGTCATGCAGTGGTACTCGAAGGCCAGGGCCTCGCCGCGCTTCGGATCGGCCGCGCCTGCGGTGCCGGCAGCGCCGGCGAGCAGGGCGGCCAGCGCGACGGCGCTGCGCAGCGGCGGCCGTAGCCTGGGTCGGGATGGGTAGTTGGGTGGTGTCTTCATGCAGTCGACGTTACGTGTGTCCAGGTGAATTCCGGGTCAAAATATGGACGATGCAGGAATTCGACGGTAAAACTAAGAGGTATACATGGACAATATGTGGACAAGACCGGCCTCGTCCCGGCATCCGGGGTGGCGCCGGACGGGATCGCGTTGATCGAGCTGACCGACAGCGGACTCTACTGCCGCGCCGGCGACTTCCACGTGGATCCCTGGCGGCCGGTAGCGAACGCCGTCATCACCCACGCCCACGCGGACCACGCCCGGGCGGGCTCCGCCCGGTACCTGGCGGCCGCGCCGGGCTGCAGCCTGCTGCGCCACCGCCTGCCCGGCGCCGCGGTGGAGCCCGTCGACTACGGCGAGCCCCGGCGCTTCGGCCCGGTGACGGTGAGCCTGCACCCGGCCGGCCATGTGCTCGGCTCGGCCCAGGTGCGCATCGAGCACGGCGGCGAGGTCTGGGTGGTGTCCGGCGACTTCAAGCGCCAGGCGGATCCCACCTGCGCGCCTTTCGAGGTGGTGCCGGCCGACGTGTTCATCACCGAGGCGACCTTCGCGCTGCCGGTCTACCGCTGGCCGGACACGGCCACGGTGGCCCAGGAGGTGGCGGACTGGTGGGCCGACAACGCGCGCCGGGGCGTGGCCAGCGTGCTGTTCTGCTACGCCCTGGGCAAGGCCCAGCGGCTGCTGGCCGAGCTCGCGCCCCATCTCGACGGTCGACCCGTGTTCACCCACGGCGCGGTGGAGTCCATCAACGCCGTATACCGTGAGGCCGGCGTCACACTGCCGGACACCCGCCGGGTGGGTGACGGGGAGCAGGACTACCGCGAGGCCCTGGTGCTGGCACCGCCCGGCGCCGGCGGCTCGAGCTGGATGCGCCGTTTCGGCGAGGCGGCCACCGGCTTCGCGTCCGGCTGGATGCTGCTGCGCGGCAACCGGCGGCGGCGGGGCTACGACCGGGGCTTCGTCGTCTCGGACCACGCGGACTGGCCCGGGCTGATCGACACCGTCGAGGCCACCGGCGCGGCCCGGGTGCTCACCACCCACGGCCAGAGCGACCTGCTGGCCCGCTACCTGGCGGAGCGCGGCGTCGCCGCGGCGGCGGTGGCGACGGAGTTCGAAGGCGAGGGCGATGCGACGCTTCAGTGAGCTGTATCAGGCCCTGGACGCCACCACCTCCACCAACGCCAAGGTCGCCGCCATGGCGGACTTCTTCCGCGGCGCGCCGCCGGCGGACGGCGCCTGGGCCGTGCACTTCCTGGCGGGGCGGCGGCTCAAACGCCTGGTGGGTGGGGCCCGCCTGCGGCGCATGCTGGTCGAGGCGAGCGACTATCCGGAGTGGCTGGTGCTGGCCTGCTACGCCGAGGTGGGCGACCTGGCGGAGACCGTGTCGCTGCTGCTGGAGCCCGCCGGCGCGGACGGCGCGGCGCTGCCGACGCTGGGGGAGCTGGTGGAGCAGGTGCTGCTGCCGCTGGCGGACTGCGACGAGGCCGAGCAGGGCCGCCGGGTGGTGGACTGGTGGCGCCGGCTGGACCGGCGCGAGCGGTTTCTGTTCACCAAGCTGCTCACCGGCGCGCTGCGGGTCGGCGTTTCCCAGCTCCTGGTGGCGCGCGCCCTGGCGGCGGCCTTCGACCTGCCGCGCAGCGTGATCCAGCAACGGCTGATGGGCGACTGGCAGCCGTCGCCGGCGTTCTTCGAAGCGCTCACCCGTCCGGACGATGGGTCCGTCGAGATTTCCCGCCCCTATCCGTTCTTTCTCGCGTCGCCGCTGGACCGCCCGACTGGGTCTCTGGGCGCGCCGGGGCAGTGGCTCGCCGAGTGGAAGTGGGACGGCATCCGCGCCCAGCTCGTCCGGCGCCGGGGGCAGACGTTCCTGTGGAGCCGGGGCGAGGAGCTGATCACGCCGCGCTTTCCCGAGGTCGAGGCCCTGGCCGAGCGTCTGCCGGACGGCACCGTCATCGACGGCGAGCTGGTGGGCTGGCGGGACGGCGTGCTGCCGTTCGCGGCGCTGCAGCGCCGGCTGGGCCGCAAGCGGGTGGGTCCGAAGCTGCTCGCCGAGGTGCCCGTGCGGCTGCTCGCCTACGACTGCCTGGAGATCGGCGGGCGTGACATCCGCGGTTCCGCCCAGGCGGTGCGCCGGGCGACGCTGGAGGACCTGGCCCGGCGTCTCGACGGCGGCACCGACGCCGCCGGCGGACCGCTGACGCTGTCGCCGCTGATCGACTTCACGGACTGGGACGCGCTGGCTGCCGAGCGGGCGCGCGCCCGGGAACTGGGCGTCGAGGGGCTGATGCTGAAGCGGGGCGACGCGGCCTACGAGGCCGGCCGCCGCCGCGGCGGCTGGTGGAAGTGGAAGGTGGATCCCTACGCCATCGACGCCGTGCTGATCTACGCCCAGGCGGGACACGGCCGCCGGGCGTCCCTGTTCACCGACTACACCTTCGCGGTGCCGGACGAGCACGGCGAGCTGAAGCCCATCGCCAAGGCCTACTCCGGGCTCACGGACGCGGAGATCCGGGAACTCGACCGCTGGATCCGGCGCCACACCCTGGAGCGCTTCGGCCCGGTCCGTTCGGTGCCGGCGCAGCAGGTGTTCGAGATCGCCTTCGAGGGCATCGCCGAGTCGTCCCGCCACAAGTCCGGCCTGTCGCTGCGTTTTCCGCGGATCGTCCGCTGGCGCCGGGACGCCGACGCGGCGTCGGTCGACACCCTGGCCGACGTCCGCCGCCTGCTCACTGCCGGGCGGCCGGATCCCGTGGCGGCGGCGGAGGACTCATGAGCGCTGACAGGCGGGACAGTAGTAGAGCCGCCGCGACGCGGCGGTGATCCGCCGGATGCGCGTGCCGCAGCGGTAGCAGGGCCGGCCTTCCCGGGCGAACACCGCGAAGCGGAAGTCGGCGCGGCGGAGACCGCGACGTTTCAGGGCGGCGACCCGGGACGGCGGATTGGTGAGGCCCGCAGTCCGGTAGGCGCGCTCGCCGATCACCACCGTGCTCCGGCCGAGCCGTCCGATGGCGCCGGCGTCCAGGTCGGCGGGACGGGCATCCGGGGCGATCCGGGCATGGAACAGAATCTCCGAGCGCAGGTAGTTGCCGACCCCGGCGACGAATCCCTGGTCCAGGTACAGCGCCTGCACGGTCCGGCGCCGGAACGCCGGTGCCCGCAGGCGGTCGGCGATCTCCCGGCCGGTGAGGCCGTCGGTCAGCAGGTCCGGCCCCAGCCGGGCGAGAAACGGATGGGCGGCGAGGCCGGCGTCGTCCAGCACCTCGATGTCCGAGGCGCTGTAGAGCAGGGCGCTGTGCGTGTCGGTGTGCAGGGCCACCCGCAGGCTGCGGTTGGTGCGCGGCAGGTCGTCGCGGGCGCGCACGTACCAGCGGCCGTAGAGCTGGTTGTGGGAGTACAGGGTCAGGCCGTTGTCGAACCGGGTCAGCAGCGCTTTGCCGCGGCAGTCGACGGCGTCGACCACGCAGCCGGTGAGCACCGACGCGTAGCGGCGCAGCCGCGGCAGACCGAACCCGACCTCGACCAGGCGCCGGCCCACCAGGACCTCGCCGATGCGATCGGCCTCCCTGCGGATTTCCGGACCTTCGGGCATGGGGACGTCCAGTGGGATTGACGTGGTTTTAACCGTTCACGGGTTACGGTCCAAGGGTCGTATCGCCGGCCGTGAACGCCGGCGAAGGGTCCGCGGAGTTCCGTATGCGCCACGTGAAGAAGCAGCACCTGCCGGAGAAGACCTGCGCCGGCTGCGGCCGGCCGATGCGCTGGCGCCGGCGCTGGGCGGCGGTCTGGTCGGAGGTGCGTTTCTGCTCCGAGCGGTGCCGGCGCCGCAGGCGCGCGCGTCCCGCGGGCCGCGACGGGACCGTGCGATGAGCTGGCCACCGACCCGGGCGGCCGGCCTCGAACGTCTCGAAGCCTTTCTGCCCCATGCCGGCGACCGCTACCGGCGGCTGCGCAACTTCGACTTCGGCGCGGACGACCGGACCAACGTGTCGGGGCTGTCGCCCTACCTGCGCTGCCGGCTGGTGCGTGAGGACGAGGTGCTGGCGGCGGTGCTCGGGCGCTTCGCGCCGTCGACGGCGGAGAAGTTCATTCAGGAGGTGTACTGGCGCAGCTACTGGAAGGGCTGGCTCGAGCACCATCCTTCGGTGTGGCCGGACTATCTCGAGCAGGTCCGTTCGCTGCTCGCCGAGGCGGCCGCCGACGACGCCCTGGCGCTGCGCTACCACGCCGCGACGGCGGGCGAGACCGGCATCGCCGTGTTCGACGCCTGGGCCCGGGAGCTGACCGGGACGGGGTATCTGCACAACCATGCCCGCATGTGGTTCGCGAGCATCTGGATATTCACCCTGAAGCTGCCCTGGCAGCTTGGCGCGGACTTCTTCCTACGCCATCTGCTCGACGGCGATCCCGCCTCGAACACCCTGTCCTGGCGCTGGGTCGCCGGGCTGCACACGCCCGGCAAGCACTACCTGGCGCGCCCCGACAACATCGGCCGGTTCGCCGCGCGGCGCGTCGAGTTGTCAGGTGCGGACGGGCTGGAGCTTCTGGACACGGCGGCGTCGGCCCTGGAGGAGCAGGCGGCGCCGCCGCGGATCGTCCCGGACTGGCCGTCGGCCACGCTGCCGGCCGGCGGCGGCCGGGTCGGCCTGCTGCTGGGCGAGGACGACCTCGATCTCGATCTTGGGGTTCGACCCGTGGCCGTGGCCGCACTGCCCGGCGCTCCGCGGTCGCCGCTGCCGACCGGCGACGCCGCCGCGGCGTTCACGGCCGGGGCCATCGACGACGCGCTGACCCGGGGCCGGCAGCGCTGGGGTCTCGGCCGGGCGGACCTGCTCTCGCTGCGGGCGGAGGACGCCCTGGCCTGGGCGCGCCGGGAATCCCTGGACGCGGTGGTGGCCTGCTACGCGCCGGTCGGCCCGGGGGCCGACGCCCGCGCGCGGGTCCGGGCCCTGCTGGCGCAGGCGGGCGTTCCCGTCCATGAAGTGCTGCGTTCCCACGACCGCGACGCCTGGCCCCGGGCGACCCGTGGCTTCTTCCGCCTGAAGAAGCACATTCCTGCGCTGCTCGGACGGCTGTCCCGCTGACGCCTGGTCGGGCGGGATGATTGCCTCCCGGGTCCGGGGGGTGCAGTCTGCGGCGCCATGAGCATCGAGCTGATCGTCGCCTTCGCCGTGACCCTGTTCGCCCTGGCGCTGGTGTCGGACCGCCTCGGGCGGCTGTTTCGCGTCCCGCACACCCTGCCGCTGGTGCTGGTCGGCGTGCTGCTGTCGTGGGCGCTGGACGCGGGCCTCGGCGTGGACGTCGGGCTCGGCGAGGTGGGCTTCCACGATCTCGTGTTCTACGTGTTCCTGCCGGTGCTGGTGTTCGACGCGGCGTTTCACATCCGGCTGCGCACGCTGCGGGACAACCTGCCGGCGATTCTGTTTCTGGCGCTGGTGGGCGTTGGCATCACCGCGCTGGTCAGCGCCGCGCTGATCTATCTCGGGATCGGCGATCCCGGCGGCTTCCCTTGGGCGGCGGCCCTCATCACCGGCGCGCTGCTGGCTGCGACGGATCCTGTGGCCGTGATCGATCAGCTCAAGGCCATGGGCGCGCCGGCGCGCCTGACGATCCTGCTGGAGGGCGAGAGCCTGTTCAACGATGCGTCGGCCATCGTGGTGTTCGGCATCGTGCTGGCCTACGCGACCCGGTCCGCCGACGTCGGCGCTGCCCTCGCGCTGGCCGATTTCCTGATGGTGTTCTGCGGCGGCGCGGCGACGGGCGTGGCGGTGGGGCTGGTCGGCGCCGGCGCGCTGCGGCTGTTCGACGGCGGGATCAGTCACGCGCTGATCGTGCTGACGGCGGCTTACGGGTCGTTCCTGCTGGCGGAAGGCGCCCTGTGCGTGTCCGGGGTGATGGCTGCGCTGCTGGCGGGGCTGGTGCTGGCCCGGACGGTTCAGCGGGAGGACGCCCCCATCGTCGGCACGGAGATCAGTTTTCTGCTGGGCGTGCTGGCGTTCGCGGCCAACGGCAGCGTGTTCCTGCTGGTGGGCATGACCCTGAGTCCGGCGATGCTCTCCGAGCGCTGGCAGGCCATGCTGATCGCGATCGGCGCCGTGCTCACCGCCCGCGCGCTGGTCGTGCTGGTGGCGCTGCCGGCGCTGAATCCACTGCTGGCCTCGCCGGTGCCGGGACCGTACCGGCAGGTACTCGCCTGGGGCGGGCTGCGCGGCGCAGTGACCCTGGCGCTGGCGTTGTCGCTGCCGGCGTCCCTGGACTATGCCTGGACGGTGCAGGCCATGGCCTACGGCGTCGTGCTGTTCACCCTGTTCGTGCAGGCGCCGCTGATGCCCGGGCTGATCCGCCGCCACGTGGCCGGGCGCGATACGGACCGTACGCAGTAACATGGCAGGAGCAGCGCCGCGCACAGCGGCCGCACGTCGACGAGGTGACGGATGGAGCAGGGGGTACCGACCATAGACATCGCCGAGCTGGACAGCCCGGCGACCCGCGCGGCGATCGATCGGGCGTGCCGGGACTGGGGCTTCTTCCAGGTCGTCAACCACGGCATCGACGCCGGCGTCACCGGTGATCTGCAGGCCGCCATGAGGGCCTTCTTTCAGCGGCCCGCCGTCGACAAGCAGCGGATCGCCCGGACCGCGGACAATCACTGGGGTTTCTACGACCGGGAGCTCACCAAGAACACGCGGGACTGGAAGGAGATCTTCGACGTGGGTCCCGAGGCGGACGGCCACCGGCCCCAGTGGCCGGCTCTGCCGGACTTCCGGCAGGCGGTGGAAGCCTACTACCGGGCCAGCGAGGCGCTGTCCTTCCGGCTGCTGTCGGTGATGTCCGCGAATCTGGGGATGCCCGCGGAGCATCTCGACGACGCCTTCCGGCCCGAGCACTCGGGTTTCCTGCGGCTGAACTACTACCCGCTGTGCCCGGTTCCC
>DLCH01000074.1:98094-142991 GCA_002480525.1 Gammaproteobacteria bacterium UBA7803 | reverse complement strand
TCGGAGACTTTTCACACAGTCTCCGCTGGGCCCCATTTTGATTGGCGGAGAGGCAGTCGGCCATTTCGCAATGACACCACGCGACACCGCGCGCCAAAAAACCAATGAAATCACAGGGTTTCCCGAATCCTTACCCCGCCACTCCGTGACACCTTGTGCCACCCAATGACGGAGGCTATAGTGGGACGCACGTTGGGTCAAGCACTAGGCGGAGACATTGCCGAAGGTTGCGCGGGAGCTGTCGGCCACGGAGGTGCGCCGGCTCAAGAAGCCCGGTATGCATGCCGTCGGCGGCGTGAACGGCCTGTATCTCAACGTCAAGCCGAGCGGAGCCCGCAGCTGGATCCAGCGATTGAAGGTCGGCGGGAAACTTCGGGAGCTGGGTCTGGGCTCATTCCCTACGGTCACGCTCGAGCAGGCCCGCGAGAGAGCCAGGGAGCACCGTCAGCAGGTCTGGGACGGCATCGACCCCATCGCCGCCCGGCGCGCCGCCCAGGACGCCCTGCGGGCCGCTGAGGCCCGCCGAATCACCTTCGACCAGGCCGCCACCGCCTGCTGGCGTTCCAAGTCCATCGAGTTCCGCAATCCGAAGCACGCCCAACAGTGGAAATCCACACTCGACCTGTACGCCAGTCCGGTGATCGGTTCGCTGCCGGTGGACCAGGTGGAGCTCGCGCACATCGTCAGCATTCTGCGGCCGATCTGGGAGACCAAGACGGAAACAGCCAGCCGGCTACGTGGCCGGATGGAGACCGTCCTGGAGTGGGCGCGCGTGTCGAACTACCGCAGCGGTGAGAACCCGGCGAAGTGGGAGACGCTGAAGCACGTGCTCCCGAAGCCGTCGAAGGTGAAGAAGGTCCGCCACCACGCAGCACTACCCTGGCAGGCCCTGCCAGGCTTCATGACCAAGCTGCGAGGCCGGAAAGGCATTGCGGCGCGCGCCCTCGAGTTCCTGATTCTGACCTGGGCACGATCTGGCGAGGTCCGCCTGGCGACCTGGGACGAGATCGACTTGAAGGCCAAGCTCTGGACAATTCCAGGCGCGCGGATGAAGGCCGGCAAGCAGCATCGGGTCCCGTTGTCAGAGCCCGCCGTGAAGCTCCTGAAGGCTCTCCCTCGGCACGAGGAATCGCCCTATGTGTTCTGGGCACCGCGGGGTGGCCCGCTATCTGACATGGCCTTGTCTGCCGTCACGCGCCGCATGGAGGTCGCGGCGGTGCCTCATGGGTTCAGATCCTCGGCCAAGGATTGGGCTCGCAACTCCACCAGCTACGCGGACGAGGTGAGCGAGCTGCAGCTGGCACACGTCAGCAGCGACGCCACGCGGGCCGCCTACGCCCGAGACGAGCTGCTCGCCAAGAGACAGCGCCTCGTGCGCGACTGGGCGAAGTTCTGCAGCAGCGAAACCTCGGCCGCCAAAGCCTCAGTTACGCCAATCAGGGGCGAACGTGCTGAGCAATAGCGCCAAGCGAGCGATCCGGGAGGTGGTACGCAGGCACCTCGGCAGCTATCCCGAACCTGAGGCCTTCGCCAATGGCCTGATCAGGGCAGCGGGTCAGATCTACCGCAACCGCGATGCCGATAAAGGCGCCGCCCCGAGGTGGATTCAGCGCAAGCGCATGGAGAAGCTCGCAAGACTTCTGCGATCCATTGAGCAACACACTGGCACGTTTACGGCGCATGACTGGCGCAATCTATTCACCGCCGGGCGCCTGCCGCCAGATCTTCAGCAGCTCACTGAAGCGTGGCTTCCCGACCTAGCAACCGCGGCTGAGAATGCCAACCTGGTGCTGGCGAGACCCGGCAAGCCGATAGATTCTGGGCTTTGGGTCTTCGTGTACTGGGCCGTCCACGACTTCGAGCTGTTCATGGATGCCAAAGCCAGCTACGCAGAGCGCTCTACCTTCGTTGCACTGCTTCGCGAAGTCCTGCCGCTGGTAAATCCCGAGTGGTCCAATCGAGATGCACGCTCCGTCGCGCGTGACGTGATCACGAAATCGGGTTGAAACCCCAAGGAAATTGGCTGGGGTTTACACCTCCCTCCAATGCTGGCCCTCTCTCTACATTGCGTCCCGAAGCGTCAAACCGGGACAGCCAATGACGAAGCGATACGCATCCGCCGCCCAGCTCAGCGAGCGTTACGACGTCTCTCAACGCACGATCTGGCGTTGGAGCCGAAACGGCATCCTCCCGCCGCCCGAACGAATCACCGAGGCATGCACACGATGGAATCTCTCGGAGATCGAACAGTTTGAGGCTGAGCGCAGCCGGGAGCGAGGTGCAGCATGACGCGACGGCCCGGATGGGGCGCCGGTGTCATGACGAGGCAAGAGTTGCCGATGGGGACCGGCGACGCCAGGGATACCACCACCGCGCCCGACTTCCACCACCAGGATCGATTCGTCGCGTGGCGGTACCGGCTGCGGACCGTCCCCGGTGATCTGGTCATGATCGCGAGCGAACCTATTACCCGCGATGAGGCCCTCAGGGGGCTGGCCCAACACTACGGATGCCACAACGTGGTGAGCCTCGCCGGCGGGACCCATGCCGGCTGATCAGCTGCTCGAGCGGCTCGACCTGGTGCGCCCCAACGGCCCCGACCGATGGATGGCCCGATGCCCCGCACATGAGGACCGCGGGCCGTCCCTCAGTATCCGCGAGGTCGATGGAAAGGTGCTTCTGCACTGTTTCGGCGCCGGCTGTTCAGCGCTCGAAGTGGTCGAAGCCTGCGGCCTGACGCTTTCCGACCTGTTCGACGAGCCTCCACGGGAGTCGCGCGGTGGCAGGTTCCAGCACGGCCTGAGGACCCGGGATGCCCTGCTGCTGCTACGACGCGAGGCATTCGTCATCGCCATCGCGTCAGAGCGTATCCGCGCAAGGCAGGCGCTCAGCGACGCTGATATGGGACGCGTCAC
Organism: Gammaproteobacteria bacterium UBA7803; assembly: GCA_002480525.1. GTDB lineage: Bacteria > Pseudomonadota > Gammaproteobacteria > Pseudomonadales > Azotimanducaceae > UBA7803. Next base: position 140,076 of record DLCH01000074.1, on the reverse strand, counting down.
CCAAGCCGCCACACGGATCGCCGAGGTTTGCGAGGTCGTCGGGGTGCGGGATGGCCGATAGCTACGACGACATCGGAGCTAGAGCCGACCAGCTCGCCCAGCGCCGCGCGCGCCGCGGAGAGGTCACCGAGGACTCTCTCGCCCTGACGTTCTGCGCTGCCGAGCCGACTCTCCGGTACGTGGCCCTCTGGAACCGGTGGATGACGTGGACGGGCACCACGTGGCGCGAGGACGACACCCTGGCTGTGTACGACCGGATTCGCGCCCACGTCCGCCGCACGACTGACAACGATCGCGACTGGATGAAGGCCGGTGTCGTGGCCGCCGTCGAGCGCATGGCCAAGGCAGACAGACGCTACGCGGCCACCGCAGACCAATGGGACACCTGCCCATGGCTGCTGAACACACCCAGCGGCATCGTGGATCTGAGGTCGGGCGCTCTCGAAGCCAGCGACCCAGACCAGTACATGACGAAATCCACCGCTGCCTCGCCTGGCGGCAACTGCCCGGCCTGGCTCCGCTTCCTCGAGGAGATCACCCAAGGCGACCGGGATTACATCGAGTTCATCCGACGCGTCTTCGGATACTGCGCCTCAGGATCGGTCCGGGAACACGCGATGTTCTTCGGGTACGGACCAGGGGGCAACGGCAAGGGAACCCTGCTCAACACGGTGCAGCGCATCATGGGCGACTACGCGACCGTGGCAAGCATGGAGACGTTCACGGATAGCCATGCGGACCGGCATCCCACCGATCTAGCGATGCTGCGCGGGGCCCGCCTGGTGCTCGCCCAGGAGACCGAGGAAGGACGCGCCTGGGCTGAGAGCAGGATCAAGGCGCTGACCGGGGGTGACCCAATCACCGCCAGGTACATGCGCCAGGACTTCTTCACCTTCGAACCGACCTTCAAGCTGTTTGTCGCCGGCAACCACAAACCGCGCCTGAAGAACGTCGACGAGGCGATCAAGCGCAGGCTGTATCTGCTTCCGTTCATGGTCACGTTCAAGGCCGACCAGCGCGACCCAGACCTGCCCGAGAAGCTCATGGCTGAGGCTGGGGGCATCCTCCAGTGGATCATCGATGGCGCCGCCTCCTACCACCGCGAGGGCCTGAATCCCCCGAAGGTGGTGACGGATGCCACGGACCAGTACTTCGCGGCCGAGAACCTCTTCGAGCAGTGGCTTGAGGACTGCTGCGAGGTCGCGCCCGACCGCTGGGAGCGCCCCAGCGCCCTGTTTAACGCCTGGAAGCGGTATGCCGACGCGGCGAACGTCAGGCCAGGGAGCCAGAACACCTTCGCTGAGCACCTCGACAACGCCGGATTCCCGGCCGGGAACAGCCGGGCGCGTGGCGGCAGGTTCCGCGAGGGACTGGCGCTGAAGGCCACCGAGGAGCCCGAATCGGCATGGAACTAGCCACGTGCAACGCCCGCAACGGCACGCCCCCATATAGGCGTTACGCGCGCGCGCGCGAGACGTGGATAAGGGGGTCGGGTGTTGCAGCCGTTGCACGCCCTGTTGGGTCCTTCCTGAAGGGCCCCACCCACGGGCGCGCAAGATCCCGGACTTCCAGACTTTTCAGATGGCCCAAGGGTTTCGCTTCGCATGGGTGAATCGGCCGATCTCTTTGGCTGGCAAGACGGCGGCCCTGGGTCCCCGGAGGTGTCGGCTGGCTTCCTTTCGGGCCTTCTGGGCATCACTGACCGCCGAGTGCAGCAGCTCGCGGCCCAGGGCGTCCTACCGAAGGCCAGCAGGGGCCGGTATCCCATGGCGGGATGTGTCCGGGCCTACGTCCAGTTTCTCCAGAACACCAACGGCGACCAGGAGATCGACCCCGAGAGGCTGGATCCCTTCCGCGCCAGGGCCTACTGGCAATCAAAGCAGGAGGAGCTGAAGTGGCGAGAGGCAGCCGGCGAGCTCATGGACGCCCGCGACGTCGAGGCCGAGTTCGCGCGAGTGTTCGCCCTGATCGATCGGGAACTGTCGACCCTGCCCGACATGCTCGAGCGACGGACAGGCCTCCCGGGCCCGGCAATCCAGCTCGTCGAGGACGTGCTCGACAGCATTCGCGAGGCCCTCTACCTCAAGCTCACGGAGGACCCGAATGGAGTGGATGACAAAGGCTGAGGCGTCACGCCTGATGCGGCGCATCCGGTGGCGTCACCTGGTCCGCATCGAGCAGCTGCAGCGAGACCTGACGGCCGTGCTCGGACCTGACAACCCCGAGGCTGTGGAGCTCCTCGAGAGCGAGTTTCGGGATCTCCGCGAGCACCTGGCAACCTTCCAGGCGTCCTGGGAGCGGGACGCGCCACCAGCCGCAGCAGAGGAGCGCTGACGATGATGGAACAGATGGACCCCGACGAGACCTACCGATTCTCCCTGACCGGCATCGTCGGCGAAGACATCACTCTTACCGGCGTGCGGGACCACCTGCTGGAGGCCGGCCGCCAACAGAAGGACGCGCACTTCGTATTGGACAGTCCGGGTGGAGATTCCGGCACCGCGGTGGCGATCTTCTACGCCCTCAGGGAGTTCCGGTTCGGCGTCTTCTGCACGATCCATAGAGCAGCAAGTGCCGGCGCTTTGATCGCCATGGCGTGTACGGACCGGGCAATCGCCCGAAACGGCCACATCATGATCCACGAAGCGGGCAGAATCGCCGTCGGCAACGCGTCGGAACTGCGGGACGTCGCCGACTCCATGGAGGAGCTCGACGACTCCCTCGCGGAGCTGCTCGCCGAGCGCTCAGGCATCGCCATCGAGCGCATTCGCGACATGATGGCGCAGGAGAGCTGGGTTGATGCCGACGCTGCCTTGGAGATGCGCCTCGTGAGCGAGATCGCACCACCCGCCGACCCTCCGCCCGAAGGACCCTCGCAGTCGTCGTCGAGGGTTCACTTCGCGCGGTGGGCGATCGAGGCTCAGCTACGTGATCAAGACGACCCATCGGCCGCGGCCGAGTTTCGTTCCGCCAACCTCGCTGCGGCCGCTCAGATGCCAGTCCTGCAGCGGGCCCCAAGCACCAAGATCGCACTTCCAGCCACCCTGACTGACCGCCACATTGACCTCGCCCTGGAGGTCCGACGCCGGCGCCGGGAGATCCTCGAACACGAGGCGCAGCGCCTCTCAGCAATCCAACGCCGCAGCTCCATGGCGTATCGACCGGGGTTGCCCACCTGGACATGCCAGGACTGCGGAGCGCCTAACACCCATTCACCTGGCGAGGGAATCAATCCCTCGCCCTGTTTCACCTGCCTGGAGAATTGAGCCATGGACACCAAGCTGATAGACCGAGCCGAAGCCGCACACGCCGGTAAGCTCTCAGAATCCGCGTGTGAGGCGCTTCATCGAGAGATCCAGCGAGCGCTGCGATCGACGAATGCCGAGATCGAATCCCTCGGATACGACGGCAACGGAGACCCCAAACCCGCGCGAGCCGAGGCCCTGGAGAGCGGAGACCCTGCCGAGCTGATCAAGCTCGAGCAGCGGGAGGACCAACTCCAGGCATCGTCGGAACTGCTGTACTTCCATCGCGAACGCGTTTCGAAGGCGATCACCGCCGCTCGAGTCAAAGAGGCGGGCCCCAGAGCGAAAGAGGCAGCGAAGCGACTGCCGGGAGCCGTCAGGGATCTCGAGAAAGCGAACCAGGCGCAGGCTGCGGCTCGGTCGGCAGTCGAGGCGCTCAAGAGCGAGCTTCTGACAGCGCGGCAGATTGCCGAGCAGGCCGGGATCGAGGTCGACGGGATCACCGAGGACACGCACCGGGCGATGGTCGAGGCCCTGGGCATGGTTCCGCGCGCAGCACAGGCTCACCAGGATCCGCACAACGCCCGGATCAACGTCCGAGATCTCGCGCGGAGACTGATCAAGGGTTTCCGGAAGTCTGACCCGCCGCGGGCCATGACGCCTGAGCAGCAGCAGCGCGAACTGGAACAGCGCGGCCGCTCCTACCTCGCCTGAGGTGCCGAAGCGGTCTTACTCGTGAGTCACCGCAGTGTCAAAAAGCAACCGCGAGAGCCGGCGGATTCAGGGAACGCGTTCCTCGGGAAACGAAGTCGCGGCCGGCAACCATTCGTCCTGGAGACAGAGAACATGGAGACCTTTGAAGGAACAGTCTTCGGCGCCCACGTAGCGGTCGGCCCAATAGCGGGCGTCCAGCGCGACGCGCTGACGCTGATTCTGAGTAGCGGCGAGCTGCTGGACGACTGGGCCACCCGCCAGGTGACCTGTCGATGCGGCCTAATCCGGGCAGCCAACGTGCCCTTGCAGGATGGCAGTCGCGCACCCGTCTGGACTCGAGACTTGGTTCTCTCCGATGGCTTCGCAACGAGAATTTCGCACATCGCGCTCTTACTGACCTGGGGGTACAAACCAAATGCCTAGAAAACCGCGAGCTGAGTTTGAGATCACGGCTCAAGACAAGACTCGTGCTGTCATCCGCAGCGTCGACCGATCTCTTGCCGGTCTCACAAGCGCAGCACGGCTTGGCGCCGGAGCCTTGGGAGGCCTTGGTATCGGTGCTGGAATCACAGAAGCCGCCAGGCTTGCCGACCGATACAACCAGCTTTCGACTCGGATTCGCACGGCCACGAAGGACACCGGCGACTTCGAGTCCGTCCAGGCGCAGCTGCTCTCGACCTCGATCAGCACAGGTATCGCGCTCGAGAGCACCGTCGACACCTTCCAGGCCCTGTCCCGGGTTCGGGAGGACATCGGTGCCACGAATGCCCAGATGCTCACCCTCACGGAGACGGTGCAGCAGCTCGGCGTGATCGGTGGTGCCAGCAACGAGGCCCTGGGTAACGGCCTGCGCCAGTTCAACCAGGCGATCGCGGCCGGAGTATTCCGGGCGGAGGAGTTCAACTCGATCGTCGAGAACACGCCGGAGCTCGCGAAGCGGATCGCGGACGGGTTTGGGGTCACGCAGGGCGAGCTGCGCGCCATGGTGATCGAGGGCAAGCTGTTCGCGGACGATGTGATCAACGTCCTGCTGCGGCAGGCTCCAGAGATCGCGGCGGAGTTCGAGGCGATCCCGAGCAATCTGGACCGGGCGTTTACGTCTCTCGAGGTGAGCGTGGGCTCAACGTTCAGCCTGCTCGACCAGAAGGTCGGAGCGACCCAGAGCCTGGCCAACACGATCGACCTACTGGCTCAGAAGATCCAGGTGCTTACAGGCACCGCCAGCCCGGAAACGCAGCTGAAGGATCAACTGGACGGGCTGTTCCTTCAGCGGGAGCGCCTGGAGAATGAGCTGCAGAAAGCTGCGCCTGGCTCGAGGTACTTCAACGATCTGCAAGCTGAGGTCGACACTCTCATCCTAAGGATAGAGGGCGCGAAGGAAGCGCTCGCGTTCTTCCGCAACCAGGATGCCGGCGAGGTGGGCGGTACCCAGACGCCTACCGATGAAGCAGGCGCCACTCCGACGAAGGAAGCTTTGGACCTCTCCAGGGATAGAGCCGCAAAGCACTTCGAGAATTTGCTGACCCAGGAGGCTGAGTACCTCGATACCCAGCAGAAGCTTCGGCTCCGCGGAGCGCGCGAACTGGCTGCGGCGATCGCCGCGGAAGAGGAGCAGCTCAGGGCCGATCAACTTGCTCGAGCGCTCGGTTTCGAGGACGCCCAGGCCCAGGCACGTTTCGAACGGGAAGAGGAGCTGTTCCAAGCCCGCCTCGAGGCGAACGAGCGCAGGTTCGAAGAGGAGTTGGCCCAGGAGCTCGGATTTGAAGATAGCCGGCAGCAGGCTCTGGTCGAACAGGAAGAGCGAAACCAGGCCAGGCTGTTGCAGGCTCGCGCTGGCTTCAATCGCGTGGCTGCCGCCCAGGTTAAGTTTCTGGCGGACTTCGAGAAGGCACAGGCCAAGCAGAAGGGGCTGGTGCTGCTTCAGGAGGCTCAGTCTGTTGCCCAGGGCGTGGCGGCCAACTCCAAGGCGGCGTTCAACATTCAGAAAGGCCTCGCGCTCGCTGAGGCCGTGATCAGCGCCCAGGGGGCCGCTGTGGCTGCCTGGGAGCAGGGGATGAAGGTCGGCGGCCCACCCTTAGCGGCTGCCTTCACGGCGCTGTCGCTCGCGCGCACGGCCGCGATGATCGCCTCGATCCAGTCCACCAGCTTCCAGGGTGGCGCGTCAGGCGCCAGCGCTGGTGGTGGAGGTGGCGGCGGGTTCATCGCCCAGGGCTCGGTGCGGGACATCCCGGTCGTTTCCGACACGGAGCGCAGCCAGTCACGGATCCGGATCGAAGTCACGGGCGGCGGTGACGATTTCAGCCGCCTAGTGGCGGACAACCTCAAGGTGTCGGTCGAGCAGGGCGACGGGACGCTCTTCAGTGAACGCTCCAGGCAGGCGATAGAACTCCGGGAGTAGAATCCCCCATACAAGAAACTAAGGGGCAGGTGACATGGAGGTTTCGTGGCTGGATCTCCTCACGCTCAGCACAGCCCTGGTTGGTGCTGTGCTAGGCGTCTTCAACACGGTGCACGGGTACCTGCAGACCAAGGTCCGCTTGCGGGTAACCCCAAAGGCTCTTCTCCATGTCGACGGCGGCGTGATCTCCACCACTAGCGCGAATGTCCCGCCCGAGATGAACAATGTCGGAATCGAGGTAGTGAATCTCAGCGGATTCGCAGTGACAGTCAACGAGGTCGGAGTCTTGTTTCGCGGTGAGACCCGCCGCGGTGTGCTCGTAGCGCCGCGATTGACGGACCCGCACCAAAAACGGACGTTGCCCATCCGGCTCCAGCCTAGAGAGTCCTTCACATGCTTTGCCGAGCCAATGCAAATGGCGCGAACGCTGCTCAAAGGCAATGTCTATGCTGCGTTTGCCGAGACAGACTGCGGATATCGGGAAAAGGCCACATCGCCCGCATTCAAGGAGATCTGTCGTCGTGTGCACGCGGCTTTTGGGACCCGTGAAGGGTTGTGAAATGCCCGGCTCGCACGGAGCCGGGCGAGGCGCTGGGTCAGTGGGATTCCGAGGCTCGCTTCGCGGCCTGCAGCGCCAGGACCTTGTCGATCTGATCTGAGCACTGGCTCAGGATCAAACGCAGGCCATCTCGATCGGACTTCGATAGCTCCGATTCTCTCCCTTCGAAGGAGCCTTCAAGGTACAAGAGCACGTTCGCTACGGCGGACAGAGTGTCATCACCCGTGGTGCTCCAGAACTCGTCTGCGAGGCTGTCAGGAATGAAGAAGCTCTCTCCGCTCTCTCGAATCGCGGACTCGTACCGATCCTGCCGGCGGTACATGGTCTGGCCGTCGTGGTCCATCGGTTCGCCGTGGACGTCCAGGTATTCCACCTTGCCCTCTTCGTCGACGCGGGTTGCTGGCCTGGTCATTGTTCCCCTCCCGCCGGCCGGGCACCGTAGGTTTCGATGGAGTCCAGGGCGCTGAAGAGATACTTGGCCTTCTGCCTGGCTGCGACGACGACCTGCTCCAGGCCCATTTGGTAGGCAGAGGCCGGCGGATCTTCCGCGTCGGCAACCTCGTGGCTGAAGTGGGTTTCAATGAGGGCTAGCAGGCCGTCGATCTCCAGGGCCATGCCTGAAAGCTCGAAGCTGCTCAGGGTTTCAGGATCGCCCAGCCGGGCGCGTCTTTTTTCGGGTGTCATGGAGTCTTCTCCCATCGTTGGTGTGTGGGAGGCGCCAAGGCTATGAAGGGTCTTACGTGGGGACGACCGGGAAAGTAAGTGTAACCCATTGTTTTTATTGGGCATTTGGCGGAGAGGCAGGGATTCGAACCCTGGGACCCCTTGCGGGGTCACCTGATTTCGAGTCAGGCCCGTTCGACCACTCCGGCACCTCTCCAGGTGTTCGCGCGTGTGAGCGTCGAAGGCCGCGTATTCTGGGAGAAGTCGGGGGGTATTTCCAGCCACGCGCCGGTCGGTTCTGCGGGCCTGGTCAGCGCGGGTCGAGCCGGATCGGGATCGAGCCCTCGCGTCCGCCCACCAGGGCGCCGATGACGTCATCCCGCCAGCCGTACTTCTGGGCCATCAGCGCGTTGATCCGTTCGCTGGACTCGGGTTCGACGACGGCCAGGTAGTCGGCCGCCTGGCCCCCGCGCGCCACGCGGATCTCCGGCCGGGCGGCGATCCGCGAGTACCAGCCCGAGCCGTCGGCGCCGACCCGCAGGTACTGACGCCCCCCGTGGTCCACCACCCAGAGCCGGGTTTCGGCCACGGACCCGTCCGAGTCCGTGGCGTGCAGCACCACCACCTCACCGGTCTCGGAAGCCACCATCTGCAGGCCGAAGACGGCCACCACCAGCGCTGCCAGACCGCCGGCGATTCTCAGGATCCACCGCATCATCCGCTCCTCGGGCGTTACCGGCAATCACCCTAGCCGACACATTGTTCAATTTCAAACTGTTTTATCTCGAACGGTTATTGGCGACAATTCACCCAATCCATCGCCCGTGTCCGCCATGCCCGCCGAATCCCGCCTCCAGCAGACCTATCAGTTCTTCAACGAAATCAACATCATCGCCCAGCTCACCAGCAACGAGATGGCGCGCACCCTGCCCCACGGGCTCACGGTGTCCCAGTTCTCGGTGCTCAACTGGTTTCTGCGGGTGGACGACGAGGCCACCCCGGGGCGGCTGGCCCGGGCGTTTCAGGTCAGCAAGGGGGCGATGACCAACACGCTGAAACGCCTGGACGAGAAGCGCTTCGTGACCGTCATGCCGGACCCGGCGAGCGGCCGGCGCAAGCTGGTGCGGATCACGCCGGCGGGCCGTGCCGCCCGAGACGAGTCCATTGCCGCCATGTTCCCGGTGCTCGCGGAATTCACCGGCACTTTCGATCCCGGGGAGGTCGCCGCGATGCTGCCCCGGCTGGCCGAGATCCGGCAGTGGCTGGACGAACGCCGCAGCCGCTGACCCGGCCGCAGACGCCGATTCAGCGGGCGAGCCGGCGGCTGGCCAGGGCCGGCGCGACCTCCAGCCAGTCCGCGCCATCGTCCTGGGTGGCGAACGCCAGGGTCTCCACCCGCGCGCGCAGCGGCTCGAAGGCCGCTTCCAGAAGATCCGGGTGGTTGTTCTGCTCGCTGACGTGGCCGACCACCACCTGCAGCGAGTCGTGGGCGACGGCGTCCAGCAGGCCGGCCGCCTGCTCGTTGGACAGATGGCCCAGGTTGCCGGAGATGCGGCGCTTCACGGATTCCGGGTAACGGCCGCCGAGCAGCATCGGCACGTCGTGATTGCTCTCCATCAGCAGCGCGTCGCAGCCGCCGAACTGCTCGCAGACGAAGGGGGTCACGTGGCCGAGGTCGGACACCACGCCCACCTTGATGCCGTCGTGCTCGAAGCAGAACTGGGTGGGCTCGCGGGCGTCGTGGGGCACGATCACCGGGTTCACCGTCACCGCGCCGACGTGGAACGGCGCGTGGCTGTCGATGACGTTGCCGCGCAGCGCGCCGCGGGCGCCGCGCATCGTGCCGAACGAGGCGTAGACCGGCACCGCGTACTTGTGGGCCAGAGCGGCCACGCCGCCGATGTGGTCGCTGTGCTCGTGGGTGACGAGGACCGCGGTCAGGTCGCCGGGGCGCACGTCGAGGCGCGCCAGCCGGCGTTCGGTCTGTTTGAGAGTGAACCCGCAGTCCACCAGGATGAGCTCGCCGCCGATGTCGACCACGGTGCCGTTGCCGCGGCTGCCGCTGCCGAGGGAGGCAAGCGCCGTCAACTGGCGTACTCGCGCACCAGTACCAGCACCCGCTGGGCGAACTCGCGATCGAGGTCGCCGCCTTCGGCGTCCAGAGCCGACAGCACGAAGCCGTCCGAGGAGGCGCTCATGCGGAGCTGCAGGTCGCGCTCGCCGGCATCACCGAAGGAGAACAGGCGCCCGAAGAATCCCGGCCCCTCGGACTCGACGTCCAGATCCTCGGGAATGCGGATCCGGTAGACGCCGGCTGCCTCGTCCGCCGACTCGATGTCGATGTTCGCCCGGGACAGGGACTGCCCCACCGTGGCCCAGGCGCGCTCGCGGTCGAGCAGCAGGCGCAGCACCGGGTCGCCGCCGGGATCGATGTCCACGTAGGATTTCACGCCGGAGCCGATGTCCTGGGCCACCATGGACACCGTCTGTTCCGCCACCCGGGCGGCGATGTAGGCGCCGAGCTCGGTGAGCACCTCCTGCTCGATGGCGCCCACGTGGGACGGCGTGGACCGCAGTTCCACCAGGTCTTCCAGCCCGGGCGTGGTGAACTCGGGGTTCTCGTGCCGCACGTGGACCTCCGCCGTGCGCTCGCGCAGGCCGGGTTCCACCTTGATGCGCAGCCGGTCGCGCCCGCCCTCGAGCTCGGCGCCGATCTTGCCGTCGCGGATCACCTGGCGGACCACGTCGCGGTAGCTGCCGTCCTCGGCCACGATCATCCACTCGGTGTCGAGGCGGCCCACGGACGGCTCGTCGCGGACGATGCCGACGCCGTTCTCGGCGAGGAACTGCTTCACCTTCGGCCACACCGTGGTGGGCGCCTCGGGAATCACCAGCCAGCGCCGTTCGCCGAGCCGCTGGATCCGCACCTCGTCACGGTTGTCGTTGGCGTAGATGGCGTCGGGGCGCGGCGGCCGCTTGGGGTAGTACTCGGGACGCAGCCGGTCGGTGATGTCCGGGATCGGAAACGGATCCTGCACCCGCTCGGTGTCCAGCCCGGGCGGAATCTCCAGCGGCTGATTCTCCTCCGCCTGCAGGTAGTCGTCAGACTTGTCGACGAACACGCCCTTGTCGTCGGACATCCAGGAACAGCCCGCCAGCAACAGCACCGGCACGGCTCGAAGGATCCAATGCGCACCCATGGGACTACAGCGCTCCAAGTTCTTTCAGGAGCTGCCGCAGCGGCTCCCGGTGGGGTCCGGACAGCTCGATGAGCGGCAGTCGGATGCCCCGGTCTATTCTGCCCATCTCGTAGAGGGCCCATTTGGTCGGCGTCGGGCTCGACTCGACGAACAGCATGCGGTGCAGCGGCTGCAGCAGCGTGTCGATCTCCCGGGCGCGCTCCACGTCGCCCGCCAGGAACGCCTCGCAGAATTCGGACATGAGCCGGGGCATGACGTTGGCCGTCACCGAGATCGTGCCCACGGCGCCGAGTTCCATCATCCGCAGGGTCTGGGCGTCTTCGCCGGACAGCACGATGAAGTCGTCGGGCACCAGGGCGCGGATCGCGGCCACGCGCTCGGGGTCGCCGCAGGCTTCCTTGATGCCGACGATCGTCTCGATCTCGGCCAGCCGGGCGACCGTCTCGGGCTTCATGTCGCAGGCCGTCCGCGGCGGCACGTTGTACAGCACCAGCGGAATGTCCGTGACCTCCGCGATGGCCTCGTAGTGCCGGTACAGCCCTTCCTGGGTGGGACGGTTGTAGTACGGCGTCACCAGCAGGCAGGCGTCGGCGCCGAGCCGCTCCGCTTCCTGGGTCTGGTGGATGGACTCCGCGGTGGAGTTGGAGCCGGTGCCGGCGATCACCGGAATCCGGCCGTCCACCACCTCGATGGTGCGGCGGATGACGACGATGTGCTCCGGGGTGTCCAGGGTGGCGGACTCGCCCGTGGTGCCCATCGGTACGATGCCGTGGGTGCCTTCGGCGACGTGCCACTCGATCAGGGATTCGAGGGCCTCGAAGTCCACGGCCCCGTCCGCCTTCATGGGCGTCACCAGGGCGACGATGCTTCCCCTCAACATGATTCCTGCGCGGCCCCGCTCAAAAACCGCGCAATGTTACTTGAGCGCTGCAACGCACCACAACCGAGGCCGGTCACCCGCCGCGCTGCTCTGCCGGCGGGGCCGCCGGCGGGGCGCCGTCCGTCCCGGCGTCGTCCCGGGCCGACGACTCGGCCAGATCGAGCGCGCGCAGGTCCGAGGGCCGCGGCCAGGCGTTGTAGATGGCCTTCACCAGGGTCGCCAGCGGAATGGCGAAGAAGATGCCCCAGAACCCCCACAGCCCGCCGAACACCAGCACCGCCAGGATGATGGTGATGGGATGGAGGTCGTTGGCCTCCGAGAACAGCAGCGGCACCAGCACGTTGCCGTCCAGGGCCTGGATCAGGCCGTAGGCGGCCAGCACCCAGGCCAGGTCCCAGGACCAGCCGAACTGGATGATGCCGACCAGCGCCACGGGGACCGTCACCACCGCGGCGCCGATGAACGGAATGAGCACCGACAGGCCGACGATCAGCCCCAACAGCGCGGAGTAGTTGAGGCCGAGCACCGAGAAGGTGACGAAGGTGACGCTGCCGACGATGAGTATCTCCACCGCCTTGCCGCGCACGTAGTTGGCGAGCTGGGTGTTCATCTCGTCGCCCACCTGCCGGAGCATGGGCCGCTGGCGCGGCAGCAGGGACAGGAACCAGGCCGTCATGCGGGCCCGGTCCTTGAGGAAGAAGAACACCGAGATCGGCACCAGAATGGCGTAGATCAGCAGCGCCACCAGGGACGGCAGGTTGGCGACCAGGGTTTCAAGCGCGGTGCCGGACAGGGAGCCGACCTCGTTGGTGGCCGAGGCGATCCACTGGTCGATCTGCTGCTGGGTGATCAGGTCCGGGAACCGCTCCGACAGATCCCGGCCGATCTCGCGGATGCGCACCATCACCTCGGGCAGCGCCCCCATCATGGCGCGGAGCTGCTGCCACACCAGCGGCACCACGAACACCAGGAACGTCGCCATGGCGCCGACGAACAGGGTGAAGGTGAGATACACCGCCGCCCACTCGGGCACGTGCCAGTTGATCAGCCGGCGGACGACGCCCTGGAGCAGGAATGCCAGCACCAGGCCGGTGAGGATCGGTGCGAGCACGCCGCCGAGCAGGAACAGCACCAGAAAGCCCACCACCAGCATGAGCACCAGGTAGATGGCTTCCTCGTGGGAGAAATAGCGGTTGATCCAGCCGCCGATGATCTCGAGAAAACGCATCAGCCCGCCTTCTTGCGCAGCAGGTAGACGTAGGTGTCGCCGTCCCGGCCGGACTCGAGCAGCTCGTGGCCGCTCTGCCGGGAGAATACCTCGAAGTCGCGGACCGAGCCCGGATCGGTGGCGAGCACCTTCAGCAGCGCCCGGGGCTGCAGCTCGTTCAGGGCCTTCTTCGCCTTAAGCAGCGGCATCGGGCAGTTCAGCCCGGTGACGTCGAGCAGCCGCGGCTCGGAGTCGGATTCGCTCATGGACGGCAGAATACTGGCGCGGCCGCGATCGCGCCAATGGAACTTTCGGCCCGCTTTCCGCCTGCAAAGCGCCCGGAACTTTTCACATTCCTCCGGCGTCCATGCAGTATCATGACACCCATGTCCAGGCCTTCCGAACCCACCGGGCGCCGGGCGCGCAGACGTGCCGCGGTCGCCCTGTGCCTGCTGCTGGGCGCCTGCCCAGCAGCCCTGCGGGCCGACGTCAGCGCCCGGGACCTGCCGGTGCTCGGCGACGCGTCTTCGAGCCTGATCTCGCCGGAAATGGAGCGCCAGATCGGCGGGCAGTTCCTCAAGCAGCTTCACTCCGCCCTGCCGACGGTGAACGACCCCATTCTCAAATACTGGGTCGAACGCCACATCTCCGACCTGGCCCAGCATTCCCAGTACCACGACTCGCTGATGCAGGTGGTGGTGATCGACAACGAGCAGATCAACGCCTTCGCGGCGCCCGGCGGCGTGGTGGGGATCAACCTGGGGCTGCTGCTGGCGGCGGAGGACGTCCACGAGTACTCCTCGGTGGTGGCCCACGAGCTGGCTCACCTCAGCCAGCGCCACTTCGCCCGGGGCATCGAGGAGCAGCGCGCCAACGCCCTGCCCACGCTCGCCTCGCTGATCGCCGCCATCATGGTGGGCGCCGTCGGCGGCGGCGACGCCGGCATCGCGGCGATCTCCGCCGCCCAGGCCGCCTCCCAGCAGAACCAGCTCCGCTACAGCCGCACCCGTGAGCAGGAAGCCGACCGCATCGGCCTGAACACCATGGCGCGCGCCGGCCTGGACCCGGCCGGCATGTCCCGCATGTTCGAGCGCATGCAGCAGGCCTACCGGTTCACCCGCCGGCCGCCGGAGTTCCTGCTCACCCACCCGCTGTCGGAATCGCGCATCGCCGACGCCCGCCAGCAGGTCCAGGACTTCCCGTCCCGGGATTACGAGGATTCACTGGACTACGCGCTGATGCGCGCCCGGGCGGCGGTCCACTACGCCGACACGCCCCAGGCCGCGGTGAAACGCTTCGAGAAGGAGGTGCGTGATCATCCCGATTCCGCGCCGGCCCGCTACGGTCTCGCCCTGGCCCTGTCCCGCGCCGGCCAGCACCAGCAGGCCATCGCTCTGGGCGACGAGCTGTTCACCGCCGATCCGCGCAGCATCCTGTACGTGGCCGCCTACGCGGAGCTGCTCATCGAGGCCGGCAAGCTCGACCAGGCGGAAAGCCTGCTGGCCGGGAACCTGAACATCAATCCCGACAACGCCCCGCTGTCGATGCTCTACGTCGAGGCGCTGGTCCGCCAGGAACAGTACCGCAAGGCCGAGGAGGTGCTGGCGCGCCAGAGCCGGCTGCGCAAGGACGACGTCGACGTCTGGTACGAGCTGGCCGAGGTGTCGGGCCAGGCGGGCAACATCATCGGCGTCCACCGCGCCCGCGCCGAGTACTTCGCGCTGCATGGCGCCTACCAGAAGGCCATCGCCCACCTGGAATACGCCCGGCGTCTGGCCGACGGCAACGACCGCCAGCTCCTCGCACGGCTCGACCAGCGCATCCACGACTTCCGCACCGCGCTGCGCGTGGCGCGTTCCTGACCCCGTGGGAGCGGCCTCCCGGCCGCGATCGCCAAGCTCCCGACCCCCAATCCCAGGCCCCGCACCGGACGGTCGTGGGGCCGGCGGATCGCGGCCGGGAGGCCGCTCCCACGGACGCGGGTCAGGGTTTGAAGTCGAGCATCCGCTGCAGCGGGATCATGGCCTGGCGGCCGATCTCCGGGTCGACGTGGATCTCGTTGGCGGCCATCGCCGCGTCGCTCTCCAGGCAGGCCACGAGCTGCTTGAGCTCGTTCATGGCCATCCACGGGCAGTGGGCGCAGCTCCGGCAGGTGGCGCCCTCCCCGGCCGTGGGCGCCTCGATGAAGCGCTTCTCCGGGTTGCGCTGGCGCAGCTTGTGGAAGATGCCCCGGTCTGTGGCGACGATGAAGGTCTTGTTGGGCAGCTCGCCGGCGGCCCTGATGATCTGGCTGGTGGAACCCACCGCGTCGGCGATCTCGATCACCGCCGCCGGCGACTCCGGGTGCACCAGCACGCCCGCGTCGGGGTAGACCGCCTTCAGGTCGAACAGGGCCTTGGACTTGAACTCCTCGTGGACCACGCAGGCGCCGTTCCACAGCAGCATGTCCGCGCCGGTCTGGGTCTGGATCCAGTGGCCGAGATGCTTGTCCGGCGCCCAGATGATCTTCTCGCCCTGATCGTGCAGGCGCTCGACGATGGGCAGCGCCACGCTGCTGGTCACCACCCAGTCCGACAGGGCCTTCACCCGGGCCGAGGTGTTGGCGTAGACCACCACCTTGCGATCGGGGTACTCCCTGCAGAACGCCTCGAACTCGTCCGGCGGACAGCCGAGGTCGAGTGAGCACTCGGCCTCGAGGGTGGGCATGATCACGCGTTTTTCCGGCGACAGGATCTTCGCCGTCTCGCCCATGAAGCGCACCCCGGCCACCACCAGCGTGCCGGCTTCGTGGTTCTTGCCGAACCGGGCCATCTCCAGCGAGTCGGCCACGTAGCCGCCGGTCTCCTCGGCCAGATCCTGCACGTCCGCATCGACGTAGTAGTGCGCCACCAGCACGGCGCCGCGCTCCGCCAGCAGCTCCTTGACCCGGCGCCGCAGGGCGACCTTCTCCATCGGGTCGAGATGCTCCGGCTCGTAGAGCGGAATGCGCTCCGGCGGCAGCGTGTGGTCGGCGATCTTGCTCGGTGCGTTCATAGTCGGAACAATCCTCGAATGGCGGCGGCAGGCTTGAGCCCCGGGCGTCCCGGAACAACAGGACGCGCCGCAACCGGTAACCGCTCTTTATGGCGCTCCGGCGGCTCATTTTCAATGATTGAAGACGAGCGCCCGGGCGCCGGCGACCGGCGAGACCCGGGCCGCCGGGCCTCTGTCTCAACTGACAGCGGCCAGCCGGGGCCGGTTCCGGCGTCATTCGGACAATTTATTTGATAGTTTACCCGCGGACACCGCCGCGGGCATCCAGCCCCGAGGATCGCCAGCCATGCCCCGGATCGCCTTTCTGCTCGGCGACACGCGCCTGTCGCGGCACGACAACCATCTGCGCCTGCCCGCGGCATTCGAGGGGGCCGGCTGGGACGCCGCGCGCCTCCCCTGGACGGATCTGCGCCTGACCCCCGCCGGCGTGCGCCTCGGCGACCACGATCCCGCCGGCTACGACCTGATCTGGCCGCTCGGGCTGGGCGCCGCGGCGTCGTTTCTCGACCGCATGCAGCTCCTGCGGGAGCTGCCCGGGGAGCGGCTGGTGGTGAGCGCCGACGCCTTCACCTACTGGCACGCCAAGTACCCCTGGTGGTCGCTGATGCCCGAGACCCACGCCAGCGGCGACGCCGCCTACCTCGCCTCGCGCCTCGCCGCCGGCGGCGACTGGGTCGTCAAACCGACGGCCGGCAGCTTCGGCCGTGACGTGCGACGGATTCGCGACGACGGGGACGGGCGCCGCGCCCTGGCCGCCGCGACCCGGGACGGCCGCTACGCGCTGCTGCAGCGATACCTGCCCGAGGCGGCCCAGGGCGAGATCCGGACCCTGGTGGCCGGCGGACGCCGCATCGGCAGCTACCGCCGCCGCCCGGGGCCCCACGGGCTCGCCAACCTGGCCGCGGGCGGCGTCGCCGAGGCAGGCGCCCCCGACGTCGCGGCGGATTCGCTGGTGACGTCGCTGACCGAGGATCTGGCCCGGCGCGGCGTGGGGTTCGCCGCGATCGACACGGTGGCCGGCTATCTGATGGAGGTGAATCTCGCCAACCCGGGCGGACTGGCGACGCTCGAATCGCTGTACGGCGGATCGCCGGAGCGGTCGGTGGCGGAGGCGGTCATCGCCTGGCGGGCGCAGCGCGGCTGAGGCGGCGCCTGGGGGTCAGTGACGGGTCTGCTCGCCGTCCTGGCCTTCCCGGGCCGTCAGCATGCGGCGGAGCTGCTCGAGGGCGTCCTGGCGTTCGTCGAGGGTGCGCACGTGCCAGCGGATGATGTCCTGGCGCTCCGGATGATTGGACAGGCGATAGGTCTCCAGCGACTCCTTGAGCCGGCGAATCTCCCGCTCGAGCAACGCGATCACGTCGTCGAGCGAGCGATTGAGGTGCGCTTCGTAGTCGCTCCGGTCGTTCACTGGAGTCCCGGTCTCCTGGATCCACAAGTTCTGCATACCGACAGCTTAGGCAAGAAACGCACAGCCGCCGGCAGAAGGTTGGACATCATCGGCAAAGCGATTACTGCATCACGTTGCGAACGGTAGCCCGGCGGCATCGCCCCCGGCCGGGGGGCGGCGGCAGGCCTCGGCGGGCCTTGCGTTTGCCTCGACGCATCGTAGACTGCCTGGTTTGACTTCACAATTTGTTGACATTCGGACGGCCCTCCGAACAGCCATCCGAACAGGCGAACATCAGGAAGGGAGAACCACCATGGGAATGCTCGACGGTAAGGTAGCGATCGTCACCGGCGCCGGCGGCGGCATCGGCCGCGCCCACGCCCTGCTGCTGGCCAGGGAAGGCGCCGCGGTCGTGGTCAACGATCTCGGCGGCAGCCGCGACGGCACTGGCGCATCGCACAACATGGCGGACCAGGTAGTCGACGAGATCAAGGCCGCCGGCGGCCGGGCCGTCGCCAACTACGGCTCCGTCACCGACAAGGCCGATGCCCAGGGCATGGTCGACCAGGCCGTCGAGGCGTTCGGCCAGATCGACATCCTCATCGCCAACGCCGGCATCCTCCGCGACAAGTCCTTCAAGAACATGGACGACGCCATGTGGGACGCGGTGATCAACGTCCACCTGCGCGGCACCTACCTGACCGTCAAGGCTGCCTACGACAGGATGCTCGAGCAGGGCAGCGGCGGCCGCATCGTGGTCACCAGCTCCACCTCCGGCCTGCTCGGCAACTTCGGCCAGACCAACTACGGGGCCGCCAAGGCCGGCATCGCCGGCTTCATGCGCTGCCTGTGGCTGGAGGGGCTCAAGTACGGCATCACCGTCAACGTCCTGGCGCCGACGGCCATGTCGCGGATGACCGCCGACATCCTGCCGGAAGGCGTGCAGGACAAGTTCCCGCCGGAAAACATCTCGCCGGCCATCGTCTGGCTGTGCACCGACGAGGCCAAGGACGTGTCCGGCCGCCAGTTCCTCATTGGCGGCAACAGCGTGCAGCTCCTGTCCTGGCAGCTCACGCCCATCGCCGACAAGCCGCTCGACCAGGGCACCTGGGACGTCTCCGAGATCGGCGAGAAGATCCTCGCGAGCAAGGAGAACTGGCCACCGGTCAATCCGCTCCGTGGCGCCTGAGGCCGTCCGGGCCCCGCGCCCGGCGATCCAGGAATAGGCCGGCGTGGCGGGCCCGCTGGACGGGTTCCGCGTCATCGATCTGTCCGCAGTGGTGTCCGGTCCCCTGACCGGCGCCCTGCTGGCGGACCAGGGCGCGGACGTCATCAAGGTCGAACGCACCGGCGACGGTGACATCCAGCGTCACGTCGGCAGCCGGCGCAACGGCTATTCCGGCTTCTTTCACGTGCTGAACCGGGGCAAGCGGTCCATCGCCGCCGACCTCGGCACGCCGGAAGGGGTCGACATCGTGCGCCGGCTGGCCCGGGACGCCGACGTGGTCATCCAGAACTTCCGCCCGGGCGTGGTCGACCGGCTCGGCATCGGCTACGCCGATCTGTCCGCCGACAATCCGGGGCTGGTCTACCTGTCGATCAGCGGCTTCGGCCAGACCGGGCCGCGCGCCCGGGAACGGGCCTACGACCCGATCATCCAGTGCTACGGCGGCATCGCCGACGTCCAGGGCCGGATCCACCCGGAGCACCCCGACCGGCCCGAGCAGGTCAACATGCTGCTGCTCGACAAGCTGACCGCAGCGACGGGCTGCCAGGCGATCACCGCGGCCCTGCTCGCCCGGTCGAAGTCCGGGCGCGGCCAGCTCATCGAGCTGTCGATGCTGGACACGGCCATCGCCTTCGGCTGGAGCGACACCGCCTCGGACCGGATCCTGCTCGGCGACGGCGTCGATCAGCGTCCGCCGGTCGGCGCTTCCGGCACGGTCCAGCAGTACGCGGACGGCTGGGGCGCCACCATGACCCTGACCCAGGACGAGTTCGCCGGGCTGTGCCGGGCGTACGGCCTGGCGCACATCGCCGAGGACCCGCGCTTCGCCACCCTGGACGCGCGCATGCAGCACCGCGACGCGCTGCGCGAGGTCATGGCCACCGAGGTGGCCGCGGTGGCGGCGACCCTGCCGGTGGAGGACATCGGCCGCCGCATGGCCGCCGAGCAGGTCCCCTTCGCCCGGGTGCGCCGGCTCGCGGAGCTGCACGAGGACCCCCAGGTGCAGCACAATCGGCTGTTCCGCGAGATCGATCATCCGGTGGCCGGCCGCCTGCGCGACGCGCGCCCGGCACCGCTGTTTTCCGCGACCCCGGCCGAGGCCGGCGCGCCGGCGCCCACCGTCGGCCAGCACACCCGCGAGATACTGACCCTCGCCGGCCTGGGAGATCGCATCGAGGATTACTTCAACAGAGGAATCGTGTCATGAATTTCGGATTCACCGAGGAGCAGAACCTGCTGCGCGATCAGGTGCGGCGGTTCATGGAGGAGGCCTGCGCCATCCCCAAGGTGCGGGAGCTGATGGCCAGGGAGGACGGCTTCGACGCCGACCTGTGGAAACAGGCCGGCGAGCTCGGCTGGCTCGGCCTGATCGTGCCCGAGGACTTCGGCGGCCTGGGCCTCAAGTGGATCGACCTGACCGTGGTGCTGGAGGAGACCGGCCGCGGCCTGTCGCCCCTGCCCGTCGCCTCCCAGGCCCTGTCCTGCGCGGCGATCCTGCGCTGCGGCAGTGACGACCACCGCAGGAACTGGCTGCCGGGTCTGTCCTCCGGCGAGGCGATCTGCACCCTGGCCCTGTACGACGAGCCGAACTGGATCGCCCCCGAAGCGATCACGCTGACCGGCGAGCGCGCCGACGGCGGCGTCAAGCTGTCCGGCACCAAGCCCTTCGTGCCCGACGCCATGGCCGCGCACTACTACCTGCTGGCTTTCCGCGGCCCGGACGGGCTGGCGCTGGCCGGCCTGTCCCGGGACCAGGTCACGGTCAAGGCCCAGCCGGGCATGGACCGCACCAAGCCGGGCGGCAGCGTCACCGTCGACACGGTGGTGTCCGCCGACATGATCCTGCCGATGACCGAGGCCGACCTGGCGTTCCTCACGGACCTGGGCGCCGTCGCCGTGACCGCCGAGATGGTCGGCGCGGCGGAAGCCGCGCTGAGCATGACCAGCGAGTACGCCAAGGAGCGCATTCAGTTCGGCAAGCCGATCGGCCAGTATCAGGGCGTGAAGCACCGCCTCGCCGACATCTTCGTCGACGTGGAGTCCTTCAAGTCGCTGCTCTACTACGCCGCCTGGACCGTGGACGACGCGACGGAGGAGCTGCCGCGGGCCGTGTCCCTCGCCAAGGGCTACGCTTCCGACGCCTTCGCGAAGATCGGCATCGACGGTGTCGGCCTGCACGGCGCCATCGGTTTCACCGCCGAGTACGACATTCAGCTCTATCTCAAGCGATCCAAATGGGCCCGCCCCATGTACGGGGATTCCGACTATCACCTGGATCGCGTCGCCAGCCTGGGAGGCCTGTAATGGATTTCGAATACACCGCAGAGGAACAGTCTTTCCGTGAGGAGGTCCGCGGCTTCCTGAAGCAGAACCTGCCGCCGAAGAACCAGCAGGACGGCAAGTTCCTGAACACCTGGCTGGAGAAGGTCCGGGAGAAGGGCTGGGTCGGATTCTCCTGGCCGAAGGAATACGGCGGCAGCGACGGCGGCCTCATCGAGCAGGCGATTCTCCGGGAGGAGATGGCCCTCGCCAAGGCGCCGCCGCTGGGCACGTCGTTCATGGGGCTCGCCTGGGTCGGGCCCGGCATCATGCAGTACGGCACCGACGAGCAGAAGCAGAAGTTCATTCCGGACATCCTCGACTCCAAGGTGAGCTGGTGCACCGGCTACTCCGAGCCCAACTACGGCTCCGACCTGGCGTCGATCCAGTGCAAGGCCGTGAAGGAAGGCGACCACTACGTGGTCAACGGCCAGAAGATCTGGACCTCCGGCGCGCCCTGGGCGGACTGGATCATCCTGCTGGTCAGGACGAGCTGGGACCCCGAGAAGAAGCACCGGGGCATCACCTGCCTGCTGGTGCCCATGGACGCCGAAGGGGTGGAGGTCCGGCCCATCGAGAACATGGCCGGCGACCGCCACTTCGCCGAGGTGTTCTTCACCGACGTGAAGGTGCCGGTGGAGAACCGGCTCGGCGAGGAAGGCCAGGGCTGGATGGTCACCGTGTCGGCGCTGGCCAACGAGCGCTCGAGCATCGGCGAGGTGACCCAGATGTTCGACAAGCTCGACACCCTGCGCGAGCTGGTGAAGAAGACCACCAAACAGGGCCGTCCGGCCAGCGAGGACCCGCTGGTGCGCCGCACCCTGGCGACCTTCGAGGCCAAGATCGCGGCCATGAAGTACAACGGCCTGCGCTACCTCACCAAGCAGCTCAAGGGCGAGCCGCTCACCTCCGAGACCTCGGTGAACAAGCTGCACCGGGCGAGCCTGGAGATCGAGATGGACGACTTCGCCGTGGCCCTCACCGGCCAGGCGGGCCTGGAGATGCCCGGCGGCGACAGCGCCGTCGACGGCGGCAGCTGGGCCAAGTCGAGCCTGTCGTGGCCGAACGTGGTGATCGGCGGCGGCACGCCCAACATCCAGCGCAACATCATCGCCGAGCGCATCCTGGGCCAGCCCAAGGACTGACCCACCACGACCGCCTCGCAGGAGCGGCCTCCCGGCCGCGACTCGGGGCGCAGCCGCCTGCCCGCAGGCTCTCTGTGGGAGCGGCCTCCCGGCCGCGACTGGAGGCGCAGCCACCTGGCCGCAGACGCTCTGTGGGAGCGGCCTCCCGGCCGCGACTGGAGGCGCAGCCACCTGGCCGCAGACGCTCTGTGGGAGCGGTCTCCAGACCGCGATCGCCCGGGGGCCGTTGCGTGCTCCCCGGATCGCGGTCTGGAGACCGCTCCTACGGGCCAGAGGTCGATCGCCGGGGGCCGATGCGCGTTCGCCAGTTCGCGGCCGGGAGGCCGCTCCCACGTGGGGTGGCAACCGCGGCCGGGAGGCCGCTCCTACATCGGGTGGCGGCGGCGGCGGGGGTGACTCAGTCGTCCGTCAGGAATCGCTTGGACAGCGTCTTCTCCGACGGCTCGGGCTTCGGGCCGGGCTGCGGCCGGTCGTGGGGCGGCTTGCGGCGGTCGTGCGGCCGGTCCCAGCGGCGGTAGCTGGACCGGTACGGCCGGGGATACAGATACGGCAGCGCCGCGTCGTCGTCCTCGTAGACCACCACCGGCGGCGCGGCCGCCCTCGCCTCCGCCGCCCTGGCGGCCCGTTCCTCGGCCCGGATCCGCTCCCGGGCGAGCCTCGATTCCTCCAGCGCGCCCGCCACCGCCAGCGTCTGCTCGATGCGCCGCTCCAGCTCGGCCAGGGGATCCTCCGCCGCCGGGGCCGTCTCGATGATCACCCGTTCCGCGCCGGGCGCCGCCTGATCGGAGAAGCTGACCTCGCCGTGATCGCCCCGGGACACGTAGATCTCGCCCTCCCCGGCCGCGCCGGCGGCCGCGCCGGCGGCCCCGCCGGCGGCCTGGGCGGACCAGCCGAGCAGCGCGCAGGCGAGCAGGCGGGCGGCGGCGCTCACGCGACCCTCAGGGCGCGGCCCGCCCGGTCCCGGCCGAAACCGGCCGTGAAACCGGCGCCGTCCCAGAGCTGCCGGCCGCCCACCCAGACGCCGGCCACCACGCCATCCGAGCGGTTCACGAGCTGGTGGCATTCGAAGGCCGGCCGGTACTGATAGCGCACGTTCGCCTCGCCGTCGTAGGCCTCGAGGCTCTGCGGATTCAGCAGCACGATGTCGGCACGGGATCCCACGTCGATTCGACCCGCGTCCAGGCCGAAAAATTCCGCGGGTTCCCGGGTCAGCCGGCCGACCATGCGGCTGAACACCGCTTCGGATTCCGCCAGTGCCAGCGCCAGGGCCCGCAGATTGCCGTCGTAGAACGCCATGTTGGTGACGTGGGCGCCGCTGTCGTTGAAGCCGGGCAGCAGCGCCGGCTCCAGCAGCAGCCGCTTGATCACCGCCGGGTCCCGGTTCGCCTGCACGTAGTGCCAGTACAGGTCGCGGTCGAAATGCCGCAGCAGCGCCAGGAAGAACTCGCCGTCGTCCCGCAGGCCGCGGCCGAGGGCCTCGAAGGCGAGCTGCTCGTCCGCATCGGCCGCGGCGCCGCCGGGCCCGCGCCAGGCCAGGTAGCGGGCGTAGACGGTGGCCAGCGAGTGCCCCTCCCAGCCGGGCACCGGCGAGCGGTAGACGATCATGTCCGCCAGGTCGCGGGTCAGAAAGGCGTCCTCCAGCCGCAGCAGGCGCTGCAGCCGGGCCACTCCGAACCCGGACTTGCCCCGCGCCCACATCTCCCGGAAGGCCTCCACGTACTCCGGATCCTCGAGAATGCGCCGCCGGGCCTCCCGGTCCTCGAGCTCGGTCTCGATCAGCCGGCGCATCAGCGGGTCGCCTTCGGCCAGGGGGCTGACGGCGCCTTCGCTCCAGATCCGGAACGGCGCGGCCAGCGCCTGCATCCTGAACCGGCCGTCCACCAGCCGGGTGTTGAGCAGCTTCGCCAGTCCCGTCGCCCGCCGGCGGGTGGCGCGGTTGTTCACGGTGTCCAGGGCCGCCAGCGCCGTGACCTTCAGAGGGCGGCCGTACAGCCGGCCGCTGGTGAGGAACATGAGCTTGAGGGTCAGGGCGGCATCGTCGGTGGCCGGCGTCATCTGCCACACCCGGTCGTGACGCCGCACCACGTCGGTCAGCGCCCGGTACTCGTCGAACCTGGCGTACTGGGTGGGAATGCGCTTGCCGAGGTGGGCCCGCGCGGCCAGGAAGTGGAGCGGCAGGCTGTCCGTGGAGAACCCGGGATAGCCCTCCTCCATGGCGCGCTCGAGCAGAGCCACCATGGCGCGGCGCTCGTCCTCGGTGGGATCGCGCGAGACGCTGTCCTCGAGGCCCATCACCTCGATGCGCAGCATGGAATGGGGCAGCAGCGGCGTGATGTTGGCGCCGAGCGGCAATCCGTCCAGATGCTCGAGGTAGGCGCCGGTGGTGCGCCAGGTGGCCCGGTCGGCGGCCTTGGCCAGCACCGGCTTGGGGATGTTCTCCACCCGGGCGAAGCAGTCGACGATGGGGTCCTGGCCATCGCGCCGCTGATTGCCGAAGGCGAGCCCGATGCTGCAGTTGCCCGCCACCACCGTGGTGGTGCCGTGGCGCACCACTTCCGGCAGCCCGGGCTCCAGCTCCACCTCCAGGTCCTCGTGGGTGTGGATGTCCAGCAGCCCCGGCACGAGCCAGCAGCCCCGGGCATCGTGGACCTCGCGGGCGGCTTCGGCGGGCAGGTCGATGCCCTCGGCGGCGACCCGACCATCGGCGACCGCGATGTCGAGCATCCGCCCGGGACCGCCGGTCCCGTCGAACACCCTGGCCCCCCGGATCAGCAGGTCCCAGTGCATGTGCGCCCCGAATCGCCGTACCTGGCGGCAACGGTACCGGACCCGCCGGAAAGGCTCCAGCGCCTCGCCGGCCCCGCCTGTAACGGGGATGCCGGAGTCGTGAGTGGTTTGTCAGCCTGCCGGAGCCGGTTTGATCTCGATCAAATCGACGATGCCGGGCCGGCCTAGCCTGAAGACCAGCCAATCAGCGGATCGCGCCATGGAATTCAGCCTCTTCTACTTCGCCAACGACGACGCCGCCGACGCCGCGCCTGGCCGGTACGAATTCATCCTCGACAGCGCCCGCTGGGCGGACCGCAACGGCTTCTCGCGGGTGTGGACACCCGAGCGTCACTTCCACGACTTCGGCGGCCTGTCCCCGAACCCCGCCGTGCTGGCCGCCGCCATCGCGGGAACGACCCGCAACGTGGGCATCTGCTCCGGCAGCGTGGTGCTGCCGCTGCACGATCCGATCCGGGTCGCCGAGGAATGGGCGATGGTGGACAACATCTCCGGCGGCCGGGTGGGCCTGGGCCTCGCCTGCGGCTGGGTCCCCAACGACTTCGTGATCTCCGACCGCCAGGCCCTGTTCGAGCAGCGCAAGGACGTGTTCGCCGAGGGCATCGACACCCTCCGGGACCTCTGGGCCGGGCGCCCCCACTACCGCAGCAACCCCCAGGGCGAGTCCCTGGCCGTCACCACCATGCCCCGCCCGCTGCAGCCCGAGCTGCCCATCTGGATCACCGCGGCGGCCAATCCGGAGACCTTCCGTCAGGCCGGCGAGCTGGGCGCCGGGGTGCTCACCCATCTCCTGGGCCAGACCCTGCAGGGGCTCGCCGACAAGATCCGCATCTATCGCCAGGCCTGGGAAGCGGCCGAACACGACGGCGATCCGCGGGTGACGCTGATGCTGCACACCTTCGTCGGCGACTCCGACGAGGAGGTGCGCGAGATCGTCCGCGAACCGATGCGCCGCTACCTGGCGAGCTCGCTCAACCTGGCCAGCGCCCACATCCAGTCGGTGCCGTTCATCCGTGGCGCCCAGGACATCTCCAC
This sequence comes from Gammaproteobacteria bacterium UBA7803, assembly GCA_002480525.1. Taxonomy (GTDB): domain Bacteria; phylum Pseudomonadota; class Gammaproteobacteria; order Pseudomonadales; family Azotimanducaceae; genus UBA7803. The sequence continues at coordinate 114,276 of DLCH01000074.1, read as the reverse complement.
CGGCGATCTCACGCCGGAGACCGTGGACCAGGTGCTCGACGCCTCCTTCGAGAAGTACTTCCACATGGCGAGCCTGATGGGCTCCTTCGAGAAATGCCTGGACACGGTGGACGAGATCGACGCCATCGGCGTCACCGAGATCGCCTGCCTGGTGGACTTCGGCGTGGCGCCGGACATCGCCATGGCCGCCCTGGAGAACCTCAACGTCGTCCGCGTGCTGGCGAATCCGAAGCCGCTGGCACCGGCCCGCGCAGCCGCGCGGGCGGACGCCAACCACCCTGCCGCCCAACGGAGGTCTGCATGAACGCGGTCGACCTGACCCGCACCAACGAGCTCTCGCGCCGCCTGAGCGCGATGTCCCGGGAGCGCTTCTACGACGTCTACCACAGCTTCGAGTGGCCGGAGCGGCTCGACCCCGACCGCTTCGCCATGTCGCCGGAGATCACCACTCTGGCGGGCACCGAGGTCTTGAACTCGCTGACCGACGAGCAGATCCACGCGCTGACGGTCTACGAGACGGCCACGCTGTTCTCCAACACGCTGAACGGCGAGCGGCTGCTGGTCTCGGGACTGGCGACCCAGCTCTACGGCCGCGACGCGACCCCGGAGATCACGGACTATCTGCATCATTTCCTCGACGAGGAAAACAAGCACATGATCATGTTCGGCGTGTTCTGCGACACCTACGCCGGACGCGTGTACCCGGAGAAGAAGCTCGCGTTCGCCGAGGGCCCGATGGCGCCGGGCGAGGCGCTGATCCGCTTCTACGCCATGGCCATGGTGGTGGAGGCGTTCGGCGACTACTACAACGTGCGCACCATGCAGGACGACCGCTGCGATCCGCTGGCGCGGGAGATCAGCCGGGTGCACCACCAGGACGAGGCGCGCCATCTCGCCTTCGACCGGGCCTACCTGACGGAGCTGGCCGCGGAGCACCTGCCGCAGTGGCCGGAGGAGACGCTGACGGCGTTCCGCAAGTGGCTCGCCGGCTTCATGCGCGTCAACTGGGTGACCTTCTACAACCCGGCCGCCTACCGGGACGCCGGCATCGAGAATCCCTACGAGGTGCAGCAGCTCGCGCTGGCGTCGGAGTCCCAGAAGACGCTGCGCCGGGACATCTCCCGGGGCACGGTGAGGTTCTTCCTGAAGATCGGCCTGCTCGACGAGGAGCCGGAGCTCTGACGCTCCGGCGGCGCGCGGCGGCCGGGCGGCCGCCGCCGGCAGGCTCCGCCCGTCAGCGCTCGGGAACCCAGTCCATCAGCAGCGTTCCGCCATCCGGATCGACGGTGCGGCCGAGGTGCTCGACGAACCAGTCGTCCATCGACGCCGGGTCGTTGAACACGGCCATGGTCCAGCCCGTGGGGGCCGCCTGCCCTTCCCACATCCGGGTCATGGCGAACTCGAGCTGACGGGTGCAGAGAATCGCCAGCACCAGGTCCGAGCGGCCGGTGCCCATGGCGATGTTGGCGATGGAACGGGAGTGGTCGACGGAGACCTCGGAGGCGTCCAACTCGCGGTAGTCGGACAGCCAGAACTCGGCGCCGCGGAACCGCTCGCCGAAGCGTTCCTGAAAGACCTGATTCGAGGCGACCAGCTCCTGGCCCGGTACACGGCCCGCGCCGAGGAGCTTGATGCCCCGACCGTCTTCCAACTCGTAGAAGGCGATCCGGTGACTCATGGGGACCCTGTTCGCCCGGAATGCCCCTACGCTACGGGGTCAGAAGCCGACGGGCAATGGCACGGACGACGGCCGCTCAGCTCTCGCGGATCTCCATGGGCCTCGGCAGGTCCTGATCCACCCGCCGCACGGACGTGGTGAACGCGGCCAGCGCCAGCACCACCAGCACGAACACCACGCCCGCCACCTCGAGGGCCACCGCCACGCTGTAGCGTTCCGCGATCACGCTGATGGGAATGACGCCGAGCGGCATCAGGCCGTGGGACATCATGTCGATGCTCATGATCCGCCCGCGCATCACCGGGTCGACCTGCATCTGCAGCAGGCCGCGATTGAGGGACATGTTCCAGGCCGACAGCCAGCCGATGGCGGCGACCAGCGCCACCGCCAGCCAGACCACCTGGGCGGACCCGAAGGCGGTGGTGAACGCGCCCCAGCCGACGCAGGTGGCGATGAGCCAGGCCGCCTTGTTGCGGAGCTCGCCCATGGCCGCGAGCATCAGCGAGCCGAGAATCGCGCCGCCGCCCATCGCCGACATGAGCATGCCGAGATCCTCCGGGCCGCCGCCCAGGATGTCCTCGTTGAAGGCGGGCAGCAGGGTGTTGAGCGGCATGCCGAACAGGAACGGCACGATGGACAGCAGGATCAGCCCGAACACCGGCGGGTTCTCACGGACGTAGCGCAGGCCGTCGACCATGTCGGCGAACGGGCTCTTGTCGTCCGGCGCCTTGATGTTGCCCGAGCGGCGGACCAGCAGCATGGTCGCCGCCGAGATGAAGTACAGCGCCGCGATCATCAGGTAGACGATGCCGACCCCGTAGGTGGAGGACGTGTCGCCGTGGGCCACCCAGGCGATCAGGAAGCCGGCCAGCGCCGGCCCGAGGATGCGCGACAGGTTCCAGCTCGTGGTGTTCAGGGCCATGGCCGTGAAGATCAGCCGGTCCGGAATCAGCTCGGGCACGAACGCCTGCCTGGCCGGCATGGACAGCGCCAGCACGGTGCCGTTGAAGAACCCGAACCAGATGAAATCCCAGAACGTGACCTTGTCGCTCAGGATGATGGCCGCCATCACCAGCGTGGCGACGCAGTTCAGGGTCTGGGCGGTGACGATGATGCGCTTCTTCGGCAGCCGGTCGGCCACCACGCCGCCCCACAGCGAGAACGCCACCGTGGGCAGCATGAACGACAGGGTGACCCAGGCCAGGTCCATGGACGACGAGGTGAGGGTGTAGACCAGCCAGCCCCTGGCGATGATCTGCATGTTCATCGCGAAGGACGAGCCGAGACTGCCGAGCCAGAGCCAGCGGAAATCCGGTACCTGCAGGGCGCTGAATATGTCTCGGCTGGCCACGATCGTCCTCGGGAAGCCGGCCAGTCTACCATGGCCCTGCAGGGTCACGGCATGGGCGCCGCCGGCTCTGTATAATCCCGCGCTTTTCCCGCCGCCGTTTCACCGCCACGGAACCGCCATTGACCGCACCGACCACAGCCACCACGCCGCGGCGCGCCCGCTATCTGCTGTTCGCGGCGCTGGTGGCCGTGGGCATGGGCCAGACCATCGTGTTCGCCGTGCTCGCGCCGCTCGGGCGGGAGGTCGGCCTGTCCGAGGTGCAGGTCGGCGGCATCATCGCCGGCTCGTCCATCATGTTCTTCTTCGCCAGCCCGGTCTGGGGGCGCGTCAGCGACCGCTGGGGACGGCGCCGGGTGATGCTGGTGGGCCTGTTCGGCTACACCGCAGGCACCCTGGTGTTCGCCTCGGTGTTCCAGGCCGCCCTCGCCGGCCTGCTGGCGCCTCTGCCCGCCTTCTTCGCCCTGACCCTGGCGCGCATGGCCCAGGCGTCGGTGATGTCGGCCACGCCGCCGGCGTCCAGCGCCTACATGGCGGACATCACCGACGTCCACTCCCGCACCCGGGGCATGGGCGCCATCGGCGCCGCCAACAACGTCGGGGCGGTGGCCGGGCCGGCCCTCGGTGGACTGCTGGCCGTGTTCTCGCTGCTGACGCCCATCTACTTCGCCGCGGTGGTCACGCTGGTCGCGGCCATCGCCGTGCTGGTCGGCCTGCCGGAGCCCCGGCGGCACACCGAGACCCGCGCGCGCAGCCGCCTGTCCTACCTCGACCGCCGGATCCTGCCCTTCGTCGTGGTGGGCGTGACCATGTTCATGGGCATGGCGGTGGTGCAGCAGACCCTGCCGTTCCGTCTCCAGGACGTGCTCGGGCTCACCGGCCCGGAGACGGCCCGGCTGTTCGGCACGGCCATGATGCTGATGGCCATCTCCTCGCTGATCGCCCAGGGCGTCATCGTCCAGCGCCTCGACCTGGCGCCGTTCACCCTGCTGCGCCTGGCCATGCCGATCCTGCTGGCCGCGTTCCTGGCCATCGCGCTGGCCGAGCGGGAAGCCGCCTACCTCGCCGCCATGGCCGTGCTCGGGTTCGGCATGGGGCTGGCCGGACCGGGCTTCATGGCCGGCGCGTCCCTGGCGGTGTCCGCCGACGAGCAGGGCGCCGTCGCGGGCGTGGCCAGTTCCTGCGGGCCGCTGGGCTTCACCATCGGCCCGCTGCTGGGCACCGCCCTGTATCAGCTCGACGGCCGGCTGCCGTACCTGGTGACCCTGGGCGTGTACGTGCCGCTGCTGGTGTTCACGTTCGTGGTGCGGGTGGAGCGGCGCGGGCACGGCGGCGACGACGGCGACGGGCCGAAAGATACCGGTTGACGAAACTATTAACGTAATAGTTAACTATTCGCCAGCAACGCAACCGTGTCCCGACGCAGGAGCCTCATCATGTCCGACTGGCGCCCCGTACTGACCGCCGCCCTCGTCTACCGTGATCCCCGCGCCGCCATCGGCTGGCTGGAGCGCGCCTTCGGCTTCGAGCTGTTCATGCTGATCGAGGACGGCGACGGCAACCTGGCCCATGCCGAGATGCGCTTCGGCGACGCCGCGCTGATGGTCGGCTCCGAGTGGTCGGACGCCCATCGCAGCCCCGCCTCCCTGGACGGACGCAACACCCAGAGCCTGCACGTGCACGTCGACGAGGACGTGGACGCCCACTGCGAACGGGCACGGGCCGCCGGCGCGGAGATCGTCGATCCGCCCGCCGAGCAGTTCTACGGCGACCGCACCTACCGCTGCCGCGACCCCGAGGGCCACATCTGGACCGTCGCCCAGACGGTCCGCCAGGTCACCCGGGAAGCCGCCGAGCAGGCGAGCGGTCTCAAGATCACCGGCTGGATCTGACGCGTTGGCCGCGACGCCCGCAGCGGACGGGGACCTGGACCGGACGCTGGCCGCCCTCGCCGACCCCAGCCGCCGGCGGGTGGTGGAGCTGCTCGGCGAGTCACCCCGCTCCGCCGGCGAGCTGGCCCGCGCGGTCGGCCTCTCGGCGCCGGCCATGAGCCGCCACCTGCGCACACTGCGCCGATCCGGGCTGGTCCGGGAATCCCACCCGGAGTTCGACGCCCGGGTGCGCATCTACGAGCTGGTTCCGGAGCCGATCCAGGGACTCCAGTCCTGGCTGGCCGAGAGCGAACGGCTGTGGACGACCCAGCTCGCCGCCTTCAAGCGCCACGTCGAGGCCAGGACCCGCCGGTGAGCTCACGGGTGCTGGTGGCGCTGCGGGTCGAGGCGTCCCAGCAGGACGCCTTCGACGTGTTCGTCGACGACATCGGCGAATGGTGGCGCGCCAACCCCCTGTTCCGCACGGGCGCACGGCGTCCCGGCCGGATGCACCTCGCCCGGGGGCGCGGCGGCGCGCTGACGGAGACGACGCCGGACGGTGAGATCTGCGAGATCGGCCGGGTGCTGCACTGGGAGCCGCCCGAGCGGCTGACCCTGAGCTGGCACCAGCCGGACTTTCCCGACGGCCTCACCACCGAGGTCGACGTCCACTTCGAGCGCATCGGCGAGACCATCACCCGGGTGCGAGTCGAGCACCGGGGCTTCCACCGGGTGCCGGCGGACAGCGCCGCCCGGCACGGCTTCCCGGACGGGCCGCTGCAGCTCCGCCTCGCCGAGTGGTGGCGCGACCTGCTCGGCGCGCTGGCCCGCCGCTGCGCGGAGCGCGCCGGCTGAGCACCGTGTCCGGCGTTGTACCTCCCGGCTCCGATCGGGGAAAATCCGCGGCTTCCTGACTGAACGCGAGACTGCCATGCCCGGACTGCTGCCCGACGTCGATCCCGATGGCCTGCTGGAATATTCGGTGGTCTACACGGACCGCTCCCTCAACCACATGTCCGGCGCGTTCCAGCAGGTGATGCGGGACGTCTCGACCATGCTCAAGGACGTCTACGCCGCCGACGCGGCGGTGGTCGTGCCGGGCAGCGGCACCTTCGGCATGGAGGCGGTGGCGCGTCAGTTCGCCACCGGGAAGCGCTGCCTGGTGATCCGCAACGGCTGGTTCAGCTACCGCTGGACCCAGATCTTCGAGATGGGCGGCATCCCCGCAGCCAGCACCGTGCTGAAGGCGCGCTTCGCCGGCGACGGTCCACAGGCGCCGCTGTCGCCGGCGCCCATCGACGAGGTGGTCGCCACCATCCGCGCGGAGAAGCCCGACGTGGTGTTCGCCCCCCACGTCGAGACCTCCGCCGGCATGATGCTGCCCGACGACTACCTGCGCGCCGTCGCCGAGGCCGTCCACGAGCACGGCGGATTGTTCGTCCTCGACTGCATCGCCTCCGGCACGATCTGGGTGGACATGCGCGACACCGGTGTCGACGTGCTGATCAGCGCGCCCCAGAAAGGCTGGACCGGCACGCCGTGCTGCGGCCTGGTCATGCTCTCCGAGCGCGCGCTCGCGAAACTGCCGGAAACCACCAGCACCAGCTTCGCCTGCGACCTGCGGAAGTGGCTGGAGATCATGCAGGCCTACGAGAACGGTGCCCACGCCTACCACGCCACCATGCCCACCGACGGCCTGCGGACGCTGCGCGACGTGATGCGGGAGACGCTGGCCGTCGGCCGGGAGCGGGTACGCCAGGGGCTGCTCGAGCTGGGCCAGCGGGTCCGCGCCACCCTCGAACGGCACGGCTACCGGAGCGTGGCCGCGCCCGGCTTCCAGGCGCCCGGCGTGGTGGTCAGCTACACCGACGACGACGGCATCAGGACCGGACGCCGCTTCGCCGAGCTCGGCCTGCAGGTGGCAGCGGGCGTGCCGCTGATGTGCGACGAGCCCGAAGGGTTCAAGACCTTCCGCATCGGCCTGTTCGGCCTCGACAAGATCGCCGACGTCGACCGCACCGTGAGCACCCTCGAACGGGCCCTGGACGCCCTGGACTGACCGTCCCGGGGAGCCGCCGGCGCGTTGCAAAGCGCCACCGGCTCCACCACTATCGGACGCGGGGAGGAGATGTCACAGCCAGCTTGCCGCGCGGCCCGACCGGCCGCGCCGGAACGGTGAACCGCCGCCACCCGGGCGGCCCACCGTCCGCCGGCCGCGCGGCCCTGTCCGACGGGAGACCATGATCGATTTCACCATCGGCGACGAAGCCCGGATTCTGCTGGACGCGGTGGACCGCTTCGGCCAGGACCGGCTGGCGCCCGCCGCCCGGACGGCGGAAGCCGGGCGCACCCCGGACAGCGCCGCGCGCCAGCTCTACGAAGACCTCGGCCTGATCGGCCTGGAACTGCCGGGCACCGGGCTCGGCATGATCGAGCGCGTGCTGGTGAACGAGGCGCTCGGCCGCGCCGACCCGGGAGCCGCCCTGGCCCTGGACCGCCTGGGCACCGGCGCCTACGGACTGCTGGCGGCCGACGATACGCCCACCGCCGAGGCCATCGCCGCCGACCCGGCGCGCCGGGCCTGGCTCGTCACCCCCGAAGACGGCCTGCTCAGCGTCACGGAACGCCACGCCACCGGCGACGTTCACTTCGCGCCCGCCGGCGTCACCGACCTGGTGGTGCTCTGCCCCACCGGCATCGCGCTGATCCAGCAGGGCCTGGACGCCGAGCCGGTGCGCGGCGGCGGCCTGCGGGCCACGGGGCCGGTACGGCTGCGGCTGGACGACGTGCCCGTCGCCCGGTTCCACCGGGTCGCCACGGCGCCGGCGCTGGCCCGCGCCCGGCTGTACCTCGCCAGCCTGCTGGTGGGCGTGCTGGAGGCGGCGGCCGGCTATGCGCGCAGCTACGCCATGGAGCGCGTGACCTTCGGCAAGCCCATCGCCCACCACCAGGGCCTGACGTTTCTGCTGACGGACATGAACACCGCCGTGACCGGCTGCCGGCTGCTCGTGCAGGAAGCGGCGTGGCGCCTGGACAGCGGCGTCGGCGGGCCGGGGGCCGGCATCGAGGCGGCGGCAACCGCCTTCGCCGAAGCCGTCGACCAGTCCGCCTTCGTCGGTCCCGCCGCGGTCCAGGTGCTCGGCGGGCTCGGCTTCATGCAGGACTATCCGGTGGAGAAACACATGCGCGAGGCCCGCGCCATCGGCCTGCTGTGCGGCGGGCTGGACCTCGCCAGGGAGGATGCCATGGGCGAGCCGGCCACGGCGCTCATGGCCGAGGGCGTGTTCTGATGGACTTCCAGCTCGACGACGCCGCGCGTGAACGGCTCGAGGCCCTGCGCGCCTTCGGCCGGGAGACCATCCGGCCCCTCGGCATCGAGCGGGACAGGGCCGGCTCGCCGACGCCGCCGGATCATCCGTTCTTCCGGGAGGTGCTGGCCCGCGGTCTGACCCGGCCGCCCGCCGGCAGCGACGAGGGCGGCACGAGCCTCGGCGCGGCCGTGTGGCGGGTCGTGGCCGGCCAGGAGCTGGCCTACTGGGACCGCGGCGTGTCGTCGTCGCTGCCCGGCCCGGGGCTCGGCGGCGGCCCGGTGATGAGCATGGGCACGCCCGAGCAGCAGAAGCGGCTGCTCGGGCCGTTCCGCGACATGACCGAGCCACGCTGGGCCGCCTTCGCGATGACCGAGCCCGGCGCGGGCTCCGACGTGGCCCGCATTCAGTCCCGGGCGGTCCGGGACGGCGACGACTGGGTGCTGAACGGCGCCAAGCTGTATTCCGCCAACGCCGACCGGGCCGACTGGATCGTGGTGTTCGCCACCGTGGACCCGGCCCTCGGCCGGGCCGGACACCGCGCCTTCATCGTCGAGCGCGGCATGCCGGGGCTGTCCGAGCCGAAGCCGGAGAAGAAGATGGGCATCAAGGCCTACGCCTCCGCGTCGTTCACCATGAACGACCTGCGCGTGCCGGCGGACAACCTGCTCGGCAGCGAGGCGCGCTACGAGTCCCGCGGCGGCGGCCAGCGGCCGGGCGCCGGCTTCAAGGGCGCCATGCAGACCTTCAATGCCACCCGCCCCGCCATCGCCGCGAACGCCGTCGGCATGGCCCGGGCGTGCCTCGACGAAGCCACCGCCTTCGCCCGGGACCGGGACCGGCTGACCGGGCGGCATCGGGACCGGCTGGAGCGGATGCGCCGGCGCATCCGCGCCGCCTGGCTCATGTGCCTCAAGGCCGCCTGGCTCGCGGACCGGGGCGAGCCCAACATGGTCGAAGCATCCATGTCCAAGGCCACCGCCGCCGAGGTCGCCATGGAGGCCGCCAGCCTGGGCATGGAGGTGCTCGGCGCGGTGGGCGCCCAGGGCGAGCACCTGATCGAAAAGCTCTACCGGGACGTGAAGGCCATGGACATCGTCGAGGGCACGGGCCAGATCCAGCGCATCGTCATGGCCCGGCACCTGGTGAACTATCCGCGGGACGCCTGACCGGGACCACGGAGGGAGGCAGCGACATGACGGATCTGAACGTCGAGCACCACGGCCACGTCGCCCTGGTGGAAATCGACCGGCCGCCCAACAACTTCTTCGACGCGCCGCTGATCCACGGCATCGCCGACGTCTTCGAGGAACTGGACCAGGAGCCCGACGTCCGCGCCCTGGTGCTGGCCAGCGCCGGCAAGCACTTCTGCGCCGGCGCCAACTTCGGCGACGCCGGCGGACAGGCGGAGCGCCGCAGCCGCCGGCTGGAGGACGGCAACCCGCTGTACGACGCGGCGGTGCGGCTGTTCGCCTGCCGCAAGCCGGTCGTGGGGGCGATTCAGGGCGCGGCGGTGGGCGGCGGCTTCGGGCTGGCGCTCCTGCCGGACTTCCGCGTGGTGTGCCCCGAAGCGCGCTTCACGGCGAACTTCGTGAAGCTGGGCTTTCATCCCGGCTTCGGCCTGACCTGGATGCTGCCGCGGCTCATCGGCCCGCAGCGGGCCTCCCTGCTGTTCACGACCGGCCGACGCATCGATGGCGAGACCGCCAGCGCCTGGGGGCTGGCCGAGGTGCTGACGGAGCGCGAGCGGGTGCGCGAGGCGGCCCTGGCGCTGGCCACGGAGATCGCCGGCAACGCGCCGCTGGCACTGATGTCCGTCCGGGCCACGCTGCGCGCGGGCTGGGCGGAGGCCATCCGCCGCCAGACCGATCACGAGTTCGCGGAGCAGTTCCGGCTGCAGCAGACCGAGGATCACCGGGAAGGCGTGCGGGCCGTGGCGGAGCGCCGCCCGGGGAACTTCAAGGGACGCTGACCGCGGGCGTCGCCGGGCGTATTCAGCCGCCGGCTCTTTTTCCGCCGCAGGCGCTGACTAGCCGCCGGCGCTTTCGGTGGCGGGCGCTGCTCCTTCCAGGTCGTTCTGGCGGATCATGGACCGGACCTCGCGGACGTAGACGTCGCCCCGCTCGGAGTAGCGGCCGAGCCCCCGGGCCAGCTCGCTGCCCCGCAACGGCCGGTCGGCGGCGCGCAGTTCGGCGCGCACCTCCCGCAGGGGCTCGTAGCTGCGATGGGTATTGAGGTTGCGGACGTAGCTGGCCACGGCGTCGCGCACCGTATCGAAACTCCGGACCTCGTGGGTCCGCCCTGCCGGGCGGTTGCGCGGCACCAGACCGCAGCCCGGCTCGAAGCACCACTGGCCGAACAGGTTGTTGGCCCGGCGCGCGAAGCGCGAGCTGCCCCACCCCGACTCCTTGGCGGCCTGAACCAGCACCAGGCTGCGGGGAATGACGTCGACCCGTTCGAGCAGCACGTCGATCAGCGCTGCGGTGTCGTGGGCGGCGGCGTCGACCCGGTACTCCCGGGCCAGGCGATCGAGAAACCGCCGGGCCATCCAGCCCGGCGCCTCCCCGGCCGCCCGGGCCTCGGCGATCTCCAGCAGCCGTTCACGCTGCTCGCGGATGCGCTCGTTCTCCGCCCGGATCACCGGCGTGAGATAGTCGAAGAAGCGCTGCTTCTTCTCCGCGACCTGGTCGATCTCGTGAAACGGCGGCAGCGGCCCGGTGCCGGGACCCCGTTCGGTCACCCCGACGCAGACGGTCCAGACCAGCACCGCCGCCGCCGGCACCAGCAGGGTGCCGTGACGCCGGATCCGGCGGCGCAGACCGGGCAGCGGTGCGGCCATGGGGCAGTACTCCTCGACGGAACATTTAGTTCACTAAACGAATGCCACTATAGGAATCTCCGCGCCCTGGTTCAACCAGTCAGGAAACCTGCATTAATTCCCCCATGCAATCCGCGCCGGCATGCCGTCTACTGGCATACGGACGTTCCGGGAGACCGCCGTGCAATCCGACATGCCGAGCCAGACCGCCATGGCCGCCGCCTTCCTGCGGGCCCTGCACCCGGTGGTGGACGCGCCGCCGGTGTTCGAGGACCCGCTGGTGCGGGCATTCCTGCCGGGCTACCAGCAGCGCTTTCTGGATCGTCTGTCGGCCCTGGCGCCGCGCTGGCGGCGGTCGTTCCGCCAGCGGCGTTCGGCCCTCGGCAGCATGCGCGCCCAGATCGTGGTCCGGTCCCGCTACGCCGACGACGCCCTCGCCAGCGCGCGGGCCGCCGGCGACGTGGCCCGGCTGCTGGTGCTGGCCGCGGGCCTCGACACCTCCGCCTGGCGCCATGCGCCGCTGCCGGTCACCGAAGTCGACCATCCGGCCACCCAGCGCTGGAAGCGGGAGACCCTCGTCCGCCGGGGCCAGGCGCTGCCGGAGACCCTGCGGCTGCTGCCGGTGGATTTCGAGCGTCAGCGCCTCGAGGACGAACTCGACGCGCCCGGATCGCCCCAGTTCGTGACCTGGCTCGGCACCACCTACTACCTGTCCCGGGACGCCATCGCCGGGACCCTGCACGCGCTGGCGCAGCGATCCGCACCGGGCAGCCGGCTGGTGCTCGACTACTGGGAGGAAGCCCCGCCGGGCAGCCGGGACGGCGTGCTGCTGTGGGGCACGCGGCTGGCCACGGCGCTGCAGTTCGAGCCCATGCGCACGTTCCTGACGCCGCAGATGCTGGCCGGCCTGGTGAGCGGCACGGGCTGGCGGATGGCGGAGGCGCTGGACGCCGATGCCCAGAACCGGCGCTATCTGGCCGACCGGGACGACGACCTGACGGTACCCGCATTCGCCCATCTGGCGCTGCTGGAACGGACCGGCTGAGCCGCCCGGCGCCGGGCGTCAGAGGGTGATTTCGACCCTGGGTCCGGCGTCGGCCGTCTGATCGATGCGTTCCCGGCACAGGAACAGACGCTCCCGGTCGATGCCGCCGGGCCCGCTCAGATAACCCACCACCCGGCTGGTACGCAGCCCGGCCAGTTCCAGCATGGCGGTGTCGGACACCTCCGGCGCCGGCGCATCCGCCGGGCCGGCGGGGTCCCCGGACGCGCCGGCCTGCTCCGCGCTGCCCTGCGCTGCGCCGTCCGGCGCGGGCGACGCCTCGACCGCCGCGGCCGCCTCGGCGGCCCGGTCCGCGGCCATGGCCTCCCGGTCCGCTGCCGTCACGACGCCGCAGATGGTCAGCGACAGCCCAGGCCGCTCGGTCAGCACGCCCGCGAGCTTGTCCAGGTACGCCCGGGCCGTGTCGTCGAGCGCGTCCCGGCCGGGCGCCATCGCCACCGGCTCGAACCGCGGGCGTGCCGCCTGGGCGGCCAGGTTGCCCACCAGCATGAGCGTGCCGAGCGGCTGCAGGGCGTTTTTCACGTAGCTCATGGCGGCGTTCTGCAGCGCCTTCTGCATGGCCTGACGGACCACGTCGCCGGTGCCGAAGCTCGGGTTGCTCAGGCTGCCGGTCACCGGCAGCGCCAGGCGGATGCGATCCTCCCGGTCGCGCAGCAGATCCAGCGCGACGTCCACCGGCATCGCCATGCCCTGGGCCAGGAAGCCCTCGTCGCCGCTGTCCGACTTGCCGGCGAGCTGCAGGCGGTCGATGGTCAGGTCGTTGGTGACGTTCAGCGCGTCGCCGGCCAGGGCGACCTGGGAGGCGCTGCTGAGGCGCCCCCGGAAGATGTTGTAGCCGGGCACGTACGGCGACAGGGGCGGCAATTCGAGATCGTCGAGGGTGACGCCGACGTCCACCGTCATGGGCGAGCCGAACGCGCCCACCGTGCCGTCGGCGGCCAGCCGGGTGCGCTGCGGGTCCCTGGTCTCCAGGCGCACCGCCATCGGCTCGGCGCCCGCGGTGTCGACGCCAGTCACCTCGAGCTCCAGGGTGTCCAGCAGGAAGCGCGCCGGCGGCGTCACCGACCGGTCCTCGAACGACAGCCAGTCCGACCCGGTCACCGTCAGCGCGTCGATCGACACCCGCAGCGGCGTGGCGCCCGCCCCGGCCGCGGCGGAAACAGCGCCCGCGGCGGAGTCAGCGCCCGCGGCGGAACCAGGAACCGCGGCGGAACCAGGAACCGCGGCGGAACCAGGAACCGCGGCGGAACCCGCCAGCGCGGCCTGCAGCGGGCCGATCCGCGCCAGGGTTCCGTCCGCCTCGCGGACCAGCGTCACCACGGGCCCGTCGACGGCGAGCTCACCGACCGCCAGACGCGTCCCGGCGTAGCGCACGCCGGTGGCGCTCAGGCCGGCCATCGCCAGCACCGGCGGCCCCTCGCCCGGCCCGGAAGGACCCAGCAGGCGCAGGTCGGTGAGGTCGATCCGGTCCAGCGTCACGTCCTCGGGGCCGGCGACCGTCACGTCGCCCAGGCGCAGCCCGCCGAGCCGCAGCAGCGCCATCGGCAGGTCGCCGCGGTCGACGGCCAGGCCCGCCAGCGCCAGGCCGGCGTTGACGTCCAGCGTCGGGGGCGAGGCGTCCTCCACGGCGGGCGACAGCGCCCCACGGCCGGACCAGCGCAGGTCGTCCAGCCGGACGTCGAGGGGGCCGCCGCCGGCCAGCTCGGCGGGCAGCGTCGCCGCCGCGCCGACGAGCTGCCAGTCGCCGTCGACGGTCACCAGCGGCCCGTCGTCCGGCGCAGGCACGGCCAGAGACACCGTGCCGTCCCAGCGCAGCGCCTGCTGACGGCCCGTCACGCCGCTGTGCTCGAACGCCGCGTCCGTCAGGTTGACCGGGCCGCTCACGTCGAGGCGCAGCACGCCGTCGGCGCCGAGGCGGCCGCCGAGGCTCAGCGCCAGGCCGACCCGACCGCGGATCGACCGCAGCCCGGCCAGCGCTTCCAGCTCCGGCGCCACGCCCGCCAGATCGAAGTCGGTCAGGGTCAGCTCGCCGGAAACGGTGGGTTGATCCGACCAGGGCGCCACGTCGCTGCGAAGCGTCAGCGGCGCGCCGTCCACCGACAGGTCCAGCACCAGCTCCGCGCTTTCGTCGCCGAGCCAGGAGTAGTGGCTGCCGACCCGCACCGCGCGAATCTCCACGGTGGTGTCCAGCACGCCGTGCCGGTAGGTCAGCGCCACGTCGCCGAGGTTCACGAAGTCGGAGCCGAAACCCCAGGGCGCAGGTTCCGCGTCCGGCGCCGCCGGGGCCGGACCGTCGTCCGGGGCCGGAGTCCCCGCCGGCAGGCGGACGGCGCCGATCCGCACGCCGTCGTCGCCGACCGCCACGTCGATCCGGGCGCCTTCCAGACGCAGCCGCTCGACGTGCACGCGGCGCGACACCAGAGGCCACCAGCGCACGTCCAGCTCGGCCAGCGCGACCGAGAACCGGGCCTCGGGACCGTCACCGGCTTCCAGGGCTTCGACCCGCAGCGCCCCGCTGAACGGGTTGAAGTCGATGTCGCCGATGGTGGCCGCGTCGGCGCCATGGTCCCGCAGCCAGCCCTCGGCCACCCGGGCGGCCACCACCGGCAGCGCGATCAGCACGATCGCCAGCAGCACGGCGATGCTGCCGCCGATCAGCAGCGCCCGGCGCGCGCCGGGGCGATTCCTCAGGTATTCGGCGACGGCGGCAGCGCCGCGATGCTCGGTAGTCGTCATGGTCCGATCATACGGTGGCTTCGCCGGTGGCGGTCAACCGGCGCCGGGGTCTTTCAGGCAGCGCCCGGGGCGGCATCCCCGGCGGCACGGCTCGCCGCGTTGCGCCGGTCCAGCTCCCGGCGGATCTCGCCGTGGGCCTGCTCGTCGAGGCTGAAGCGGCTGAACAGGGCGGCGCCGATCAGGTAGCACACCAGCGGGAACAGGCCGTACAGGGTCACCATGGCGATCTGCACCGTCATGGTCTGGGGCACGTTCGGCACGAAGCCGACGAACTGCAGGACGAACCCGGTCAGCAGCAGCATGACGCCCATGCCGCCCTTGTGCACGAAGTTCCAGGCGGCGAAGTAGGAGCCCTCCTTGCGCTCGCCGGTGACGTACTCGTCGTAGTCGATGACGTCGCCCTGCACCGACGGCGAGATCGTGCCGCCGGCGCCGGCCGCCAGCCCGGCGAACACCGCGGCGACGGAGATGTAGATGCTCTTGGCCAGCAGCGAGTCGATGAACGGCAGCGCGAACATGGCGCCGAAGGACACGCCGGTGAGCAGCATCGAGAACATCCACAGGCGCACCTTGCCGAAGCGGCGCGACAGGGGAATCCACAGCGGCACCGAGATCGTCGACGGCACCATGTAGCAGAGGATGAACAGCGGGGCGAGGCCGGGCGCACCGACCACGTACTGGGCGACGTAGAGGGTGAGCACGCCGATGGCCGCGCTGCCGATGTGCTCGATGAACGCCACCACGATCAGCAGGCGGGCATGGGGGTTGTGCCAGACGTCCTTGAAGGCCTTGAACGGATTGGCGTCGATGCGCCCCTGGTACTCGGCCGGCTCGCGGAGCTGGATGCCGGCGAACACGATCAGCGCGCTCATCACCAGCGAGGTGCCCACCGCAAGCTGCAGCGCCAGGCCGCGCGCCTGCTCCGGCCCCTGCTGCTCGGCCTGAATGAGAAAGTAGAAGCTGACCAGCGAAAGAATGGCGCCGAACGTGTAGAACGCGTGACGCATGCCGAACAGCCGGCTGCGCTCGTGATAGTTGGTGGACAGCTCCGCGCCCAGGGACAGGTGCGGCACGAAGAACACGGTCATCGCCGAATAGAAGCCGATGATCGCCACCGCCATCCAGGCGATCAGCGCCCCGCCCTCGAGGGCGTCCGGCGGCGCGAACACCATGATGAAGGCTCCGGCGATGGGCACGATGCTGGCCACCAGCCAGGTCCGCCGGCGCCCCCAGCGGCTGCGCGTCCGGTCGGACAGATAGCCGACCAGCGGGTCCGACACCGCATCCCAGATGCGCGACGCGCTGAAGATCAGGCCCATCACCGCCGGCGCGATCAGCAGCACGTCGGTGGAGAACTTCA
>DLCH01000074.1:97508-97791 GCA_002480525.1 Gammaproteobacteria bacterium UBA7803 | reverse complement strand
GCAGCACGTCGGTGGAGAACTTCATCACGTACAACCCGAGCAGGAGGTACATGTAGCCGGCGCCAATGGCCGGCGCGCCATAGGCCAGGACCATGCGTCCCGGCACGCGGTGAGCGTCTGGTGACTGCGGCGCGCTCGCCATGGTGCCGCGGATCAGGCGTTGCGGATGGTCAACCCGCCATCCACCGGCAGCGCGACGCCGGTGGTGAAGCCCGCCGCCGGCAGCACCAGCGACAGGGTCATGTGCGCCACTTCCTCGGGGTCGGCATAGCGCTTGAGCGCC
>DLCH01000074.1:96813-97187 GCA_002480525.1 Gammaproteobacteria bacterium UBA7803 | reverse complement strand
CCCGCCGGCGGGCGAACTCCTGCTTGGCCTCGTCGGGAATGCCCTGGGTCATGCCGGTGTGGATCGGCCCGGGGCAGATGCAGTTGACGGTGATGCCTTCGCCGCCGAGCTCCACGGCCAGGGACCGGGTCAGGCCGATGACCCCGGTCTTGGCGGCCGTGTACGGGCTGCCGTACTTGGTGGCGCCGAGCCCTTCGGTGGAGGCGATGTTGACGATGCGCGGATGCTCCGCCTTGCGCAGCCAGGGCAGCGACGCGCGGATGGTGCGGGCATGGGCCGTCAGCAGAATGTCCAGGGAGCGGGCCCAGTTGGCTTCGAACTCGTCGCTGTCGATGGGTGCGAACAGGGACACGCCGGCGTTGTTGACGAGGATG
>DLCH01000074.1:36743-96514 GCA_002480525.1 Gammaproteobacteria bacterium UBA7803 | reverse complement strand
ACGCCGGCGTTGTTGACGAGGATGTCGATGCCGCCGAAGTGGTCGACGATCTCCGCGAAGGTATCGTTGATGGCGTCGGCGTCGCCGAGGTCGAAGGCCCAGCCCCGCACGTCGCCGCCGGCGTCGGCCACTTCCCGGGTCACCTTCTCGAGGGACTCCGCGTTCACGTCCAGGGCGGCGACCCGCGCGCCCTGGTCGGCGAACACCCGCACCGTCGCCCGGCCCATGCCGCTGGCAGCGCCGGTCACCACCGCCACCTTGCCTTCGATGGACCGGGAGAATGTCGTCAGGCTCATGATGTCGCTCCGTCGTTCTGCTGTTGTGCGAGGGCCTGCACGAACGGCCCGTAGTCCGGCCCGCGGCGCAGGTGCTGACCGCCGTCCACGGACATGACCGTGCCGGTCACCCAGCTCGCCTCGGGACCGCACAGATAGCGCACGGCGGCGGCAATGTCCGCGGTGACGCCGGTGCGGCCCAGCGGAATGTTGTCGATGTAGGACTCGTAGACCTCGGGCGTGGCGAACAGGCCGGCAGAAATGTCCGTCTCCACCAGTCCCGGGCAGATGCTGTTCACCCGTACCCCGGCCGGCCCGAGCTCGTCGGCCACGTTGCGCACCAGCATGTCGATGCCGGCCTTGCTGACCACGTAGGCATGCATGAACCGGTGGGTGCGCACCGCCGCGATGGAGGAGATGGCGCACATGGCGCCGCCGCCCGCCCGGGCGATGGCCTCGCCGGCGTGCTTGAAGGTGTAGAAGGTCCCGGACAGGTTGGTCTGCAGCACGTGCTGCCAGGATTCGTCCGTGGTGGCCGCCAGCGGCGCGATGGCGCCGGTGCCGGCATTGGCCACGGCGATGGTCAGCGGCGCACGGTCGTTCGCCTGTGCGATGGCCTCGGCCACGTCCGCTTCCCGGGCCACGTCGCCGGCCACCACGTCGACGGCGCCGAGGCCGTCCAGCTCGCGCTTCGCGTTCTCCAGCTTCTCAACGCTGCGGCCCATCAGCGTGACCCGGGCCCCGTCCTCGAGCAGGGCGCGGGCCGAAGCCAGTCCGATGCCGCTGCCGCCGCCCGTGATGAACGCGTGCTGCCCTGCCAACTTGTCCGACACGTAGGACTCCCCCTGTCTCCCCCCTGCTGCGGCGGCCCCGGAAATCCGGCCCGCTGGGGGCTGCCAATTGCATTCCCGGCGAGTATCCGGATAACGTTTACCGCGTTCTACTTTTACTTTCCAGATGGATCAGGTATGGCCGAAGCAGCCCGTTACGACACCTTTCACGACGACGACATCATCTCGCCGGAGCGCTACGGGCGCGTGGGCCATCCCCACGACGCCTTCGCCTGGCTGCGGGCCAACGATCCGCTGCGGTTCGTCGAGCCCACCAGCTTCCGGCCGTTCTGGGCGGTGACCAAGCACGCCGACGTGGTGGAGATCGAGAAGCAGCCGGAAGTGTTCGCCAGCGAACCCCGGCCGATCCTCCAGCCCGAGGTCAGCCAGCCGGAAATGCGCGAGGAGATCATCGCGCAGATCTTCGAGCGGCTGTCGGACTCGCCCAAGCTGCTGGAGGTGATGGCCACCGCCGGCGAGCAGGGGCTGATCCGCTCCCTGGTGCAGATGGACCCGCCGGACCACACCAAGTACCGCGCCCTGGTGCAGCCCTGGTTCAAGCCCTCCAACATCAAGCGCCTCGAGGATCGCCTCGGCGCCATCATCGGCGAGATCCTGGACGACATGGCCGAAGACGGCGGCGAGCACGAGCTCGACTTCGTGCAGGACATCGCCGTGTGGCCGCCGCTCAAGCTCATCGCCGAGCTGCTGGGCGTGCCCCGGGAAGACGAGTGGCGGATTCTCAAGCTCACCAACGAGCTGTTCGCCGGCGAGGACCCGGAGATGCGCCGGGCGGGGGACGACCCGCTGTCGGTCTTCGAGACCATCAAGGATCTCTACGACTACTTCACCCGGCTGACCGAGGAACGCCGCGCCAACCCCGGCGAGGACCTGGCCTCCTACATCGCCAACGGCCGCATCGACGGCGAGTACCTGCCGTACAAGGAACTCATCTCCTACTACATCATCGTCGCCACCGCCGGCCACGAGACCACCCGCACGGCGATCTCCGGCGGGCTGCATGCGCTGCTCACCCACCCCGAGCAGTTCGAGGCCCTCCGGCGCGGCGCCGACGACGAGGAAACGGTGAAGCTCGCCGTCGAGGAGATGATCCGCTGGACCACGCCGGTGGCCCAGTTCTCCCGCACCGCCACGCAGGACTACGAACTGCGCGGCCGGAAGATCGCCAAGGGCGACACGCTCGGGCTGTTCTACGCCTCGGCGAACTTCGACGAGGACGTGTTCGAGGCGCCGTTCGAGTTCCGCATCGACCGCAAGCCCAACCGCCACCTGGCCTTCGGCACCGGCCCCCACCAGTGCCTCGGGCTGCTGCTGGCCCGGCTGGAGATGCGCATCTTCTTCGCCCAGCTGCTGCCGCGCATCCGCCACATGACGCTCGTGCGCGAGCCCGATCACCTGCGCGCCAGCTTCGTGCACGGCTTGAAGCACCTGCCGATCCGCGTGGCGCTGCAGCCGCGCGCCGCAGGCTGAGCCGGTGCACCCGGCGCTGGCGCCGCTCGGGGAGCGGTTCGTCGCCTACCTGTCGGACCGCTGGCAGGAACCGCTCACCCTGACCGGAATCGAGCAGATCCCGGGCGGCGCCTCCCGGGAGACCTACCGGGTGCGGGTGGACGGGCCGGGCGGCAGCCGCGGGCTGATTCTGCGGCGCGATCCGGTGAGCAGCCTCATCGACACCGAGCGCGCCCTGGAGTACCGGACCTACCAGGCCGTCCACGGCACCGCCATCCCGGTGCCCGAGCCGCTGATCCTCGAAGAGGACCCGAGCCATCTGGACCGCCCGTTCTCGGTGATGCGGGAGATTGCCGGCTGCGAGAGCGCCGTGGCCGCCCTCGCCCAGCCGCCCTTCGACGGCCTGCGCGAGCGGATCGGCGAGCGCAAGTGGTCGCTGCTCGGCCAGCTCGCCGCCATGGACCCCGGCCAGCTCGGGGTCACCGGCTTCATGGACGTGCCGGACCATCCAGCCCGCCGCGAGCTGGATTACTGGGCCGGCGTCATCGACGCCGACGCCCTGCACCCCCAGCCCGTGGCCCAGGCCGCGATCCGCTGGCTGCGGCGGCACCTGCCGGCGCCCTCGGCGCGGCGCTGCCTGGTGCACGGCGACTACCGCTCGGGCAACTTCCTGTTCGACGCCGAGGGCGAGATCCGCGGGGTGCTGGACTGGGAGATGGCCCACGTCGGCGATCCCCTGGAGGATCTCGCGTGGTCGCTGGACCCGCTGTGGGGGTGGCCGGAACGGACGCTGGCCGGCGGCCTGCTGCCGAGGGAACAGGCCATCGCCATCTGGCAGCGGGCCAGCGGCATCGAGGTGGACCGGGAGGCCTTCCGCTGGTGGCAGGTGTTCGCCTCCCTGAAAGGGCTCGCCATCTGGATCTCCTCCACCGAGGACTTCGTCAACGGCCAGTCCAAGGAGCCCATCCTGGCCGTGGCCGGCTGGGTCATGACCGATCGCCAGAACCGCATCCTGCTGGACCGGCTCGACCCGGCCTCCACCCACGACTACGCGGAGCCGCTGCTGTGATTCCCCAGCCTTCCAGAGCCCTGGCCGATCTGGCCGGCAAGCTCGTGAACGACATCGCCCCGGAAACGTCCTCCACCTATGCCGCGGCCAACACCGGCATGATCGCCATGCTGCTCGGCGCGCTGGCCCAGGACGCGGAGCGCGCCGTGGCCAGCCGCATGGACGACATCGACGAGATGCAGCGGCTGTTCACCACCCTCGGCCGGGACTGCGACCCCGACAACGCCGAGGCCCGGACACGCTACGTGGGTCGTCAGCCGGCCTCGCTGCGCCTCGGCGACGTGGATGCGCTGCACCAGGACGGCATGGCGCTGCTGATCGCCGTGCACGCCTGGGCCGAGGATCACGACCCCGACCTCGACCGGTCCATCTGGCGGCTGCTGCACCGGCACACCGAGCGCAACCGGCTGGACCTGGGCTGAACCCGCCGGCGGGCTCAGCCGGCGGCATCCGCCTCCCGGGCCCGCAGATACAGCCACAGCGGCAGCGCCAGCGACAGTCCGACCAGCAGGTTCGCGGGTATCAGGAAGACCGCGCGCCGGCCCTCCCCGCTGGCGAACAGCCACACCCAGAACACCACCGAGGACAGCACCAGGTCGGCGGCCGCGCCGGCGGCCACCGGATGGCCGAACATGCCCCCGAGGAAGGCGCCCGGCGCCAGTCCGGCGGCGGCAAAGTGCTGCGCGAAGAACAGGTAGGGCAGCACGGTCCCCAGGACCGCGAGCAGCAGGTAGAGGGTCTTCATCGGCGGTCTCCATCGGCCTGTCAGAGGGCAACGACGTTACCCCGACCTGCTCATTGCCCCAATTACCCCAGAGGTAATGGGAAAGGCGTCGCCAGTGGGTAGACTCTACCCAGATCAAGCGGACACACCCCATGAGCACCACGTCCCCCACCTCTCCGGAATTCGGCCACCTGCTGCGCCACTGGCGCCAGCACCGGCGCCTTTCCCAGCTCGCGCTGTCCGGCCGCTGCGGCATTTCCCAGCGCCACATCAGCTTCCTCGAGACCGGCCGGGCCAGGCCGAGCCGGCCCACCGTGCTCGCCCTCGCGGACGCCCTGGACGTGCCGCTGCGGGAACGCAATGCGCTGCTGCAGCGAAGCGGTTTCGCCGCCGCCTACGGCGAGGGCGCGCTGGACGACCAGGCCATGGCCCTGTTCCGCGAGGCCCTGCAGCTCGCCCTGGACCATCACGAACCCTACCCGGCGCTGGTGCTGGACGGGCGCTGGAACATGATCATGGCCAACCAGGGCGCGCTGCGGCTGTTCGGCGAGTTCGTCGACATCGCCGAGGCGATGCGCGAGATCGGCGCGCCGGCGGAGTATCAGATGGTGCGGCTGTGTCTCCACGCCGAAGGCCTGCGCCGCGCCATCGTCAACTGGGAGGAGCTGGTATTCAGCTTCCTGCAGCGCGCCCGGCGGGCCCTGCTCCAGAACCCCAACGACGAGTCGCTGCCGGCGCTGATCGACGAGATCCTCGACACCCCGGGCGCACCCGGCGCCTGGCGCGCGCCGGACTGGACCACACCGCCGGCGCCCACCGTGAACATGGTCCTCGAGTCCCGGGGCCGCCGCTATTCCCTGTTCACCATGCTCGCCCACTTCGGTGCGCCCCGGGACGTCACCATCGAGGAGCTGTCCGTCGAGACCTTCTACCCGGCGGATGCGGCCACCCGGACCTGGCTGTGGGATCTGGCCGCGGCCGCTGCCTGACCGGCGGCCCTCGGGGACGCGCGCTGGAGCCGTTCCGGGGCGTCGGGTAAAATTCCGCGTCCCGCCTGCAGGGTTGTCTCCACACGGCGGGGCACATAGAATGCGCGCCTCGCGATTCCGGCAATGGATCCCGGCAAGGGATTCCGGCAAGGGATTCCGGCAAAGGATTCCGGCAAAAGAAAGCGCGCCTCGCGATTTCGGGTCGTTAGCTCAGTTGGTAGAGCACCGGGCTTTTAACCCGTTGGTCCTGGGTTCGAGCCCCAGACGACCCACCACTTTCCCGATCGTGACGCGGCCGTACCGCCCTTCGAACAGGGCCCTCCCAGTACACTAGAATGACGGGGCCACTCCTGATGACAGGCCCGTCGTGATCGGTGACAACAGCGCCCAGATAAGCATCCTCCTCGACCGCGTCCGCCAGCGGACCGACCCCGACGACCCGCTGCTCGAGGAATTCGTCCGGCTCTGGTGGTCGCGCATCCCCGAGGAAGACCTGCTGCCGCGGGATGCCGGCAACGACTCGGCGGCCAGCATCGAGTGCTGGCAGGCGTTCCGGACCCGCGACCCGGACGCCACCGAGGTCCACGTCTCCAACCCCTCCGCGGCCCGGGACGGCTGGCACTCACGCTATACCGTCGTCCGGGTGATCACGCCGGACATGCCGTTCGTGACCGACTCGGTGCTGATGGCGCTGTCCCACGACGGCCTGGTGACCCACCATCTGGGCAACGTGGTGCTGTCCACCGAGCGGGACGGCGACGGCACCGTCCAGGCGCTGTCCACCGACCGGAGCTGGCCCACCCGCGAGGTGTTCATCTACGCCGAGATCGACCGCCTGCCCGACGCGGAGCTGGCGGACCTGGAACACCGGCTGGAAACCGCGCTGGGCGACGTGCGGGCGGCGGTGGCGGACTTCCCGGCGATGAAAGCGAAGCTCGCGGAGCTGCGCGAGGGGCTGGCGGCCGAGCCGCCGCCGCTGCCCCGGGAAGAGCTGGACGAGGTGCTGGCGTTCCTCGACTGGTTGCCGCGCAACGGCTTCACGTTTCTCGGCTACCGCAGCTTCGACTACGCCGAGGACACCATCCGCCAGAGCGACATCCAGAACCTCGGCGTCATGCGCAACCGTCGCAAGGCCACGCCGCGCCGGCTGTCGGAGCAGCCCGAGGAAGTCCAGCGCTTTCTGCTGCGGCCGACGGTGCTGTCCTTCTCCCAGTCCGGCACCAAGTCCCGCGTGCACCGGCCGGCCTACCCGGACTACGTGGGCATCCGCAAGTTCGACGGCGACGGCAAGGTGGTGGGCGAGCACGGGTTTCTCGGGCTCTACACCTCCCGGGTCTACCTGGAGCACCCGGAGAACATCCCCATGGTCCGGCGCAAGGTGGCCCGGGTCATCGAGCGCTCCGGGCTCGACCCGGCCGGCTTCGACGGCAAGGTGCTGCACCAGGTGCTGGCGACGTTTCCCAAGGACGAGCTGTTCCAGATCGGCGAGGAAGAGCTCTACGAGACCGCCATGGGGATCACCTACATCCACGAGCGCCGCCGCACCCGGCTGTTCGTGCGCCACGACCCCTACGGCCTGTTCGTGCACTGCCTGATCTATCTGCCGCGCGACCTCTACAACACCCGCGCCCGGCTGCAGGTCCAGGAAATCCTGAGCGAGGCCTACGACGCGGTCGACTCGGAGTTCGAGCCGTTCTTCAGCGAATCGATCCTGGTGCGGCTGCAGATCACCCTGCGCATCCGGCCGGGCACGGTGCCCGACGTCGACGTGGACGCGCTGGAGGCCCGGGTCGTCGCCATAACCCGGGACTGGAGCGCCGACTTCCAGGACGCCCTGGTCGAGCGGTTCGGCGAGTCCCGCAGCCGTCAGGTGGGCCGGGAGTACGCGCTGGCGTTCCCCGCGGCCTACCGGGAGCGCTACAGCGTCGACACCGCGGTGGAGGACCTGGACATCATCGAGGGCCTGTCCGAGAGCCGGCCGCTGGCGAGCTACTTCTACCGCCGCCCGGAGGAGCCGGCGGAGCGGCTGCACCTGAAGATCTTCCACCACGGCTCCACCCTGACCCTGTCGGACGTGATCGCCACCCTGGAGAACATGGGGCTGCGCATCCGTTCGGAGCATCCCTACAACATCGAGCGCGCCGGCCGGCCGCTGGCGGCCCTGCTGGACTTCGACCTCGAATACGCCGAGGCCCTGGACCTGCGCGACGTCGGCGAGCGGTTCGCGGCCGCGTTCGAGCGCATCTGGGCCGGCGCCGCCGACGACGACCGCTACAACCGGCTGCTGCTGTCCGCCGGGCTCGACTGGCGGCAGGTCAACGTGCTGCGCACCTACGCCCGCTACATGAAGCAGATCCGCTTCGGCTTCAGCCAGCAGTTCATCAGCGACACGCTGAACAAGCACGCCCCCATCGCCGCCAGACTGGTGGATTACTTCGAGGCCCGCTTCGACCCCGCCCGGGAGGGGGAAGCCCTGAACGAGCTGGAGCAGGCGCTGCTGGCGGCCTTCGACGGCGTGGCGCTGCTCAACGAGGACCGCATCCTGCGCCGCTACCTCGCGCTGATGCAGGCGACCCGGCGGGTCAACCACTTCCGCACCGATCCGGAATCCGGCGCGCCGCGGTCGTTCCTGTCGCTGAAGCTCGAGCCCCGCTCCATCGCCGACCTGCCGAAGCCGGTGCCGGCCTACGAGATCTTCGTGGCGTCGCCGCGCATGGAGGGCGTGCACCTGCGCGGCGGTCCCATCGCCCGGGGCGGACTGCGCTGGTCGGACCGCGCGGAGGACTACCGCACCGAGGTGCTCGGGCTGGTGAAGGCCCAGGCGGTGAAGAACGCGGTGATCGTGCCCACCGGCGCCAAGGGCGGCTTCATCGTCCGCCACGGCGCCGAGGACCCGGAGGCGTTCCGCGCCCAGGGGGTGGCCTGCTACCAGGATTTCATCCGCGGCCTGCTGGACGTCACCGACAACGTGGTCGGCGGCGAGGTCGAGCACCCGCCGGGGGTGCGCTGCCACGACGGGCCGGACCCCTATCTGGTGGTGGCGGCCGACAAGGGCACCGCGACGTTCTCCGACATCGCCAACGCGGTGGCCGCGGACTACGACTTCTGGCTCGGCGACGCCTTCGCCTCCGGCGGCTCCAACGGCTACGACCACAAGGCCATGGGCATCACCGCCCGGGGCGCGTGGGTGTCGGTGCAGCGCCACTTCGCGGAGCGCGGCATCGACGTGCAGAGCGACCCGGTGACCGTGCTCGGCATCGGCGACATGTCCGGCGACGTGTTCGGCAACGGCATGCTGCTGTCGAGCAGCATCAAGCTGGTGGCCGCCTTCAATCACCGCCACGTGTTTCTCGACCCGGACCCGGACCCGGCAGCGTCGTTCGCCGAGCGCCGGCGCCTGTTCGCGCTGCCCCGCTCCGGCTGGGACGACTACGACACGTCGCTGATCTCCGAGGGCGGCGGCGTGCACAGCCGCAACGCCAAGTCCATCGCGCTGACGCCCCAGGTGAAGGCCCGCTTCGACATCGCCGACGACGCCCTGTCCCCGGACGAGCTGATCCACGCCCTGCTCAAGTCGCCGGTGGGCCTGATCTGGAACGGCGGCATCGGCACCTACGTCAAATCGGCGGCGGAAACCGACGCCGACGTCGGCGACCGCGCCAACGACGCTCTGCGGGTCGATGCCGAGGCGCTGCGCTGCCAGGTGTTCGGCGAGGGCGGCAACCTGGGCGTCACCCAGCTCGGCCGGGTCGCCTTCGCCCGGGCCGGCGGCTCCATCAACTCGGACTTCATCGACAACTCGGCCGGCGTCGACTGCTCCGACCACGAGGTCAACATCAAGATCGCCCTGAACCAGCTCGTCCGCGACGGCGAGCTGACCGAGAAGCACCGCAACCAGCTTCTCAAGGACATGACCGACGAGGTCGCCGAGCTGGTCCTCACCAACAACTTCCGTCAGGCGCAGATGCTGAGCCTCGCCGGGCGCCAGGTCGGCGATCTCGGCGCCGAGTTCCAGCGCTTCATCGCGCTGATGGAAGCGACCGAGGGGCTGGACCGCGCCCTGGAGGGGCTGCCCGGCGACGAGCAGCTTCTCGAACGGGCCAGCCGCGGCGAGTCGCTGACCCGGCCGGAGCTCGCCGTGCTGATGGCCTTCGCCAAGACCCACGTCAAGAACGCCCTGAACCGGACCGACATCGCCACCGACCCCGCCATCGGCGTGGAGATCTTCGAACCGTTCCCGGCGCTGCTGGAGGACCGCTACCCGGACGCCATCCGCAGCCACCGCCTCGCCCGGGAGATCGTCTCGACCCAGCTCGCCAACGACGTGGTGCACCACATGGGCATCACCTTCGTGACCCATCTGAGCGAGTTCGTCGGCGCCAGCGTCGAGGAGACGCTGCGGGCCTATCTGGCGGCCGCCGCCTGTTTCCGCCTGCGGGAACGGTTCCGCCACGTCGAGGGCATGACCGAGGTCGACGCCGGCACCCGGCTGGAGGCCCTCGGCGAGCTGATCCGGCTGGGCCGCCGCGCCACCCGCTGGCTGCTGCGCCACGAGCGCAGCAACCTCGACGTCTCGGCCCTGACGGCGCGCTTCCGAACCGCCATCGACGACCTCCGGGGCGAGAAGGAGGCCCTGTTCAGCGCCGCGCTGGAATCCCGCCGCCAGTCCAGGCTGGCTCAGCTCCGGGACAACGGGGTCCCCGAGGACGACGCCGAGGAACTGGCGGGATCGGCGGACCTTGCCACCGCGCTCACCGTCATCGCCGCCGCGGAGCAATGCGACGCCGAGCCCGTGGCCCTGGTGCGCGTGTACGGCGCCCTGGGCGAGCGGCTGAGCCTGGAATGGCTGATCGGCCGGCTCACCCAGTATCCGGCCGCCAGCCACTGGCAGACCATGGAGCGGGACAGCCTGGTGGACGACATGATCATGGAGCAGGGCCGACTCGCGGCCCAGGTGTTCCGCGACACCGACGGCGACGTGGACGCCTGGCTCGCGGATCACGGCGCGCTGGTCGACGGCTGGCGGCGCATCATCGACGACGCTCAGCATGCGGCCACGACGGATTTCTCCCTGTTCGCGGTGACCTGCCGGAAGCTGATCGACCTGGGACGCCGTCAGTAGCCGCCCCGGGCGGCAGGCGGCGGGCTCAGCCGGCGTAGCGGGTGGGATCGGCGATGCCGGCGGCGGCGAAGCCTTCCCGGCGCAGGCGGCAGCTGTCGCAGCGGCCGCAGGCGGCGCCGTCCGGAGCCGCCTGGTAGCAGGACACCGTCGCCGCGTAGTCGACGCCGAGCGCCGTCCCGCGGCGGATGATCTCGGCCTTGGGCAGATCGATCAGCGGCGTATGGATGCGCAGCGGCGCGCCCTCCACCCCGGCCCGGGTGGCCAGCGCCGCCATTTCCTCGAACGCGCGGATGAACTCCGGACGGCAGTCCGGATACCCCGAATAGTCCACCGCGTTCACGCCGATGAACACGTCCCGGCAGTCGAGCACCTCGGACAGCGCCAGCGCGAAGGACAGAAACACGGTGTTGCGAGCCGGCACGTAGGTCACTGGAATGCCGTCGGTGGGCGCCTCGGGCACGGCGATCGCCGCGTCGGTCAGGGCCGATCCGCCGAAGGCGCCGAGATCGATGGTCATCACCCGGTGGCTGGCCGCGCCGTGGCGCTCGGCGACCCGGGCGGCGGCTTCCAGCTCGGCGGCGTGACGCTGACCGTAGGCGAAGGACAGCGCGTGGCACTCGAAACCCTCCGCCCGGGCCATGGCCAGCACCGTGGCGGAATCCAGCCCGCCGGACAGCAGCACCACGGCGCGCGGCGGCGCGGCCTCTGCCGGGGCCTCAGCGTCCCGGCTCATCGCCCCAGAGCACCTTGTGAAGCTGGATCTGCAGGCGCACCGGCAGCCGGTCGGCGACGATCCAGTCGGCCAGGTCCCGGGCCGGGAGCTGGCCCGTGGACGGCGAGAACAGCACCTCGGCCGCCCGCTCGCACAGCCCCAGCTCGTCCAGCTTCAGCCGCGCCCAGTCGTAGTCCGACCGGTCGCAGATCACGAACTTGAGCTGGTCGTGGGGCGCCAGATGGGCCAGGTTCTCCCAGCGGTTGCGGGCCGACTCGCCGGAGCCCGGGGTCTTCACGTCGACGATCTTGACGACCCGCGGGTCCACCCGGGAGACGTCGAGCGCGCCGCTGGTCTCGAGGGACACCACGTAGCCGGCATCGCACAGGGCCGTCAGCAGCCCGATGCAGCCCGGCTGGGCGAGGGGCTCGCCGCCGGTGACCGTGACGTGGCGGACGCCGTAGCCGGCCACGGCCTCGAGCACGTCCACGAGGGGCCGCACGGTGCCGCCGCTGAAGGCGTACTCGGTGTCGCAGTAGCCGCAGCGCAGCGGGCAGCCGGTGAGACGCACGAACACCGTGGGCAGACCGGTGAAGGTGGTCTCGCCCTGCAGCGACAGGAAGATCTCGGTGATGCGCAGATCCGAGGACACGACGCGACTCGCCCGGCGGGGCCTACAGCTCCGCCAGGTAGGTCTGCGCCAGGCCGGCCGCGGAGGACTGGGGAAACTCGTTGCGGACCCGGTTCAGGTATTCCCGGGCACGGGCCACGTCGCCCAGCCGGTGATGGGCCACGCCCAGCTTGTAGAGCGCGTCCGGCACCTTCTGGTGATCCGGATACAGGTTCACCACCTGGGCGAACGCCTGCCGCGCCGCTTCGTCGTCGTCCGCGGCCAGATGCAGCTCGCCGAGCCAGTAGAACGCGTTGGGCGTGTACGCCCCGTTCGGATAGTCCTCGATCAGCGCCTGGAACGCCTGGGCGGAGGCCTCGAACTGCCGGTCCTTCATGAGATCGAAGGCGGCCGCGTAGGCCTCGCGCTCCGACCCCGACCCGCCGCCGGCCGACGCCGGACCCGGGCTCGCGCCAGCGGACGATCCGCCGGCCGGCGACCCGCCGCCGGCGGACGAACCGCCGATCGGCGCGCGGCCGCCGCCGTCGCGCACGGCCTGCATGCGCCGGTCCAGATCGAGGTACTGCTCCTGCTGGTCCCGGGCCAGCCGGTCGAGGCGGTAGCCCTGCTCCTCGACCATGCCGCGCAGGGCCTGCACTTCCTGCTGCAGCACCTGGATCTGATAGAAGAGCTGACTGAGGCGGCCGGACTCGGCGTCGCCGCCGCTCATGGCCCGGCTGTCGACGGCGTCCCGGGCCGGCGCCGGGGGCGGCGCGGTGCGCGCCGGCTCGGCGCCGGAGGACGGCACGGACTCCTCGACCGGCACGGCCGCCGCGGCCGCGCCGGTGAGCAGGCAGAGGCCGGCGCCGCACGCCAGCGCCAGCAATCGTGATGTCGTGGTTGGTACCTTCATGAGCCTCAACGATAGATGAGCACGGCCCGGCGATTACGCGACCAGGCCGACTCGTCGTGACCGGGGTCCTCGGGACGCTCCTCGCCGTAGCTGACGATTTCCATCTGCCGGGGCGAAACGCCGGCGGACACCAGGAAGGAACGGATCGAGTCGGCGCGGCGCTCGCCGAGCGCCAGGTTGTACTCACGGGTGCCCCGCTCGTCCGCATGGCCCTCGATCACGATGCTGCGATCCGGATTGTTGCGCAGGAACGTGGCGTGCATCTCCAGCGTCGCCAGGTCGTCCGGGCTCAGCACGGACTGGTCGAAGCCGAAATAAAACACCCGATCCATCAGCCGGGTGGTGCCCGGGATGTAGGGATTGCGGTTCTCGTCCACCTCCGGCGTCTGGGCCGGCGGCGCCACGGGCGCCGTCGTGGTGTCCGGGGTCTCCACCGGCTCCTCCGACGGCTCCGTCGGCTGGCGCTGGGTGCCGGTACCCGCACAGCCGGCGAGCACCACGCTGCCGACGAGGAGTACCAGGAAGGTCCGAAGCCACTGCTTAGTCATGAAACGCTCCAATTGCCCTGTGTCCATGGCGTTGTTGTCGTTGCGCTGTCGTGTCGAGCCCCGTCCGGTCGCGTCCCGTCCGGCCGCCTCGACGGCCATGACGGTTTGTCGTCGAAGCGCGCGTCCGAGTCGCGGGAACGGGTCACAACATCCTGAAATCGAGATAGGGAGACCAGGCCGGCTCCCGGACGTCTCCCGAGGAGGACGGGAGGCGATACTTGACCCTGCCGTCGATCGAGACGACCGCCAGTATACCTCGACCCCGATCCAAGGTCGCATACATTAGCATCGTGCCGTTCGGGGCCAGGGACGGCGACTCGTCCTGCCCCAGCGAGGTGCCGGTGAGCACCCGCACGTCGTCGCGCTCGAGATCGTGCCAGGCGATGTAGTCCCGGCCGTTGCGGCGGTGCACGTACACCAGATGCCGGCCGTCCGGCAGCAGCCGGGCCCGGGCGTTGTAGCCGCCTTCCCAGGTGAGCCGCTCCAGCTCGTTGGTGGCGAGCTCGATGCGGTAGATCTGGGGCGCGCCGACCCGGTCCGAGGTGAAGATCACGTAGCGGCCGTCCGGCGAGAAGCTCGGCTCGGTGTCGATGGCGTAGTGGCGGGTCAGCCGGCGCAGGCTGCGGTCCGCCAGGTTCATGACGTAGATCTCGGGGTTGCCGTCCCGGGACAGCACCATCACCAGGCTGCGGCCGTCGGGGGAGAACACCGGCGAGCCGTTGATGCCGCTGAAGCGCGAGTAGGTCTCCCGCTGACCCGTCGTCAGATCGAGCACCACGATGATCTGGCGATCGTTCTGCCAGGTGACGTAGGCCACCCGGCGGCCGTCCGGCGCCCAGCTCGGCGACATGATCGGCTGGTCGGACGACACCAGCGTGCGCGAGCGCTCGCCGTCGGAATCGGCCATTTCCAGGGAGTAGCGCGCCGCCGGCGAGCCGGCGTTCTGGGACAGCACGTAGAGGATCTTGGTGGCGAACGCGCCGCGGATGCCGGTGATCGCCTCGAACAGGTCGTCGGCGATCTCGTGGGCCATGTCGCGCCACTGCGCCCGGGTGCCGGTCACCTCGCCCGCCAGCATCTGCCGGCCGTTGACCACGTCGAACAGCCAGAAGCGCACTCGGGTGTCGCCGCTGGACTGGGTCTGCAGGTTGCCGATCACCACGTACTCCATGCCGAGCACGCGCCAGTCGCGGAACAGCACCTGCTCCGGCCGGCCCGGCAGCGACAGCATGTTGTCCCGCTCCAGCGGCGCGAACTGGCCGCTGCGGGACAGGTCGAAGGCGACGATATCGGCCATCTCCGCCTCGCCGGCGAACTCGGGCCCCTTCTGGAAGGGCACCACGGCGATCCGGGTCTGCTTGTCGTAACCCTCGTCGATGATGATGGTGTCGAGGCTCTCCGCCGCGCCGGCGCCGGCGGGCAGGAACACCGCTGTGAGGAGAAGAATCAAAACCGCTTTTCCGCTCACCGCAACAGGTCCTCCGGTCTGAACAACAGGGTAAATCGTCGAAAGTGGGCTTCGAAGATGTCCGGGTCCTTCGGCACCTCGAAGTTTCTGGCCTTGCGCACCGCGGCCTCAGCCGACCGGTCGAAGGCCGCATTGCCGCTGGACTCGATCACCGTCACCGACACCACGTCGCCGGTGGGAACCAGCTCGACCAGCAGCTCGGCCTCCATGCGGTTGCGGGCCGACGGCGGCCGCGACCAGTTCGCCACCACGGCCTCGTAGATACCGCGCCGGTAGGATTGCGCCACCGCCTCGGCCTGGGCGGCTTCCGAGGCGGCCAGCTCCGACGCCTCGCTCTCCAGGGCTTCTTCGAAGGCCGACCGGGCGAGCTCGTCCAGGCGCTGGTGCCGCGCCTCGGCTTCCTGGCGCGCCCGTTCCTCCGCCGCGCGACGCTCCGCGTCGCGTTGCGCTTCCGCCTGGCGTTTCGCTTCCGCTTCGCGCTTCGCTTCGGCCTCGCGTTTCGCCTGCTCCGCCGCCGGATCGGGTTTCGGCTGGGCGGGCTCCGGCTTCGGCTGGGGTTTCGGCTGGGCCGGCGGCGTGCGGGCCGGCGCCGGCTCGGGCTCCAGCACGATCAGCGACGACTGCACCGCTCTCGGCGGCTCGATGATGCGCTTCTCCCGGTCCGTCGGGTTCCAGTTGGCGTACAGCGCCATGCCGGCGAGGCCGTGGAGCACCAGGGCCAGCACCAGCGGCACGCTGTACTGACGGATCGCGTCGAACACGGCCGGTCAGCCTTCCGACAGGTCCGGCGGTTCGGTGATCAGGCCCACGCTGCCGGCCCCCGCCTTCTGCAGAGCCGTCATCACCCGGATCACCGTGCCGTAGTCGAGCTGGTGATCCGCCTTGACGAACACCGGGACGTCCGGGCGCGCGTTGAGAATCTTGCCCGCCTGGTCCTCCAGCGAGTAGATGGTCACCCGGGTGCCTTCGTCGTCGGCGTTCTGGATGCCCAGGTTGACGAAGATGGCGCCGTCGCTGCGCACCGACACGACCAGCGGGTCCTCCTGGTCGCTCTCCACCGGCTCCGACGGCGCGTCGGGCAGATCCACCACCACGCCCTGGGTGAGCAGCGGCGCCGTGGCCATGAAGATGACGAGCAGCACGAGCATCACGTCGATGTAGGGCACGACGTTGATCTCCGACATGGGTCTGCGACGTTTGGCCATCGCCGTCTCCGCTCAACCCTGCCGCGCGTGCGCCACGCGGTGCAGAATGCCCTGCAGTTCCTCGCTGAACGCCTCGTAGCGGTTCATCAGCGCCTCGACCCGGGCGGAGAACCGGTTGTAGCCGATCACCGCGGGAATCGCCGCGAACAGCCCCATGGCGGTGGCGACCAGCGCTTCCGAGATGCCGGGCGCCACCGACGCCAGCGTCGCCTGGGTCATGTTCGCCAGGCTGCGGAACGAGTTCATGATGCCCCACACCGTGCCGAACAGGCCGACGTAGGGGCTCGTGGAGCCCACCGTGGCGAGAAACGGCAGATGGGTCTCCAGGCGCTCCTCCTCCCGGGTCAGCGCGATGCGCATCGCCCGCTGCACGCCCTGCATGATCGCGTCGGGATCCCCGGACCCGTCCTCGGACAGCCGGGTGAACTCCTTGAAACCCGCCACGAACGCCGTCTCGATGCCGGTGAGGGCGTCCTCGTCGGCCAGCTCGCCGTAGAGCTGGCGCAGGTCGATGCCGCTCCAGAAGTGGTCCTCGAAGTCCTCGATCTCGCCCTGCACCCGGCGCAGGAAGAACCAGCGCTGGAAGATCATCACCCAGGAGATCAGCGACGCCAGCAGCAGCAGCAGCATGACGAGCTGCACCAGTGGGCTCGCGTTGGCGATGAGCTCGAATATGGAAAGCTGTTCGGGCAATGGGGTCTCCTCGTCCGTTCCTTCGGTCAATTCACCTTTTGGCCAAGTCGCCTTCGGTCGATTCCCGCTCGGTCGATGCGTGTCCGGTCGACGCGCGCCGGGGCGCGCACGGGGTCAGTCGAGATCGAGCGCGGGCTGGCCGCCGCCCGACGACGGCCGGGCCAGGCCGAAATGCAGATACGCCTGATCGGTGACCACGCGGCCCCGGGGCGTGCGCATCAGATAGCCCTGCTGGATCAGATACGGCTCCAGCACGTCCTCGATGGTGTCCCGTTCCTCGCTGATGGCCGCAGCCAGGGAGTCCAGGCCCACGGGCCCCCCGGAGAATTTGTCGATGATGGTTTCCAGCAGCCGCCGGTCCATGGCGTCGAACCCCTCCCGGTCAACGTTGAGCATGTTCAGCGCCTGGTCGGCGACTTCCCGGGTGACCACGCCGTCGGCGCGCACCTCGGCGAAATCCCGCACCCGCCGCAGCAGCCGGTTGGCGATGCGCGGCGTGCCCCGGGAGCGGCGTGCCACCTCGCCGGCGCCGTCGTCACGGATCGACAGGCCCAGCTTGCCCGCCGAGCGCAGCACGATCCGGCTGAGCTGTTCGACCGTATAGAACTCCAAACGTTGCACGATGCCGAACCGGTCCCGCAGCGGCGAGGTCAGCAGACCCGCGCGGGTAGTGGCGCCCACCAGGGTGAAGCGCGGCAGATCGAGCTTCAGCGAGCGCGCCGCCGGACCCTCGCCGATCAGGATGTCGATCTGATAGTCCTCCATCGCCGGATAGAGGATCTCCTCCACCACCGGGCTCAGGCGGTGAATCTCGTCGACGAACAGCACGTCGCCCGCTTCCAGGTTGGTCAGCATCGCGGCCAGCTCGGCGGGTCGCTCCAGCACCGGCCCGGAGGTGGACTTGAGCGCCACACCCATCTCGTGGGCGATGATGTGCGCCAGGGTGGTCTTGCCGAGGCCGGGCGGACCGAAGATGAGCGTGTGATCCAGGGATTCACCGCGCCCGCGGGCAGCCCGGATGAAGATGTCCATCTGCTCGCGGACGTCGTCCTGGCCAACGTATTCGCCGAGGCTCACGGGCCGCAGCGCCCGGTCGATGCGCACCTCGTCGCCCTGGGTCGCGGCGTCCACCAGCCGGTCCGGTTCGATGCTCACGACGCGGTCTCCGTCTGCCCGGCGACGCGCTTGAGCACGGCGCGCACGATGGCCTCGGTGCCCTCGGCTTCGCCCTTCACGCTGGCCACCAGACGCGCCGCCTCGGGCGCACGGTAACCCAGCGCCACCAGCGCGCGCTCGGCCTCCTGCACGGCCATGCCCTCCGCCGGCCGGGCCGGCGCGGTCTCGGGCACCACGGTCTCCGGCAGCTTGTCGCGCAGCTCCACAAGCAGGCGCTCGGCCTTCTTGCGGCCCACGCCGGGCACCCGCACCAGCACGTCCACGTCGTCGTGGCGGACGGCGGACGCCAGCTCCGCCAGGGTCATGCTGGAGATCAGCGCCAGCGCGAGCTTCGGACCGACCCCGCTGATGCGGATCAGCACCCGGAACAGATCCCGTTCGCCGCGGGAACCGAAGCCGTAGAGCTGCTGGGCGTCCTCGCGGACCACGAAATGGGTGTACAGGCGCACCGCCTTGTCCCGCCCGGGCAGGCCCGCGAGCACGCCGTGGGTGACCTCGACCTCGTAGCCGACGCCACCGACGGCCAGCAGAACGACGTTGTCGGTGATCTCGACGAGCTGACCTTCGATGCGGCCGATCATGAACCTGGCGAGGAATCCCGGGACGGTTGCAAGCGCGCAGTATTGACGTGACAAATGGCAATCGCAAGCGCGTCCGCCGCGTCCGCCGCGGGGCTGCCGGGCAGCGCCAGCAGCACCCGCACCATGTGCTGAACCTGGGCCTTCGACGCCCGCCCGGTGCCCACCACGGCGAGCTTCACGGTCCTCGCGCCGTACTCGGCCACCGGCAGTCCCGCGCCCACCGCCGCCGCGATGGCAGCCCCCCGGGCCTGCCCGAGCTTGAGCGCGGAAGCCGGGTTGGACGCCAGGAACACCTCCTCGATGGCGACCTGATCCGGCGCGTGCTCGGCGATCAGGCTCGCCACTCCGTGATAGATCTCGCCCAGGCGGTCGACGAAGGCGCCCCGGGCGGGCCGGATGCAGCCGCTGGCGACGTAGGCGGCGCCCCGGGGGCCGAGCTCGACGACGCCGTAGCCCGTGACCCGGGAGCCCGGGTCGATGCCGAGGATGCGGGTGGGGGTCAATGGCCCTCCGGAGATCGCGATCTGGAGATCGCTCCCACAGTCGATTCCGGAGCGGTCATCGGAGGTTCAGAGCGAGAATTCGCCATTGCTGAAGACGTTCTGGACGTCATCGAGGTCCTCCAGGGCGTCGATGAGCTTCATCACCGACTCCGAGAGCTCCTCGTCGCAGGGCACGTAGGTGCTCGGCACCATGGTGACCTCCGCGTCCGCCGGCTCGAGGCCGGCGGTGACGAGGGCGGCGTTGACGTCGCCGAGCATCTCCCACGGGGTGATCACGGTGATGCTGCCGTCCTCTTCCGAGTCGACGTCCTCGGCGCCGGCCTCGAGGGCGGCTTCCATCACCTGCTCCTCGTCGGTCCCCGGCGCGAAGCTGATGACGCCCTGGCGGGTGAACAGGTAGGCGACCGAGCCGTCGGTGCCCAGGTTGCCGCCGTGCTTCGAGAACGCGTGGCGCACTTCCGCCACGGTCCGGTTGCGGTTGTCGGTCATGGCTTCCACCAGCACCGCCACGCCGCCGGACGCGTAGCCCTCGTAGGTCAGCTCCTCGACGTTGCTGTCGTCGCCGGCGCCGGCGCCGCGCTCGATGGCCCGCTCGATGGTGTCCTTGGGCATGTTCTGGGCGAGGGCCTTGTCCATGGCCAGCCGCAGCCGCGGATTGTCCGCCGGATCGCCGCCGCCGAGCTTGGCCGCCACCGTGATCTCACGGATCAGCTTGGTGAACACCTTGCCGCGCTTGGCGTCCTGGCGCGCCTTCTTGTGCTTGATGTTGGCCCATTTACTGTGACCGGCCACGGGCTACTCCTTGGTCTGGCCTTTTCTCAAACGGATGTGCAGGTCGCGGAGCTGATGATCGTCCACCGCGCTCGGCGCCTGGGTCATCAGACAGGCCGCCGTCTGGGTCTTCGGGAAGGCGATGACGTCGCGGATGGCGTGCACGCCGGTCATCAGCATCACCAGCCGGTCGAAACCCAGGGCGATCCCGCCGTGGGGCGGCGCGCCGTACTTCAGGGCGTCCAGCAGGAAGCCGAACTTGACCTGGGCTTCCTGCCCCATGTTCAACGCCTCGAACACGGCGTTCTGCATCGCCTCGTCGTGGATCCGCAGCGACCCGCCGCCGAGCTCGTAGCCGTTCAGCACGACGTCGTAGGCGGCCGCCCTGGCGCCGGCCGGGTTCGCCAGCAGTTCCTCCGGCGTGCACGTGGGCCGGGTGAACGGATGATGGGCGGGCGCCAGCGCGCCCTCCCGGGTCTCCTCGAACAGCGGCCAGTCGACCACCCAGCACGGCGCCCAGCGGTCCTCGATGAGGCCGAGATCCCGGCCGAGCGCGTTGCGCAGCGCGCCCATGGCGTCGGCCACCACGTCGTGCCGGTCGGCGCCGAAGAACACCACGTCGCCGTCCCCGGCACCGACCCGGGCGAGCACCTGCTGCACCACCTGTTCCGGCAGGAACTTGAGGATCGGCGACTGCAGCCCCTCGGCTCCGGCGGCGAGGTCGTTGACCTTGATGTAGGCGAGCCCCTTGGCGCCGTAGCGGCCGACGAAATCCGTGTAATCGTCGATGACCTTGCGCGACAGACTGCCGCCGCCGGGCGCCCGCAGCGCCACCACCCGGCCCTTGGGGTCGTTGGCCGGCGCGTTGAACACCTTGAACTCCACCTGCTGCATCAGGTCGGCCACGTCGACCAGCTCGAGCGGGTTCCTGAGGTCCGGCTTGTCGCTGCCGAAGCGGCGCATGGCGTCGTCGTAGTCGAGCACCGGGAACTCCGGCAGCTCCACCTCGAGCACCTCGCGGAACACCTGCCGCAGCATGCCTTCGGTGAGCGCCCGGATGTCTTCCTCGCTGACGAAGGAGGCCTCGATGTCGATCTGGGTGAACTCGGGCTGACGGTCGTGGCGCAGGTCCTCGTCCCGGTAGCAGCGGGCGATCTGGTAGTACTTGTCGAAGCCCGAGACCATCAGCAGCTGCTTGAAGAGCTGGGGCGACTGGGGCAGCGCGAAGAACGTGCCGGGATGGGTGCGGCTCGGCACCAGATAGTCCCGGGCGCCTTCCGGCGTGGTCTTGGTCAGGGTCGGGGTTTCCACCTCCAGGTAACCCTGCGCCTCGAGATAGCGGCGCACGGCGCTGGCCGCCCTGGCCCGCAGCACCAGCCGCTGCTGCATCTCCGGCCGGCGCAGGTCGAGGTAGCGGTGCTTGAGCCGAACGTCCTCGCCGGCGTCCGAATGCTCGTCGAGCTGGAACGGCGGCGTCGCCGACGGGTTGAGAATGTCCAGCGTGGCGCCGAGCACTTCGATCTCGCCGGTGGCCATGTCCGGGTTGACCGTCCCTTCCGGGCGCGGCCGCACCCGCCCAGTCATGTGCAGCACGTACTCGTTGCGCACCCGGTCCGCCGTGGCGAAGCTGTCTTCCGTGTCCGGGTCGTAGACCACCTGGACGATGCCGGTGCGGTCCCGGACGTCCAGAAAGATCACGCCGCCGTGGTCGCGGCGGCGGTGAACCCAGCCGCAGAGCTCGACCTGTTCTCCGACGTTGGCGGCGTCGATCTCGCCGCAGTAATGGCTACGCATGGTGCTGTGTTCTCGATCCGTTCATTCCGCCGCTTTCGACGCGGACGTGCTCGATGACGAGGTTCCGGACGATTCGCCGCCGGATTTGCCGGACGACGACGAGTCCGACGAGGAACCCCCGGAATCCTTCGACGACCCGGAATCCTTGGACGAAGCCGCGTCTCCGGCGACGTTCTTCTTCCTGCCGCCCTTGAAGTCGGTCTCGTACCAGCCGCCGCCCTTGAGGCGGAAACCGGCGGCCGACACCTTCTTGCGCAGGGCGTCCTCGGAGCACGCCGGGCAGGTCTTGAGCGGTTCGTCGGAAACCTTCTGGATCGTCTCGAACTCGTGGGCGCAGTTGTCGCACCGGTATTCGTAGATTGGCATCTGTCCGTTCTCTCGGGAGCAGTACTCTGGGAGCGGCGCATGATCTTAAAAAAATCAGCAAAAATACAGCGATTTCGCTGCAATTTTGTTGCCTGCGACAGGCTCATAAGCTATAAAGCGCCGCATTGAGATCCCGCGGACGTGCAGAGGTTTCTCAATAGGAACAGGGTGAAACCCCTCGTGCGGAATCGCCCCGTTTAGTTAATCACTGCAAAGGGAATGTCGAATGGCAACGAAGAAAGCTCCAGCCAAGCGTAAGGCACCGGCAAAGAAGGCGGCTGCCAAGAAGGCGCCGGCTAAGAAGGCGGCGGCCAAGAAGGCCCCTGCTCAGAAGGCAGCTTCGAAGCAGACTGCGGTCACCAAGAAGATGACCAAGACCGGGATCCTGAACGAAATCGCTGAAAGCACCGATCTGTCGCGCAAGCAGGTGGATGCGGTTCTGACCGAACTCGAGAACCTGATCGAGCGTCACATCAAGAAGCGGGCGGTGGGCGAGTTCACCCTGCCCGGCCTGCTGAAGGTGAAGTCGGTGAAGCGCCCGGCGACCAAGAAGCGCATGGGCCGCAACCCGGCAACCGGCGAGGAAATCGTGATCCCGGCCAAGCCGGCGACCACCCGCGTGCGGGTCACCCCGCTGAAGCGGCTCAAAGAAATGGTTTCCTGACACCGGGAAATCAGGTCCGCCGGCCCCGCCGGCGGCACCGCTTCGAAAGGGCCGCCTGGTTCGCCAGCCGGCCCTTTTTTATCGGCCCGAGCCCATCCAGAATTCCCCCGAACCCGAACACGCTCCAGAGGACCCGACATGCGTCAGAGCCAGCAGCTCATGCCCACCATCAAGGAAAACCCCGCCGATGCGGAGGTGGCGAGCCACCGCCTGATGCTGCGCGCCGGCCTGATCCGCCAGGTGGCCTCGGGCCTGTACACCTGGCTGCCGCTGGGACTTCGGGTGATCCGCAAAGTGGAGGCCATCGTCCGTGAGGAGCTGACCGCCAGCGGCGCCCAGGAGGTGCTGATGCCCGTGGTCCAGCCCGCCGAGCTGTGGCAGGAGACCGGCCGCTGGTCGAAGATGGGTCCCGAGATGCTCAGGATCCAGGACCGCCACCAGCGCGACTTCTGCCTCGGCCCCACCCACGAGGAGGTCATCACCGACCTGTTCCGGCGGGAGGTGCACAGCTACCGCCAGCTCCCCTGCAACTTCTTCCAGATCCAGACCAAGTTCCGCGACGAGATCCGGCCCCGCTTCGGCGTCATGCGCGCCCGGGAATTCACCATGAAGGACGGCTACTCGTTTCACGCCGACCAGGCCAGCTTCGACGACACCTACCGGGAGATGTACGACTGCTACGGACGGATTCTGCGCCGCATGGCGCTGAACTTCCGGGCCGTGGAGGCGGACACGGGCAACATCGGCGGGGCGAACAGCCACGAGTTCCACGTGCTGGCCGACTCCGGCGAGGACGTGATCGCCTACGCCACCGGCGGTGACTACGCCGCCAACCTGGAGAAGGCCACCTCCGCGCCGCCGCCGGCCCGGCCCGCCCCCTCGGCGGACCTGGACAAGGTCGCGACGCCGGGCGTCACCACCATCGAGGACGTCGCCGGCCTGCTCGGCGTGACCGCCGACCGCTGCCTGAAGACCCTGGTGGTCCACGGGGAGAGCGGCCTGGTCGCGCTGGTGGTGCGCGGCGACGACGCCCTCAACGAGATCAAGGCGGAGAAGGTCCCCGGCGTCGCCGCGCCGCTGCGGTTCGCCTCGGACGACGACATCGCCGCCGCCACCGGCTGCCGGCCGGGCTCCCTCGGCCCGGTGGGCCTGACGCTGCCCGTGTTCGTCGACCGGCACGCCATGGCGGTGGCGGACTTCGTCTGCGGGGCCAACGAGGAAGGCTTCCACTACACCGGCGCGAACTGGGAGCGGGACGTGACGGTGGCGGACGACCACGTGGTCGACGTGCGCACCGTGAAGCCCGGCGATCCGGCGCCGGACGGCCAGGGCGAGCTGGCGTTCCTGCGCGGCATCGAGGTCGGCCACATCTTCCAGCTCGGCAGCGTCTACAGCGCGCCCATGGACGCCACGGTGCTGAACGCCGAGGGCGCCCAGGTGGCGCCGATCATGGGCTGCTACGGCATCGGCATCACGCGCATGGTGGCGGCCATCATCGAGCAGAACCATGACGAAGTCGGCATACGCTGGCCGGAACCCGTCGCACCCTATCGGGTGCACCTGCTGGCGCTCAACTATCATAAGTCCGAGGCGGTG
This sequence comes from Gammaproteobacteria bacterium UBA7803, assembly GCA_002480525.1. Lineage (GTDB taxonomy): Bacteria > Pseudomonadota > Gammaproteobacteria > Pseudomonadales > Azotimanducaceae > UBA7803. The sequence continues at coordinate 72,435 of DLCH01000074.1, read as the reverse complement.
CGCGGCGCCGCCGACGCCCTCTATCAGCGACTCACGGACCAGGGAATCGAAGTGCTGCTCGACGACAGAGACGAACGCCCCGGCGTCAAGTTCGCCGACGCGGACCTGATCGGCATCCCCCACCGCGTCACCATCGGCGAGCGCGGGCTCAAGGAAGGCAGCCTGGAGTACAAGCACCGGGCGACGGGCGAGTCCGCGGCGGAGCCGGAGGAGGCGATCGTGGCGAGGCTCACGGGCGCGGCATGAGACGCCAACGGGCCATCCGTCTGATCGCCGCCCTGGTGCTGGCGACGTCGGTCGGCGCCGCGCGCGCCGACTCGATGACGGTGGACCCGGCGCTGATCGAAAAGCTGGCGGTGAGCCTGGCGGACACCACCGAGGCGGTGGACCGCTTCGACGCGGAGGTCTGGCTGCGGGCCTCGGAGCAGCGTCTGGCCCGCTATCTGGACGACCACGACGAGCGCCTGGAGCTGCTGCGGATCGTCTACCGGGAAGCCCACCGGCACGAGCTGGACGCGGACCTGGTGCTGGCGGTGATGCAGGTGGAGAGCCACTTCGACCGCTTCGCCATCTCCCGCGTGGGCGCCCAGGGTCTGATGCAGGTGATGCCGTTCTGGCGCCACGAGATCGGCCGCCCCCAGGACAACCTCACCGACGTGGAGACCAACATCCGCTACGGCACGACCATCCTGGCCCACTACCTCGACGTCTCGAACAACGACCTGGTGGACGCGCTGGCCCGCTACAACGGCAGCCGCGGCCGGCTCAAATACCCCGAGCTGGTGGTCTCCGCCTGGCGCAAGTCGTGGCGCCACAAGTCCCACGCGGACCTGCCCCAGCTTCAGGCTAGCTGCCGCAGCTACGGGCTGCGGGCCTGCATCTACCAGTAGGCGTGTCCCCGGCGCGTTGCCGGCAACTCGGTCAGGTTTGTCGGGGGTGCCGGCGGCGTCGGGGGGACGGGCTTGCGGTTGCGAGCCTCGCTCGGCCGCTCCGCGGTTCCCTCACTCCGAAAAGTTGCCTCCTGCGGAGTCAATTTTCTGCGCTCGGCCTCGCTGCACGGCCTCGAAACCGCAACCCCGGCCCCCCGCCCCCGCTCGACCTCCTTCGGCTGCCGAGTAATCGAAGAACACTGTGAGAGCGATCCAACCGGACGGGTAGATGCCAAGGCTTTTGAAGAGAGTTGGATGCGTCGGGCGTGTGTAGGGTCGACGACGTTGGAAGATGGGTCGCCGGCGGTGTCGGACGCGGGGAAAACACTTTGCAGCCCGTGTAGCGAGGCCGAGCGCAGCGGATTGACTCCGCAGGAGGCAACGCCGCGGAGCGAGGGTACCGCGGAGCGGCCGAGCGAGGGCAGCAAAGTGCTTTTCGCCGTGGCCGGCGCCGACGGCGACAGCCCCCTCGAATGAACCTAAATCACCATCAGACTTCGGAGGTCATGCCGACGGCGCGGGCGAGGTCCTCGTAGGTCTGGGGGCCGACGAGCACGTCTTCGAGGGTGCCGTCGGGGCTGATGACGAGGGTCGACGGCAGGACCGAGGGGCGGGGCTGTTCCCAGTGCGCCGCCGGGTCGTCCAGCAGGACCGGGAACTGCACGTCCATCTCGGTCATCAGGCTGGTCAGCGATTCGCCCTGGATGCCGTCGAAATTCACGCCGAGCACCGTCACGCCCGTGCCGTCCTGATGGATGCGGTTCAGCTCCGGGATCTCCTTGCGGCAGGGGGCGCACCATTCCGCCCAGTAGTTGATCAGCAGCCACTGGCCCTCGTAGTCGGACCAATTCGCCGCCGACCCGTCCGCCAGGCGCACCTGGGGGTCGGAACAACCGGCGAGTCCGAGCAGCAGCGCGCCGCACAGGGTGTGGAGAGGTCGCCTGAAGACTGCCATGAAGATCACGCTTCGCTTACCATTCCCGCCATGAAAGAGTCCGTCACTATCTATCACAATCCCCGCTGTTCCAAGTCCCGCCAGACCCTGGCGCTGCTGGAGGAACGCGGCATCGAGCCGAACATCGTCCGCTACCTGGACGCGCCGCCGGACGCCGCCACCATCCGCGAACTGCTCGGACTGCTCGGCATGGACGCCCGCGCGCTGATGCGCACCAAGGAGGCCCGCTACGCCGAACTGGGCCTGGACGACGCCGACGAGGACACGCTGATCCGCGCCATGGCCGACAACCCCGTGCTCATCGAGCGGCCCATCGTGGTGACGCCCAGGGGCGCCGCCCTGGGACGGCCGCCCGAGAAAGTGCTCGAGCTGCTGTGAACACCGCGTGAGCCGGCCCTACGTCCTGATCCTCTACTACTCCCGCTCGGGCGGCACCGCCAACCTGGCGCGCCACGTGGCCCGCGGGGTGCAGGCGGCCGGAGACTTCGACGCCCGCCTGCGGACCGTGCCGCCGGTGGCGGCGGCCACCGAGCAGACCGTGCCGCCCATACCCGAGGACGGCGCCGTCTACTGCACCAAGGAGGATCTGGCCGGCTGCAGCGCCCTGGCGCTGGGCTCGCCGACCCGGTTCGGCAACATGGCCGCGCCGCTCAAGTTCTTCCTCGACGGCACCGTGGACCTGTGGCTGTCCCATCGGCTCGAGGGCCGGCCGGCCGGGGTGTTCTGCTCCACCGGCTCGCTGCACGGTGGCCAGGAGACCACGCTGCTGACGATGATGATGCCCCTGCTGCATCACGGCATGGTGCTGACCGGCCTGCCCTACCGGGAGCAATGGCTGCACGACACCACCTCCGGCGGCACGCCCTACGGCCCCAGCCACGTGTCCGGCGCGGACGGCCGCGCCGCCCTGACGGAGGCCGAGCAGAAGCTCGCCGAGGCCCTGGGGCGGCGGCTGGCGTACCTGGCCGGCCGGCTGGAGCCGGCCCGGTGAAGGGCCTCCAGTTCCTCTGCCTGCTGGCGGCGGGGTCGCTGTTCGCGGTCACCGGCCTGCGCCAGTTCTTCGTCGAGCCGCTGGACGACGCGGTCAGCAACGCCGTGTGGTTCCTGCTGCAGGCGGCGCCGGTGCTGCTGGTGGTGCCGGGCATGCTGCGCAACAGCCGCCGCGGCTACTTCTACGCGATCCTCGCAGCGTCGCTGTACTTCATCCACGGCACCATGGAGGCCGCCACCGCCGACCAGCGCGCCCTCGCCCTGTGGGAAACGGCCTTCGCGGTGGGGCTGATCGCCGCCGCCAGCCTGGCCATGCGGCGGCTCGGCGCGGATCAGTGAATCACCGGGGCGGCATCCGAGCCGCCCCCGTCACCGTCCACGTCCTCCTCGACGCTCTGCACCGCATAGCGCCGGGTGGTGATCTCGCCGGACACCACGGCGGGCAGTTCCCGCAGGAACGCCTCCATGTGCGGCGTCTGGAAGTGGCGCATCAGCGCTTCCATGCTCTCCCATTCCTGGAACAGCATCAGCGTGTTGGGATCCGACAGGCCGACGTAGAAGTCGTAGGAGAGACACCCCGGCTCGGCACGGGTCGCTTCCGTCATGTTCCGCGCCAGCTTGACCGCCTGCTCGCGGCACTCCGGACGGATCGGGATGGTGCCGTGCACGATGATCACGGCGACGCCGGCCCCACGTCGTGGGCCCGCAAGGCTGCGCCGATCTCGTCGAGAATGGTCGGGTCGTCGATGGTCGACGGCGCGGCGTAGGGTTTGCCGTCCGCCATCCGGCGCACGATCTGACGCAGGATCTTGCCGGAGCGGGTCTTCGGCAGACGCGCCACCACGATCGCCCGCTTGAAGTTGGCAAACGCCCCGACCTGCTCCCGGACCATGGCGACCAGCTCGCGCTGGAGATCGCCCGGGTCGACGTTGGCGCCGTCCTTCAGCACCAGCAGACCGATGGGCACCTGCCCCTTGTCGACGTCCGCGACGCCGATGACGGCGCACTCGGCGACCGCCGGATGCCCGGCCAGCACTTCCTCCATCTGACCCGTCGACAGGCGGTGGCCGGCGACGTTGATGACGTCGTCCATGCGACCCATGATGTAGACGTAACCGTCTTCGTCCCGGAAGCCCTCGTCACCGGTGAAGTAGAAACCGTCGTACTGGGACCAGTAGGCGTCCAGATAGCGCTGATGGTCGCCCCACACGGTGGGCAGCGCGCCCGGCGGCAACGGCCCGCGGATCACCACGGCGCCCTCCCGGCCCGGGCCCAGCTCGGCGCCCGCCTCGTCGACGATCCGCAGGTCGTAGCCGGGCACCGGCAGCGTCGGCGAACCCGGCCTGGTCTCCAGCAGCTCGACGCCCGCCATGTTGGCGCAGATCGACCAGCCGGTCTCGGTCTGCCACCAGTGGTCGATGACCGGCACCCCCAGGTGCTCGCGCAGCCAGTGGTAGGTCGGCGGATCGAGCCGCTCACCGGCGACGAACTGATAGGCCAGCGAGGAGATGTCGTAGTCCTGCTTCAGCAGGCAGTCCGGGTCCTCCTTGCGGATCGCCCGGAAAGCCGTGGGCGCGACGAAGAAGGCGCGCACCCTGTGGTCCTGGATCACCCGCCAGTAGGCGCCGGCATCCGGCGTGCGCACCGGCTTGCCCTCGTAGAGCACGGTGGTGCAGCCGCGGATCAGCGGCCCGTAGACGATGTAGCTGTGGCCGACCACCCAGCCCACGTCGGACGCCGCCCAGAACACGTCGCCGGCGTCGCAGTCGTAGATCGCCTGCATGCTGTAGTTCAACGCCACGGCGTGGCCACCGTGATCGCGCAGCACCCCCTTCGGCTTCCCCGTGGTGCCCGAAGTGTAGAGGATGTACAGCGGATCCGTGGCATCCACCGCCACCCAGTCCGCCGGCGCCGCCGCGGACTCCCACGCCTGCCAGTCGAGCCAGTCCGGGGCCTCGACGGGACACTGTTCCCGCTGCAGCAGCACCACGTGGTCGGGCTTGTGCACGGCCTGCTCGATGGCGCCCGCCACCAGCGGCTGATAGGGCACGACGTTGCTGAACTCGATGCCGCAGGTGGCCGTCAGCACCACCTTCGGCGTGGCATCGTCGATCCGTGCGGCCAGCTCGCGGGCGGCGAAGCCGCCGAACACGACGGAGTGAATGGCGCCGATGCGGGCACAGGCCAGCATGGCGATCGCCGCCTCCGGCACCATCGGCAGGTAGATGACGACCCGGTCGCCGCGGTCGACGCCCAGCTCCCGCAGGGCGCCCGCCACCTTCGCGACCCGTTCGGTGAGCGCCGCGAAGCTCCAGCGCTCCACCACGCCGGTGACCGGGGAGTCGTAGATCAGCGCCACGTCGCCGCCGCGGCCGGCTTCGACGTGCTGGTCGAGCGCCAGCCAGGCGGTGTTGGTCCGCCCGCCCTGGAACCAGCGCCAGCTCCCCGAGGCGTCCCTGCCGAGTATCTCCGGCGGAAACTCGACCCAGGGCAGCGCCCGGGCCTGCTCGGACCAGAACCCTTCGGGATCGTGCAGCGAGCGGCGATATTCCTCGGCGTAACTCATCGGCGTCGGCTTCCCCGCGATCCGCGGCGGGCGCCCGCCGCCGGGCGTTCGCCCCGGGCGGCCAGCAGCCGCTGCAGCCGCGCCGGCGTCGGCTGGGCCGCCAGCAGCGACTGGTAGGCCCTGGAGCGCTTGCTGATCTGCTTGTGGGCGGCGTAGAAATCGACGGCCCGCCGCCACGCCTCAGCGATGCCGTAGCGGTTGATGGACACCGTGGTGTTGACGATGCGGTTCTCCTCCAGGGACATCACGCCGATCTGGAACACCGGCGTGCGATTGCCGCTCTTCTCCGCCTTCAGGCGGCAGAGGATGCCGCGTACCTGGCCGTCGGCGTCGATGTGGACTTCCTTGGCACGCCGGTTCTGAAGCGTCTGCTGGCGCCGGGCGAGCTCGTCGTCCCGGGCCTGCGCGGCCGCTTTGACCTTCGCGCGCCGCTCGCCGCGCAGGCGCTTGCCGTCGTCCTTGAGGGAAAAGTACTCCTGGTAGGTCTTGCCCTGAATCTGGCGGCGAACCCGGTAGCCGAAGAACCTCGGCGTATCGAGAAGCTCAACGCTCATCCCTTCCTCCCTGCGTGATCCGGCGCAGGCCGCTGCGCGCCCTGCTTGCTGTCTCCCCCCGAAGACTCTGCCCTGCGGCGACCTGCCCGATCGCGCCGGCCGGCGCCGCGCCCGCGGGCAGAGCGGGCGCGGCGGAGCGGATCAGATCACCTGGCTGGACTTGAGCGCCGCGATCTCGTCGGCGGTGAAGCCGCAGTCGCCGAGCACCGCCTCGGAATCCTGTCCCGGCCGGGGCGAGGCGTGGGACACCTCCGCCACCGTGCGCGAGAAGCGCGGCGAGGGCGCCGGCTGCACGACGCCGTCGAGCTCGATGAACGAGTTGCGCGCCTTGTTGTGCGGGTGATCCGGCGCCTCGAAGATCGACAGCACCGGGGCGAAGCAGACGTCGGTGCCTTCCATGATCTCGCACCACTCGTCCCGGGTCTTGGTCTTGAAGACCGCCACCAGCTCGTCCTTCAGGGCCGGCCACTGGCCCTGGTCCATCTGCGGCTTGAAGCGCTCGGGATCGAGCCCCGCCTTCTCCACCAGCAGCGCGTAGAACTGGGGCTCGATGGAGCCGATGCAGACGTACTTGCCGTCCTTGGTCTCGTAGGTGTCGTAGAAGTGCGCGCCGCCGTCGAGCATGTTGGTGCCGCGCTGATCCTTGAACATGCCCGCCGCGCCCATGGTGAAGAACATGGACATCAGCGTCGCCGCGCCGTCGACCATGGCGGCGTCGACGACCTGGCCCTTGCCGGACTTCTGCGCCTCGAGCATGCCGCACACCATGCCGAAGGCGAGCAGCATGCCGCCGCCGCCGAAATCGCCGACCAGGTTGAGCGGCGGCACCGGCTTCTCGCCGGGACGGCCGATGGCGTGCAGCGCCCCGGACAGGCCGATGTAGTTGATGTCGTGGCCGGCGGCCTGGGCCATCGGGCCCTCCTGGCCCCAGCCGGTCATGCGGCCGTAGACCAGGCGCGGATTGCGCTCCAGGCAGGTGTCCGGGCCGAGGCCAAGGCGCTCGGTGACGCCCGGACGAAAGCCCTCGAACAGCCCGTCGGCGGTCTCGACCAGCCGCAGCACGGTCTCCACCCCTTCCGGCTTCTTGAGATCCACGGCGATGGAGCGGCGGTTGCGAACCAGCACGTCCTGTCCCCGGCCACCGCCGGCGCCCAGCCGGTCCACGCGGATGACCTCGGCGCCCATGTCCGACAGCATCATGCCGCAGAAGGGGCCCGGTCCGATGCCGGCCAGTTCGATGATGCGAAATCCTGCGAGCGGTCCCATGACTCTCCCTAATCCCAGAATGCGAAGAAGGCCCGAGTTTACCGGCGTTTTGCCGGCTGAGGAAATTCTCTGCTTTAATCGCCGCTGCCCCTGAGCACCAGCCCGCCCACCCTTGCGCAAGATCATCCACTGCGACTGCGACAGCTTCTACGCCTCCGTGGAGGTGCGCGACGACCCGGCGCTGGCCGGCCGCCCGCTCGCGGTCGGCGGCGACCCGGCGAAACGCGGCGTGGTCGCCACCTGCAGCTACGAGGCCCGCCGCTACGGCATCCACTCGGCCATGCCCATGAGCCAGGCCGTGCGGCTGTGCCCGGCGCTGGTCATCGTGCCGCCGGACATGGCCCGGTACCGGGCCGTGTCGCGCCAGGTGCACGAGGTCTTCAGGCGCTACACCGACATCATCGAGCCGCTATCGCTGGACGAGGCCTACCTGGACGTCACCGGCAGCGACCGCTGCCAGGGGAGCGCCACGCTGATCGCCCGGGAGATCCGCCGGGAGGTGCGCGACGGCCTCGGCATCACCCTCTCCGCCGGCATCGCGCCCAACAAGTTTCTCGCCAAGATCGCCTCGGACTGGAACAAGCCCGACGGCCAGTTCACCGTCCGGCCCGGTGAGGTCGATGCCTTCGTCGCCGCGCTGCCGGTCGAGAAGCTGTTCGGCGTCGGGTCGGTGACCGCACGGCGCCTGCACGATCTGGGCCTGGCCACCTGCGCCGACGTGCGCCGGCTGCCGCTGGTGGAGCTGACCCGGCGCTTCGGCAAGTTCGGCGCGACCCTCCACCAGCTCAGCCACGGCATCGACGACCGGCCGGTGCGGACCAGCCGGCCACGCAAGTCCGTCAGCGTGGAGCGTACCTACGCCCGGGACCTGCCGGACCCGGCCGCCTGCCTGGCGGAGCTGGACGGCCTGCTCGCCGAGCTGGAGTCGCGCATTCAGCGCGCCGGATGCGCCGGGCGCATTCAGGGGTGCTTCGTCAAGGTGCGCTTCAGCGGCTTCGACACCACCACCGCGGCCGCGCCCGCCGGGGCGCCGGATCGGGCGCTGTTCGAATCACTGTTCGCCACGGCCTGGTCGCGGGGTGCCCGTCCGGTACGCCTGCTCGGCCTGGGCGTGCGGGTCGATCAGCCGGCGGTGGAGCGCCAGCTCGGGCTGTTCGAGGACGCCGACTCGGGCGCGGAGAACTGAATCCGGGCGAACCGGGCGTACAGCTCCGAGCTCTGCATCAGCGCGTCGTGGGTGCCGCTGGCGACCAGCCGCCCGGCGTCGAGCACCAGAATCCGGTCCGCCTGGCGCACCGTCGACAGACGATGGGCGATGGCGACGATGCTGCACCGGCCCTTGAGGGCCTCGATGCTGTCGCGGATGTGCTGTTCCGATTCGGCGTCCAGCGCGCTGGTCGCCTCGTCCAGCAGCAGCAGCCGCGGCCCCGGCAGCAGGGCCCGGGCGATGGCCAGGCGCTGCTTCTGCCCCCCGGACAGGCCGCTGCCGCCCTCGCCCACCGGCGTGTCGAGGCCCGCGGGCAGGGCCCGCACGAACGCCTCGGCGTGGGCCAGGCGGAGGGCCTCGAAAACCGCGTCGTCGGTGGCGTCGGGGCGGCCGTAGCGCAGGTTGTCGCCGACGGTGCCGGCGAACAGCACCGCCTCCTGGGGCACGAAGCCGATCCGCGCGCGCAGGGATTCCAGCGACAGCGCCCGCAGGTCGACGCCGTCCAGCCGGATCTCGCCGGCGGCCGGGTCGTAGAAGCGCTGGGCGAGATCGAACAGAGTGCTCTTGCCGGCGCCGGACGGCCCGACCACCGCGACCATCTCGCCCGGCTCCACCACGAACGACACGCCGTCCAGCACGACGGCCTCGGGACGCGACGGATAGCGGAACGCCACGTCGACGAATTCGAGCCGGCCCCGGGCCGTGTCCGGAAGGGGCACCGGGTCGGCGGGCTCCAGCAGCTCCGAGGGCGATTCCAGCAGTTCCAGCAGCCGCTCGGTGGCGCCGGCGGCCCGCTGCAGGTCGCTGTAGACCTCGCTGATCGCGCCGACGCTGCCGGCGACGATGAAGGCGTAGAAGATGAAGGCGGCAAGCTCCCCGGCCGAGATCTGCCCGCTCAGCACGTCGCCGCCGCCCACCCAGAGCATGGTGGCGATGGCGGCCATGACCAGCAGCATCACCAGCGCCACCAGCAGCGCCCGCTGGCGGATCCGCCGGACGGCGACGGCGAAGGCGTTCTCCACGCGGCTGGCGAACACGGCCTGATCCGCCGACTCGTGATTGAACGCCTGCACCACCTTGATGTAGCGCAGCGACTCGCCGGCGTAGCTGCCGACCTCGGCCAGCGTGTCCTGGCTGCGCCGGGACAGCGAACGCACGCGCCGGCCGAACAGGATCACCGGCGCCACCACGAAGGGCACGCTGGCGATCACGATCAGCGACAGCTTGGCGTTGGTGACGAACAGCAGCACCAGCCCGCCCAGGAACATGAGCGCGTTGCGCAGCGCGATGGACACCGAGGAGCCGATGACGGTCTGCAGCAGGGTGGTGTCGGTGGTGATCCGGGACTGGATCTCCGTCGGCAGATTGCGCTCGAAGAACGCCGGATGCAGGCGGATGATGTGATCGAACACGGCCCGGCGGATGTCGGCGCTGACCCGCTCGCCGACCCAGGAGACGAAGTAGAACCGCAGGAAGGTGCCCCCCGTGAGCGCCAGCATCAGCACCGCGAACAGCCCCACGGTGCTCACCAGCACGTCGGAGGAGCCTTCGCCGAGCCCCTGGTCGATGACCAGCCGCATGCCCTGGCCGATCGACAGGGTCACTGCGGCGGTGAGCACCAGCGCCGCGCTGGCGAAGGCGACCTGGGGCACGTAGGGCCGCAGGAACTTCAGCGCGGGCTTCAGATTGGTCAGGCGCCGGGACGGGGCGCGGTCGAGGCCGTCTTCCATCACGGCATTATCACACGTCCGATGGTGTCCTGACTGCGCCGGCTGCAACCAGCCGGCTCGACGGCCGGGCGCGTTGAATGCCACCGCAGCCTTGCTCAAACTTCGACCACCGCCACAGCCCGACGACGCCCATGACCGACCCTCTCGACTGCCTGGAGATCGAACCGGCCGACGCCGCCCGGGGCGCCGTGATCTGGATGCACGGCCTCGGCGCCGACGCCACGGATTTCGAGCCCATCGTGCCCATGCTGGAAATCGGCGCGCCGGTGCGCTTCGTGTTCCCCAACGCCCCGGTGCGGCCCGTGACCATCAACGGCGGCATGGCCATGCGCGCCTGGTACGACATCGACCCGCGCGCGCCGCTCGCCGGCGCCGAGGACATCCGCGCCTCCGCCGCGGCCGTCGCGGCGCTGGTCGACCGCGAGGTCGAGCGGGGCATTCCGGAAGAGCAGATCGTGCTCGCCGGTTTCTCCCAGGGCGGCGTCATCGCCCTGCACCTCGGTCTGCGCCACCCGCGCCGGCTGGCCGGCATCCTCGCGCTGTCGACCTACCTGCACGACCACGAGCACCTCGGTGACGAGGCGAGCCTGGCCGGCGTCGACGCACCGATCTTCATGGCCCACGGGCGGATGGACCCGATGATTCCGATCACCCGGGCCGTCACCTCCCGGGAGGCGCTGACCGCGCTGGGCTACTCGGTGGAGTGGCACGAGTACCCCATGGGCCACCAGGTGTGTCCCGAGGAGATCGCCGACATCGGCGCCTGGCTGAGGCAACGGTTCGCCTGATCGCCCGCCGCCACGCGGCCGGCGGCCCCCAACCGACGGAAAGGAGCACACGGGATCATGGGATTTCTGGAGGCCTACGCGCTGGCCGCCGCCACCGTGCTGGCGGCGGTCAGCCTGCTGTGGCTGCTGAGCGTGCCGCTGCGGGACGCCAGCATCATCGACATGTTCTGGGGGCCGCTGTTCGTCGTCGTGGCTTGGGTGCTGCTGTACGCCGCCGGCGAGGTGCAGATCCGCAGCTACCTGGTGACGCTGCTGGTGACCCTGTGGGGGCTGCGCCTCGGTTTCCATCTGATCACCCGCAATCTCGGCGAGGGCGAGGACAGCCGCTACCGGCACTGGCGCGCCAACGGCGGCGAGCGCTGGTGGCTGAAGACCTACTATCGGGTGTTCCTGCTGCAGGGCGCCATCGCGCTGCTGGTGGCGACGCCGCTGATCGCCGCGTTCCAGCGGCCGGACGAGCTCGGCGTGGTGAACCTGTTCGGCATCGCCGTGTGGCTCACCGGTTTTCTCTGGGAACTGCTCGCCGACATCCAGCTCACCCGCTTCAAGGCCGACCCGGACAACGAGGGCCGGATTCTCGACACCGGGCTGTGGCGCCTGTCGCGCCATCCGAACTACTTCGGCGACGCGGTGCAGTGGTGGGGCCTGGGGCTGATCGCCGTGGAGCCCGGCACCTGGTGGGCGCTGATCGGCCCGGCGGTGATGACCACGGTGTTCGTCACCCTGTCGAACGACGTGATCGAGCGCGGCATGAAGAAGCGCCGCCCGAACTATGCCGCCTACATCGAGAACACGCCCCCGTTCTTTCCCCGTCCGGGCGGCCGCCGGGGCGGCGGCGCCGGCTGACCCCCGCTGCGGTGCGCCGGAGACGGCTCCGCGCGGGGTGAACTACAATGGGGAAAACGGCAGCGGACCCCCGGAATGTCGAGCCTCCCCGAAAATCCGGACCTGGCCTGGGACCTGGACGACTTCAGCGACCGCGAGCGCGCCATGGAGTTCGTGCAGCGGTTCGAGCACACCATGTGCGTGTACTCGCCGTCGGTGGAGCAGCTCTACACCAACTACAAGATGTTCTTCCCCCAGGAGTGGGCCCGCAAGCTGGTGATCCTGCCGGACCCCATGGCCTTTCACGACACGTTCTTCCACATTCAGCCGGAGGCCGTGGTCTCCACCGGCCTGTACATCGTGCCGGGCGAACTGGTCGGCAAGTCAGGGCTGTATCTCGCCAACGTCCGGGAAGACCGCACCCTCGGGGACCGGCAGGTCCCCTTCGAGGCCGGCATGCGCGCGATCATGCGCAACCGGCCCGACGACGACCAGTTCCTGCCGGTGCTGGCCAAGGGCGATCTGCGTCAGTTCGAACAGGCCTGGCCGGTGCTGCACCTGCACCGCATCAAGCCCCGGGTGCTCGAACGCATCTCCGACCTCGACCGCAGCTCCCTGGCCGCCGTGATCAACGAGAAGCTCGAAAGCCTGTTCGTCGACCTGCAGAAGGCCGCCTTTGAATGAGCCGGCGTACCAGGGCCGCGCCCGCCGCGGCCCGGGCCTGATCCGCCGGGCGCTGGCGACCCTGCTGCTGGCCGGCGTGGTGGCCCTGTCCTGGAGCCAGATCCTCGACACGACCGCCCAGGCCGACACCGGCGCGACGCTCAAGCGCGCGCTCGCCACCTTCGCCATCGCCCGGGGCCTGAACGGCGTGATCTCGGTCGCCCAGGGCACGGAGCTCGCGGTGCAGCCGGTGGGCGTCGGGGTCACCATGACCGTCGGCGAGATCCTCGACCCGCTGAACGATCTGGTGGAGAGCTTCTCCTGGCTGGCGCTGCTGGCGTGCGTGTCCCTCGGCACCCAGCTGCTGCTGGCCGAGGTGGTGGTGAACCCCTGGGTGAACGGCCTGGTCAGCCTCGCCGCCGCCGGCTATCTGGTGGCGCTGTGGTGGCCGGGCGGCAGCGACGTCGCCCGGCCCCTGTGGCGGGCCCTGACGCTGATCGTGTTCGCCCGCTTCCTGTTCGCCCTGGTGGCGCTCGCCACCGGCTGGACCGATCAGGCCGTGCTCGCCGAGCGTCAGCAGGCGGCCCTCACCCGGATCGAGACCACCCAGTCCCACATCGAAGCCCTGCGGGAGGTGCCGCCGGAGCGGCTGGAAGCTCCGGCCGACGGACCGCCGTCCATGCTCGACCGGCTCGGCGAGTTCATCGACGACCAGCGCCAGGCCCTCAACGTCCGCGCCCAGCTCACGGCGCTGACCGACCGGGTGGAGAGCGCCATCGGCGAGCTCATCAACCTGATCGTCGTGTTCACCGTGCAGACCATCCTCGTGCCCGTCGCGGCGCTGCTGCTCGCCTACTGGTCCTTCCTGTGGCTGTGGCGCTGGTCCTGGGAGTCCCGCCGGGACTGACCCGGTCCGGTCCGCCCTGACCGGGTCCGTGCCGGCCGGGCCCGTGCCGGCCGGGTCCGCCGTGACCGGGCCGGGCCTGAATCGTGCATGGAAAACTGGGGCCGAGCCCTCTAAAATGCCGCGCCTCGCATGAACGAAGCCACGTCTTGACAAAGGTCTTCATCGACGGAGAAGCCGGCACGACCGGGCTGCAGATCGCCGAGCGTCTGCGGCAGCGCACCGATCTGACCGTGCTCCGCATCGACGAGGCCCGCCGCAAGGACGCCGAGGCCCGGGCGCGGCTGCTCGAAGAAGCGGACGTGTCGATACTATGCCTGCCGGACGACGCCGCCCGCGAGGCCGTGGCCATGGCCGGCGACCGCTGCCGCATTCTCGACGCCAGCACCGCCTACCGGGTCGACCCCGACTGGGTGTACGGCCTGCCGGAGCTGACGCCCGACAGCCGCGCGGCCATCGCCGGCGCCGACCGCGTCTCCAATCCCGGCTGCTATCCCCAGGGCTTCGTGCTGCTGACCCGCCCGCTGATCGATGCCGGCGTGCTGCCGCGGGACCTGCCCCTGCGGCTGCACGCGGTGTCCGGCTACTCGGGCGGCGGGCGCGCGTTGATCGAAACCTATCAGGGCTTCGACGAACAGACCCGCGAGCGCTTCGCCAGCCGCGCCTACGGCCTCACGCTGGCGCACAAGCACGTGCCCGAGATGCAGCGTTACTCCGGTACCTCCCACGCGCCCCTGTTCGCCCCCATGGTGGGCGACTACTACCAGGGCATGCTGGTGAACGTTCCCCTGTTCACCCGGGAGCTGACCGGCGCGCCGACGCCCGAGGACCTCCACGGCCTGCTGGCGGAACGCTACCGGGACGAGCCGTTCGTGCGCGTTCTACCGGTGGGCGCTCCCGGCTCGCTGGACGGCAACTTCCTGGATGCCACCGCCCTGAACGGCACCAACCGCATCGAGCTGATGGTGTTCGGCCACGCCGAGCAGGTGCTGCTGGTCGCCCGGCTCGACAACCTCGGCAAGGGCGCGTCCGGCGCGGCGGTGCAGAACCTGAACCTGATGCTCGGCGTGGACGAAACGACCGGACTGTTGTGATGACCAAGCTGACCGACATGACCCTCGAGCAGCTCGAGGACTTTAAGGCCGGGCTCGAGGCCGACCTCGAGCTGGCCAAGGGCAACCGGGTGAAGCTCGATCTCACCCGGGGCAAGCCGGCCGCCGACCAGCTCGACCTGTCCGCGCCGATGGATCACATCCTGAGCGGCGACTACCGGGCCGCGGACGGCACCGACGTGCGCAACTACGGCGGCCTGCGCGGTCTGCCGGAGGCCCGCCAGCTCGGCGCCGAGCTGATGGACTGCGCGCCCGAGCAGGTCGTCTGCTGGGGCAACTCCAGCCTCACCCTGATGTACCTGACGGTCGACACCGCGCTGCGCTTCGGCCTGTGGCAGGGCGAGCGGGCCTGGAACCGGCACGCCGCGCCCAAGCTGCTGGCGCCGGTGCCCGGCTACGACCGGCACTTCACCCTCACCGAGTCGCTGGACATCGAGCTGGTCAACGTCACGATGACGGACCAGGGTCCGGACATGGACCAGGTCGAGGCGCTGGTGCGCGACGACGCCTCGGTGAAGGGCATCTGGTGCGTGCCCAAGTACTCGAACCCGACCGGATGCATCTACTCGGACGAGGTGGTCGAGCGCATGGCGCGCCTGCCGGAACTGGCGGCCGCGGACGATTTCCTGGTGCTGTGGGACAACGCCTACGCCGTTCACGACCTGGAGTTCCCGCCGGCCCGCCTGGCGCCGCTGATGACCCTCGCCGGCGAGGCCGGCACGGCGGACCACGTGGTGATGTTCGGCTCCACGTCGAAGATCACCTATGCCGGCGCCGGTCTCGGTTTCGTGGCCGCGACGGAGACGGTGCTCACCACCCTGGAGCAGCGCCTCGGCACCTTCAGCATCGGCCCCGACAAGGTCAATCAGCTGCGCCACGTGGCGTTCCTCGCCGATCGCCTCGAGGAGCACATGGCGGCCCATGCACGCCTGATCAAGCCGAAATTCGACGCCGTCGAGGCCGCGCTCCGGGAGGAGCTAGGCCCCCTCGACGTCGCCCGCTGGACCACCCCCAAGGGCGGCTACTTCGTGTCGCTGGACACCCGTCCGGGGCTGGCCGGCAAGGTCGCGGCGCTGGCCGCCGAGGCCGGGTTGAGCCTGACGCCGCCCGGCGCGACGTTTCCCTACGGCCGGGATCCCGACGACCGCAACCTGCGCATCGCGCCGACCTTCGCCAGCGTCGACGACGTCGCCGTGGCGATGCAGATCCTGGTGCTGTGCGTGAAGCTCGCCAGCGCCGAGCAGGAACTCGAGCAACGTCAGAAACGCTGACGCCAAACCCGACAACCATAGGAACCTCTACAGCGTGAGTGATTGGCAACTGTCCGAATTCGATGTACCGGAAGATCCCGAGAAGGATCGTTTCCACGACTTCGCGCTGCCGCTGCCGCTGATGCACGCCATCGCGGACCTCGGCTTCAACTACTGCACGCCGATTCAGAGCGGCTCGCTGCCCTTCAGTCTGGCCGACTACGACGTCACCGGTCAGGCGCAGACGGGCACCGGCAAGACCGCCGCGTTCCTCATCACCATCCTGACGCGGATCTGGGAGAACCCGGACCAGGCCGCCCGGCCCAAGGGCACGCCCCGGGCCCTGGTGCTGGCGCCGACCCGGGAGCTGGCGCTGCAGATCGAATCCGACGCCCTGGACCTGTCCAAGTACATGGGCATCGGCGTGAGCTGCGTGGTCGGCGGCATGGACTTCCAGAAGCAGCTCGACCAGATCAAGTCCGGCCGCCTCGACGTGCTCATCGCGACGCCGGGCCGGCTGCTCGACTTCATCAACCGCCGCCACCTGAATCTCAAGCAGGTGGAGGTGCTGGTGATCGACGAGGCCGACCGCATGCTCGACATGGGCTTCATCCCCGACGTGCGGCGGATCGTCTACCAGACGCCCCACAAGCGCTCCCGCCAGACGCTGTTCTTCTCGGCGACCTTCAACGACGACGTGATGCGGCTGGCCTCGTCCTGGACGCTGCAGCCCGAGCACGTCGCCATCACCCCGGAAACCGTCGCCACGGACACGGTGGAGCAGGAGTTCTGGCTGGTCAGCACCGACGAGAAAGCCAAGGTGCTGGTGGAGTTCCTGTCCAGGCAGAAGCCCGAGCGGGCGCTGATCTTCGCCAACCGGCGCGACCAGACCCACCGCCTGGTGACCTATCTGAACAAGCGCGGCATCGAGGCGGAAGGGCTGGCCGGGGACATCCCCCAGCGCAAGCGGCTGTCGACGCTGAACCGCTTCAAGGAAGGCGGCGTGCGCTACGTCGTCGCCACGGACGTGGCGGGGCGCGGCATTCACGTCGAGGGCGTGAGCCACGTGGTCAACTTCGATCTTCCCGAGGATCCGGAGGACTACGTGCACCGCATCGGCCGCACCGGGCGGGCCGGCGCCGAGGGCGTGAGCATCAGCTTCGTGTCCGAGGACGACGCCTTCAACCTGCCCGGCATCGAGGAATATCTCGGCCGCAAGGTGACCTGCGTCCAGCCGCAGATCAAGGACAATGGCTGACGAACCCGTCACCGTCGGTGCCGTTCAGCTCTGCGCCACGCCCGACGTCGACGCCAATCTCGCCGCGGCCGAACGGCTCACCCGGGAAGCCCGGGACCGGGGCGCCGCCGTGGTGCTGCTGCCGGAAGCGTTCGCGTTCCTCGGCCCGGAGCGGCAGAAGGCGGACGTGCTCGAGCCCCTGCCCGATCCGGCGGCGCCGGACCCGGCGTTCCGCCCGGGGCCGATCCTCGACCGCTGCCAGCAGCTCGCCCGGGACGCCGGCGTTCACCTGATTCTCGGCGGTTTCCACGAGCAGTCGCCGGAGCCGGGCAAGAGCTACAACTCCTGCGTCCACCTCGATCCCCGGGGCGAGGTCGTCGCCCGCTACCGCAAGATCCATCTGTTCGACGTCAGCCTCGCCGACGGCACGGTGCTGCGCGAGTCCGCGCGCACGCTGCCCGGCGACCGGGCCGTGGTCAGCGACACGCCCTTCGGTCCCCTGGGGCTGACGGTGTGCTACGACCTGCGATTTCCCTATCTCTATCAGCGCCTCGCGGACATGGGCGCCATCGCCGTGACGGTACCCTCGGCGTTCACCCGCCCGACCGGCGCCGCGCACTGGCACGTGCTGCTGCGGGCCCGGGCCATCGAGGCCCAGTGCTACGTGATCGCGCCCGCCCAGCATGGCCGCAACTGGGAAAAACGCTCGAGCTACGGCCACTCGCTGATCATCGACCCATGGGGGGAGGTCCTGGCCGAGCTCGACGACGGTGACGGCGTGGTCGTGGCCGAGGTCGATCCCGGTCGGGTCGACGACGTGCGCGCCCAGCTCCCCAGCCTCACCCACCGGGTGACGCTGCCGTCGTGAGCTACGAGCGCGACAACATCCGGCGGATGCGCGGCTACACCTGGGGCGAGCAGCCCGAGGACGCCGACACCATCAAGCTCAACACCAACGAGAACCCGTATCCGCCGAGCCCGCGGGTCCAGCAGGCGCTGGACGGGCTGCGCACGGAGGTGCTGCGCACCTATCCCCAGCCCACCGCCGAGCCGCTGCGCCGGCGTCTGGCGGACCTGCACGGGCTGGCCCCGGAGCACGTGCTGGTCACCCACGGCGGCGACGAGGGCCTGCGGCTGGCGATGACCACCTTCGTCGACCCGGGCGCCACCTTCGCCATGGCCGACCCCAGCTACTCGCTGTACCCCGTGCTGGCGGCGGTGCAGGACGCCCGGGTGTTCACGGTGCCGCTGGACGAAGCCTGGCGCCTGCCCGGCGATGCCGCCGAGCGGCTGAACGGGGCCGGCGCCCGGCTGACCTGCGTGGTCAATCCCCACGCGCCCTCCGGCGTGCTGACCCCGGCCGACGCCATCGAGCGGCTCGCCGAGGCGCTGGACGGCGTGCTGCTGGTGGACGAGGCCTACGTGGACTTCGTCGACCCGGCGCGGCAGCACGACCTGACGCCGCTGGTCCGGCGCCACGCCAACCTGCTGCTGCTGCGCACGTTCAGCAAGGGCTACAGCCTGGCAGGACTGCGGCTCGGTTACCTGCTCGGCCATCCGGGCCTGATCGAGCCGATGCTGACCAAGACCCGGGACAGCTACAACGTCGACGCCATCAGCCAGGCGCTCGGCGACGCGGCGGCCGCCGACCAGGACTACGCCCGACGCACCTGGGACGCCGTACGCACGGCCCGGGCCGCCCTGGCCGGCGGGCTGGCCCAGCTCGGCATCGCCAGCGTGCCGTCGGAGAGCAACTTCCTGCTGGCGAAGATCCCGCCGGCGGCGGGCATCACCGCCCGGGACCTGTACCAGCGGCTCAAGGACGGCGGCATCCTGGTGCGCTACTTCGCCGCGCCACGGCTCGACGACTGCCTGCGGATCAGCGTCGGCACGCCGGAACAGAACCAGCGGCTGATCGAGGCCGTCACCGAGGCCATCCATGACCGAGCGACCGACTGACGGACCCCGTCACCTGCTCCGGGCGGCGGACATCGAGGCGCTGCCCGAGCGCCGCCATCAGCACCAGTTCAACGACAACGCCGTACGCCTGACCCGCACCCTGGGCGATGCCGCCGGCCTGGAGCGGATCGGCATTCATCTGGTGCGGCTGGCGCCGGGGCGGGACAGCACCCAGCACCACTACCACGACGCCGACGAGGAATTCCTGTACGTGATCTCCGGGCGCGGGGTCGCCCGCATCGGCGACGAGGCCTTCGAGGTGGGCCCCGGCGATTTCATGGGATTCCCGGCGCCGTCGCCGGCCCATTCCCTGTCCAATCCCTTCGACGAGGATCTCGTCTACCTGATGGGCGGCGAGCGCAACGTGGTGGATGCGGTGCACTACCCGCTGATCCGCCGGACCATGCTGAAAGGCCCCGAGGGGCGGCGCTGGGTCGGCTGGGACGACCTGTTCCCGCTGCCCTGAACACGCCGCCGGATCAGTCCAGGCGGGCGTAGAGCGCCTCGAGCTCGGTCTGCCACGCCGCCTGCAGGGCCGGCTTCTGATGATTCGGCTTGCGGGCCCGGTCCGCCTCGAGCAGCGCTTCGAGCTCGACGATCCGCGCCAGCACGGCGTCCTCCGAATCCCCGGACGCCGCCAGCGACCTCTCCGCCCCCGCTTCCCGGCCCGTCCCCGCAACCTGCCCGGCCGCCTCGGCCCCGCGGTCCGCGCGGACGCCGGCGAAGAACGCCTCGGGGCCGGCTTCCTCCAGCAGCCGGCCGTCCTCGATCAGCAGGAACCGGTTTGCCACCGCGGTCAGGAAATGGCGGTCGTGGGAGGTGATGAGCAGCGTCGCCCGGCTGTCGAGAAGCTGGCTCTCCAGGGCTTCCTTGCCGTCGATGTCGATGTGATTGGTGGGCTCGTCCAGCACCAGGAAGTTGGGCGCGTTCAGCGACAGCACCAGAAACAGCAGCCGCGCCCGCTCGCCGCCGGACAGCTCGCCGACCCGCTTGCCGTGCTCGGCGTAGGGAAACCCCGCCTGAATCAGCGCCTGGCGCACCGGCTGCTCCTGCCGGTCGGTGCGCCGCACGGCGTAGCCCATCACCGACTCGCTGCCGCTCACCTCGTCGAGCTCCTGGTCGTAGTAGCCGAGCACCGTCTGTGGGCTGAATCGGATGCCGGGATCGTCGGCCGCGAGGGCGGCGACCAGGGTCCGGATGAAGGTGGACTTGCCGACACCGTTGTGGCCGAGCAGCGCCACCCGCTCGCCGGGCCGCAGCACCAGCTCGTCGATAGCGAACAGCCGGCGGCCGTCCACGCCCACCGTCAGATGCTCGATCGCCAGCGCCTGACGGGAGCGGGTCGCGCCGAGGGACAGCTCCAGCGACAGCGGCGACCCGGCGGAGACGAAGGTTTTCTCCGCTTCCATGCGGCTGACCCGCTTCTCCATGTTGCGGGCGCGCCGCGCGAACTTCTCGCTGTCGTAGGTGCGGCCCCACTCCGCCAGCCGCCGCGCGCTGCGGCGGACCCGGTCGATCTCGGCCTCCTCGGCGCGGCGCGCCCTGGCGCTGGCGTCGTCCATGTCCGCGAGGGCCAGGCGCGCCTCGGAGTACGGCGCGGCGAACCGGTACAGCCGCCCGTCCCGCAGAAACACCGTCTCGCGGGTCACGGCATCGAGGAAGGAGCGGTCGTGGGACACCAGCACGAAGGCGCCGGCGAAGTCGCCGAGCATGCGCTCGAACACCACCAGGGTGGCGAGGTCGAGGTGGTTGGTCGGCTCGTCGAGGAACAGCAGCTCCGGCTCGCTCATCAGCGCGCGGGCGAACATCAGCCGGTTCTGCTGGCCGCCGGACAGCGCGCCGACCGGCAGAGTGAAATCGGCGGGACCGAAGCCGAAGCCGTCGAGCAGCACCTCGGCCCGCCAGCGGGCGTCCTCGGGACCCCGCGCCGCGACGGCGTCCAGCAGGCTGACGGCGGCGAGACCGTCCGGCAGGAACTGCTCCACGCGCGCCTGGTTCAGGCCGCGCCGGCGCTGCACCTCGCCGCCGTCCGGCGCCCGGTCGCCGGCCAGGATGCCGAGCAGCGTGGTCTTGCCGGAACCGTTGTGCCCCACCAGGCCGATGCGGTCGCCCGCGTTCACCACGACGTCGAGGCCGGAGAACAGAACGCGGTCTCCGGCGGACTGGGTGAGGTCCCTGGCTTGCAGCAGTACCGTCATGCGGAGACACTAGCGGGCCGGTCCGCATTATTCGGCACCCGTCCATGCACTAACAAGTGCGACGCCGCAGCGCCGCCACGGCGGCCGCCGCGCCATGACCCCGATCGCCGTCACCGACCACGAGCCGCCGTGTTTCCCATCAGCGACGACAATCCGCGAGCCCATCTGCCGATCGCGACCTTCGTGATCATCGGCCTGAACGTGGCGGTGTGGGTGCTCGTGCAGGGGCTGGGCAGCCCCCGGGCGCTGGCCGAATCCATGTGCCACTACGCCCTGGTGCCCGGCGAGCTGCTCGGCCACGTCTCGCCCGGCACGCAGATCCAGGTGGGCGCCAACCTGCTGTGCCGCTTCGACGGCGACGCCAATCCGATCTCCCTGGTCACCTCCATGTTCATGCACGGCGGCTGGTTCCACATCGTCGGCAACATGTGGTTCCTGTGGGTGTTCGGCGACAACGTCGAGGACGAGATGGGGCCGGTGCGCTTCGCGATCTTCTATCTGTGCTGCGGCCTCGCCGCCGCCGCCGCGCAGATCGTCACGGATCCCGACAGCCTGGTGCCCATGGTCGGGGCCTCCGGCGCCATCGGCGGCGTCATGGGCGCCTACGCCCTGCTGTTTCCCAGGGTCCGGGTGAACCTGCTGATCTTCCTCGGCTTCATCGTCACCACCGTCGCCGTGCCTGCGATCTTCATGCTCGGCTACTGGTTTCTGCTGCAGCTCCTGCAGGGCATTCCGGCCCTCGGCTCCGAGGAAGGCGGCGTCGCCTTCTGGGCTCACGTGGGCGGCTTCGTCGCCGGCGTGGCGCTGGTGTGGGTGTTCCGCAAGCCGGGCCACGGCGGCCCGCGCGGTCCCCGGGTGCGCCGGCCGAGGGTGCGGCCGCCGCCCCGCGAGAGGTCGGGAGAACGCTGGTTCTGAGCCGCCGGGCCGGCGGCCCGGCAGCCGTGCATTGCCAAACCCGGCGCGATCCGCGATGGTTCCGGGTTGCGCCTACCAACGATCCGGATACACCGAAGACACGAGGGGGAGACCACCATGACCCGCATGCCCGCCATCAGCCTGGCCGCCGTGCCCGGCCGCCGCCGCAAGATCATCGACCTCGCGAAGGAGGTGGAGAAACGCGGTTTCTCCGGCATCTACTGTCCCAGCCTGGGTGACAACCTGGCCCTGTGCGAGGCCATCGCGCTGGCCACCAGCGAGATCGAGTTCGGCACGAGCATCACGCCCATCTACACCCGCAACGTCGCCGACTTCGCCGGCACCGCAGGGTTCATCCACGAGGTGTCGGGCGGCCGCTTCCGCTTCGGGGTCGGCGTCAGCCACGAGCCGGCCATGAAGCGCCTGGGCATCACCCAGGGCAAGCCGCTGGCCGACATGCGTCAGTTCGTCGCCGACCTGAAGGCCGTGCCCCGGGTCGGCGACCAGCCGCCCATCGTGCTGGCGACCCTGCGCCAGAAGATGATCAAGCTCGCCGAGGAAGTGGGTGACGGCATGGTGTTCGCCAACGGCGCGCGTTCCCACATGGCCACGTCCCTCAGCGTGCTGCAGCCGGAATCCCGCAGCGACGGCGACTTCTTCATCGGCAACATGATCCCCACCTGCGTGTCCGACGACGAGGAAGCCGCCAAGGCCGTCAACCGGCGGACGCTGACCAGCTACGCGCTGCTGCCCAACTACCGCAACTACTGGAAGGAAGCGGGCTACGAGGAGGAGATGAACGCCGTCGAGGAAGCCGTGGCGGCGAAGGATTTCGACCGGGTGCCGGAATGTCTGTCGGACCGCTGGCTCGCGGACACCACCCTGTTCGGCTCCGCCGCCAAGGTGCGCGAGGGCGTGGAGGCCTGGTTCGACGCCGGCATCAAGACGCCGATCATCGTGCCGTCCTCCGCCCACGGCAATCAGCTCGACGCCATCGCCGAGTGCTTCGCGCTCTGGGACTGACCGCAGGAGGCCAAGTCATGATCTGGATTCTGTGGATCGTCGGGCTGTTCGCCGTCCTGTGGGCGACGGCGCGGCTGTTTCTGGCGGGTCAGGACCTGTCCCGCTACGACACCCCGGCGCCGGACCCCGTCAACCGGGCGGCGAGCGCCGCCAGCCAGGAGGTCGTCCGCCAGGTGAAGGAATTCGCCCAGGCCGCCGGCGACGCCAAGGGCAAGGCGAGGCTCGACACCATGCGCCGCGCCATGGACGCCATGGGCGAAGGCGTGGACGTCGCCGGCCTGCGCATACTGCCGGTCACCGTGGCCGGCCGGCCGGCGGAATGGGTAGTCCCGGAGGGCAGCGAGCCCACCGGCCGGCTGCTCTACATTCACGGAGGCGCCTTCACCATGGGCAGCCCCTTGAGCCACCGCCCGATCACCACGGCGCTGGCGCGCCGCGCGGGCCTCGCCGTGCTGGCCCTGGACTACCGGCTGATGCCGGAGCACCGCCGCATGGACGGCATCGAGGACTGCCGCGCCGCCTACCGGTGGCTGCTGGAGAACGGCCCGGACGGGCCCGGCACGGCGGACGCGGTGTTCGTCGCCGGCGACTCGGCCGGCGGCAATCTCACGCTGTCGCTGATCGCCTGGCTGCGGGACCGCGCCGGCGATGCCGGACTGCGCCAGGCGGACGGGGCGATGGCGCTGTCACCGCTCACCGACGCGACCTTCGCCAGCCCGAGCATGCGGCACAACGTCGAGCGCGATCCGATGCTCGGCCCGATGGCCCGGATGATCAATCGATTCCCGCGGTGGCTGACGCTGTGGTCGGCGTGGCTGCAGAACCGGATCCGGCCGAACGACCCGCTGGTGTCGCCGGTTCGCGGCGACCTGGCGAATCTGCCGCCGGTGCTGGTGCAGGCCAGCGAGGCGGAGATTCTCATCGATGACGCCAGACGCTGGGTGAACAAGGCCCGCCACGCCGGCAGCCCCGCCGAGCTCGAGACCTGGCACGGCATGGTGCACGTATGGCAGGCCTTCGGCGCCGATCTGCCGGAATCCGAGCAGGCCTTCGACCGGCTGGCGGACTTCGTCCGCCGGGTGCGGAGCAGCCGGGATCAGGCGGCAGCCTGATCCCGGCGCGGCGGCGTCAGTGACCGCGACGCTCCCACCGCCGATCGTCCCGATCGTGGCGGCGATCGTGGCGGCGCTCGTGCCGGCGGTCGTCGCGCCGATCGTGGCGACGCTCATGACGCCGGTCGTGGCGCCAGTCGTGGCGGTCGTCGCGCAGGTCCCGGCGGTAGTGGGCCCAGCGCTTGGCCTTCCAGTGGCCGTACTTGTGGCCCTTGCCGTGGTACCAGCCCTTGTGATGGCCGCGCCAGCCCCGGTAGTCGTCCCTGCCGTGGCGGCTGTGGACGTGCACCACCGGCGACCGGTGGGGGTGGCGCAGGTGCTTGCGATCGTCGTCCAGCGCCTGGCCCACGGCGGCGCCGATGACGAACGCCAGGGCGTTGTCCTCGGCATGGGCACTGGCCGCCAGCGGCGTCCCGAGACCGAAAGCCAGCAGGCCGGCGCCGATCAGGGCAGTGGTGGTTCTGGTCATGTCCGTACTCCTCGTTGACAGGCACGGCACAAGCTAACGGCGAGGTGCTGAATGCGTTCTGAACCCAACCTGTCGCCAATCTGAACGGCCATGCGGGTGACGCGCTAGATGACGCTCTATCTGCTCGATCTGTTCGGCGTGTTCGTGTTCGCGCTGTCCGGGGCCATGGCCGCCGACCGCCGCCGCATGGACCTGTTCGGGTTCGTGGTCATCGCCCTGCTGCCGGCGCTCGGGGGCGGCACGCTGCGCGACGTGATCATCGACGCGCCCGTGTTCTGGCTCACCGACCCGACCTACCTGCTCATGAGCCTGGCGGCGGCGGTGCTGACCTTCGTCGCGGCCAACGCCATCCAGCGGGCCGGCCAGTGGCTGGTGTGGGCGGACGCGGTAGGGCTGTCGCTGTTCTGCGTGCTGGGCGCCGCCAAGACCCTGGCGCTGGGGCTCGGCCCGGTGAACGCCATGGTCATGGGCGTGATGAGCGCCGTGGTGGGCGGCATCATCCGCGACGTGGTGTGCAACGAAGTGCCGCTGATCCTGCGGCGCGACGTGTACGCCACCGCGGCCTTCGCCGGCGCGGCGGCCTACGTGGCCCTGCTCCACGCCGGGCTGGCGGACGCCGCGGCGGTGTGGATCGGCGCCGCCGTGTGCTTCGCGGTACGGGCCGCCGCGCTCGTCTGGGACCTGTCGCTGCCGCGCCGCGGCGGCTGACGGCGCCCCCGTTCCGGCGCCGGCCGCCCCGCCGTCAGGCGGGCCGGAAACGCAGCATCGTCAGATCGTCGTCGACCGGCTCGAAGACCGGCGCCAGGGCCATGCCGACACGAATGCGGCTCTCGTCGACGTCCACCAGGGTGGACGTCAGGCGCACGCCCTCGGCGAGTTCCACCACCGCGAGGTACTGGGGGACGTCCCCGGCGAAGTGGGGCGAGGTGGGCTGACGGGCGATGGTGAAGGTGTACAGCGTGGCCGCCCCGCTGACGTCGTGCCAGGTGAGCGCCGCCGACAGGCAGCGGTGACAGCGGTTGCGCGGATAGAACACCCAGGCGCCGCAGTCGTCGCAGCGCTGCAGCCGTACCCGGCCTTCCTGCAGACCGTCCCAGAACGGCCGGCTCGTCGGAGTCGGCCGGGGCAGCGGTCGTTCCAGCTCGATGCTCATGGTCAGCCTCCCTGCAGCAGCAGCGCGCTCTGCTCGCTCATGACTCCGCCGGTGCCGGACACGTAGACCGTGTCGCAGCCGGCCACCTGACGTTCGCCCGCCCGGCCCATGACCTGCCTGGCCGCCTCCACCACCTGGGTCATGCCGCCGGCGGCGCCGGCCTGCCCCATGCCGAGCTGCCCACCGTGGGTGTTGACGGGGAAGTCCCCGGCGCAGCGCAGGTCGTGGTCGCGGATGAAGGCCATG
Source organism: Gammaproteobacteria bacterium UBA7803 (assembly GCA_002480525.1). Classification (GTDB taxonomy): domain Bacteria; phylum Pseudomonadota; class Gammaproteobacteria; order Pseudomonadales; family Azotimanducaceae; genus UBA7803. The sequence continues at coordinate 46,384 of DLCH01000074.1, read as the reverse complement.
CCCTCGCCCTTGCCGCAGAAACCGGCGTCCTCGAGGGTCAGCAGCACCGTGATGGTGTAGCAGTCGTAGATCTCCGCGGCGTCGACGTCGCGCGGCGTCAGGCCGGCCATGGCGAACGCCTGCTCGGACGCCGGGCCCACCGGGGTCCGGCACATGTCCTCGGCATAGGTGGGTGTCTTGATGGTGAGATGCTCGCCGAAGCCCGTGACGTAGGCGCCGCGGTGCCGGCAGCGCTCCGCCACCTCCCGGGCCGCCAGCACGACGGCGCCGCCGCCGGCCACGGGCATGACGATCTCCAGCATGCGCAGGGGATCGGCGATCATCTTGCTCCCCAGCACGTCTGCCACGCTGACCGGCTTGCCGTAGAACGCCGCGTTCGGATTGAGCGCGCCGTTGGCCCGCTGATCCGCCACCAGCTTCGCCATGATCTCCGGATCGTAGCCGAACTCGGCGGCGTAGCGCTGGGCGATCATCGCGTAGCCGGCATTCTGGGCCAGGTTGCCGTAGGGGATGTCGAATTCCGCCTGGGGCGAGCCCCAGTTCGGGCTCGACGACTGGAAGAACCGCTGGGGGTCCACCGGACCCGGGTTCGGATTGCTGGGAATCGGCAGGGCCGGCAGCGCGCAGACCACAACGTCGCAGATGCCGAGCTCGATGGCGGCGGCGGCCCGCCAGACCATGCCGACGGCGGTCGCGCCGCCGAGATCGATACGCTCGGCGAAGTTGACCGGCTGGCCCAGGTACTCGACCACGGTGGCCGGCGTGAACATGCCGGACTCGCGGATGTCGGAGCAGACCAGACCGTCCACGTCACCGGCCTCGAGCCCGGCGTCCTGCAGGGCCAGCGCCGTCAGCTCGGACCACTGCTCCAGCGTGAATTTTCTCGGCCCCTCGTATCTCCGCTGATGCGGATACTCGGCGATGCCGACGATGGCCGCCTCCCCGCGCAATCCCATGTCACCGTCTCCCCGTCGTGGCTGGTGCGCGCGTCGCGCGCGCTGCCGTCGATTCTAACCGGCCCGTGCCAGCCGGGCACCCGGACAGGCGGATGGTAGACTGCCCTCCCCCGTTGCGGAGATGCTCGTGAAGCTCTGGTTGATCCGACACGCCAAGTCCGACTGGGACAGCGGTGCGGCCCGGGATTTCGACCGGCCGCTGAACGGCCGCGGCGAGCGGGACGGCCCGCGCATGGCCGCCTGGCTCGCCGGCCAGGACCGGCCGGCCACCTGGATCTGGACCAGCGATGCCGTCCGCGCCCTGTCGACGGCCCGCTTCGTCGCCGCCGGCTTCGCCGCTGCCGGGCCACGGGTGGTCGAGGAGCATCGGCTGTACAACGCGCCCCCCGAGACGATTCTGGACGTGATCCGGGCCACGCCGCCCGACGTCACCGCAGTGGCGGTCGTGGCCCACAACCCGGGCATGACCCAGATCCTCAATCTGCTGGCCGGCGAGACGGTGACGGTCAACCTGCCGACCTTCGGCGTCGCCCGCCTGGACCTGCCCGGCGACTGGCCCGACGCCGCGTTCGGCACCGCCACCGTGGATCTGACCATGCGCCCCAAGGCGCTGCCCGACGCCGGGGGCGACTCGCTGGACTAATCCCGCCGACGCGGTATAAGTTAGCCGCAAAACGCCCCGAACCAGCGGAGTGCACTGCATGGGTTTCTTTTCCTTCATCGTCCTGCTCGCCATCGCTTATCTGATCTGGCGGGTGACGGACCAGCTTCCCGATCTCATCTTCCGGCTGAGCGAGATCCAGCGCGACGTCGCCGAGATCCGCCGGCGGCTGGCGGAATCCGCCGATGCGCCGGCGGGCGGCCAGGGACCGGAGTCCCGCAGCGCGCCGGCCCCGTCGGCTCCCGCCACCCCCGCGGCGGGCACGACGCCGTCCGCGCCGCCCACATCGGGCGGCGGCTCCGACACCAGCGGGAGCTGACCGGGCAGGGCGATGCTCGCGTCGGCCAACTGGCGCGTCTGGCTCGGCCTCGGGCTGACCGCCGCCTGGCTGGCACTCGGCATCGTCTACGTATCGACCAGCATCGGCTGGAACCGCTTTCACACCATTCCGGCCGATCAGCTCGGCAGCTTCCTGGAAGGCGCCTTCGCGCCGCTGGCGTTCCTGTGGCTGGTGATCGGCTACTTCCTGCAGAAGCGGGAGCTCGAGCAGAATACCCTCGCGCTGCGGGCCCAGGCCGAGGAGATCCAGCGTCAGTCCGAGCAGGCGGTGATCCAGTCCGAGAAGCTGGCCGCCTCCGAGCTGCACGCCCGCCAGGAGGTGTTCCTGCAGATCGCGCGCAACGTCAAGGACCAGCTCGGCACCATCAGCGGGCTGCTGTTCATGTCGAGCCAGGGCACCGCCGCCGGCGAAGGCGGCGTCGACCCGGACCAGATGAGCCAGCTCTTCGCCCAGCGCGCCGCCCAGGACGTCGAGCTGTTCTCGCGCATGCTGGTCGAGCTGCACGTGCGCCTGGGCGACCAGCCGGACGTCCAGGCGGCGCTGTTCTACGGCAGTCCGATCCGGGCGCGCCACAGCAACAATTTCATCTTCACGTTCGAGCGCATGCTGAGACGGGCCGAGGCGGTCGACCCCGATTTCATCATCCGCGACGCGCTGATGACGTCGAGTCACGGACTCTGCTACCGGCTGGCCAAGCGCCATCAGGCCGGCGCCCCCGCCGAGCTGGCCGATCCGGCCGTGACCGGCATCCACGTCAACATCTGACCGGGAGATTCCCATGCCAGAACGCCAATTCAACGTCCACCGGCGGCTGCGCGCCGGGCTCCTCGCCGCCGCCCTCGCGGCCACCGCCGCGGCCCACGCCGAGAGCGCGGCGGATCGCTTCGCCGGCATCGAGGTCGAGGCCCGGCAGGTGCGCGACAACGTGTACATGCTCACCGGCGCGGGCGGCAACATCGGTGTCTCGGTGGGCGCCGACGGCACGCTCATCATCGACGACCAGTTCGCCCCCCTGGCCGACCGCATCACGGCGGCGCTGGCGGGCATCGACGGCGACGCCCCGAAGCTGGTGTTGAACACCCACTTCCACGGCGACCACACCGGCAGCAATCCGATCTTCGGCGAGGTCGCGACCATCGTCGCCCACGACAACGTCCGCGCGCGCCTCGCGCTCCAGCAGGACTTTCCCGCCCGCGGCCTGCCGGTGCTCACCTACGCCGAGGCGGTGACGGTGCACTTCAACGGCGACACCCTCGAAGTCATTCACCTGCCCGCCGGACACACCGACGGCGACAGCGTGGTCTGGTTCCGGGGCGCCAACGTGCTGCACACCGGCGATCTGCTGTTCAAGGACCGGTTCCCGTTCATCGACCAGTCCAGCGGCGGCTCGGTGCCCGGCGTCATCGTCAACCTGACGCGGCTGGTGGAGATGCTGCCCGAGGACGTCGCGATCATTCCGGGTCACGGTCCGCTGGCCGGGCGGGCGGATCTCGAAGCCACCCTCGGCATGATCCGCGCCACCCGGGCGGAAGTCCTGGAGGCGCTCGGCCGCGGCCGCAGCGTCGACGAGATCGTCGCCGACGGGCTCGATCCGCAATGGGCGTCCTGGGGTTCCGGCTTCATCAACGAGGAGCGCTGGATCCGCACCCTGGCGGCATCGGGTCCCTGACGGCATGGCGGACGACGACGTTCGGGACCCGCTGACGCTGCTGGCCGACGACCGCGCCCGGGCGCGGGAGCGCGACGACCCCTGCGCCAGCCTGTGCACCCTGGCCAGCGTCGACGCTGCCGGCCACCCCCAGGCCCGCACGCTGGTGCTGCGGGACGTGGACGACCGGCTGGCGGTGTTCGGCAACGAGACCAGCCCGAAGTGGCAGCAGATGGCCACGGCCGCGTCCCTGGCGGTGGTGGTGTGGCTGCCGACGCTGCAGGTGCAGTACCGCCTGCAGTGCACCACGCGCCCGGTGCCCAAGCCGCGGGTCCACGAGAGCTGGCTGCTGCGGCCCGAGACGCCCAAGCGCCTCGACTGGTTCTACACCCGGGAGGCGGCCCAGAGCACCGCCGTCGCCAGCCGCGAAGCGCTGCTGGCGAAGCTGGAAGGGCTGACCCTGAGAGAGCCGCTGCTGGCGCCGCGCACCGCCGCCGGGGTGTTCCTCGAGCCGGCGGCCATCGAGCGGCTGGACCTGGCCACCGACGACGGCGTGCACGACCGGGTGCTGTACCGGCGCCAGGCCGACGGCTGGCACACGGTGACGCTGGTGCCCTGAGCGGCGGCCGCGCTGCGGCGACCCCGGATGACCAGGCGGCGCCGGGCGGGCGAGTCGGCAATCGATCGGATAGGAACGCCGCCGGGTCAGAGATCCGCCGGATCAGAGATCCGCCGGATCAAAGATCCGCCGTGACGATCCCCACCAGGTTGTCGAAACAGGTCTGCCGGGCCACCTCGACGAATCCCCGGATGAACGGCGCATCCTGCTGGTCGCGCCGGACCGCGGCGTGCAGCGTGGGCCATATGCCCTCCTCGCCAAGGGACCGCGCCACCACGTAGTCCCGCTGCAGGTACTCGTGCAGGGCCCAGTTGGGCAGGCAGACCACGCCCCGCCCGCTCGCCACGAGCTGCACCATCATGGTGGTCAGCTCCGCGTTGCGGACCCGCGCCGGCTCGACGCCGGCGGGGTCGAGAAACTTCTTGAAGATGTCCAGCCGTTCCCGGTCCACCGGGTAGCTGATCAGCGTCTCCCCCGTCAGGTCCTCGGGCTCGATCCACTCCCGGGCCGCCAGCGGATGGTCCCGGGCCACGGCGAGCTGGGCCTCGTAGCTGAACAGCGGCAGGTAGGCCAGCCCCGGGTCGTCGATGGGGTCGGCGGTGATCACCAGATCGAGGTCGCCCCGCGCCAGGGCCGGCAGCGGCGCGAAGTGGAAGCCGCTGGCGATGTCGAGCTCCACGTCGTGCCAGGCTTCCCGGTAGCGGTCGATGGCCGGCAGCAGCCACTCGAAGCAGCTGTGGCACTCGATGGCCATGAAGATGCGTCCGGCCTCGCCGCCGGCGAGACGCGCCAGATCCTGCTCGGCGCCGTGGACCAGCGGCAGCACGTCGTCCGCCAGCCGCAGCAGCCGCTGGCCGGCGGTGGTGAAGCGCACCGGCCGGGTCTTGCGGATGAACAGCGCGCAGCCGAGCCGGGTCTCCAGATCCTTGAGCTGGTGGGAGAGCGCCGACTGGGTCAGGTACACCCGCTCGGCCGCCTCCACCAGGCTGCCCGCATCCCGCAGCGCCACCAGGGTTCGCAGATGTCGCAACTCGACCTGGGACATGAATATACTTCAGTTAGATGGTCAGCTATGATGCAAGGTATTCATGTTACGGGTCCATACCCGGGTCTGTGTAAGCACAATGTCAGCCGGACTGGACGCCCCGGGGAACTGTGCAACAGCGCACGATGCCCCCGCCGGAATGCTCTTAGACTGACAGGCAACTGGTAAGGCCGCTGCCCATGTTCGATGCCAATCGCGTGCTGATCGACGCCTTCGTGGATGCGCTGCGACACGCGTACCGGGAGACCTATCCCGGCGTGACGCCGGAGCTCCAGGCCGGCCTCGAGCGGGCGGCCCGCACCGCGCTCACGACCCTGCGCAACGTCGACTGCCCCTACCACGATCTCGAGCACACGCTGCTGGTCACCGACGCCGGCGTGGCCATTCTCCGCGGCCGCCAGCTCGCCCGCGGCGACGTCACGCCGGCGACCTGGCTGCAGGCCGTCACGGCCCTGCTGTTCCACGATCTCGGGTACCTGCGCGGGCTGCTGCGGGACGATCGCGACGGCGCCTATCTGGTGGACAAGCAGGGCAAGCGGGTGACGCCGCCGCCGGGCGCCACCGACGCCTTCATGATGCCCTACCACGTCAATCGCGGATGCATGTTCGTCGCCGAGCGCTTCGCCGGCGACCCGGTCATCGACGGGCCCACGGTGGCGTCGTTCATCGAGATGACCCGCTTCCCGGTGCCCGGCGAGCCGGCCTACCAGCAGCTCGACAGCATCGGCGCCCTGGTCCGCGCCGCCGACCTGATCGGCCAGATGGCCGATCCCAACTATCCGATGAAGCAGGCCCGGCTGTTCGCCGAGTTCCGCGAGACCGGCGAGGCCGGACGCCTCGGCTATGCCAACCCCGCGGAGCTGCGGGCGGACTTTCCGAAGTTCTTCTACCGGCAGGTCTATCCCTACCTGGGTCCGGCGCTGGACTACCTCAGCCGCACCCAGGACGGCGAACAGTGGATCGCCAACCTGATCCGCCACCTGCACGGCGCCCGCAGCGGCGCGGTGCCCCGGCTCGGTCAGGACCGCGGCCTGCCGGGCAGCCTCGAAGAGTTCAACGAGCGCGCGCCGGCCGTCCCCGCCAAGCCGCAGATCGCCGTCGACAACACCTGAACGCCGCGGCGCCGGACGCCGCCGGCCCGAGGTGGCCATCCCCGCCCCGGCTGATTACACTCACGGGCTTTTCGCCCGCATGTAGCCGCTGTCCAGATGTCCGAGCCGGCCCCCGTCGCAACGCTCGCCGCACCCCTTCGGGTCGCGCTGCTGGGCTACCGCAGCAACCCCTACAGCGGGGGCCAGGGCATATACCTGAAGTATCTGTCCAAGGCCCTGGCGACCGCCGGCCACCGGGTCGACGTGATCTCGGGAGAACCCTATCCGGAGCTCGACGATCCCGTCCGGCTGGTGAAGCTGCCCGGGCTCAATCTGTACGCCGCGCCCAATCACGTCACGGCCCTGCGGCCGCACCACCTGCGCTCCGCCACGGACACCTTCGAATGGCTGTCGATGCTGACCGGCGGTTTTCCCGAGCCCTATACCTTCGGCCGGCGCCTCAGCCGGCACTTCGACGCGCTGGCGCGTGACCCGGCGGCCGGCTACGACGTGGTGCACGACAACCAGTGCCTGTCCTGGGGCACCCTGGACCTGCAGCGCCGGGGCATCCCGCTGGTCACGACCATTCACCATCCGATCACCTGGGACCGGGACATCGCCCTGGCCCACGCGCCGGACTGGAAGCACCGGCTGCTGATCCGCCGCTGGCACAACTTTCTCAGGATGCAGGGACGCGTGGCGCGCCGGCTCCGGCACATCGTCACGGTCAGCAAGTCCTCCCGGCGCGACATCTGCAGCGCATTCCGCATTCCGCCGGAGCGGGTGCACGTGGTGTACAACGGCATCGACACGGAGGTGTTCCGGCCCGCGCCGGAAGTTCCCCGGGACCCCTGGCAGCTCATCACCACGGCGAGCGCCGACCAGCCGCTGAAGGGCACCCAGCACCTGATCCCCGCGTTCGCCACCCTCTGCCAGCAGTTCCCCGAGCTGAAGCTGGTGTTCGTCGGCCGGCCCAAGCCCGGCGGCGCCACCGAGCGGCTGATCGAACGGCTCGGCGTCGGCGACCGGATCCGCTTCCGCCACGGCCTGACCGCCGACGAGTTCCGCAACCTCTACGCCGCATCCGCCGTGGCCGTGGTGCCGTCCGAGTACGAAGGCTTCGGTTTTCCCGCGGGCGAGGCCATGGCCTGCGGCACGCCGGTGGTCTCCACCGACGGCGGCGCCCTGCCGGAGGTGGTGGGCGACGCCGGGCGCATCGTGCCGACGCGGAACCCCACCGCCCTGGCCCAGGCCATCGGCGAGCTGCTCGGCAACCCGGAGGCCCGGGCCGACTATGGCCGCCGGGGGCGCCAGCGGATTCTGGAGCGGTTCTCCTGGGCGCGCACCGCCGCCGCCCTGGACGATCTGTACCGTCATGTCATGGCGGACGCCCGCCGATGAGTCTGACCACCATCGACTTCCGCCGTCTGCACCTGCAGCCCGGGCAGCGGGTGCTGGACCTCGGCTGCGGCGAGGGCCGGCATGCGATCACCGCCTGGCTGGAGGCGCCGGTGCACGTCGTCGGGCTGGACCTGTCCGCCCGGGATCTCGCTACCGCGGCCGGGCGGGCCGGCGACTTCCCGGCCCCGCCGGGGGCCGACCGCAGCCTGACGTTCCTGCGCGGCAGCGGCCTGACGCTGCCGTTCGCCGACGCCAGCTTCGACTGCGTGATCTGCGCCGAGGTGCTCGAGCACATCCCCGACTACCAGCGCGTGCTGGACGAGATCCGCCGGGTGCTGAAGCCCGGCGGCGTGCTCGCCGTCAGCGTCCCCCGGTTCGTTCCGGAGTGGGTGTGCTGGCAGCTCTCGGACGCCTATCACCAGGTGGAGGGGGGCCACGTGCGGATCTTCCGGACCGCGGAGCTGACCGGCGCCGTCGAGCGCCGGGGCCTGAAGCGCTTTCACCGGCACTGGGCCCACAGCCTGCACGTCCCCTACTGGTGGCTGCGCTGCCTGCTGTGGTCCCGGGGCGAGAACGCCTGGCCCGTGCGCACCTATCATCGGCTGCTGGTCTGGGATCTGATGCAGCGGCCTTGGCTCACCCGGGCGCTGGACGCCCTGCTCAACCCGGTGCTCGGCAAGAGCGTGGTGGTGTACTTCACCCGGGACTCCGTGCCGGCCGGGAGCGCCGGGGACGGCATCCGGTGAGCGGCGCCTTCCTGAAAGCCACCGCCGGCTACATCGCCGGCGTGCAGCAGCCGAGCGGCGCGATCCCGTGGTTCCCGGGCGGCATCCTGGACCCGTGGGATCACATCGAGGCCGCCATGGGGCTGTCCGTCGCCGGACGCCTGGCCGAAGCCGAAGCGGCCTACCGCTGGCTCGCGGCCCATCAGCGCGCCGACGGCGCCTGGCTGGCCGCCTACCGGGACGACGAGGTGGTGGACCACACCCGGGCGGAGACCAACTTCGTCGCCTACGTGGCCACGGGGCTGTGGCACCACTATCTGATCAGCGGCGACCGCGCCTTCCTGGCCGACCTCTGGCCCACCGCCGTCGCCGCGATGGACTTCGTGCTCGGCCTGCAGGCGGCGACCGGCGAGATCTACTGGGCCCTGGACACCCGCACCGGGATCAACAAGGACGCCCTGGTGACCGGCTGCAGCTCCATCCACAAGAGCCTGGAGTGCATGGCCGGCATGGCCGTGACCCTGGGCGAGGACCCGGCGCCCTGGCTCGGCGCCCGGGCGCGGCTCGGCCGGACCCTGCGGGAGCGGCCGGAACGCTTCGACCGCACCTGGGAGAGCAAGGCCCGGTACTCGATGGACTGGTTCTATCCGATCATGACCGGCGTGGTCACGGGCCTGGACGCCCGCGCCCGGCTCGACGCCCGCTGGCACAGCTTCGTGGAGCCCGGCCTCGGCTGCCGCTGCGTCGCGGACCAGCCCTGGGTGACCATCGCCGAGACCTGCGAGCTGACCATGGCCTGCGTCGCCGCCGGCTGCCGGCAGCGCGCCAGGAGCCTGTTCCAGGACATCCGCCGCTATCAGGCCGAGGACGGTTCCTGGTGGACCGGCTACGCCTTCGCCGACGACGTCATGTGGCCCGACGAACGACCCACCTGGACGGCGGGATCGGTGCTGCTCGCCGCCGACGCCCTCGAGCGCCTCACCCCGGCGAGCCGGCTGTTCACCACCGTCGACCTGCCCGCCGCCTGACGCGCCCCCGGCCGCGACCCAACCCCACTCCCCCGTAGGAGCGGCCTCCCGGCCGCGATCCACCCTCACCCCTCGTAGGAGCGGCCTCCCGGCCGCGACCCACCCTCACCCCCCGTAGGAGCGGCCT